>JANLPR010000173.1:0-3301 GCA_031367345.1 Bacteroidota bacterium | reverse complement strand
TTTAAGTGGACACTCAGGAACTTGGTACTATCCGAATTATTATAGTCTTCTTAACTATACCCCTACCGTTTATGGACAAGATTCAAGCGGAAACATAACCGTTGTTCAAGCGGGTGATGAACAAAGCAAGCTTATTCCTGTAAACTCTTTCAACAAGAAAAAAATAAATTCAATTTATTCATTTGCTAATCTATCTTATAAAAACTATTTGTTTGTAGAATTAACAGGAAGAAACGATTGGTCGTCCACTCTTCCATCTAATGCAAACAGTTATTTTTATCCGGGAGCATCGGTGAGTTATGTCGCTTCAGATGCATTAAAAATAAAAAACAAATGGCTGAGCTATTGCAAAGTAAGAGGTGGAGCAGCACAAACAGCTACAGATACTGATCCATACCAAACAGAATTTTATTATGCAACATCACTCTTCGGCGGTGCTCAATCCTCTTCATTTCCGTCAGTGATCCCTCCTATTGCATTAATACCACAACGAGTAAATTCCTACGAAGTTGGAACTAATCTAGGATTCTTCGATGATAAAATTGTTGTTGATTTTACTTATTACTACAAATACTCCGTTGATCAAATCATTAAAACGCCGTTACCCTTTTCTGCCGGAACATCGGCTGCTGTAATAAATGAAGGAGCACTTTCGAACCGCGGTATTGAATTATTGATCAATGCTACTGTTCATCAAACAAAAGATCTTATAATAAAAACCGGATTTAATCTGACTCGAAACAGAAATCGTGTAGAGAGTCTAGGCAATTATGCAAACACATACATCCTTGCCGATATTTGGGGTGAAAATGGACCACAGATGGCTTTGCATCAAGGCGACGATTTCGGAACAATAGTAGGCTGGGATTATGTTTACAAAAATGGCCAGCCGGTAGTGAGCGATGATGGAAAAAAATATTTGATCTCTGACGAAAGAAAACCAATTGGAAATTCTTCGCCACATTTTTTAGCCGGATGGACGACAGAGATTAAGTATAAAAATTTCACGCTACATACATTGGTTGATACTAAATGGGGTGGCGATATGTATTCAGGAACTTATGTAACCAGTCTTCAATCAGGTCAAAGTCCGCAGACACTTAGTGAACGTGACGGAGGAGGACTGCCATTCACAGATGCATCAGGAACTACAACCAATTCGGGAGTAATTCTTCCGGGTGTTCATGCAGATGGTAGTGCGAATACAACTATTGTTCATTATTACTATAAATATTTACCGAATGCAGGTGGATGGGGACATTTTCTTTCAAAGCCCGGAATTGTAGAAGACACCTGGGTAAAGATGCGCGAAATAAGTTTAGTCTATACATTACCTAAAAAATTAATCGGGAAATTAAAATTATTTCAAGAGCTTTCATTTTCATTTACCGGAAGAGATTTGTTTTATTTCTACACCACCGTTCCTGATCATATTAATCCGGAAGGTTTAATGGGTGCAGGAGATGCACAAGGTTTTGAGTGGGCGTCGTTACCGGGAGTTCGTTCATTTGCATTTGGAATTAGTGCTAAATTTTAATTGGGGAAAGATCATGAAAATAAAATATACGCTATTTATTATTTTAACCGGAATAATTTTCTTCTCTTCCTGCAAAAAAGATTTTGAAGAGATCAATAAAAATCCGAACGGATTTACAACGGCCAGCGATGGGGCGCTCTTCAACGGCGTCCTCTCCTCTATGAAGTCGGGCTGGAATGAACAGCTTTATGTAAACAATTCTGTGCTGTATAAAGAAACACAACAAGCTTCGTTATCACAAGTACGATGGAATAATTATTCAATAGGCACAGAAGAGATTTGGGCGAATTATTATTCAGCACTTCCAAATTTACGCGAACTGGAACATCGTTGGAGTTCTCTTGACACAAGTAACCACTATGTACAAAACATGATGGCAATGGAAAAAATAGTTTTAGCCTATAAGACATTTAAACTAACAGATCTCTTCGGCGACATTCCTTTTTCTGAAGCCGGCTACGGGTATCTCGATGCAAGCAAATTACATCCGGCATTTGATTCGCAAGAAAGTATCTACAAAAAATTATTATCAGAACTGGATTGGGCCGCGAATCATATTGATGTAACAGCAAACAATCAAGACCCATACTCGACTTTTAAAAATTTCGACAATTTATTTTTCGGCAATTTACTCAAGTGGAAAAAATTTGCCAACTCCTTACGGTTGCGATATGCGATGAGAATGGTAAATAAAGAGCCTACTTTAGCCGGACAAATCATTCGAGACGTCATCATAAATTTCAAACCTGTTTTTGGTGTGACTGAATTTGGTCAGTTGAACGACAATCCTACTGAAAGTGCCTTACTTTACCCTTATCAACTAGGGTATAAAAATGAAAGCAAAGGCTGGTCGTTTAATCAATCAAAAGATTTACGCCTTGGCAGTACGATGTGGAAATTATTTTCTTCAAACGATAGTACTAGCGGCAGTGGAATTTTTGACCCACGTGCATTTTATTTTTTCGAAACAAATAATATAAACAAATGGGTAGCGTATCCGAATAACCCACCATCAGGTTTAGTACCTGACGGCGGAATTCCTTATGAATACCATCGCGATGGTGCATATTCCATTAAAGGTTCAGGATGTTTATATTCTCCTTTTAATTATTATTTAGTTCGCGATATGGATTATGTACCAGATGTATTGATAACTGGAGCAGAAGTTCTTTTCTTGCGTGCGGAAGCTTACATGAGAGGAATTGGTGTACCACAAGATGCCGGACAAGCAGGGACGGAATTTCTAGGTGGTGTTCAATTCTCAATTGATTTTTGGGAACATATTATGACAAATTCTAAACTACCTACGGGTATTCCATTTGCAACAAATATTTCTGTACCATCAAATGTGAATTTCATTTCACTGCAAAATAATCTCAACTATTTTTTATTGAATCAATCCGAACAGTTGAATATGATTTACGCACAGAGCTGGGTAGATTTTATTATGCAACCACAACAAGCATTTGCACTTACAAGAAGAACAAATACAACTCCTCGCGATGGCGCAGCTTTGGCTGTTTACCGTTTCCCGATACCTCTTAAAGAAGCTTCTTACAACCTTGGCAACTGGCAAAATGCTTATAGCGGTTCAGGAGATGGACTTTTGACGAAGATATGGTGGATGAATTAATTTTCATTGCCTGCCCCTGAAGGGGCAGGCAATGAAAAGGCTGGCAATGAAGGGGCAGGCAATGAAAAGGCTGGCAATGAAGGGGCAGGCAATGAAAAGGCTGGCAATGAAGGGGCAGGCAATGAAGGGGC
>JANLPR010000168.1:0-8029 GCA_031367345.1 Bacteroidota bacterium | reverse complement strand
AATTTAATCAAATAAACGCCGAGATTGAAGTTGCTAATATCAATATTTAAAGACGATTCACCCTTCATTATTCTTTTTGACGATTCATCTATCTCTTTTCCTGTTATATCCATTATTTTTATTGATATTTCTTCATCTGCTAATTCACCAAGATTAATGCTTATTTCCGAGTTAGCTGGGTTAGGGTAAACTTCAATTTCTCCGAATTTTCCTAGTTCATTTATTCCGATCCAACTGCAACTCATTATTCGGTGAATGTGTGCGCAATCAGAAAGGTGAATAGGAGTAATAGGTTGCCCGCCAAAATTACTGATTACACAAGATGCTATGTTTGGGTCCAATGCTCTATTTATAACTTTATGTGCGGCACTATCAGCAGGCGTATCATCGTCAAGGTATATTTGTCGATTTTGAGGTAAAATTACTGATGTATTACTAAAGAAGCTTGCGTAATACAGAATTTTGGTTTGATCATTTTGGTGGTTCACTCCATGTGCATGCCCTAATTCATGTAATGCAACGGCATACATGTCTCGCTTTCCAATTGGAACTGTATCGCAATTAGATGTGTCACACCAGAATGCAGAGGAATAAAGCGAATTAAAAATGATTGACGGTCTCCAGTAATACCTTCCGCAGTTTCCTATTGATTTGCTATATAAATAAGTTTGTGCAAGTGTCCCAATAGCCAAAGTATCAAATTTAACAATGCTAATTGTGTCAAAAGTAAGCGCAGATATGGTATCGGCGATTATGGTGTCACCTGCTTCAAAATGCATGTTTGCAAGACAAACCCATTCATGCATAGCTTTTAAAAAAATATTCATCCTCTGAGGATAGTTTGTAAATGAAGTGTCAAATAAGAATTTTACGCCTCCTCGATTAAACGCAGAAAAATCAAATGGTGTATTTGGATATTTCTGAGAGTTTACAATCGAAGAAGTCAATGCGAATCGTACTTTAATAAAGCCTTCGGCGGAATCACCACTAGCTGTTTGCACTTTTAATGGCCCTGTTCCCGGTGTTCCAAATGCTTGATTTAGCACCTGCTGCGCAGAGTCAACTATACCCGGCATTACAAATTGTATGATTGAGTCATTCCAAGACGTATAATCGCTTGAATCAAGATTCAGATAATATGCGCCTCCTTGATCTGCTTCCTTTAGAAATACCTTTCCCTTAGTTTGGCCAAAGTGAGAGCCAGAAACTGTTACAGTGTCATTTGTTCCGGCTGATACAACTGTTGGTACGATTGAAAATATCTGAACACTACCGCATCCGCTAAAGTATAAGTAACTTGAATTAATTATTGAGTCATATTGATGGAGCGGTGAAGCTAAATTTGGATTCATACTATAGTGGGGATAATAGTAGGGTTGTGTACCTAGTGATTGTAAGAGATACCCAGAGTGACCGCAATTATTGATTTCAAGTTTTAGGTGAACTACTGGAGTCGGAGAAGACGGAATGTCCACCAAATTTATTCCTGAGTTTTTATTTATTATATAAACGTTTAGAGTATTGCGTGCATAGTCCTGTACAATAGTAGGCTTGTAAGAAGTAGTATCTGCAATTAATGTAGAGTTATTAACCCAGACTTTTCCAGCTGCTTTAATATTAGGAACAAATGTTAATGTGTCATATATGATTTTGGGAAAGTGATTTGCAAAGTACACGCCAGATACATTATCATTGAATGCAATATCAAATTCAAAATATTTCGGATTTGTACCAGTCAATTGCGGATTTATCAATGAGATGGTTAAATTGGTGTCAGCAGTATTAATTGTATTTGAAGAACCGGAAATATTCAGAGCATTTATATATTGCTGAATTGAATCATCACTTTGTTTATGTGCTAACCTAGCTTGTGCTCTGGTTTCTCGTTCCGCCAATGCAGAACTTCCATGGCAATCAATAAAGTTCAGTTGAGTATAAAGGTCAATAAGGTTGTAAACTTGTGCAAGGCTGTCTAACGAATATTGGTAATCAACAACTTCTTGGTTGAAGTCATCTTCAAAATACTTAATGTAACCTTGTATATCATAAGGGAAATCTAACTTTATCGGATTTGTCTCCGGGTAATAATCGATCAGTGATTGCTCAAGTGTAGATTCATTGCATAAAAATATTCCTAACATGCCCCTCTTAAGCGTGAGCGAGTGAGAAATATCAAGGCAAACATCACCAACACAACCACCCTTTGTTATCACTTCAACAGTACCGCAGGTTAGGTTGCCTTTGAATATTTTGTAAATATCAATGGTTGAAGAAGTATAGATCATTCTGTGATCTTGGGTGTAATACGCATTTGATCTTAATACTTTCCCTTCAAAGATGTACTGAGAGTTGTTAATTCTTGTTACAATGTCTTCCGGTATTACTTGGGCCTTACTGATTAAAATTGAGAAAAGGAGAATTGCAGATAGTAGAATAGATTTCATAGGTTTTAGATTTTAACAAACCTAGAAAAAGAAATCTCATAAGCAAAGCAATGAGCTAGATGAAAAACAGAAAGTTGAAGATTCTTGGAATAATTCTATTTCAAATTGGTAAAATAGAGAAGGTGAATTTGAAAATACTAAAGCAATAAATATCAATCTATGTCTAAAAGTTTTGAAGGCTTGATTTTTAATACCTCAGCAATGATAAATAAAACACTCACGGAGGTGTTAATTTCCCCTAGCTCTATCCTGTTTATTTGGCTCAATTCCATATCGCACAGATCCGCAAACTCTTGTTGAGAAAAACCCGATTTTTCGCGCAATTTTCTAATGTTCATTCCAACGGCTCTTAACACCTTTTCATTCCGGATATAACCCATACCGGAGATCTGGTAAAACTAAAAGGCAATTCTATTAATAAAAGCAGAACAATTAAAAATAAAGCGTTCTTTAAATTAGGATAGTATGATGTGTTTTTTGTTTCGATCTCCATTTCTACTATGCTTCCAATTGAAAACTCATTAGAATTTGCTGAAACACTTTTTCCGGTTCAAGATTGCCTAGTCCCACTTCTTTAAACATTTCTTTACCCGGCAATTCATTCGAGATAGATTCTGTAAATTCTTTTAAATCACTGCGAATATTTTTCGTTAATTCAAAAATATCGTTTGCAGTTAACATGGCAGCTAATCTAAAAACATCCTTTTTATGTTTACGGAGTTGTTTGCTGTCCTCAGTACTTCCTTCCGCAATACGCGCAGTTATTTCTAAATATGCTTTTGCTTTAAGGCAGATCAGCGCCTCTGTTTTTGCACGATGTATACCGTTTTCCAAAATACTATTGTCAATTACATATTTATAGTAGTCTTCATTCATTAAGATCGCTGACAAACTACTTAAACCCTCATCAACAGGTATTGGAGTTAGATGGATGTCCACATCTAAAGTAATCATATCAGGTTTCTTGGAAAACAATTCAATCTGAAATGGGTACTCATCGTTTTCCGGTTTTGAAAAACGATAGCAATTTCTTTCTTCAACTATTTCTTTCAATTCATATTTTCCATCTTTAATAAATTGCCAGAACTGTTTTACAAAATCCGGTTTTAATGCTTCAATAACCAAAATAATATCGATATCTTTTGTTGCTCTTGCAGTGAACCCTGCTTCTTCCAATATTATATCACAAGCAGTTCCACCGATAACCACATAATTATCAGGAAACTCTTCAAAATATTTTTTAAATACATCAAGACCTTTTACCATTCCACTTTTTCTATTAATTGTTCTAACGCCATTTCTATTCTTTCGTTTTTACTCTCGCGAAAACATAGATATAAAGATAATGGGTCTACGTTGCCGTCCTTTTTTAAAATTGCCGGATCATATTTCCATTCTTCAATACAAATGTTTCCTTCCAAATTATTGGACTTCTTAAAATTGGGTCCTAATAGTTGTTGCTCCACATAACCACTTCGTACAGCAAAATATTCAACCATATCAGGATTTACATCTGTATAATGTGAAAGTGCAGTAATGTTTGCATAACACGCACCTACGAAGATTTCATTGTAAATTTTACCATTAAAATAATTAGTTTGTTTAATTGGCGTTGACATCAATCGCTCAGCTTCTTCCCAAAGTTTTCTTTTATCCGATTTAAAATGTAAATATTTTTCTTTTGTACCTTGAATTTCGCAAAGACCAACGTTATGCAAATAGTAAGCAGCACGTGTAATCGTCATGCCATTATAATTAAGTTTGTTAGCAATATCTTTGAAGTTGGTTCCTTCTAATGATTCAATTTGTAAATGATAAAGCAATAATAATTGAGCTGAAGGTTGCATGTTTGGAGCAATCACTTTTGCTTTCGTTCCATACTCTTTCAAATCAATTAAAAATTGCGGTAAGTACATTTGTTTTCCCGGAACGATAAACTGAATTTTCTTTTCGATCAATCGTGCTCGTGTGAATGATTCCAAAGTATCGAACACAGCAATACATGGCACTTGAATGTTCTGCTCAATTATCTCCAACTGTTTACGAAGTCTCTCTGTTGTAAATTCTCCATTAACGTAAACAAGTAATACTTCTCGATTGAAAATGTTTGTTTCATAAAGTTTATATAGATTAGAATAAGCCAACGGTAGTGAAGAAATCTTTTCATCCTTCACTTGACTTATTTCTATATCAGCACCAAGTGTCTCCTTGATATACTTTGACAATTGCTCCATATCCGCCTCTACTTCTTTAATATCATATATTTAGCACGTTAGCGTATATTGTGTTATCGTGCATATTTAATGCTAATATACTGAATTTAAATTATAAAGTTATATTGAAATGTACATTTGTGAGTCAAACAGCTCATTCTCAGCATGTTTAACATATCCTAGTTGATTAGTAATCATTCTAGTCTTATTAATATCAAAATTAGCCTGATTTCTATGATTATGCCCGTAAAGCCAGAAATCAATTGCCGATTTTTCAATCAGATCGAACAACTCCACTGCAAATGCTTCATTAAGATCTGAGCCCTTGTACTCCGCCGGATAATTCAAAAAAGTAGGAACATGATGAGTAACTACAAACATTTTATTCGAAGTTGCATTTTCAATTTCCTGCTTAATGAAATTCAAGCTTTGTTCATGAAGCTCATTGAAATCATGCGGATTAAAAATCTGGCCATTTCGTTTGATCACTTTAAAGTCAGACACTCCTTGTTGAATCGGTCGCATGTTTACAGGACTGATCTTCGACCACAAGGTTGAAAAAATGAACTTTACATTCGACTCAATTACTGAAACATTATTTATAAGTGAAACATTGCTTCTTATCTTTTCATGAAACGATGTATTCTTATTTCCAACATCAAAATAATAATACTCATGATTCCCCGGCACCCAAAATACTTTTTCAAAATTATCTGATATAAAATCAAAGAAGTCGTTGTGACTTTCCATTATTGCAAAAGGAACAATATCTCCCGCCAATAATAATATTTCACCGGAAGGGATGATCGGATTCTTGCTGAGATAGTTTTTGTTCTCTTTGAATTCTAAATGTAAATCTGAACAATATTGAATTTTCATAAATGAATTGAAATAAGAAATAACAGGTTGCTTTTTTGACCTAAGTGCTTCTTTGCAAATTTACTGAAAACTATTTCATATCAACACTAATCTATTATCCAACAAAGTTTCATGCCTTTATTAAAAAATGACAACTGCTATAGACCTCAATTCTTCGATTTCCAATCAAAGTTCGTTATCAAAATATCATAAAATCCATTGTGAAAAGAAATGTGAAGTTTTAAAATAAATAAATAATGCAGCGATAAAATAAAGTGATATATTTATCAAATAAGATATTCCAATTTACTTTGTTAAAAAATATTTTATAAAAACACAACAATGAAAAATATTTTACTGCTCCTTCTGATATGTTGCTCAACCGTTGTACAATCCCAAACAACATTTACCAAACAATATAATCTCCCTTTACTTCAATCTCAATTAATTTCTCCTTTGAAAGGAAGTGGATATTATTTTTGTGGGTCTGAATTCGTACCTGATCAAAAAATGATCGTAGGGAGAATTGATTCACTTGGAAATCTCTTATGGGCAAAACGTGTTGAAGGATTTACGATTTCAAATATTGATCCTGTCGATATGACTACAATTGCTAACGGTAATGCTGTTATACTATTTCATTATTATGATTCGACTAAATACAATTCATTAGTTCTCTGTATGGATTCATTGGGGAATAATGTTTTTTGCAAACGGTATACTAACATCGTTACGAATGACACTACTAATGCGGAAAATATAATTGCCGATGAAACCGGCTTTACCATTGCAATTGAAGTAGAAAGTTTTGTAATTGACGAAACGCATTTTCTTAAAGCAGATAGTTCAGGCAACAAGATTGTTACGGCAAGCATACAGAATCACGAGAATTATATATTTAAAAATTCTGAAAATAAATATCTAGCTTGTTCCGGAACAGGAAGTATAATTTCAGTTTATGATTATAATTTTGTTTATGAAAAAACCGTTTTTTCCGTCGGCGACAATTTGTCGGGACCTATACAAGGAATTCTGGAGCCAAGGACAAAGACCTATATGATCTATGGAAGTGAGCCCGGAACGATCGGTCTTTTAGATTCATCGTTTGAGTACATCTGGAATAAACAAATTGAATTGGATGGGCAATTTTATAGTTTAATTATAGATGCTGCCGTACAAATAGACGTTGATAAAATTGCATTTTACGCCTACACTATTGACGGCTTCGCATTTCATCCTTTAATATTTGAAATGGACCTGCAGGGAAATATTTTAAACACTAAATATCTCCCAGTCTTTACATGCCAGAATTATTTTCGTAAATCTGAAATGGTTTTTAAGGATAATTTACTTGCTTTCTGTTTCAACGACTCAGGAAGTAGTTTTACAATATTTTCTGTTGATACAACACTCTCTCAATTTTGCAATGCAGTAGATACATCCCTTTCAATAATCGACGACGCAAATTTCATATCTACAATTATTCCGTATGATCATCCTCAAAATACAGATGACCTACAAGATGATTCAGTGTTAATCAGCGATCTTATAATAAATTACAGCGATTGCATAGATACAACCGTAGGTATTAGCGATAATCCATATAATTACATCGAACACGATATTTTCCCAAATCCTTTCACTAACACATTAACTATTTCAACAAATGATCATCATTCAGGAGAAATAGAAATTTATGATCTCCAACATCGAAAATTATTTTCCGAACACTTTGAAAACTCGCTGATCATGAATACGGAAAATTTAGTTCCGGGAATATACATCTATGAGATCTATTCGAAAAACCAAATGATTAGAAGAGGGAAGGTTATAAAAAATTAGTTTTCTCACTCTCGTTCACAAATCCTGCGCTACTTTGATTTATCATTTACATTTACTTAATAGTACTTCTTAAAATAATCTATTCGACAAATCACAATTTGGTGGAACCTATTATTAATTAATTTTTTTTCTACTAAGGTTCCAATCCCACACCAGAAATAACTATTTACTATATTGAAATATGTTTTTATATTCCAAATTCGCCAGTTATTAGGTGTCCGAGCCGAGAGTGGGATTGCCAGAGGGGAATTAAGTATTTCTGTGTAAAATATTTATCTATCAAAATTACTTGTGGTTTGAATCGACAAAGGGTGGTCAATTTCATCGGTGCTTGCACCAAGTAATAAAACTGTTATAGTTCAGTCCGTGTTCTTGACAAAAAACCCTTCTGCTTTTACCACTCTGTTTCCATTGAGAAATGAATTCGTCCTTCTCCAAGCGAGTACGCTATTTTTTTTCTACATTGCTTACTGTTTCCATAGCGATTTGTTTTTCGCTACAAAGATTGGTTATGAAAAAGAGACTTGCAAGGTCGAGTAGCCAAGTGGAATTTCACCACAAGGCTCTCACAGAACCGTGCTTGATAGTCTCCCATCACACGGCTCTTTCAGATCAAGGTCCTTCAACTACTAAGGGTGTTGCAGTTGCCAATGAGTAAACAGCAAAGGATTT
>JANLPR010000105.1:0-21604 GCA_031367345.1 Bacteroidota bacterium | reverse complement strand
TCCTCCTTCTCCACTGTTGGTAGGTATTTGTCTTTCGTCTCCTCCACCTTCATGATTGTTGGTACGTTTTGTTCTTTGATCTCGACTTCCCTCACGATTGTACGGACGTTTTGGTCTGTCGTCTCCACCACCTTCACGATTGTACGGACGTTTTGGTCTGTCATCTCCACTTCCCTCACGATTGTAAGGACGTTTTGGTCTGTCGTCTCCACTTCCCTCACGGTTGTAAGGACGTGTTGGTCGATCACTTCCACCTTCACGATTGTAAGGACGTTTTGGTCGGTCGTCTCCACTTCCTTCACGGTTGTAAGGACGTGTTGGTCGATCACTTCCACCTTCACGGTTGTAAGGACGTTTTGGTCTGTCGTCTCCACTACCTTCACGGTTGTAAGGACGTTTCGGTCGGTCATCTCCACTACCTTCACGGTTGTAAGGACGTTTTGGTCGGTCGTCGCCTTCGCTGCTAAAAGAGCGTTTTGGCCGATCAGTATCATATGAACGAGACGGGCGATCGGAAGATCTATCGTCTCTTGATGTTGAATTGAATGAAGTTGAACGACCACGAGGTGCGCTTTCGCCATCTCTTTTAAAGCGTGGACTAGAACTTCTTGATGATGAAGATGTGCGTTTTCCTGTACTTCTTCCACTACCTCTACTCGATGATGTGCTTTTTTTTCCTTTTTTTGCTGATGAGCCCGGTCTTCCTCCGCCCGCTCTGCCTGATTTTTTCATGGCGCAAAGATAACTTTTTTTGGCGTAACTCCCTCATTTATACTATCATTTTGAAGAATAAAGAAGCTATAAATAATCATAAAACGGTATCGATTATATAAATGGGAAAACTGAGTGAATACAATTTTGCGGGATTGCCTTTAAAAAATTAAATTCGAGAGGCTATTGAACTTATGTCAAATATGGCTAACGACTTAAATTCTTCTTTTGATAATGAACAAAAGACGATCTCAAACTTAACCACCCATCGGATAAAAAGCATCGACAATGTGTTCGATTTTGGTGTACTGAGAATTGGTCACCACAATAACGATATCGAAACGAGCTTCCTTTTCCGGATGAAATTCTTTTAAAAAATAATCGGCCACTTTAATAATTTGCTTTTGTTTACTTATAGGAACAAGTAAAGAAGCATCGCTCAGGTAAGCACTCATCCGAGTTTTCACTTCTACAAAAACAATTTTACCATCGTGTTCGCAGATAATATCAACTTCATTTCGGTTATAGAAAAAGTTTTTGGTAAGAATGCGATAACCATTAAAAGCCAATTCTTCCGCAGCTATTTTTTCACCAAGTTTACCAAGTTCACTAGCTTTAATCATTCGAAAAACTCAGCTCCATTTTATCAGTTACATTCAAAGTGGCTTCACGTCCAAAAACTAACGGGTAGTTATTTGGAATATGTCCGGCAGGAAAACCATAAACAACCGGATAGTTATATTCTTTTACAGTATCGTGAATTATTTCTTCCGCAGTTTTTCCGAACGGGATTGGATTATCTTTCATTTCCGTCATGCCTCCAACTATTAATCCTGCCAACTCACTCAATTTACCGGTCCGTTTTAAATTCATCATCATCCGGTCGATGTGGTATAAATACTCATCGAGATCTTCAAGAAAAAGTATTTTCCCTTTTGTATCAATGTCGGAAGGCGTTCCTGCAAGGCTATAGATAAGTGATAGGTTCCCTCCTACTAATTGACCTTTCGCTTTTCCTTTTCGATTAAGTTTTTCTAATTGCGGCAATTGCTTCGATGAAGAGTAGCGAAGATGTTTTCCGAAGAGTGTTTCTTTTAAAACCTGAAGACACGGTGCGCTTAACTTTGGAATGTTAAGCGACATAGGAGCATGCAAGGTTTGCACATCGCAATTTTTATGAATGTGCGAGTGGATTACTGTGATATCACTATAACCGATCATCCATTTAGGCTGCTTCACAAATTTTTTCCATTCTATCGCATCAATAATTCGTACCGTACCATAACCACCACGGGCAAAAAGAATGGCATGTACATTTTTATTATTGATAGCACGTTGAAGGTCGCCCGCTCGTTCCTCATCAGAGCCGGCAAATTGATTTTGATCTTTAAAAAGATTTTTACCGGTTTGCACTTCCAAGCCCCAGCTTTTAAGTAAATCGATGGCAGGCTTTATTTCAAATTTGGATACTTTTCGAGCAGTAGAAACTATGGCAACAGTATCTCCGGCTTTCAGATAGGGTGGTCGGATCATATTTATATCTTTGCGTCAAAATTACTTTAAAGTTTAGGGAATATCGTTTCATCTATGATGAGTAATGAACATCTATTTTGAACAATCCCGCATATAATTATGAAACCAACTCTCGTAACCGCTGCTTTACCTTATGCTAATGGTCCTGTGCACATTGGCCATTTGGCAGGTGCTTATTTGCCATCAGATATTTATGTACGTTTTTTAAGAATGATGAACGAAGATGTGCTTTACATCTGCGGATCAGACGAACACGGAGTGCCAATTACGCTGCGAGCAAGGAAAGAAGGCATTACACCTCAGCAAGTGGTAGATAAATATCATTCGATCATTAAAAAAAGTTTTTCAGATATAGGAATCTCGTTCGACATCTATCATAGAACATCCGAAAAAATTCATTACGATACAGCATCCGATTTTTTCAAAGTGCTGTATGATAAAAATATTTTTACAGAAAAAGAAAGCGAACAATATTTTGATGAAGAAGCCGGCATCTTTTTAGCCGACCGATACATAACAGGAACTTGTCCGAATTGCAGCAATCCGAATGCCTATGGCGATCAGTGTGAAAAATGCGGAAAGAGTTTGACGCCGGAAGATTTAATAAATCCTCATTCGCAACTGAGTGGTAAAGCTCCAGTAAAAAGAAAAACATCGCATTGGTATTTGCCACTCGACAAAATGCAAGAAGAGTGGTTAGATAAATGGATTCGTTCGCATGAAAAAGATTGGAAGAACAATGTTTTCGGGCAATGTAAATCGTGGTTAGATCAAGGCTTACAACCAAGAGCTGTAACGCGCGATTTAGACTGGGGAGTACCGGTACCATTGGAATCGGCCAAAGGAAAAGTATTGTATGTATGGTTCGACGCACCCATTGGTTACATCTCGGCGACGAAAGCATTATTTGAACAACGTAACGATAAAGACGGCTGGAAAAAATATTGGCAGAGCGAAGACTCGAGGTTGTTGCATTTCATAGGGAAAGACAATATTGTTTTTCATTGCATTATTTTCCCTGCTATGTTAAAAGCACATGGAGATTTTATTTTGCCGGAGAATGTTCCATCCAACGAATTTTTAAATTTAGAAGGCGATAAAATTTCTACTTCGAGAAACTGGGCCGTTTGGCTACATGAATACCTTGAGGAATTTCCCGGAAAACAAGACGTACTTCGGTATGTACTTTGTGCAACTGCACCGGAGAATAAAGACAATGATTTTACATGGAAAGATTTTCAAGCGAGAAATAACAACGAGCTAGTAGCCATTCTTGGCAATTTTGTGAATCGTACCTTGGTATTAACACAAAAATATTACGAAGGAAAAGTTCCGGCCATGAACGATCTCAAGGCGGAAGACATTGCTTGTTTAGATGAAATAAAAAATATTCCGAACAAAGTAAAAGAGAATGTTTTGGCTTATCGATTTAGAGATGCATTATTTGAAATTATGAATCTTGCTCGAGTTGGAAACAAATATTTAGCAGAGAGTGAGCCGTGGAAAATTCAAGGAACAGATCCACAACGCGTAGAAACAATACTTGCTGTTTCATTGGAGATAGTTGGAGCGCTTGCGAATATTATGCAACCATTTCTACCATTTACATCAGAAAAATTGATGACGATGTTGAATTTGAAAGCAACAAAGTGGGAGGGTTTTCACGGTAAAAAATTATTTGAGGTAGGGCATCAAATCGGAACAGTTGGATTGTTATTCGATAAAATTGAAGACGAAGAAATCGAAAAGCAGATAGAGAAATTAAACGCAAGTAAAATAGCGAACGCTGTTAAGCCAGCAATTGAAGCCGCTAAATCGTCAACATCATTCGACGATTTTCAGAAGATGGACATTCGCGTTGGAACGATTGTAGAAGCAGAGCGAGTACCAAAAACCGATAAGCTATTGAAATTAAAAATAGATACCGGAATCGATCAGCGAACTGTTGTGAGTGGAATAGCGGCGCATTACGATCCGGCAAAAATAATAGGACAGCAAGTAGTTATTTTAGTAAATCTAGAGCCGAGAAAAATAAAAGGCATAGAATCGCAAGGAATGATCTTAATGGCAGAAAATGCAACTGGCGAACTGAGTTTTGTAGCTCCTATTAAGCCAATGGAAAACGGTGGCGGCGTGAAGTAATTTCAACTTCAAGATTAGACTGATTTTATAGAAATGGTTTTTTCGTTTTTATCTATTAGCAAACGAAAAGTGATAGTAATCCAAACTAAAACAGCAGGTAAAGCTTTTAAGTGATACGGAACGATAAAATCATTTCGTATCATTTTTGGAAATAGATCAGTTGGAGAAAGCGAAATAAACAAGAAGCAGAATACAAAAAGCAGAGTGTTCAGACGCGTTTTTTCATTGGTAAAATACCAAATAGCACAGGCAACAAATGCAAGAATGTAACTGGACGATTCCGCTTTATGATTGAAGATAACAATCCAAATTAAGAGAGAGCAAAAGTAGTTTAATCGAAAATTGAATTGTGAAAAGTATTTTATTTTAAGAAGTGGAACGAGAAATAAAATAATTCCAATTATCAAAATGGTATTTTTAGGAATAGCGTTTGAAGAAAAAATTTGCAGTAGTCCATAAATCGAAACACCTGCCGATTGAACATGGTCGTTCACCAACAAATTAATCCAACTTTGGTACTGAAATACGAACTCTTGTTTTGAGATAATAAGTAATGGCAGAGCGGCGAGAACAAGCATCCAAATTGTCGACCAGGCGATCAGCTTCCATTTTTTTTCGTAGAATAAAAAAAATACTGTTGCCAAGATCCCTGTAAGTTTAGTAAAAAAGCAGAGCATAATAAGTAAAGTAGGCACGATAGTTTTTTGTTTTTCCATCATTGAAAAAGCAAGTAAGAGTAAGCCGGCAATGAGTGCATTGCTTTGTTGGTTTTGAATGGAAGTGATCAATTCAATTATAGAAAATGCCAAAATGAGAAACTTCGTTTTATCGGAAATCTGCGGGAGTTTTTTTATTCCCCAAAAAATTAAAACACAATTTAAAAAATTCCATAAAAGTAATCCTGCGAAATTGGGTAAGAGGTAGAAAGGTGCCATTAAAAAAGCAAACGTAGGACTATATTTGTAAAAATCGCCGTATTCTTTTTCGTATAAATCGTATAGGTTTTGATGGTGAAAAAGGTGGCCAAAGGAATTTTTAAAAATGATAAAATTATTATAATGCGTTTGTTCATTTCCCCAGAAAGAAGTTCCGCTTTGAAAATACTTTTGAATAGCGACACCAATAGCAAGGACTATAAATAAAAAGAAAAGAAAAGTTAAGCCTTTGTGAAAATTCCATTTCGATGATTCAATCATTTGACGAAGAAAAGAAATTAGGTCCAATATGAAATTGAATTTATTCTAATTTACAAACAGCTAGCATTAATTCAATAAAAAAACCATCGGTTGGCCGATGGTTTTAGAAAGAGTTCTCAATTCACTTCTTCATTGAAGGATGCATCTTATCATAATCACCAATTGTTCCGTCCATCGAAACACATTGACCATCCATAAGTTTTGTTTTTTGTCCCTCTTTAGTGGTCACTTCACCTTTTGTAGAAACGGTAGCACCATTTTTCAATGAAGCGTCTTTAGTCATTGGTTCACCTTTAGAACCCATACAATGCACCATTGCACCCTCTTTCATGGCGTAACAATGCGTTGCCATTTTATTTTCCATAGCCGGTTTGGCGACAACCTTTTTGTCTGTTTGAGCTAATGAAAAATTTGCTGTCAATAAAAATACAGCGACAATAATACCAATTACCTTTTTCATGTTTCTGAGTTTTAAAATAGTTTGTATTTAAAAATAAAATTTACAATGTAAAATTAGTAGCAAACGAGAAAAAATGTTCTCGAAAAGTGAAATAAATTTCGAGCTTTCATATTGAAAAAAGTCCACTTTGGCATACATTAATTTTAGCTCGGTAGAACCTTTTTCAGTAGGCTAATAAGTGAAAAAACGAGGAGAGAATAATGAAATGGTCATCCAATAGGCTTAGTAATCAATCCAAAAACGAAGATTCGGCTTTAAAAAATGGCTAAAATACAAGCATGAGCACTTAGAAGTCATTATTTTTTCAAAAATCGCTGGATTGGCGAGATTATTTTTCTATATTTGCCTTCGATTTAAGGAACAGGAAGAAGGGGACAGGAGTCCCCTTTTTTATTGACTATCAATGGAATTACAAAAGGAAATAAGTAAGTTAGTAGAGGAGAAAATTGTCGGTACAGAAAACTTTCTAGTGGAAGTAAAAGTATCGCCAACAAAGGTCCTTATTACGCTCGACCATCCAAAGGGTGTTAAAATTGAAGAGTGTGTTCAAATCAGTCGTTATCTTCAAGAGAAATATGAAGAGACGCAAGTTTTTGTGCAACATGAATTGGAAGTAGGATCACCGGGAATGGAAGAGCCATTATTAGTTCTTCAACAATTTCAAAAACGAATTGGCAACGAAGTAAGCGTACTAACTTTCGACGGAATCAAAAGAACCGGAACGCTGATATCGGCCGACGAAAACACATTAGTGTTGAACGAAGACGTAGTAGTAAAAACCGGAAATAAAAAAGAGAAACTCAAACAAATAAATAATATTCCTTTCACAAACATCAAAGAAACGAGAGTTATATTCTCATTCGACAAAATCATTTAATACCAATGGCAAAGATAGAACCTAAAAACGAGCACACGGAACTGGTAGAAGCGTTCTCGGAATTTAAAGAACTCAAGAACATTGATCGTGCGAGCATGATGAGTATTTTGGAAGACGTGTTTAAGAACATGCTTCGGAAAAAATACGGGACAGCAGACAACTTCGATATTGTCATCAACACCGACAAAGGAGATCTAGAAGCTTTTCGTAATCGCTTGATCGTTGAAAACGGAATGGTGGAAGATGAAAATACACAGATCGCGTATTCAGAAGCCATTAAAGTAGAGCCCGATTTTGAAGTTGGAGAAGAAGTATCGGATAGTATTAAATTCTCAGATTTCGGTCGTCGTGCCGTATTAGCAGCGCGTCAAAACTTAATGGCCAGAGTGCAGGAATTAGAGAAAGAAGGAATTTTCCGTAAGTATAAAGACAGAGTTGGAGAAATTGTTACAGGTGAAGTTTATCAGACGTGGAAAAAAGAAACGTTGGTAATGGACGACGATGGGAATGAGTTGATTCTTCCAAAGACAGAGCAGATTCCTTCAGACTTTTTCAAAAAAGGCGATGCAATCCGCGCTGTTGTTTTACGAGTAGAAATGACGAATGCGACGCCAAAAATTATATTGTCACGTACATCACCCATTTTTCTTGAGAAATTATTTGAATTGGAAGTTCCGGAAGTATTCGACGGACTTATTACCATTAAGAAAATTGTTCGTGAGCCGGGAGAGCGTGCTAAAGTAGCAGTAGAATCATACGACGACAGAATAGATCCGGTAGGAGCATGTGTGGGAATGAAAGGATCACGTATTCATGGAATTGTTCGTGAGTTACGTAATGAAAATATAGATGTAATTAATTTCACCAATAATATTCCATTATTTATTTCAAGAGCATTAGCTCCTGCAAAGATCACATCGATCAAATTGGATGATGAGAAAATGCGTGCATCGGTTTTCTTAAAGCCCGATCAAGTTTCGCTTGCCATTGGTAAGGGTGGAAACAATATTAAATTAGCAGGAAAACTATCCGGCTATGAAATTGATGTATATCGTGACAACGACGACGAGTCGGAAGATGTGGATTTGGAAGAATTTTCAGATGAGATTGAACCTTGGATTATTGAGGAGTTGAAAACGATAGGTTGCGATACAGCGAAGAGCGTATTGGATCTTCCAATTGAAGATCTAGTGCGACGTACCGATCTTGAAGAAGAAACGATCAAAGAAGTAGTACGCATATTACGTTCAGAATTTGAATAATAGTGGCGTTTAACGTCAAACAATAAATAGTAACTTGCAGCTGATTAACAACAGTTGATCAATGCGGGGCAAAATCAAAATATGGCAGAAGCAGAAAAGACGATTAGATTAAGTAAAGCGATTAAAGAATTCAATCTTAGTTTGGATCACATTGTTGATTTCCTTACTACGAAAGGAATTAAGCTTGAGAACAGCCCGAATACGAAGCTGCCCGGGGATGCCTATGCCCTACTTTTAAAGGAATTTCAAGGTGATAAATCTGCAAAAGAAGAAGCGCAGCAATTAGCACAAAGCAAGATTCGTAAAGAAGCGGTTGTGTTAGATGCCGAAGAAAAACCGAAGACGGTTGCTAGTAAAAAAGAGGAAGACTCTCCGGAGATCTTGATCAAGAATGTAGGTTCAGCAAAACCGACTATCGAAGAGCCTGCGAAACCTAAAAAAATCGAAGTACCGGCTAAGGAAAAGGAAAAGGAAACTGTTATTAGGGCGAAAGCTGAGAAAATGGAAGGTCCTAAAGTTGTTGGAATGATCGATATTGATGCAGGCAAGAAAAAGAAATCTTCAAAAGAAACGAAAGTTGAAGAAGAAGAAAAACCAGTAAAGAAAGCTGTTCGCAAGAAAGAAGAAATAAGCACCGAAGCAGTTGTTGAAAAAGCCGTTGAACTTCCAACGCCTGAAGTAAAAGCCGAGGTAAAAGCAGAGATAAAAGCAGAACCGAAAGTTGTAGTTGTAGCTGAAAAACCTATTGTTAAACAAGAGGAAACGCCAGAAGTAAAAGCAGAACCACCAGTAATAAAAGCTGAAGTTGTAAGTGAAGCTCCGATTGTAGTGCCGCCAGCTGTTGAAACACCTGTTGCAAATGCAGCAGAAGCACCGGCCGACAAAGATGAAATTCATAGAATAAAGATTACTAAGTTGAGTGGTCCAACCATCATGGGCAAGATTGAATTGCCTGTGGACCCACCAAAGCGTAAACCGGTAGCATCGAGTACAGGATCGGTTGACGATAAAAACAAGAAGAAGAGAAAACGTACAGACAGAAAAGGTCAGCCGATTCCACCTGACAATAGAAATCGTCCGGCAGGAGCACCGGGGCAAACAACACCCGGAGCACGACCACCATTCCATAAAGGACCGGGAGGAAGCAGACCGCCAGGCAATAGACCACCGGGCAACAGACCACCGGGAACAGGCGACAATAAAACTGAGCTTACAGAAAAGCAAATTCAGGATCAGATAAAAGCAACACTTGCACGATTGAGTGGCAGTGGAAAATCGAAATCGTCGAAGATGCGTAAAGCTCGTCGTAACGAACGAAACACTGAGAAAGAAGCACAAGCACAAGAAGCAGCAGAAAACAAAACAATTCAGGTAACCGAATTCGTTACGGCGAATGACCTTGCACGAATGATGGATAAGTCAGTTACTGAAATTATCTCCGCATGTATGTCGCTGGGTATATTTGTATCAATCAATCAGCGACTCGATGCAGAAACACTTTCAGTGGTAGCAGAAGAGTTTGGATTTACAGTAGAATTTGTTTCAGCCGATGTACAAGATACAATTGGAGCAGAAGAAGATTTACCTGAAGATTTATTACCACGTTCGCCGATAGTAACAGTAATGGGACACGTAGATCATGGTAAGACATCGTTACTCGATCATATTCGTAAAGCGAATGTGATAGCAGGAGAAGCGGGTGGAATCACGCAGCATATCGGTGCCTATGAAGTTACGTTAGAAAATCAAAAGAAAATAACATTCTTGGATACACCGGGTCACGAAGCCTTTACAGCAATGCGTGCCCGAGGTGCTAAAGTAACAGATGTTGCAATTATTGTGATAGCAGCTGACGACAGCGTGATGCCTCAAACCATTGAAGCAATCAATCATGCTCAGGCGGCAAATGTACCGATGGTATTTGCGATCAATAAAGTTGATAAGCCGGATGCAAATCCTGAGAGAATAAAAGAGCAACTTTCTAAGATGAATATTCTCGTAGAAGATTGGGGAGGAAAATTCCAGTGTCAGGAGATCAGTGCTAAGAAAGGATTGAATATAGATGCGTTATTAGAAAAAGTATTGTTAGAAGCAGAATTATTAGACTTAAAAGCAAATGCAAATCGTCGTTCCAATGGTACAGTGATTGAGTCGATGCTTGATAAAGGACGGGGTTATGTAATGACAGTGTTAGTACAAGGCGGAACATTAAAAGTTGGCGACATACTGTTAGCAGGATGTTACAGCGGAAGAGTGAGAGCGCTTTATAATGAAAGAGGCTTCCGTATTACAGAAGCAGGTCCATCGGCTCCGGCGCAAGTGTTAGGAATGACAGGTGCACCACAGGCGGGCGATCTATTTAATGTAATGGAAGATGAACGTGAAGCACGAGATATTGCCAACAAGCGTTTGCAATTACAACGTGAGCAGGGTATTCGTACACACCGTCACATTACACTTGATGAGATTGGACGTCGATTAGCGATAGGAAACTTTAAGGAGTTGAATGTAATTGTAAAAGGTGACGTTGATGGATCAATAGAAGCCTTAGCAGATTCATTGTTGAAACTTTCTAATCCTGAAATACAGATCAACATTATTCATAAATCGGTTGGAGCCATTACAGAATCAGATGTATTGTTAGCATCGGCATCCAATGCGATCATTATCGGATTCCAAGTGCGACCATCAGTGAATGCACGTAAATTGGCAGAGTCGGAAGAAATTGAAATTCGTCTATACTCTATCATTTACAATGCGATCAACGAATTGAAATTGGCAATGGAGGGAATGTTAGCTCCTGAATTCCAAGAGAAGATTGTAGGAAACATCGAGATCAGAGAAGTATTCAAGATACCGAAAGTTGGAACCATTGCAGGTTGTATGGTACTTGATGGTAAGGTGAGTCGTAATACAAAGATCAGAGTAGTACGCGATGGAATAGTAATTCATTCGGGTGAATTAGGTTCGTTGAAACGATTCAAAGACGATGTAAAAGAAGTAACAACAGGATATGAATGTGGATTAAGTATTGGAGGAAGCTTCAACGACATTCAGATTGGAGATATCATAGAAGGTTACGAGCAAGTAGCGGTAAAGAGAACTTTAGCGTAAGGAAGTAATCGTTGAAAAATAAGTAAAGAGGTTGTCGAAAGGCAGCCTCTTTTTTTTGGGGTTTGAATTTTGGAATTTAGTATTCAGGGGCAACATGCGTTATCATTAACCTTTTTTTTTACCTTCGTAGCAATGAAAAATCTCCTGTTTTTTTTCGTATGTATATTATCAGTTGTCGGCGCCTTTGCACAAAAAAATGTGACGACGTATAACGATGACAGCACATTGGTGATAACCAAAGAAGGGCGCTTTGATCAATTAGTTGATAAGCAAAAACGGCTGAACCAAGCGAATCAGACAATGTCGGGGTATCGTATTCAAATTTATTTTGGAGGTGTTCGACAAAAAGCATCAGAGATCAAATTAGATTTCAATTCGAAATATCCGGCACTTGCGGCTTACTTAACGTACCAGCAGCCCAATTTTAAAGTACGAGTGGGCGATTTCAGAACACGATTCGAAGCGCAAAAATTTTTAAAAGACATAGAAGGGTTATATCCTTCAAGCTTTATAGTCCCGGAAGAGGTTAAGTTACCTCCTATTAAGTGAGTGGTGAGTAAGTTGGCCAGCCGAATAATCCGGAGTAAGCAATGGGGCCGGTGGCAGTGAGTGTTTGCGATTCGTTGACGAATGGTATTACGCAACTTACACCATATTATAAATTATTTAGAAATATTTCCGAATCCGGTACACAATCCAGTTGAACTTCACTGGGAAGAATGCCATGGTAATGAAGTTCTGCTCTACAATTCATTAGGTAAATTAACAAACCTTTCAAAACTAAATTTGAATGCAGAAGGCTGTACTTTTTCAGTAGAGTCGTTTTCGCCGGGGATGTATTTTGCGTTGGTGAAAACTTTGAACGGTTTGCTTACAAGAAAGTTGATTGTAGAGTAGGGAAAAATAATTTTATTCCTCTTTCAAAAATTTTCCTTTCTTCTCATTTCCGTCTTTACCAATAACTCGATAAAAATAATTTCCTCGAGTCAAAGTAGACACATCAACTTGCACATCGCCATTTTCTATAGAAATAATTTTCAATTGAATTTCTTGTGCGTTCGAATTGAAAACAGAAATGCTTTCTATTTCGTTGAAAGCAGAATGAAAAAATAATTTTTCATTTGCAGGATTCGGAAAAACAGAAACATCATAATTATTTTCAATCTCCTTTACTCCTACCGTACTAAAATCCACAAAGATCACTGTATTATTTCCGGAGTTGGGAATTGCCAGGATATCATGAATTGGATCATAGCAAATATCGGCTGGACTACTTAAAGAAGTGGCTACTGCTATTGGCGGCGTTATAAAGGAACTATCATATCGCACCACACTTTGACTTCCCCAATTAGAAACATAATATCTTCCCTGCCCGTCTCTTGCAATCCCGTCGCAATTACTGAGTGTAGTATTTATCACATTGGAAACAGCAAATGTGGTAAGATCGATCGCTTTAATAGGTGCATTCGTCCCCCAATTCACAAGCACACAGCGGTTATTGTTTGCATCGAAAATAATCCCATTGGGAGACTGAGATAATCCGGAGGCAACAATGGCATACGTTTGTGCAGCAATTGAAATCTTGTAAATTGTTTTTGCTGTGAAATCGGTTACGATCAAATTGCCGGAATTATCGTGAGTAATTCCATTCAGAAAAGTTGCTCCGACATTCAGATTAAAAACCTGTGTTCCACTCGACAATAAAAATCCTTTTACACTGGCTCCACTGCAACAAAAAATCGTATCGCCCACAATTTCGATTCCATAAGGCCCGCTTCCAATTCCTGTAGCGAAAACAGTAAGTGTTCCGACAGAATCTCTTGCAATGATCTGATGACTGGATGTATTCGCAACTAGCCATCGATTACGGCCAGCGTCGAATTCAACGCTTTCCGGTCCGCTATAGATTTGAGAAAATGAAGCAATTGAAAAGATAAAAAAAACGAAAGAGAAGGTTAATTTCATATTCTTGATTTGTGTGTAATTTAAAACTATTTTTTAATCTGAGTTTGATACTATTTATTATTTGACTCTACTTTTACTTCAACTTACTTTTTGTTTTCATCTTAGATTCTTTTTTGGGTTTAGGTTCTGTTTTACTTTTTGTTTTTGACTTTGGTTTAATCTTCGGTTTAGTACTTTTTTTAGCGTTTGACTTTGGTTTAATCTTTGGTTTAGTACTTTTTTTAGTTTTTAAGTTAGGTTTAGTGTTTGCCTTTGGTTTAATTTTACTCTTAACTACAGACTCAACAATCAAATCATACGAATGATCTATCCATTCGAAGATCAACTCATCCTCTATTGAACCATCTACCACAATTGTATTCCAATGTACTTTATTCATATGAAAGCCAGGCCGAACTGAAGGATAAATACTTCTCAGTTCTATTGCTTTTTCAGGATCGCATTTTACATTAAATTGGAGCGATTCGGTGTCGAGTGGCAACAGGAGAAACATTTTACCTTTTACTTTAATAACAAGCACCGTTTCTCCAAAAGGAAAACCTTCATCCACCTCACTTTTTTCTAAGCAATACTGCCTCAAAAGTTCTATATTCATTTTCCAAAGTTAATAAAGTCGATAGTATTTCAAAAAAGTATCGAATAAGCTTCAATCAGAAAATAAGATTTCACTCCTTTATCTTTACAAAAACAAATAAATCCAAGTTAAGCTTGTAAAATAGGACTGAAATGTATAAATCTATTCGGCAAGAGTTATTGAACAAAACACGTTAGTTACTATTGTAAGCGGAGCAATTAATCACGTTTACTTTTCCGATATTTACCAACCAATTCAAGCGAAATGAAAAAATTACTGAATTATTTTTTACAAGGCCTTCTCTTTGTTGTACCAATTGTTGTAACCTTATATGTATTACTAAAAACAATATTTTGGATCGACAGTTTGTTGCCATTTCAAATCCCATTAAAAATACCCGGAATAAGTCAGTTGGAAATACCCGGATTAGGCTTGCTTACAATTTTTATTTCCATAGCCTTTGTAGGTTATTTAGGTGCTAATTACATTCGAAATCCTTTTTTCTCTTATGCAGAGAAAGCTGTAAACAAAACTCCACTGGTAAAACTTATTTATTCGTCTGTTAAAGATCTTGTAGAAGCATTTGTTGGAGAGAAAAAAAGATTCAACACGCCAGTGCTTGTTCGTCTAGAAAAAGAATCGGAGATTAATCGAATCGGATTTATCACACAAGAAGACCTTTCAGAAATTGGACTTCAAGCAAATTTAGTAGCCGTTTATTTACCATTCTCATATTCATTCGCAGGAGAACTCATTATTTTACCTCGTGAAAACATTAGTCCGATAAATGCTTCCGGAACAGACATGATGAAATTTATTATCAGCGGTGGTGTTACAGAGATCAAAGATTAACTTAGCTCTTCAGAAGTTATGAGTAAGCATAGAAGAATATTTAAGCAAGACGAATTTAAAGAGCTGGGATTTGGCAACAAAGTAGTTGAATCTAACCAGCGCCTAATGAATAAAGACGGGAGCAGTAATGTAAAGCGCACCGGCCTTGCTTTTTATGAGTCAACCAATTTTTATCATGAGTTGATCACGATGCCTTGGCTCAAATTCATAGCGCTCCTTTTACTTTTTTACATAAGTGTAAATTTTATTTTTGCCGGAATTTATTTTGCAGTAGATCCAGACCATATTGGAGGCATGATCTACACAAATACGAGAGAGAAATTCAACGAGATCTTTTTCTTCAGCGCGCAGTCGCTTACGACTGTTGGTTATGGGCGATTGAACCCAACGAGTACATTCAATAGTGCATTAGCAGCCTTTGAATCGATGGCCGGGCTACTTGGTTTTGCATTGGCTACAGGATTATTGTATGGAAGATTTTCAAGACCGGTAGCACGTATTCTATTCAGTAAAAATGCAATTGTTGCTCCATACAAGGGCTTCACAGCATTGATGATACGAATAGCAAATAAAAATAAAAGTGAATTGCTCGACCCCGAAGCGACTATCGTTTTTTCGTATGTATCAACTGAAACAGGAAGTGAAGTAAGAAAATTTTCGACACTGAAACTAGAAATTACTCACGTTACATTACTTACAATGTCATGGACTATTGTTCATCCAATCGACGAAGAGAGTCCTATTTATGGATGGACAATAGAAGATTTTAAAACAAGGCAAGTAGAATTTCTGTGTTTGATTAAAGCATACGAAGAAACATTTGCACAAACAGTACATGCCAGATCATCTTATAGAGGCGAAGAAGTAGAATTTGGAGTTAAGTTTCTTCCATTAATAAAACCTGGCGAGAAGAATTCCGTAACAGTAGAACTCAACAAAATTAGTGACATTATTGTTGCACCATTATTCGAAGAAATAAATAGTTCAGATCCAAAATAAGTTATCTTGAAATCAAATATAAAAGCAATTATCAAATATATTCTTCTGCTTATAATGGGTGCAGCCTTATTATGGTTTGCATTCAGAAGAGTTGATCTCAAGAGTACAATTGGTGAAATTAAGAATGCAAATTTATTTTGGCTCTCACTTTCTATACTTGCAAGTTTAATTGCCTTTGTTAGTCGCGCCATTCGATGGAATTTATTGATTGAACCATTAGGTTACAAACCTAAGCTTGACAATACGAGTGCAGCATTAATGATTGGATATTTGGCAAATCTTGCAGTACCACGATTAGGTGAAGTTACTAGATGTGGAACATTGAATCAAACTGAAAATATTCCTTTCGAAAAACTATTGGGTACCGTAATTTTTGAACGGATTATCGATGTAATTTCTTTATTGATTTGCATGGTCTTAGTAGCTATTTCAGAATACAGTTTGTTGGGAGATTTTCTTTCGCAAAATATTTTCATTCCACTTCAAGAAAAATTTCATTCAATAATAAACTCACCACTCACGATTGGCATTGTAATAGCATTAATGTTGGCAGCCTTCTATTTTATCTTTAAAAGAAAGAGAAGCGTTGCCATGAATGATAAAATAGCACTCATCATTCGAGGAATACGAGATGGATTTGTAGCAGTGAGAAAAATGAAAAAACCATATTTATTTATTTTCCACTCAGTGTTGATTTGGTTTATGTATTTTCTAATGTCTTATTTGTGTTTCTCAGCTTTGCAAGCAACCTCTCACCTTTCATGGCACGCCGGATTATTTGTACTTGTTGTTGGCGGAATGGGAATGAGTGCGCCGGTTCAAGGAGGAATTGGAGCTTATCATTTATTAGTTTCAAACGGTTTAATGTTATACGGAATAACTTACGAGCATGGAATAGCATTTGCAACGTTGATGCATACATCGCAAATAGTAGTAGTATTAGTTTTTGGGGGATTAGCATTTTTGTATTTATTTTTGAAAAAAAGAAATGGAAAAGTTGACGCATCTTGAAATAATCAAGAAGAAAATAATGACCGGTGAGGAGCTGAAGCATCATCTTTCTGTCTGGCGATTTTTAGAAAAGAAGATCGTTTTCACCAATGGGTGCTTCGATATTCTTCATTTAGGGCATGTCGACTATCTTTCGAAGGCGGCAGATTTCGGTAATATTTTGATCATTGGTGTCAATTCTGACGCCTCTACACGTCGTTTAAAGGGTCCAAACCGACCAATCAACGACGAAATTTCGAGGTCGATGTTATTGAGTTCCCTTCATTTTACCGATGCAATCATCATTTTTGACGAAGAAACCCCATATGAGTTGATTAAGTTAGTACGACCAGATGTGCTAGTGAAAGGTTCTGACTATAATTTAAGCAACATCGTAGGTGCCGACATCGTTAAATCCTACAACGGCTTGGTTCAAACCATTGAATTCTTACCCGGATATTCTACTTCAATAATTGAGGAGCGAATTAAATCCGGAGACAAATCGTAATTGGATGAATATTAATTTTATATTTACATTAAACACAAATAGATGAAGACACTTCGACCCCTCTTCAATTTGATTATGTTACTTGGTTTTATTTCGCTTTTCTCTTGTGGAAAAGATGAATATTTAAAGTCAGAAGCAGGAATTAAAAAGCAATTAAAAGGAACATGGGATCTTATTCCAATTCCTCGAAGTAATCCCGCACAAAATTGGGCGTTTAGCGACGACAAATTAAGTCGTACAGAAAGTTCAATTAGTTATGTAGGTGATTTTAGCGTAAACACTTCGCTTACGAGCGTTAAAATTAAGCTTGAACATTTTACAGTTATATCGGGCCAACCTGATTATAATGGTAATTGGGATCTTGTACGATTAGACAACGACTTTTTGGTAATAGCAACCGACAAAGATGGAACTACAGGATTATATGAATTAGAATTTCAAAAGAAGAAATAAAAAATTTAATAAAATATAAAAAGCCAATAACTCAATGAGTTGTTGGCTTTTTTCTTTTAATTTCACAGCAAGAAAAATAAAGCTGTGGCTAAAGTAAAAACAACATTTTTTTGTCAGAATTGTGGGGCACAAACACCTAAATGGACAGGTAAATGTCCTTCGTGTAACGAATGGAATACATTTGTAGAAGAAGTAATTCAACGAGCTGATGAGAAACCGGTTTGGAAACAAAACGATGGCACAAAAAAAACTGTAGCACAAGCCCATTTACTATCTGAAGTTGCACTAAAAGACGAACATCGAATTGCATTGCCCGACCAGGAAATGCATCGTGTGCTGGGTGGAGGAATGGTTCCCGGATCATTAATTTTGATGGGTGGAGAACCCGGAATTGGAAAATCAACATTACTCTTGCAACTTGCCTTATCACTAAAAAAGCAATCCGTTTTATATATCAGTGGCGAAGAGAGTGAGCAACAGATCAAAATGAGAGCTGATCGTTTGAAAATGTCGAGCGAAGGCTTTTTTATTTTGACAGAAACATCGTTAGATAATATTTTCAAACAGATACAAGTAATGCAACCACAAATGATTATTGTGGATTCGATACAAACAATATTCAGCAGCAAGATTGAATCATCGCCGGGGAGTGTTTCGCAAATCAGAGAATGTGCGGGCGAGCTTTTACGTTTTGCAAAAGAAAGTTCGGTACCGGTTTTTTTAATAGGACACATTACGAAAGATGGAACCATTGCAGGACCAAAAATATTAGAGCACATGGTTGATACCGTTTTACAATTTGAAGGCGACCGACATCACGTTTACAGAATATTACGAGCAATAAAAAATAGATTTGGCTCAACAGCAGAATTAGGAATTTATGAAATGCAAGGTGTGGGGTTGAGAGAAGTTTCAAATCCGTCGGAAGTACTGATAGCACAACGAGAAGAAAGCTTATCGGGAGTTGCAATTGCAGCAACGATGGAAGGCGTTCGACCGTTGTTAATAGAAACACAAGCACTTGTAAGTACAGCAGTTTACGGAACGCCACAACGATCGTCTACCGGATTTGATTTACGACGACTAAGCATGCTCTTGGCAGTTTTAGAAAAACGCTGTGGTTTTAAATTAGGAGCGAAAGATGTATTTTTAAATATAGCCGGAGGAATAAAAGTAGAAGATCCGGCAATTGACTTAGCAGTAATTTGCGCAATACTATCTTCGAGCGAAGACATTGCTATTTCGCCACGAATTACTTTTTCTGCAGAAGTAGGCTTGAGTGGTGAGATACGACCGGTTACAAGAATAGAACAGCGGATTAGCGAGTCAGAGAAAATGGGGTTTGAAGAAATCTTAATTAGCAAGTACAATATGAAAGGGCTCGACAGAAGTAAACACAAAGGGATTAAGATAATTGCAGTTTCGAAAGTGGAAGAAGTTTTTCAGCATCTTTTTTCATAATTCTGAATAGTATGTTTGCGATTATTTATTTATGATAATCTCGGCCTCTTTAAAAGAATTATTTTGACAAATTTGATGTTTTATGCAGGATTATTTCCTACAAAAAGCGAGCGACTTTTTATAGTGAAAATGAATTACAAATGCATTAAAGTAATAGCTTTAAAAAACCGCCTTTTTTTGCAAAACAATTGCCTAGTAAAATAGGGGAATTCATCCCAATTATTTTTTATTTGACTGAAATCGGTTTAGTTTTGCCATCACCAAATAAACACTGATAATCAAATAAATACGAAATATCGTTAGCTCGTATTCAAAACAAACTTTCCTCAAAAAATCAATTTGAGATTACAGTTTCAAATCCCTTTGATTTTTTGCTTTTCAACTTCTTTACTTGAACTAAAATAAAAATACTCTTGCTACAATCATTCAAAGCACGAATTGATATAAATGAATACTGATTACTTGAACAAAATTCGGAAAAACTCTTATGTGATTATCATAAGTTTAATTCTGTCAATCTCTTCCTTCTCTGCCAAAGCTAGTCATTCAATGGGGTCTGACTTAACCTATCATTGCTTAGGTGGAAATCAGTATGAGATTACTTTATCTTTTTATAGAGATTGTGTAGGTATAGATGCAGACACCGGAGCATACATTGTTTTTCAATCGTCGTGTTATCCGGCAGATTCACTTTTAATTTATCAAATCGCCGGAACAGGACAAGAAATTAGTCCGGTATGTCCGGCCAATACCACAACATGTAACGGAGGAACGTTTACCGGGATACAAGAATATGTTTATCGAGGTGTAATTACATTACCGGGTCCATGTGCCGATTGGCAATTCAGTTATAATTTGTGTTGTAGAAATGCTGCAATCACAAACATCAATAATCCGGGAGGAACATTGATGTATATTTATGCAACATTAAATAATACAATTACACCATGTAATAACTCGCCAATATTTTCAAATAAGCCGGTACCTTTTGTTTGTCTTGGGCAACAGTTTTGTTACAATCACGGAGCGTATGATCAGGATGGAGATTCATTAGCATATACATTGATCACGCCCTTTAACGATGCAAGTACACCCGTAACCTATTTAAATCCGTGGTCACCAACAAATCCGTTGTCTACATCACCGGCAATGACATTCAATTCGCAGACCGGCGATATATGTATGACGCCAACAAATCTTGAAGTAACGGTAATGGCAGTACTCGTTCAAGAATATAGAAATGGTGTATTGATTGGAAGTGTTGAAAGAGATATTCAAGTAACAGTAATCAATTGCAGTAACATTATTCCGGCATTGACAGGTATAAACGGCACAAACAGCTTTAGCCAAACAATTTGTGCAGGCGTTCAAACATGTTTCAGTATTTATTCTTCCGATCCCGATGCAGTTCAAAACACATTTGTAACGTGGGATAACTCACTTTCAAATGCAACTTTCACAACACTGCCCGGCAATAGAGAGAATGCAACATTTTGTTGGACACCAACTGATGCGCAAATAAATCCGAATCCATATTGTTTTACAGTTACAGTGAGAGATGATAATTGTCCGTATGTCGGAAATCAAACGTACGCTTATTGCATAACAGTAACAGGAGTGAATGCGAATGCAGGACCCGATCTTTCTGTTGGTTGCAATACAACTACTCCTCTTACGGCGAGTGCATCTGGAGGTACTGGAGTTTATACCTATCAATGGAACACTGGAGCAACTACACAGTCAATTAATACAGGTCCCGGATCGTATGTAGTTACCGTTTCAGATGGAAGATGTGTTGATAGTGATACAGCGAATGTAGCACCGGGCACAGCTACACCTTCAGCCGCCTTTGTATCAAATTTTAATTGCAGTGGATTGAATGTTCAATTTACAGATCAATCGTCAATTGCCGGAGGATCTATTGCAAGTTATGCTTGGGATTTTGGTGATGGGATTACGAGTGCATTGCAAAATCCTCCTCATACTTTTGCAGCATCAGGTAATTACAATGTTCAATTCATTGTAACATCGGCAGGAGGTTGCATCGATACCATTACACAATTATTACATCTCACATTAAATCAACCAGACGCTATTTATACATTAAACAATGGTTGTTCAGGAACGCAAATAAATTTTACCGACTATTCAACTTCACCAACAGCAATTACAAGTTGGTTGTGGAATTTTGGCGATGGCTCTACTTCTACAGTTCCTAGTCCGGCGCACGTTTATACTACAGCAGCTAATTACAATATCAATTTAGTAATTACAAATTCCGATGGATGTAAAGATTCCGTCATTCATATTTTAACGGTGTATCCATTACCTACAGCAAGTGCCGGAGTTAACGATACCATTTGTTCTGGAAATCCTGCTAGTTTAACCGCAACAGGAGGCACTACATACCTTTGGAATCCGGGAGCGTTTTCTACAGCAACAATTAATATTAATCCAACGCAATCACAAACGTATGTTGTAACAGTTACAAATGCATTTGGATGTAC
>JANLPR010000087.1:0-2858 GCA_031367345.1 Bacteroidota bacterium | reverse complement strand
ACAATTGAAGGCGGTGTTTGATTTATTATTAATTGTGCTAGGTGAAATGCGATTTGTTTTTATATATTCGTGGAGGTGGATTTGGAGATTGTTTGAATTGAGTAGAAGCGCAGTTGAAGTTTTGAAAAGTGGGATAGATTTTAGTTGTTGAAGTTTTGATTGTGGTACGTTAATTTAAGAGTTTAGGATTTAGATTGGCATTACAGTTAGAAAGTGATCAAGAATATTTTAAAATTTGTAGATTTGAGAATGGCAATAAAAACTATTATTATGCGTAAAGTGAATGCTGTTGATTGGTATACGCAGGAGTTGCGGTTAGCGGAATGTTAGGCACAAGTAGTAAAGCGCTCCGTAGAAAACTTTTCACTTGACAAATAACATTCAGAAAAAGAAAAAGTCGCACCGCTGAAAAAGCAGTGCGTAATAATTAAAATAAATACAATATAAAATGGAACAATACGAAATTCTAAAAAACGCACTACGAGGATTAGCAAAAATTCAATTACACCTTGACAGTCTTAATAGTCCAACAGAGGACGGGGAAGGATTTGAAGCGTATTTTCAAATCAGAGCAGGTATTCTTAAAAGTTTCGGCTTACCAAATAATGACGACTACGGAAAAATATTATTTGTTAAATCCATTCCAACCGACAATGAACTTGATGCAATGATTAAAAATTTGCAACAAATAGCAACAGAATATTTACTTACACCAGTAAAAACAGAATCACAAATTTTAGAAGAAGCGATTGACTTAAAATTAGAGCCCGAACAAATATTCCCTGAATTAGGAATTACTCAACACATTTATACAGATTTTGTATATAAAGAAATATTACTTACAAGACGTGAGCATTCCTTATCTGTATTGGAAGCACTTCGTTTAGCAGACGAACCTAAAACATTAAACCTTTTAGGCATTGTAGCTCTTTGCAAAGTGTTTGGAGAAGAAGAAGCACAAATGTTACAATACTTAAATAAGAAGGGCATTAAGTATCTAGACCTTTATTTATCTGCATTTCAACTCAACGAGAAAGGGAAAGAAGTTGTGCTAAGCCAAATTGGAGAATTTTGGCACGACCTAAATGGTGGTTATGAATTCCAAACACTTGAAAACAAATTCGCTTCGTTGACACATTATTTAATGAATTATTTATGCTTGGCTGTTGGTCAAAATGCTTATAGAATAATTGAATTAGAAATATATTACCACGATAAAGACAAACACGCAGACCCCTATGTACACTGTGCAACAGAACAACTATTTGCAGGTAATTGGTATTTCAACGGAGCAGGACTTGACATTACATTTGGCAATTATGAAAATAAAATTTATGGCGGGATTTTAATTAGAGGACTTATGAAACTTGGAAAAAATCCTCGTTATATAAGTGGTCCTTCAAATGTTCTCAAAGAAATCTTTTCTAACCTTGGTAATGTTGTAAGTGGAGACCACAGTATATGCCTTAGAGAGCCGAATGATGGTTTAATTAAGAAAACAAAGCCACTTCAAAGCGTTCGTATAGGCTTGACAAAGAAGAATGAAGACTTAGAAAACTATTATGATAAAAAATATCGCTACATAGCTGAATTGAATTTACAACATAAATTTAAAGACAAAGAAAAAGTGGTTCGGCAACTTTTATCCGAAAATAAAATAACGAAGGAGCAAGCTAAAGAAATTATGGGATACAATTTTAATTTGTAAATGATACAAGACAACCAAACAAATAAACTGTTCCTTGCCGACTGTTTACCGAAAAATCAGCCAACATTTTTTAAGCGATTTGAAAAAGTTCTAAAAAATTGCAACATCAATTTTCAGTTTCTTCCAAACACTAATGACATTTGGGCGGTTGACTTCATGCCTATACAAATCAATACAGACAAATTTGTTCAGTTCACTTACGCCCCAGATTATTTAAAACCAAAAAAATATCACAAAACTATTTCTAATGTTGATAGTATTTGCACTGAAATCAAATTAAATCCCACTAAATCTGATATTATACTTGATGGTGGAAACGTAATAAAAACTACCGACAAAGTAATTATGTGTGATAAAGTTTTCTTTGAAAACCCAGCATATACAAGGAAAGAACTTGCCGACAAACTCAGAAAATTATTCGAAGTTGATAAATTATATTTTGTTCCTGAACAACCAAAAGACTTTACAGGGCACGCAGACGGTATGGTTCGTTTCTTTGACAACAATACTGTAATCATAAACGACCTTTCTAAAGAAGACAAGCGTTTTCAAAGAGCTTTTAAAATTGCATTGGACAATGCAGGCCTTGAGTATATTGCTATTCCTTTCAACCCCTACTCTAACAAGACTTCAAAACAAGCAAATGGCTGCTATATTAACTACCTTCAAATGGAGAATATTATTGTTATTCCGACCTTTGGTATCAAAGAGGACGAATTAACATTACGACAGTTTGAAGAACTATTCAAGGGACAAATCATTGTAACAGTTGACAGTAATGAATTAGCGGACGAAGGAGGAATATTGAATTGTATAACTTGGAACATAAAATCGAATGTTACTCAAGAGAAATAACTACCTGTGCCTAACATATAAGGATTAAACGCTGCTCCGTTTTTCACGGAGGTGCGTTTAAATCCTGTGTTGAACTGATGCGATGGGAGCCACGCTGTGGTGGGAGAGAATTTAACATATAAGGATTAAACGCTGCTCCGTTTTTCACGGAGGTGCGTTTAAATCCTGTGTTGAACTGATGCGATGGGAGCCACGCTGTGGCGGGAATGAATTTCTGTTATGCAATTTTAAAAGACAGAAGAAGTTTTTATAAATAGAAAAACGAACATTTTTTTTCTAAAGAAAATAAATTAAG
>JANLPR010000080.1:0-24185 GCA_031367345.1 Bacteroidota bacterium | reverse complement strand
AGTGAGTAGTAAGTGGTGATTAGTGAGTAAAAAAACCACCGCAAAGCAGAATGTTTAGTGAGGCGGAAGAAATAATTTCGACGAACAACTTTCAATTCCGAACGGCATTCTGCTTTACTTAGTGAATGGTGAGTAGTAATTAGTGAGTAAAAAAAATCACTCACACTTGTCTTTGCATTTTTTTATTCGCATTGAATCAATTGATTCACCTACGTGCGGCTGAATGAGCCTTCGCTCTAGCCTTCGCACAACATTCTGCCGAGCGGAGAGTCGTAATTTGAGAATCGTAATTTGACAGTCGGTAATTCGATAGCAAACTTTCAATGATCTTTACTTAGTGAGTAGTAAGTGGTGATTAGTGAGTAAAATAAATTGGTTTTTCATTTTTTACTTTTTACTTATCAATATTGACTTTTGACCTTTGACTTTTTTTATTACTTAAATAATTTACTCGGTCAGTAATCGCATCAAATTCCTTTCAACTTTGCAATCATAGCAACAGGATCATCGCTTGAAAAAACAGTATTCCCGGCTACTAATATATCGGCGCCGGTTTTAAGTAGGAGTGGAGCATTCTTCAAATCAACGCCGCCATCAATTTCTATTTTAGCAGCCGAATTATTTTTTAAAATCAATTCTTTCAATTCGGAAATTTTTGAATACGTATGCTCAATAAATTTTTGTCCGCCAAATCCCGGATTCACACTCATCATACAAACAACATCAATATCTGAAATGATATCTGATAAATCACGCACCGGTGTGTGCGGATTTATTGCTACTCCCGCTTTCATTCCTGCCGCTTTTATCTCTTGAATAGTGCGATGCAAATGTATTGATGCTTCGATGTGTACACTTAATTGATCGGCTCCTGCATCTCTGAATTGCTGAATAAAACGCTCCGGTTGAACAATCATCAAATGAACGTCTAATGGTTTTGCTGCATATTTTTTTATCGCTTTTATCACCGGAAAACCCAATGAAATATTCGGAACAAAAACGCCATCCATAATATCAACATGAAACCAATCAGCTGAACTTCGATTGATCATTTCTATATCGCGCTGCAAATTGGCGAAGTCGGCCGATAAAATACTGGGAGCAAGAATCATTTCTTTTTGTTTGATGTTTTCAAATGTAACGAATCTCTTTTAATCGACATACATTCGGAGTAGAAGATCGCATTGAACACATATTTGTAATCACTTTTAACCATAAAAAAAGCCACTTTTCAGTGGCCTTATATTATCCTAAATACGTTTTTAATATTTTGCTTCGTGATGTATGCTTCAAACGACGAATGGCTTTTTCTTTTATCTGACGTACTCGCTCTCGCGTTAAATCAAATCGATCGCCAATCTCCTCTAATGTCATTGGTTGTTCTCCTTCCGCTAATCCAAAATATAATCTGATTACATCTGCTTCGCGAACGGTTAAGGTAAACAATGCACGCTCAACTTCTCTACGCAACGACTCTGTAATTAAATTTGAATCGGGGTGTGGTTGGTCATCGTCTCCTAATACATCTATCAACGTGCTGTCTTCGCCTTGCTGAAGAGGTGCATCCATTGACACATGCCGACCGGAAGTACGCATGGCGTCTTTAATATCATCGACCGACAACGACATCGCTTCTGCTATTTCTTGAGTAGATGGTTCTCTTTCATATTCTTGTTCGAGCTTCGAAAATGTTTTGTTGATCTTATTAATCGATCCAATTTTATTTAATGGCAATCGAACAATACGCGATTGTTCTGCCAATGCTTGCAGAATCGACTGACGAATCCACCAAACAGCATACGAAATGAATTTGAAACCTCGAGTTTCATCAAATCGCTGGGCGGCTTTTATCAATCCTAAATTTCCTTCATTAATTAAATCGCCTAACGTCAATCCTTGATTTTGGTATTGTTTGGCAACAGAAACGACAAATCGTAAATTGGCTTTGGTGAGACGTTCCAACGCAAGTGCATCGCCTTTTTTAATTAGCTGAGCTAGTCTTACTTCTTCTTCTGCCGTAATAAGTTCTACTCTTCCGATCTCCTGAAGATACTTATCTAAGGACGCTGTCTCACGATTGGTTACCTGCTTGGTAATTTTTAGTTGTCTCATGCTAATTTTTTAGTGCTTTTAAAAAGTTGATACAAAGGTGAAACGATGGTGTTGCACTTTGGTTTCAGCAATTTTTAAAAATCAGTTGAAGTTTTTTAAAAATGAGATGTTTTATCGATTTAAGTTCTTGGAATACGACTGAAAAGTTAGATTCCGTTCTTTTTTCGATCATTTGAAATAGACGAAATTATTAGGATCTTTTTAAATGATCAAGGTCAAAAAAAAGAGCAAACCATACGATTTGCTCTTCTTGATCTTTATTAATTTGGATTAGTGACTTGTCTGGCGACGCGGAGGACGACCACCTTCCGGCGCATCCACCATTCCTTCCGGACGTGGTTCTAATACTTTTTTCGATAAACGGAACTTTCCGGTTTTCTTATCTACTTCTATCAATTTAACTTTTACGACTTCGCCTTCTTTGAATACACCATCCATCTTATCGATGCGGTTCCAGCTGATCTCCGAAATGTGAAGTAAGCCATCTTTACCTGGCATAAATTCAACAAATGCACCGAAGTCCATAATGTTTTTTACTTTTCCTTCGTACACACCACCAACTTCAGGTGTTGCTGTAATAGCACGGATGCGAGCTTTCGCTGCTTCAATACCTGTTTTATCGACCGAAGAAATTTCAATTATACCTTCATTGTTTACCTCTTCGATAGAGATTGTTGTATTTGTTTCACGTTGCATTTCTTGAATGATCTTTCCACCGGGTCCGATAATGGCTCCAATGAATTCTTTTGCGATCACCAATTTCTCAATACGTGGAGCGTGTGGTTTGTAATCGGCACGAGGAGCAGAAAGTGTTTTCATCATTTCGCCTAAAATGTGCATACGACCATCTTTAGCTTGTGTTAATGCTTTCACCATAATATCCATTGGCAAGCCTTGGATTTTAAGGTCCATCTGACAAGCACAAATTCCTTTATCGGTTCCTGTTACTTTGAAATCCATATCACCTAAATGATCTTCATCGCCAAGAATATCGCTCAATACTGCGAATCGTCCTTTGCCATCGGTAATCAATCCCATCGCAATTCCGGATACCGGTTTACGAATCTGAACTCCGGCATCCATAAGTGCAAGTGTTCCTGCGCATACTGTAGCCATTGATGAAGAACCGTTCGATTCTAATATATCAGAAACAACACGAATTGTGTAAGGACATTCTGTTTCAGATGGAAGTACCATTTTCAATGAACGCATGGCTAAATTGCCATGACCAATTTCACGACGTGCAGGTGCACGATTTGGTTTTACTTCACCGGTAGAAAATCCGGGGAAATTATAATGCAATAAAAATTTAGTAGAACCTTCTTCATTCGGAGTGTCGATCATCTGCTCATCCAATTTGCTACCTAAAGTAACAGTTGTAAGCGCTTGTGTTTCTCCACGAGTAAAGATTGCTGATCCGTGTGGAGTAGGTAAGTAGTCTACTTCCGACCAGATAGCACGAATGTCTGTTGTCTTACGACCATCTAAACGAATTCCTTCGGCAAGAATGCAATTACGCATTGCATCGCTTTCAACAGCGTGAAAATAACGTTTTATCATTCCGGCTTTCGCTGCTTTATCTTCATCAGCAATAGTAGTCATGAATTCTTCGTGTAAAGCTTTGAAGGCTTTTGAACGAGCATGTTTATCAGGATTTGCACTACGTGCTATTGCATACGCTTTGTCATAGCAAAATGCTGCTACTTGTGCATTTAATACTTCATCATTTGTTTCGTGACTGTATTCGCGCTTTGGTTTGTTACCACACATTTCACGAAATTCAATTTGAAACTGGCACTGAATTTTAATTGCTTCATGAGCGAAACGGATAGCATCAAGCATTTCCATTTCACTTACTTCTTTCATTTCACCTTCAACCATTAAAATACTATCGTGATTACCTGCTACGATCATATCCATATCGGCACGTTCAATATCTTTCGTTGGGGGATTGATCACAAAGTTTCCATCGATACGTGCAACACGTACTTCAGAAATTGGACCATTGAAAGGAATATCGGAAATAGTAATGGCACACGATGCAGCAAAACCTGCCATCGCATCTGTTTCAACATTTATGTCGCCTGAAATAAGTGTAATAATTACTTGTGTGTCGGAATGATAATCATCCGGAAACATTGGACGAAGCGCGCGATCGACTAGTCGGCTGGTTAATATTTCATATTCTGACATACGTGTTTCTCTCTTAAGAAAACCACCCGGATAACGACCGACAGCAGAAAATTTTTCTTGATAATCGACAGATAGAGGTAAGAAGTCAATTCCTTCTTTCGCTTCTTTTGACGATACTACAGTTGCTAATAACATAGCGTTACCACAACGAACTACCACAGATCCGTCTGCTTGTTTAGCTAAGCGACCTGTTTCGACGGAGATTGTTCGGCCGTCACCGAGATTAAATTCTTTTACGATTCCTTTTGACATTTTGCAGCTTTATTAATTACAATTAAAAAAAGGCAATCATTTCGAATTGCCTTTCTGTATTTTGGATAAATCTTCTATTATTTTCTGATTTTCAGATCAGCGATTATCTTACGGTAACGTTCGATATCGTTTTTCTGAAGGTAGTCAAGTAGACTACGACGTTTTCCTACCAAACGAATCAAAGAACGTTGAGTAGCAAAATCTTTTTTCATTTTTTGAAGGTGACCAGTCATAAAACTGATACGCTCAGTAAACATTGCTATTTGTGCTTCAGAAGATCCGGTGTTGCTTTCAGAGCCACCAAATTTTTTGAAAATTTCTATTTTTCCGGCTGATGTTAATTTCATTGTAACTTGACTTATTTCTTTTAAAATGAGGTGCAAATGTACCATTTATATTCTTTCCTGCAAGAATTTTTTCATGGCTTTTTCGTACTCGCTAAGGTTTTTTGAACACGAAATAAATTGACAGAAGAACAACTTGCTAAATTGTTATAATTCAGCAAGTTAATTTGATTTCGCAGGATTTTTAAGCATAGCCAAAACCTGTCCTAGCTTTGCTTTTAGTTCTCTTCGATCTACAATAAAGTCGAGAAAACCATGTTCGAGCACAAATTCTGCGGTTTGAAAACCTTTTGGAAGGTCTTTTCCGATGGTTTCTTTTACCACACGCGGACCGGCAAAACCGATTAATGCGCCAGGCTCTGAAATATTCAAATCGCCTAACATAGCGTATGAAGCGGTAACTCCTCCCGTTGTGGGGTCAGTTAACAAAGAGATATATGGTAAACCGGCATCGGCAAGCAATGTCAATTTAGCGGAGGTCTTTGCCATTTGCATTAATGAATAAGCCGCTTCCATCATTCGAGCTCCACCTGATTTCGAAATAATAATAAGTGGTAGCTTATGTTCAATGCTATAATCTATTGCGCGAGAAATTTTTTCTCCTACTACAGATCCCATCGATCCACCGATAAATGAAAAGTCCATGCAGGCAATCACTACACCTTCACCTTGAATTTTTCCGGCAACGGTACGAATGGCATCAACAAGGTTGGTTTTCTTTTGTGTTTCTTTGTAACGATCGGTGTACTTTTTTGTATCAACAAAGTTTAATGGATCGCCCGAACTTAGATTTTCATTGAATTCAATTGCATCGTGTTCTTCATCCAGTAAAATTTCAAAATAATCTTGCGAACTGATTCGATCGTGATTGCCGCATTGTTCACACACAAATTTTCTTGCTATATGATCTTTCTTTGGAACAATATGTTTGCATGCAGAACATTTATGCCAAAGTCCTTCCGGAGTTTCTTTCTTTTCTTTTGTAGAAGTGGTGATGCCTTCTTTTATTCGCTTAAACCAACTCATAGTAGTTATTTTGTAATCATTTAAAATTTGATGATCTAACTTGAAAGTTGATTAGGCAATTGTTACTTTTTCTTCAAGATAAACATCTTGGATCATTTGTAAAAGTGCAACGCCATCTTTCATTGGTTTTTGAAATGCTTTTCGTCCGCTTATCAATCCTTGTCCACCGGCTCTTTTATTAATAACAGCAGTTGTAATTGCTTCTGATAAATCAGTTGCTCCTTTCGATTCACCACCGCTATTAATCAATCCTGCTCTGCCGGAATAACAATTGATTACCTGATAACGACACAGGTCTATAGGATGATCGGTTGTTAATTCTGAATAAACTTTAGGATTTGTTTTTCCAAAATTAATAGCGGTATATCCTCCGTTATTAGTTGGAAGTTTTTGTTTAATTATATCTGCTTGAATTGTTACTCCTAAATGATTTGCTTGTCCTGTCAGATCAGCTGAAGTGTGGTAATCAACTCCATCTTTTTTAAATCCATTGTTACGTGTATAACACCAAAGGATTGTTGCCATTCCTAGCTCATGCGCATAAGAAAATGCTTTGCTCACTTCTTGAATTTGGCGTCCTGATTCTTCACTACCAAAATAGATAGTAGCACCAACTGCTACAGCACCCATTTCATAAGCATCTTTTACTTTTCCAAACATGATCTGATCATATTTGTTTGGATAAGTCAAAAATTCATTGTGATTTATTTTCACAATGAAAGGAATTTTATGAGCATATTTTCTTGAAACAATTGCTAGCCCTCCAAAGGTCGATGCAACAGCATTACAACCGCCTGCAATGGCTAGCTTCACAATGTTCTCCGGATCAAAATAAATTGGGTTGGGAGCAAACGATGCACCTGCCGAATGTTCTATTCCTTGATCGACCGGTAAAATTGAAAGGTAACCACTTCCCGATAACCGCCCATGATTATACAATTGATGCAAACTTCTTAACACCTGATTCGAACGATTTGATGATGAGAAAATACGGTCTGCAAAATCAGGTCCGGGGAGATGTAATGTTTCTTTACTTATCGTTTTACATGTATGACTAAGTAAGCCATCTGCTCCGGCTCCGAGTAATTCGGTGATCTTTGAATATGACATGGATTTATTTTAATTTAAGGACACAAAGCTAAAAAAATATTCTAATTTCTAATCGGCAAAATTTGCGATATGCTAAGAAATCAAGCGTTTAAAATCAGCCAACAAGGCTATGCAAGAAGTGTAATGTCTAAAAAGGATAACCAATTGCTAAATTAAAATTTACATCGCCGATTCCAAATTTTTGATTAAGGTAAACCCATCGTTTATTGATATCGAGTGAAGGGTCACGCAACTTGACTGCTGCGTCGAGACGTAGGATGAAAAAAGAAAAATTGAATCGTAATCCGGCTCCGCCACCTACACCTAATTGTGAAAGTACATTCTTCGGATCAAATTTTCCTCCGGGTCTACTCACATCTTCGTTTCTTGTCCATACATTTCCGGCATCTACAAAAGTGGCACCTTCCATAATGATACCACTTGCAAGTCGAACAATTTCTGTTCTGTATTCGACATTGCCTTCAATTTTTATATCGCCACTTTGCTCAATGTTTACTATTTTTTTGTACGAGCCTGGACCCAGTGTTCGTGCGCTCCATGCTCTTACACTATTTGCTCCTCCGGCAAAAAAACTTTTTTCAAATGGTAACGATCTGCTCAAGCCGAATGGTAAACCAACACCTGAGGCAACACGAAAAACAATATTGTTGTACTTATTGATCGACTGATGGTAACTCAAGTCGAAATCGATCTTTAGAAACTGTGACGGATTTAATTTTGCCGGAAATAATTTTACTGCACCTTCGCCATTCACTCTGAAATAGAGAAAATTTCTATTGGCCGTTAAATTTTGGTTTGTGTTAATATAACTTAATCGCAACGACGAAATAACGTGAGTGTCGTAGGTATAGAAGAGGCGAGGATCATTTAGACTTTCTAGTTTTGATTTAAATCCGGACGACAATTTTACTTTTACTGAATTAACTTCCGGTCCAAAAATAAATCGTTGTCGTTTTGTCGGCGAAATAGAATAGTTAAGTGAGAAATTTGTAATTGACCGTGTATAATCTGGACGTTCTTGGTAATTGAAGCCAAGATTAATAGATGTTTTCGGATTTGCATATCGTGATGTCCCTTTTTCTATAAAACCGGGAAGGAGCAATTTTTTAAATCCTAAACTCAATTCAGGGCCAAATTCAAAGGTGTTGAAGAAGAACAATTTTTTCTTGTCGACACTATCATTAAAATTTGGGATTGCTTCTAGTCCGCCTTTTATTTTTAATTCAAGAACTTCTGCTCCTTTAAAAAAGTTTTTATTTCTGTAACCGAAGCTACCAGCTATTCCAATATTACCTCCCGTGTTTGTTACCTCCGATTCAACTGTAAAATCTTGACGGTTGGTTGGCGTCATTTGAATATATAGATCCAATAAATATTTTTCTTGTTCTGAATCACGTGGTACTTCTTTAAAATAAATATTTATGAATTTGAAAATATTTAACTCCTGAAGTTTTTTATAAGTGTAATCGAGTTTAGATTGCAAATACAAATTTCCGCTTGAAACAAAGATATTTCTAGCCAATTCGTTATTCCTAATGACATAAGTTCCATCAGTTGTAAGAATATGTAAGCCTTTGTAAATAATTGTATCTTTTGCTATAGATGCTGTAGGGTTTTTTGGATTATAATCTGTTTGTACAAAAATTTCGCGAATACGATATGCTTGATGGTCTTTGATAGAGTCATTATTGATCAAGTTAAGATCTACGTTTTCATTGATTCTGTTTATATATAAATAAATATCTGCAGAATGATTTCCTAAAGATGTATCGATCGAATAAGTAATATAATTTCGATTGAAGAAATAATAACCTTGATCTTTAATTCCAACTGTTAACCTTTCACGTTCTTTGTCAAGTTTTTCTTCACTGTAGTGATCACCCGGTACCAATAAAGATGTATGTTGAAAATTAGACAGTACATAGGCAAGTCCGCTGTCTTGTGTAGAATAAGTAATCGAATGGATCTTGTATGGTTTGTTATAGGTAAGTTTGTAAATTACTTTTGCTCTTTTTTTATGGTAATAGATGCTGTCATTTACGATATTGTTAAAATAGCCATTCTTATTGAGAAAGAGTTTTAGTTGATCTTTCGATTTATCGATGGCTACAGAATCGACAATAACAGGAGCTTCTCCAATTTTACGTAGACCTGTCCTTAGTTTATTGTCTTTTCCATTTTTCCCAATATTATATAGCCAAAGATGGAAGCGAATAAATCCCAAAAGTTTTCTGTTTGGTTTCTGTCTAATTAATCCCTCCAGTTGTTCATTACTCAATCCAAGTGTATCTGACTTGATCACATTTGAATTGAGAAGGTAACTTCCTTCAGGAATATGTCGCGTTGGATTACAAGCAGTGAATGCGAGAGAAAAGAATACTAAAAGTATAAAACTGATTTTTGTTGACACGTTTCTTAATGACAATGATGCATGCAAAAATAGGATTTTTATACAGTGTTCAATTATTATTTATGAAAGTGAATGAACAATACTGTATCTAATACTCATTTCAAAGTACCCAATTGAAAGCACTTTAACCATAAATAATTAGAGCATTGTTTAGTTAGAATCCCGAAAGTTATTGTGCTGTTTATCAGCTTTCTAATTCCTGGTAATGATTCAAGCGTTTTGATTTTTTTGATCAATACTGAAAGCGTTTTAGAAGCACGTTAGAAGTGATGAGAGCAGAAATGTAAATCAGAGGTCATTTAAAATTAAATCAGCACTTTCTTGAGCAGCTAAACTCCCAAGTGCAATTCCCATACCGCCCATTCTTACGCAACAATAAATGTTGTCATTCACCTTTTTAATAATTGGATATTTATGATCGCCTAAACCCATGATTCCACTCCAACGTTGGTCAACAACAAAACTGGTTTGTGGAAGTATCATTTCTGATAAAAGTTTTTCAAGTGTGTTTTGTATCAAATGTGTTAATCCAAATTCATCGGTGTTTTCATTTTCAAAAGCTAAATTTCTGCCACCACCAAATAAAATTCTGTCGCCAACATTTCGAAAATAATAATATCCTTCCTCATAATGAAAACTACCTTTTATTTTCAAACCTTTTATTGGTTGAGTAATCAATACTTGAGCACGAGCAGGCTTCACATCGTATTCGGGAAGTAGCTCATGTGCAAAACCGTTCGTTGCTATTAGTACTTTTTTGCTTTCTAGAGTAAAATTATTTTCAAGGATCAGTTGAACAGAATTGTTTTTTTGAAGAAGCTCAATTACTTTAATTCCATTGAGTATTTCAACACCGGCTTGTCTGCATTTTTCAAGTAGCACTTTCATCATTTTTCCGGTATTGATTTGCCCTTCTTCTGCGTTTTTAATTATGTGATTAACATTTTCAAAACCAAATTGACTAATCTGATCATTGACTAAAGAGTAAGTGTTTTTTTTGCCTGTAATTTTTTCTAATTCATTATTGAAAGCTTCAATCTCTGCAATACAATTTGTTGATAGTGTATGTTGGGTTGGTGAAAAAATTTCATAACCACCAAACGCTTCATAGTCTAAATTGGAATCGCCAATTATCTGTCTCATTCGTTGCAAACCTTGATATCTTTTTTCAACCAAGTCGAAAACTTCCTGATGCGAATTTTTTTTTAAGTCTGAAAGTAATTCTGAGATACTTCCGAAACACGCAAAACCAGCATTTCGTGTGCTTGCTCCATAAGGCAAAGCCCCACGTTCCAAAACTAGTACATGCAAAGATGGATGTTTTAATTTGATAGCTAACGATGCATTCAATCCTACAATGCCGCTACCAATTACAATTACATCCGGTTTTTTAATGAATGATTCCTGTTCCCAAAAACTCCAGCTCATAAGCTATTTTTATAGCTGCAATTTGCAATTTTATTTGCACATTAAGAAAGTTGTTTCACTATGAATATTTTGTTACTTTTCAACACTCAAAAATTAATCAATGAAAAAACTCCCTCTAATTATTTTTTTACTATTCACTACTTTCATTTCTAAAGCGCAAATTACAGGATCTGCTGTTGTTTGTCCCGGTTATATTTATGTTTATCATGCCAATATTATTGGTGCAACAAGTTACACATGGGCAATTCCTGCCGGTTGGTTGATAATATCTGGACAAGGAAGTGCCAACCTTGAAGTGATGTGTAATGTGAATGATGGCGATCTCTGTGTTGATGGGTACGATGGTGGCGGAATTTTTATTGCACAAAATTGTTTTACTACCGGTTTCGGTGGTGATGGTGCCGGATGGGATGCAGATAAAACGTCAGTTGGAAATTGTATCTGCTCTTCTTATACAATTTCTGTAATGGGTAATGGTTCATCAAGCCCTTGCGGTGGTTGTGGAAATGGAACTTTGAGCCCTAATGCTGTCTATGCAGTGTATGATACAATTTGGCCAATTGGTAATTATTTAGGACTTGCAAATGGAATCACATTGTATGATCCACTTTCAAACAACATCAGAACGTTGAGAGTTTATTTAATTGACACTACTTTAGGAATAAACAACGCTGCTTTAATTGGTAGTCCATGTTCTGCAGTTATAAATAATACTGTCCAGATTTTTCCGTGCTCACCTCCAACTCTTACAGTGGAAGTTGACCATAGTCCGGTTTGTGTAGGCGAACCATTTTCGATTAGAGAAAATTCAGGCTTGGGTACTTTTCCTAATTATTTATGGGCTTCTGCAAATCTGAATATTAATTTTACATCTGCCTTAATGAATGATACGGTAGTGGGTGTGTACAATGGACTTCCCGGAAGTTTACCTCTTGTTACACTTGTTACTCATGACATGTTTGGTTGCCCATATAGAGGTGAAATTTCACTCGATATCGTGAATTGTATTGTACCACCTATTGCATCGTTTGCAGTCGATAATGATTCGATTTGCCCCGGACAATGTGTGAATTTTCAGAATACTTCAATCAATGGATCTGCTTTCAGTTGGTATTTTCAAGGAGCAGATATAGATACAAGCAGTTTTCAGAATCCTCTTTCAGCTATTTGTTATTCTTCTCCCGGAACTTATACGGTCACACTTTTAGCAGTAAATGGAGGCGGAAACGACAGCGCAGTGTACACCAACTTTATTACTGTGTTTCCTAATCCAATTTTGCAAAATCTAATTTTAACAGGCGACACACTTTATTCTATTCAAGGTTTTTCAACTTACACTTGGTATTTTAATGGCAGTTTAATTCCTACTGCTTCTCTTTATTACTATGTACCTCTCCTAAATGGAAATTATACCGTGGTAAGTGAAAATGCAAATGGTTGTTTATCATCTTTCGAGCTTACTAATATTTTATTGTCGGCTGATAAAAATACTCTTGATCTATCAACAGTTTTTCCAAATCCTGCATCATCACAAATTTCAGTCACATTTAACAGAACCGAGTCAGTTAAGCTAAGATTGATTAATTCGATAGGTGAAATCGTATCTGAGTTTACCACTGAAAATAAAAATTTGACGATTGATCTCACATCATTTACACCCGGAATTTATACAATTCAATTGATTAGTAGTCGCTCTATCATAAATAAAAAATTAATTATTCAGAAATAATAAATAATAACCATGAAATCAATCGCCAGGAATTTTCTAATTCTGTCAGGAATTATTTGCGCAACTCTTCTAATGTCATGCAGCAATTTGAAAGAGTCGCATGTGAAAGAAGTTCAGTCTTATTTGGACATTTATAATAAAAAGTATCAGGAGTTATATACTGCCAGTAGTGAAGGGCAGTGGCTTGTTAACACACACATTGTTGAAGGTGATACAATGAATGCTTATAAATCGGGTATAGCTGATCAGGCATTAGCCAAATTTACAGGTAGTAATGAAAATATAGAAAAGGTGAAAACGTATTTAAAATGGGAAAGTGAATTGCAACCGTTGCAAATGCGTCAGCTGAAAAAGATTTTATACTTAGCAGCCGGTGGACCAGAGAGTGCAGAGAAAGAAGTGAAAGCTTTGATAAAAGCAGGGACAGCTCAAACTGAAAAATTATATGGTTATAAATTTAATTTGGATAACAAGGAAATTACTCCCAATCAAATAGATTCTATTTTGGCTTCTGCAACAGATACTGTGTTGCGAAGAAAGGCTTGGGAGGCTAGTAAGTTGATCGGAAAAGAATTGAAGCCCGGCTTAATGAATTTACGTGATTTAAGAAACGGTGTGGTGAAAGGTTTGGGTTACCCTGATTATTTTACCTACATGGTTTCCGACTATGGAATGAGTAAAGATGAAATGATGGATATGCTTTCTAAGTTTAACAAAGAGCTATTTCCACTTTTTAATGAATTACATACCTATATGCGATATGAGTTAGCTAAAAAATATAAGGCGAAGGAGGTGCCAGATTATATTCCTGCTCAATGGTTGAGCAATCGTTGGGGTCAAGACTGGAGCGATTTCGTTAATGTAGAAGGGTTGAATTTAGATAGTGCTCTTGAAAAGAAAAATGCGGAATGGATAGCTAAGCAAGGAGAAAAATTTTACGTATCACTTGGGTTTCCTGCATTGCCAAATGTTTTCTGGGAAAAATCTAGTTTGTATCCGGTTAATAAAAATGCAGGTTATAAAAAGAATACTCATGCATCTGCTTGGCATTTAGATTTAGAAAAAGATGTTCGTTCGTTGATGTCAATTGTTCCAAATGCTCATTGGTATGAGACGGTTCATCATGAATATGGACACATTTATTATTATTTATCTTATAGTAATCCTGATGTTCCTTATCTTTTGAGAGAGGGTGCTAATCGTGCTTACCATGAGGCTTTAGGAAGTATGATGGGATTGGCGGCAATGCAAAAGCCATTTTGCGCAGGACTAGGATTGGTTGACTCTACTACAAAAATTGATATGACCAAGCAGCTTCTTAAAGATGCGCTTCACTATGTAGTATTTATTCCTTGGAGTGCAGGTACGATGAGTATTTTTGAGCATGATCTTTATGCAAAGAATTTACCGGCTGATCAATGGAATAAAAGATGGTGGGAATTGACGAAGGAATATCAAGGTATTGTTCCTCCATCAGATAGAGGTGAAGATCTTTGTGATGCCGCAACCAAAACTCATATCAACGATGATCCTGCAGGCTATTACGACTATGCAATTTCTTTTATTTTGCTTTTTCAAGTTCACGATTATATTTCAAAAAATATCATTCATCAAGATCCGCATAACACCAATTATTTTGGACATAAAGAAGTAGGTGATTTTATTCAAGATATAATGAAGCCCGGCAGTAGTGTCGATTGGCGCAAGCTATTGAAAGATAAAACAGGCGAAGACTTGAGTGCACGTGCAATGCTCGATTATTTTTCTCCGCTTATGAGTTGGTTGAAAGAACAAAACAACGGAAGAAAATACACCTTAAGTCAGCCAAAATAAATATCGATCTAAGATATTTGACCACTGTTTTTTTTAAAGACCACCTGTAATGCCCTATTAATAGGGTGTTTGGCAGGTGGTCTTCATTTTTTTATGAACTTTTTATGAACTTTTTTATTCCCATGTGCGATCTAAGATTCATCTTTTATGACTATTTCTTCTTAACTCTTTCGTTTTTACTAAAAATTTAAACAGTCTATATGTATGAAATTTCTCACTTTGTTTAACTTTTGTTGAAAACTTTTGACCAATCATTTTCGCCAAATTTTGGCCAATATTCGCCAAATATTGTGGCTAAAATGAATTTTATAATATAGATTTGCTTTACCAACAACTCAACTTATTATTCAATACCGTCCCTTAACCAAACTATTCATCTTTTAGTTATTACTTAATTACCACATGAACACACATCTTAAAAAAGCTCTACTTGTAGGGATTGTTTTTTTATTTGCTAGTTCCGTATCGTTCGGACAGCTACTCATCAATGAAATTTGTCCATCCAATTACACAACTATTCAAAACTCGAATGGTAAGTATGATGATTGGATAGAATTATATAATACCAGTGGTTCAACATTAAACCTTCAAGGTTATGGTTTATCAGATGACCTCACACAACCTTATCGTTTTACTTTTCCATCAATCACTTTAGCCGCAGGTAAAAGAATTTTAGTGTTTGCCTCTGATTCAACAAGCAATGTAAAAGTAGATCACTATGAAATGAGTGTAAATGCATTGTCGAGTTGGAAATACAAGGTTGGAAGTAATTCGCTTGATACCAATTGGAGAAATAATTCTTTTAACGAGTCTCCATGGTCTACTGGAAATGGAGGAATCGGTTTTGCTGACGGAGATGACAATACTACGATAGCCACATCATCTATTTCTGTGATGATGAGAAAAACATTTACTGTAAGCGATACTTCGCAAGTCCTCAAAGCAATTTTCATGATGGATTATGATGATGGATTTGTGGCATATCTAAATGGAGTAGAAATTGCAAGAGCTAATATTTCTTCTAGCGGTCGTCCGGCTTGGAATACGCTTGCTCTCTCATCGCATGAGGCCCAGGTGTACCAAGGATTAAGACCTGATTCATTTTTTATTGATCCGACTTTTCTGAAAACTATTTTGAGACAAGGGTCAAATGTATTGGCAATCGAAACGCATGATGTTTCTTCCTCTCCATCCGATTTGTCTTCTATTCCATATTTATTTTTCGGAATGAAAAATTCAGGACTTACATATTCAGCGCTTCCTTCTTGGTTTTTAGCTCCGACACAAGATTATTTTAATGCACATTTTAAATTATCGAAGACTGGAGAAACTATTTATCTTACTAATCCTTCAGGTTCACTTGCCGATCAAGTAACGTTCACTAATATCGATGTCGATAATTCGTATGGTCGTAAACCTGATGGTGCTAACTCATGGTGTTATATGTCGACACCAACGCCAGAAACTACAAATAATAATTCAGTTTGTTATTCAGCTTATGCCGGCATTCCAATTTTTTCTAAGCAGAGTGGTTTTTATACAAGTACGCAATCAATTACTTTATCTACTATAACTCCAGGGGCAACCATCCGATATACTACCAATGGGAATGTTCCGAAAACAACCGATAGGGCATACAATTCACCGATTGTTGTTTCTTCTACTACTACAATACGTGCACGAGTTTTTGCAAGTGGAATGCTTCCGGGAACTGTTATAGCGAATACCTATTTCATAAATGTCAATACCAAACTTCCAATATTTAGCATCACAACGGATTCATTAAATTTGTGGGATTACAATACCGGAATATATGTAATGGGTCCCAATGCATCAACTACATCGCCATATTTTGGTGCTAACTTTTGGCAACCTTGGACAAAACCGGCAGCAGTGGAGTACTTCGATAAATCGAAAAGTTCTATTTCTAAGTTTGACTGCGATATTAGTATTTATGGAAATTATTCAAGAGCTAAACCTCAAAAAAGTTTTGAGATGGCTTTGAGTAGTCGCTATGGTGTAAGTGAAATCAACTATCAATTCTATCCTGACAAACCATACATCGATAAAGCATCTGATTTGGTAATAAGAAATTCCGGAACAGATTGGAATGTGACTCAATTCCGTGATGCAGTTATGGAGCGTATGATGAGAAAAACTCATTGTGGTTTTTTAGATACTCAACCTGCCATTATGTTTCTCAATGGAGCATATTGGGGAGTGTATACTATTCATGAAAATCATGACAACCATTGGGTGTCGGATAATTATGGGTTAAGTAAAAAACAATGTAGCTTTTTGAAAGAATCCGGAAGTACAATTTCAATCAATTCAGGAAGTGATTCTTCATTCTGGGCAATGTATAATTACGCGACATCTCAGACACCAACAACTCAAGCATACTATGATTATATGAACAGTGTTCTTGATTTGGAGAACTACACAGATTATTTTGCTGCTGAAACATATTACAATAATGGTGATTGGATAGGTGATTGGACCAACAATATTAAACTATGGAGACCTGATGCAGCAGGAGGGAAGTGGAAGTACTTTATGTATGATTTAGATTTTGGATTAGGGTTGAATGGTAGTGTGAATGATAACCGACTGAACATTGCTCGTAATCCTACTGCGTTTAGCTATTCCTCAAAAATATTTGATGCTATCTTAAAAAATCCTACCTATAAGAGATATTTTATTAATCGTAATGCTGATCTAATCAATACGATCTTTTTACCATCGGTAGTAAGTAGCGAAATACATTATTTTCAAGATTCGATGGCTTACGACATGCCGGCGCATTTTGCAAAGTGGGGAAGCAATACTTCTACATGGCAATCGAATATTAATGTCATGACGAATTTTGCAAATGCTCGTCCTACGATCCAACGTGATTTTATTAAATCGCAATTTGGGATGGCGTCAAAAGTTACGTTAACATTGAATGTTTCTCCGGCAGGTGCAGGCCGAATAGAGATTTCAACTATTACACCAACTAGTTATCCGTGGTCGGGTATTTACTACCATGGTAATCCAGTTACTATTACTGCAATTCCTAATCCGGGTTATACGTTTGATCATTTTAAGTCAACTTTGATGATGACTTCGAATAACTTAAATCAATCGGTTACCTATGATTTTACCGGGAATGATAATATCACAGCTTACTTTACCGGATCAGCTGTAACACCACGATTAATAGTAAGTGAGATCAACTACAATTCAGATCCATCGGCTGACGCAGGTGATTGGATTGAATTACACAATATAGGTACAACACCATTAAATATTTCAGGATGGAAAGTGAGAGATTCTCAAGACAATCACAATTTTGTTTTTCGTACGGGTACTGTAATTGCTGCTAATGGGTATCTAGTTGTAATGTCTGATTCTGTTAAATTCAAAACTCAATTTCCTTCGGTAACAAATAAGTTAGGAGCATTGGAATTTAATTTTAGCAATTCAGGTGATCAAATTCGTATTTTAGATTATAACGATAATGCGTATTTAACTATCAATTATCAGAATCAATTGCCATGGCCTCCTACTGCAAATGGAATTGGGTATACTTGTGAATTATTAAATCAGAATAATGATCTGAATGACGGAACTAATTGGTTTGCCGGTTGCTTAGGCGGCTCACCGGGACGAGCATATAGTGCTTCTCTTTCAACGACAGTTACTATTAGTGGTAACACTACTTTCTGTTCAGGTGGCAGTGCTTCCTTGTCTGCAACTTATGTAAATGGTTATTCTTATCAATGGAGAAGAAATAATGCAAGCATAGTAGGAGCAACATCATCAACATATATTGCCAATCAGGCTGGAAGCTATACGGTTCAAGTTAGTAATGCCGGTTGTTCTATCATTACCTCGGCATTCAATGTAACCACTGTTGGACAAGCGCCGGACCCGGTTACAGAGTCAGCTTCAGTTTGCTCAAGTGGTTCAATGACATTAACAGCTACAGCGTCCGATTCTATTTTTTGGTTTGATGCTATTGGAGGAAATCAGGTTGGTATAGGAACGAGTTTCGTTACTCCAAATTTATCAGTCTCTACAACGTATTATGCTCGTGCAAGCAGAACTTGTCCGAGTAATTATGTTGCAACGAATGCAATTGTCAATTTACAAGCTGCAACACCGGTAGCAGCTGATGTATTCCGTTGTGGACCTGGCACAGTCACTTTAACAGCTACAGATACAGCAACCATTCATTGGTACAATGCTCCTACTGGCGGGGCTCTCTTACAAACAGGAAGTACATTTTTAACAAATACAATCCCTCAAGATTCTATTTTTTATGTAGAAGCGGGAGATTATTGCAAAAGTCAGCGAGTTGAAGTTCATGTTACAATTAATACAACCGATGCTCCTGTATCTGCCGATGCAAGTAGATGCGGAAATGGTTCACTTACTTTTAATGCTACAGCTACTGCTCCAATTTATTGGTTTCAATCACCTATTGGTGGAACAGCACTTGCAAGTGGAACTTCCTATAGTACCGGTACACTTACATTAACTGATACTTTTTATGTTGAAGCAAATGGTGGATGTGCCAGCCCTCGTATTCGAGTAATAGGTATTGTAAATCCCATACCGGCAGTTCCGACCGCAGCAGCTATTACTATTTGTGGTAGTGGAAGTGGTTTGTTCAATGCTATTTCGACTGAACAAGTTTATTGGTACGACACCGCACTTGGGGGCAGTTTACTATTCACAGGTTCAAATTATTCGACTCCGAATTTATCTTCAACTACAAATTATTATATTGAAGCCGGGTATACTTGTAGAAGTACAAGAACGAGAGTAACAGCTACTGTTACCGCCTATTCAGCTTTACCAACTACTGCAGATGTTTCAATATGTGGATCAGGAAGTGTAAGTTTAAATGCTTCCTCGCCTGATGCAATTACTTGGTATGATTCTTTAACAGGTGGAACTCAAGTGGGAAGTGGTTCTAGTTTTTCTACTCCTGTACTTTCAACTTCCACAGCTTACTTTGTTCAAGCCGGAAGTACTTGCCCTTCTGCAAGAGTACTAGCGAATGCTATTATTAATTCTCTTCCAAATTCACCTACTGCTTCTGACAGCAGCAGATGTGGAACAGGAATTGTTCAATTGGCTGCTCAAGCTGTTGATCCAATATCATGGTTTGATCTTCCTTCAGGCGGAACTTTTCTTGGATCAGGATTGACCTTTACTACTCCTGCGCTGAGCTTAACCACTAAATATTATGCTGAGACAAATAATGGATGTTCAAGTATCCGAACACAAGTACAAGCAGTAATAAATTCTATACCTGCTTCTCCTTCTGCATCTGCCGTTACAAGATGTGGTAGCGGAATTGTCAATTTAACAGCTAGTTCGCCTGATCAAATTAATTGGTATATAGTTGCAAGCGGTGGTTCATCTGTTGCAAGCGGAGCAAATTTTACTACCCCTTCTATTTCTACAACAACTACATATTATGTAGAAGCATCGAACATATGCATCAGTAATCGAATTGCTGTTGATGCAATCATTACTACTCCGCCTGCAAGCCCTATAGTCAATCAAGGTTCGAGATGTGGCTCTGGAACTGTTTTATTAACGGCTTCTGCAGGTGCACAAATTAACTGGTATTATGTATCAAGCGGTGGTACCGCATTATCAACCGGCTCTACATTTACAACACCTAGTATTTCATCAACCACAACTTATTATGTTGATGCAGGAATTGGTTGCAATAGCACTAGAGTAGCTGTTTTGGCAACAGTTAATCCAATACCTAGTAATCCTACTTCGTCTGATGTTGCACGATGTAATTCTGGTTCAGTAACACTAACAGCTAGTTCTCCGGAACAGATCTATTGGTATTCTGCAGCTACAGGAGGAGCCTTGCTTTTCACTGGTACAGCTTTTACTACGCCAACTATTTCTAGTACTACTCCATATTATGTGGAAACCGGAAATACATGTAGATCGTCTCGTATAACCGTGAATGCAATAATTAACAATTCACCAACGGCTCCAACAACTACTAGTGCGTCAAGTTGTGGACCGGGTGCTTTACTATTGACTGCAAATTCTGCTTCGCAGGTTAATTGGTTTACCTCTTCAACAGGTGGTTCTTCAATTGCAACAGGAAATACGTTTACAACTCCAACCATCTCAACCACGACTACCTATTACGTTGAAGCAGGTACAATATGTTTAAGCCCTCGTATATCAATCGATGCAATTATTACAAATCCACCTAATGCGCCTGTTGCAGTTGACGGTGCTCGTTGTGGTACAGGTAATGTGAACTTAACGGCGACTTCTTCTACTCAAATTAATTGGTACAATGTTTCATCTGGTGGTAGTGCATTAGCAACCGGATCTTCATTTACAACTCCAAGCATTTCGGCAACCTCCGTATTTTATGTAGATGCCGGCCTAGGATGTAATAGTCCTCGTGTAGCTGTTAATGCAATTGTAAATCTGATTCCTGCAGCACCAACTTCAAGCAATGTTTCAAGGTGCAATGTTGGTACTGTTACACTTGTTGCAAGTTCACCGGAACAGATTTATTGGTACTCTTCTGCTGTAGGAGGAACATTGCTCTTCACGGGTTCTACTTTTACTACTCCATCTATAACTTCAACTACAACTTATTATGTTGAAACCGGAAACAATTGTCGATCCTCACGAATCAGTGTAAATGCGATTGTGATTGCTCCGCCTGCAGCTCCATCTGTTGTTGATGGTTCAAGATGTGGAGTCGGTATTGTTAATCTTTCTGCGAGTTCTGCTTCACAAATTAATTGGTATACAGTTTCGTCTGGAGGAACATCCATCTTTACTGGAAATTCATTTACAACTCCGAGTATTTCTTCAACTACAATTTACTATGTAGATGCAGGAGTGAATTGTCTTAGTGTTAGAATTCCAATTCAAGCTATTGTTAATTCATTTGCACAAGCTCCTAGTACTAGTAACGTATCTAGATGTGGAAATGGGTCTGTTACTCTTGTTGCTTCTTCTCCTGAACAAATGTATTGGTATGATGCAGCTACCGGTGGAAATCTATTAGCTACAGCGGGAAGTTATACAACACCGGTTCTTTCAGGAAATACTTCTTACTATGTTGAAGCCGGAAATAACTGCCGTTCTTCTCGTGTACTCGTACAAGCTATTATAAATGCAATACCAGCAAGTCCTGCTGTAAGTAATTCTTCGCGATGTGGAAGTGGTACTGTTACTTTGAATGCCGTTTCTTCGAATACTAGTAATTGGTTTACTTCTTCAAGCGGAGGAACTTCAATAAGTTCAGGTTCGGCCTTTACAACGCCGGTGTTGTCAAACACTAGCACTTATTACGTGGAAGCTAATGACGGTTGCGCAAGTCCAAGAGTAGCTATACAAGCAATCATTAATCAGGTGCCATCAACACCGGTTGCAAGCAATGTTACGCTTTGTAACAGTGGTATAGCTGTTCTAACTGCTACCTCGAATGGTGTTCTTAATTGGTTTACTAATCCGATAGGAGGAACGTCACTTTCAACAGGAAGTACTTTCACTACATCTGTAGTAAATATTACTGATACATTTTATGTTCAGGCGGGTGATATTTGTTTATCTGCCAGAACTCCGGTTATTGTAAATGTAACCGTTGCCCCTATTGCTCCAACAACATTTGGTGGTAGCCGTTGCGGAACAGGCAGTGTAACATTGACTGTTAGCAGTACAGTTCAAGTTAATTGGTATGCATCAAATTCTGGTGGAACTTCAATAGGTACAGGTTTGAACTTTTCAACACCTTCAATTAGCACTACAACTACTTTCTATGCCGATGCAGGGTTAGGTTGCAATAGTCCGCGAGTTGCTGTTGTTGCTACAGTCAACAGCGCCCCTCTTGATCCGACAGTTACAAGTGGTAGTCGTTGTGGAACAGGAACTGTAGCTCTTGCAGCAGCAGCTTCGAATTCACTCACTTGGTTTTCTACAAGCAGTGGTGGTTCAATACTATTTAATGGAACAAATTTTACAACACCTTCCATTCTTTCTACAACTACTTATTATGTAGAAGCAAATGATGGAAATTGTAGTAGTAATAGAATTCCTGTAGTTGCTACAGTAAACGCAATTCCTCCGGCACCAACAGTTTCAAATGTTGATAGATGTGATGTAGGTTCTGTTACACTTTCTGTTTCTTCAAGTGGTATTATTAGATGGTATGATTCTCCTTCCGGAGGATTGTTATTAGGAACAGGAAGTATGTTTACCACACCTGTACTTAATTCTTCTACACCATACTATGTATCAGCAGAAACTGTTTGTTTAAGTCCTCGTGCGCAGATTTATGCTATCATAACTCCGCATTCAGTTGATCCTATATTGACTGATAATTTCAATTGTGGTGCAGGTACCGTTGCTTTATCGGGTACTGCGGTCGATCAAATTAATTGGTACGATGGAAATGGAACTTTATTGGGAACCGGGACTCAATTTGTAACACCATCACTTTCTAATTCTACCATTTTTTATGCAGATGCAGGTACCGGCTGTAACAGTAATTTAATTCCGGTTAATGCATTCATTCATTCAATTCCGGCAGACCCAAGTGTAACAAACACTTCGATTTGTGGACCTGGAAGTGGAACGTTGATGGCTACTTCTACTGAGCAATTGAATTGGTATGATAGTCCCGTTGGTGGAACGTTACTTGCTACCGGTTCTGTTTTCCAGACTCCTTCTGTAACTATTTCTCAAACTTACTATGTAGAAGCCGGCGATCTTTGTAGAAGTAATCGACTCCCAGTTGAATTGACGATAGAACCTGTTTCAAGTATTACATTTGTTTCGTCAGGTGAAAACTGTGGACCTGGACGAGTAACTTTAGAAGCGGTTTCATCAGATCCAATTAATTGGTATGATCAAATAGGAGGTACGTTATTGTTTAGCGGATCTACATTCGTAACAACTGTAACATCGAGTACTACGTTTTATGCAATTGCAGGAGTAGCTTGTCCAAGTTTGCCAATTCCGGTAAATGCTACAATCAATCCTATTCCATTTGTAAACATTGGACCGGATACACTTTTTACTCAGAGTGGACAAACAGTAACACTTGATGGAGGTCCAGGCTTTGCTTCTTATTTGTGGAATACTTTTGAGACAACACAGCTCATTAACGTAACTATTAATGGAACGTATAGCGTAGTAGTAACCGATGGTAATGGTTGTACTACATCGGATAAAATATTTGTTGACTTCTCAAATTCTGTTGTTAATAATGCGTTGAGCAATTCATTCAATTTGTTTCCAAACCCAACACACGATAAATTTATTCTTGAGTTGAAAAACAACTTAGTAAAGAAAGCCAATATTCGAATAATTGCTACAGACGGAAAAATAGTTATGGTAAGACAATTTGCCAATGCAATTCCTGGAATGAAAGAAGAATTCGATTTGAGTACTTTTGCAGCAGGAATTTATTATGTACAGATTACTTCAGAAAAAGAAACGGGTTTAATAAAAATTGTTCTTCAATAAATAGTGATTGGTGAGTGGTAAGTAGTGAGTAGTAGGTAGTAGGTAGTAATTGGAAATTTGTAATTCGTAATTTGATGCAGACTATATTGCCCCTTGACCTTTCTTAGTGAGTAGTAAGTGGTAATTAGTAAGTAAAAAAACTGCATCGGACCTTTGACCATTCTTCTTTTTAAGTGAGTGGTGAGTGGTAATTAGTAAGTAAAAAAACTGCATCGGACCTTTGACC
>JANLPR010000075.1:0-4426 GCA_031367345.1 Bacteroidota bacterium | reverse complement strand
ACGTTGTCTTCCTTAAATCCAATTACAACAATCCCATGATCAGAAATTTCTTTTGCTATATAAATATCTTTTGATTCTGGTGAGTTGAATACGGAAATCCACTTAAAATTAAAATTGCTATCGACCAATGAAACAAATCCCGGATAGGCTACATCATTACTATTAATTGTAGTGTCAATACATCCGGATAATATATAGTCCGATACACCATAATTTCTGACATTCGCAGAAGCGCAAATAAAAGGATGGTAATTGTATGATTTAGATAATATTAAATTCCCCAATAAATCATAAATTGCGATATATGGATGATGAATTGATCCAATAATTCCCTGAGCGCCACTCACAACAATCTGATGAATATTATTTTCAATGACTGCAAATGCTTGTTCGTCATTTAATGAGCCAAGGGTTTGCTCCCATGTTATGTTTCCATTTAAATCAGTCTTCACTATCCAGAAGTCACCATTTAAAGATGGAGAGTATTTACCTATAATCCCCACAATTACAAAACCACTATCGCTGGTTTGAATGCAATCGTAAGCTGTTTCCCAAGTTGTATCTCCAATAAATTTTACAAAATCGGTATCACCATTGTTTTTAAACTTACATAGAATCGCATCGGAATGATTACTAGTAGAAGAAAGGTATTCACTCCCTCCTCCAAAAACCCAACCACCATCGAAAGTTGGCTTCAATGAATTTGACAAACCGACATAAAGATTATCGCCTTGAAATCCGAATGTTTTTTGTCTTGAAAGTGAAGCGTCTTTATTTATTTTAGTAAACAGAATAGAATCTTTTGCACTTGTGATAAAAATGTATCCACTATCAATGGTTTGATAAATACTGTAAGGAAATTCTGCCGAATAATTATAGTCATACAGAGTATCAAAACTTTGTTGGCCGAAACTAGAAAGAGATAAAAGGCAGGCACACAAAAAAAATTGTGCCTGCCGCACCATTGAAGATTTTTTCATTTACCGTATTACAACTAAAGGTATTGATTTTAATATCGATTTGCCATCTTTCAGCTGAACATTATATACCCCTTGCCCAAGCATTGAAGTTTCAATTGTCTGTTTTGTTTCACTTAAAGAAATTTTATCAATTAACATTACTTTTCCTGTCAAATCAGAAATCACAATTGAAGGTGCTGTTGTTGGCCCGGGATACCTGCCGCGACGAACCTCTCAATCATTTAACGTTAATTTTTACATCTCAAAGCTAATCAATTTTGCGCTGCTTCGACATTCCAATAACTATCGGAATCGTCCTTTGGTTTTTAGCTGCGGATATTCTTACACTCACTGGGGCTCATCGTCTTTGTAAACATCCATCAGTTAGTGCGGTACATGGCAGGATTTTTCAACCATAGTTAATTTATTCCTTCAGTATTTTTTTTGTGACTTCATTCAATCCGGATTTTAAAACAACTAGGTACATTCCAGTTGACCAATTACTGATGTTCAATTCAAACTGTGAACTTGGTGCTAGGCGAAATGTTCAGCCGGAGCAATAACTTTTCTTCAATGCTAAACCAATTCTTCCGGCGGCATTTCGCCTGAGAGTTGAAAGAGTGTGAGTGAGGAGTTTGATTTTTGAAGTATGAAGTATAAAGTATAAAGTATAAAGTATAAAGTATGAAGTATGAAGTATGAAGTATGAAGTATGAAGTATGAAAAAATTAAAACATCGCAGCCTATTAATAGATAGTCATTTTTCATTAATGAATAATAATTAATAATTTTTCTGCTTCCAAAAGCGGAATTCCGTTCGGCGAATGATGTCTTGCATTTTATTTTTCACTTCCGCCTCTCTAAAAATTCTCCTCTGCGTGAGAGATTGCTAATTATTAAAGCTGAATCTTCGACTGCTTCTTGTTCAGTCGAAGCGAAATCTTTACTTCATGGTCGAAAAAATTCGTCACATTCATTAGAATTGCACCCAAGTAATCTTATTCTACAATTACCTTCACATTTTTTTTTGCGCCGCCACTAATAATTCGGCAGAGATAAATTCCGGGCTTCATATTGTCTGTCGAAAAACTGTAATGCTTTTTTCCGGCAGTTAAATTTGATTTGAATAAATTACGAATCAACTTTCCTTTCAATGAATAAAGAGCGATCTCACAAGATGATGGTTCCGGGAGATCAAAATCTATATTTACCACTTCTTGCGCAGGATTCGGATATACAATTAAATTATTGATGTTATTATTCACTTCAATCTGATCGATGTGATTGAATGTTTTATCGACAAAAACATCATAGACTATTGGATTCGGACGACTCATTCCTGATGGATCCAATGCGGCAATATTGGGAGCATCACTTTTTATTCCTCCAACTATAAAACCAACTCGTGTATTTCCGTTCAGTAAATTAATATCAAGAATGTTTCCATTCACAAAATGCACCGCAGGATCAGGAATAAAAAAAGAATTTGTACCAATAAATCCCGGCATTCGATCATTTAGTTGAAATTCTTGTAACATCCCTACATTGTCGCGCGACACCATGCTAATGGTTTGGACGAATGGAACCAATGTATCTTGAACAAGCGCATGACTGATAGAATCGAGCGTAAACAAACTCATTCCCCCAAAGAAAACCGTGTGCATCTGATTGAAAGTAGAATCGAAGATTGGTAAATGCGCAGTAGTGTATTGATTCAAATTTTCATTGAAAGAAGATTGATGAACATAGCCGGAAGTAGTAATATCAATCGGTGTAAGAAATGGTTGGTCTGCATTTTTCTGAAACACTCCACCGAAAGCGGTAAGTCCTTTTTCACCATTGGGGAAAATTTGAGGAACTAAATTATAATCGCGACGATGAAAATTATTGGTATCGCTGATCGCAGTATAATTACTCAACGATAGATTTATTCCATCATCATGAATTACAAATTTTCTGATCTCAGAAGTATAATGCTGAACAAACGGACTTATTTGTTGTGTTTGCGCATACGAACCTTCGAAACGATGACCAAATACTAGATAATAAGTTGAATCTATTTTATCGAGCTCGCCACCACTCACAGCAAGATTTGTATCGATCAACTGACGAAAGCAATTGTTGATTGCGCTACCACTTGCTACTCTAGCTAACAAGCTATCCAAGTCAATCGATATAAGCGAAGGAAATGTAGTGTACACTCCTGTTGAATCCGACTTACCGTAACCACCAATCATGTAGAGATGAGAATTCTCCTGATGATATTGCATATTAGAAGAAGATAACGCTTCATACAAAATGAATGGCAAGGAAGTTATATCGGCAGCTTGATATGAATTTAAAATTGGATCGACCACAAAAACAGAATCGTTTCTTCCATAAAAAGGAAAAGCCTGATTAGGTTGCATTACGTGTAGGCCATCAATTCTACCACCTACAAAAATCCATTTGCCCTGATACATTGCAAACGCTCCACTATGAATGGCTGGAGCAGCAGTAATAGATGAAGGAACCACATGAATAGTAAATGCATCCTGTGCCTTTAATTGGTAAGATAAAATGAACGACAGAAAAAAAATAATTTTTCTCATTTAATTATTCAAGTTTGATTTAAGAAAAATTATTTGATAATTAATTTTTGCACAACAGATTCATTTCCTTCTATGAGTTTAACCGTATAAAACCCTTTTGCTAAATTTTCATTGCACGAAATAACAGACTCCCCTGCTCCTATCACATATAGATTGCTTGAAACAGATTGTCCTAAATTATTTCTTATCTCTACAGTAATTTTTCTATCGGCATTACTATATAGATGCAATTTGAAATTACCTGTAGAAGGATTGGGAAACAAAGAAACTGTGTTTACCCATTTGTTTTCGCTTACTCCCGTACAAAGATCTATGCGTACATCTTGCGAATGTGCATACGTACATCCGCTAGGATCTGTATATGTATAGACAACTTGCCAGCTACCGATACCGGCAACAGAAGGACTAAAAGTAGCAAGTGAAACACCAGGACCGCTGAAGGTTCCTCCCAAATAATTGGGTAGTAAACTTACATTGTTGTTATAAATGCAATACAAACTATCTAAACCGTTAAACGTTAAATTAAGCGGCGTCACAAACTTCACATTGATCGTATCTGAATTTACACAAGCTCCATTAGAAACTTCAAGAATATAATCTCCCTGCTGATTGGCAGTAATGCTTGCACTATCGGTTGCTACTACATTTCCTCCATATGACCAAGTGTACGTAAGCGTAGAATTCACAAAAGTATTTAGTTGAACAGAGCCGGTTCCACAATCAGAAACAGTATCTGTTGCATTGAGGATATTTGCTACAGGTGTGCAATCGGAAGATGAAAAACGATAGATAGATCCACCTGCAGTTGAACAATACAACTCTCGTCTATAATCAACACCGAAGGCAATAATGCTTGCGGCGCCTAAAAGTCCGAGA
>JANLPR010000031.1:0-2557 GCA_031367345.1 Bacteroidota bacterium | reverse complement strand
TTGCGGATTTCCGGCGAGTTAATATTCCATAAAACATTTCCGATTGAATCTCTTTCTTCAAAAGAGTTAATCCCATCTCCTCTGATAAAATCATAACAATTACCATTTGACAGAGGTTGTATAGAAAATCCGGATGAATTTGTGGGGATCGAACTGGCAGTGCTATAGACTAAATTACCATTTTTATCAAATTTATAAAATGCACTTGAAGCATGTGGGACAGTAGAATGTGTTTCAGCAACATATAAATTTCCTGCTTCGTCAAATTTAAAGTCATTTACCTGACCGAAACGCCCAAGATTACGAGATACATTTATCCAGTTATTATTAAAATCCATCTCCGCAATAAAATTACCATAGGCATGATGACCGCTAAGCTGAATAGTGCTATCGTTTGATTTACCCCAAATATAAAATGTTGAATGATCTGATTTTTGTACAAAATATATTCCTAATGTTATTGGCAATGTATCATTGCTTTGAAGATTACCTGACTGATCAAATTTTTTGAGGAGACTTTGAGTCCGGAAATTTGTTGAATCATAAATATCATAAAAAAGCCAAATTGTATTTAGGTCATCTGTTACAACACAACTCACTCCGGCTTGAAATGGACTACTTAACATTTTGGCCCATTCAATGTTTTGTCCAGAAGCTGAAAAAACAACTAAAAGGAAAATGAATACTAAAGTAAAATTTTTCATCTAGGTTTTTTATAAGGTGAATTCTAAATCAACTAACGATTCTTAAGTAAATTTATTATTTAAACTTTGATTTTGCCTTTGTAAATAAACCATCCTGAATGTATAATATTATACACTATACACTTTCTATATCCCAAACCCTCCCAGTTTTTTCCGCATACAAAACCCTCCAGCGAAATATTCCTTTAAACCCTAGCGAAACGTTAGTGAATCAACATCGGCTCCCGATGGCTCTTAACGAGAGCCTAATATAATGGATTAATCTACATTTCGCCGAAATGTAGATTAATACCTTCAAATGAAACCAATCTATAGCTCAGCTATGACCACCTTGCCTCTCCCACCGCTTCGCCGGACATTCGCCCGTTGCTTTAAAAGTTACGCCAGATTCAATCTTTTATAAAATCTAAAAATCCCACCGCAGACATTCGCCCGCAATTAATAGCTCAACGTGTGTTCGGTACAATTTGCCGGCTAAGGATTGAAAACTATCTGACTGGTTAAAGTAAATAACGGTTGTTAAGCAATTCTATCATAGCGGTTTGTTATTTTGATTATGATTAGCTTTGAAAGGTGGATCAATATCCAGCTAAAAACAAAGGACGAATGTCCGTTAAAGCAGGACAACATTTATTAGCTTTGAGACATAAAAAGTAACATCAAATGATTGAGAAGTCCGGTGTAATTGTGTGGTTTATTCGAAATAACAGCTTCAGGTTCATGCAAAAAACGGCGAATTCTGATTTTGAAAAGTGTGTTTAAATTAATTAACCAGTTACCTGTTCAATCATCAAAAAGGTATTTTAACCAAAGAATCAGGATTTTTTTATCTTGCAGACCTTAAAGAACGATACAGAATGAATTTCCTTGACTTCGAGAAACCAATCGCCGATTTATTAGAACAAATTGAAAAACAAAAAACGATAGGAGAAAAAAGTAAAGTTGATGTGAGTGTAGCGGTGCGCCAGTTAGAATTAAAATTGGCTGAAACTAGAAAAAACCTCTACTCCCATCTAACTCCTTGGCAAAAGGTTCAACTTTCACGTCACCCCGATCGCCCATACACACTTGCTTATATTGAGTCTATCACCGACAAAAATTTTGTTGAATTATTTGGCGATAGAACTGTAAAAGACGACAAGGCCATCATTGGCGGCTTGGGTTCGATCGATGGGCAAACTGTTATGTTTATTGGTCAGCAAAAAGGAAATACTACAAAGCAACGTCAGTTTCGAAATTTCGGAATGGCGAATCCTGAAGGCTACCGAAAAGCTTTACGGTTAATGAAGATGGCGGAAAAATTCAACAAGCCTGTTGTTACTTTTATCGATACTCCTGGAGCATTTCCGGGTTTGGAAGCCGAAGAACGTGGTCAAGGGGAAGCAATTGCTCGTAATCTTTTTGAAATGGCGCGTCTTAAAGTTCCAATCATTTGTATCATCATTGGTGAAGGTGCATCGGGTGGTGCGTTAGGTATTGGAATCGGCGATCGTGTTCTTATGCTTGAAAATACATGGTACTCGGTTATCTCTCCTGAATCGTGTTCATCAATTCTATGGCGAAGTTGGGACTTCAAAGAAAAAGCTGCTGAAGTACTGAAGCTTACTCCGGAGGATATGTTGAAACAGAAACTGATCGACGGAATAATAAAAGAACCGATTGGTGGTGCTCATACACAACCGGAACAAATGTTTAAGATCGTAAAGAATGAAATCATAAAACATTTATCTATTTTGCAAAAAGAAACTCCTAAAGAATTGGTTCGAACTCGTATCGAAAAATTTTCTTCGATGGGTGTTGTCAATGAATAATTGCTTCTGCCTTGTAAATATGCTGTTGTCAAACATTGTTTT
>JANLPR010000181.1:0-4078 GCA_031367345.1 Bacteroidota bacterium | reverse complement strand
AATCCACTGTTAAATGCTCATCGTATTTCAAAACTTTTATAGTTATTAAATACCGATTACTTTTTCTCAGACAAAACTTTCCAGCGAAACATTCCTTTCGCCTTCAGCGAAACGTGAGCGAAACATTAATGTCTCATAACGGCCCCTAACGTCTCCTAATGAAAAGCAAAAAGCCCCATTTTGGCGAAATGGGGTAAGAGCAGTAATTCCTTTAAGACTTGATTGCAATTTTTAACACGATGAGCCTTGAAAAGTGGATGAATATCGCATTGCACAAAAACAACGGACAAATGTCCGTCGAAGCGCGCATGTGTTTATAAGTAGGCGATGAGTAAGTCCGTCACAGCAGGGATATTCATCACCTTTAAATGCTCATCGTATTTAATAACCGATAATATTTTTTAAAATGTAACCCCAACCGCTTCGACGGACATTCGTCCGTTGTTTTTTAGCGGTGGATATTCATCCACCATTGAATGCTCATCGTATTTAATAACCGATAATATTCATTAAAAGAAAATTATAGATAAATAAAAAAACCTGTTCTGTTGAATCTTTGAGCGCCGACCTAGTGCGAAAGGGGATTCAGCCGCACACGGTACTTCAATTTTAATCTGATGTGGATCTTTCATTAAAAACTCTTCATTGATAGGTGGAATATTTGGCGGAATTAATAATGCACTTTTGATTTGCCAAGCCGTCAAGCTGTATTCCACCGAAATATTAAGTAGGCAATTAGTGAGTGGCAAACAATATTCTTCTCATGAAGCATCGCATCTACACTTATGTTACACAAGAGCGAAATGCCGCCGGAAGAATTGGCTTTATCATTGATGAAATAATACTACTCCGGCTAAACATTTAGCTCTGCGGAGAATATTTACTTTTAAAACTCAACCGAGCGAAAAACAAAGCAAAAAATATTTCATAAACCATACGTTTAAAATTTTTAAAGAAACCTAAAACACCCTAAATACACCAACAGAAATACCAAGTTTATAAAACTCGGGGAGTTGAAATAAGATAGGTTTACTTAAAACGTTACACGAAAAATATGGCAATGCTTTTATATAAATTTTTTCAACTATGCGCAGTTTGTAACCTATTCCTAATTCAAGGACCCATCTATTGAAAGTCGTTTTTTCTAATTTTAAAATTTCTGTGTCCTTTCCTGATGTATAATAAATAATCTTGGTTGCAGAAGTTGAGTATACAAAATCATTGACTATACTAAAGAAAAACGCATTAGGTCGTTCTTTAAAATTTACGTATGCTTTGAGAGCAAAAGCTATGTTATTAGAATTAAATTGTGGAGGTGCTGGAGATAATTTGTAAGAGTTGAACGCCAATTGATACTGATCCTCAAATTGAGAAAATCCAATGCCTAGACCGAACAAATCTGTTTTATAAAAACCTTCTACCTCAATTTTTGTATTCAGCGGATGATAGTCACCATCATTATAAATTCCATTCTGAAGGAAATTGTACGAAATTCTTTCCCCACCGTAGTTCATACCAACAGAAAATTTATTTCCGGCATACGTGAAATTATAAAAGAAAAACAGAAGAATAAACAAGATTACTTTTATTCTATAAATATTTTTTTGATCCACTTTTCGCAATTAATTTTAAACTCCGTTTTTCAGTATTTCACCATTCAAACATAATTAAAAATATTCACAGCAAGAAATCCGTCAAATGTGACAGTCTTACTCATCTTTTTTGGTCAACATTTGCTCTTCGCCAATAAAATAATAGACTCTATTGCTTCGAAGCAGCGCAAAATTTTATTTGCTTTGAGAAATAAAAAAATACTGCAATTGACTGACAAGTCCGCAGTAGCTGTGTTTATTTTTCAAAATAAAAACTCTCTTATTGTACCCTGTTTAATAAAAATGGTACCCTTCTACATTTGCAAATTGTTTCCTCCGTTCCCCGGCGGAATACCGCTTGTAGTCTGAGTAAATTACAAATGTGTGCATAATTTTCGCTCAATATTCCGCCTATCATTTTACGCATTTACTAATTATAGTTGTTAGTAAATTGGATTGGGAAAAACTGAAGAGTACGCCGAGCGGGCTATCATTTTACGCATTTACTAATTATAGTTGTTAGCAAATTGAATTGGCAAATATTGAAGAGTACGTTGAGCGGTTAATAACTGGTGCAATTCTGCAGAAATTTTATATCTTCGTGTGTATGATTAGCCAATTTTCTCAGACGCTATTTTGGGATACAGACATTTCGTCTCTTTCCGAAACAGATCATTCCGAATTTATTATTCAGCGTGTGTGTATGTTTGGATCGTGGAACGACTGGCTAATTTTGAAAGAAAAATACGGCATGCAGAAAATAGAAAATGAATTACTGACTGCTCGTTATCTTGACCAAAAAACACTGAACTATTTTAGTCTGATATTCAATAAACCAAAAGATAATTTTCGATGCTATACCTTTCAACCGTCAACCCAAAAGCATTGGAATTATTAAAAGAAATTCAGGAGCTTCCTCTTCTTGAAAACTTCTACCTAGTTGGCGGCACTGCTCTTGCGTTGCATTTAGGCCATAGAATTTCTATCGACCTTGATTTTTTTACTGCAAATGAATTTAACACAGCATCCATTATTGATTCGCTGAAAGAGAAGTATACAATTTCACTTTTGGCACAGGCAACAAATTCACTTACCGTAAATATTGATTCAGTAAAAACAGATTTTATCAGGCATAATTACCCTTTGCTTAAACCTATTTTGCTTATTGATGGAATAAAGCTTGCATCGATTAAGGATATTGCTGCTATGAAATTTAATAGTACCATGAACCGAGGATCGAAGAAAGACTTTTTCGACATCTACGAATTGCTCAAACATTACTCACTAAAAGAGCTTCTCACTTTTCATTCAACTAAATACGATTTCTCCTCTGAGATGATTGTAATAAAAAGCCTCGTCTATTTTGAAGATGCAGAAAAAGAACCGGAACCCGTTTCAACTAATTCTACCACATGGCAATTAGTGAAAATAAAAATCTGCGAAGAAGTTAGACTTTATAGCAAATAATACTGATTCAGAATTAAATTTTCATTTAAAAAAAATTGTTCCGAATTATTCGCTCTGACTTCACCCTGACCTTACACATCCTCTTCGCCAATAAAATAAAAGACTCTATTGCTTCGAAGCAGCGCAAAATTTTATTTGCTTTGAGAAATAAAAAATTACGGCAATTGACTGACAAGTCCGCAGTAGCTGTGTTTATTTTTCAAAATAAAAACTCTCTTATTGCACCCTGTTTAATAAAAATAGTAACCTTCTCCATTTGCAAATTGTATCCTAAGTTCCCCGGCGGAATACCGCTTGTAGTCTGAGTAAATTACAAGTGCGTGCATAATTTTCGCTCAATATTCCGCCTATCATTTTACGCATTTACTAATTATAGTTGTTAGTAAATTGGATGGGGAAAAACTGAAGAGTACACCGATCCGAATGAATATCCACGGCTAAAAAACAACGGACGATTCCGATGACTATCGGAACGCCGAGTTGTGCGAAATGCCGTCTGTTGTGTTGGCCTTATCATTGATTAAATAATTTTATTCAACTTCCGATAGCTATCGGAATCAATATTTAGCTCTGCGGCGCTCGGTAAATTGTAAACGTTTTTCATGCCCCGTCAATATTCATTCTTTTATCATTCTCAATCTCTTCTTTTGCTGAAGATAATCTGTAATGACTCAACTTTCTCGATTTCCTCTTCTGCTAGTTTTCTTTTTCCTGGTTTCTACTTGTATTGCTTTTGCCCAATCAATAACTTCAACCGAAAAGAAAACTATAGTTGCCAATCAAGAAGATTCGGTAAACAATAATTTATTTCACAATCAAAAAGTTTATACGCTTAACAGAGGCGGACTTTGTACTGTTTGCAATCATCAAGAGCATTCTATATTTAACGCAAATGTCGGCGACACACTTGGTCCGTTTCTCGAGAACAACACAGCATACTTTTTTAAAATAATTGATGTACATAACTCTGAAGTTGTATCGATAAAAAATATTTGGTTCGACAAACGAAACAGCTACAA
>JANLPR010000164.1:0-2627 GCA_031367345.1 Bacteroidota bacterium | reverse complement strand
TACCGGTTTATGTGTCTACTCCAATACTTTTTTAGTATGGCGATGTGTATTAGACGAAGTTCGAATGTATTTTGAGCAAAATCCCGATAAGGACTGACTCGCACGGGAGGAGCGCGTGGTGGCTTGAAACCGCGTCGTACGCTCCGATTGCCTGGGAATACGAAACCAGTGCACCTCGGACACGCTCGCGGACTCGCGGGAGGCGCTTTCTCTCCGTGTTTAGTGGCAACTTGAAACTCTGTGGCTTCGACCGAGTTCGGCACTAACCCCTCAAAGCGGATCGTGCTCAGGCACAAATAAATCTTGTTCTGCTTGCCCCGTCCTCCCTGTGCGCGCACAAATCCCCGCCGTTTTGACGAAATAGTATAAAATGACGGAGATTCCTCCCTCATTACACAGGGTTAGTCGAATCAGTTTTGCTTTGTGGCTTGTGCTCGATCTTAAGTGGCAAATCCGTCATAGCGTAAAGCACCCCTAATTACTTTATAAGCGCTTCCTTCTATCAGTAAATTTTTATCGTCTTCTGGTATATTTATCTAAAGCGAATTAAAAATATTCCAAAGAGCAATTATGTAAACAATGAAGGCAAATCCTGCATTTATGTACATCTTTATTTTTGCCTTATCAGCCTTTTTTCTTGCCTCCTGTATTTCCTCTCTTTCATTTTCTTCCTCATCCTCGTTAATTTGATTTTTTTGTACCAATTTTCTTATTCTCTGAAATTCAAAATTCATTGAAAAAGCTGTGTCTATTGTTGCATTGCCGTATGTCATTGCAAAAGTTTGAATACTTAAATAAATCAAAATTAAAAGTGATACGACAATGACTTCAAAAGTTTGGTACAAGTTGCTATAAATACCTAGCACAACGCCGATAGTTATTAAATTAACAATAACTATCCAAGCGTAGCCGAGATATTTCCAATAGTTTTTCTTTTCATTCATACCAACAACCGCCCCACAACTATTGCAGAATTTATCGCCATCCTTTATTTCTTTTCCACATTTATCGCAAAACATAATTATTGTAAGCAATCAGCTTTAGTAAAAGATATGAAATATCTTTCTCCCGAATCAACAAGATACGAATACTCCATGTTTATGTTTTGGTTTAGAAGATTTTTAGTGTCAGCGTTTTCACAAATACTTGAACCTAAATAACTTTTTAGGTAATCATTTGAGAGCTTACTTGTGTCAACACCCGAAAGCATGTAGTGGTGACGAATAGCTGTTGGTTCTGCTGTAACATCAACAAGTGTCGTTACTTCGTCAATCTTGCTTGGCAATATCATACTGGCTTTTACTTCTTTAACTGTTTCCGTAACAAGTTCTGCTGTTGTATAGCCACTTGAAGACGAGTTATAACTATCAGGAATTAGAGAGGAGAACGTTCCCAAGACGACTAACCAAAACCAAATGAAACCAATAACTGTTAAGATTATTTCTCCCTTCGAAAATTTTCTGTTTCTATCAAAATTAGGAATAATTTTTGAGTTGTTAAAATTGATAGCTTTTTGTACAGATAGCAACGGAATAAAAGAGGAAATCAAAATCAACAGCCAAAGAACATCTAATTCGAGAGTTGTATTTTCAATTCTACTAAGACCATTGCCGACTAAAAGTAGAATTATGTAAACAGTTGCCAACATTCCAGGCGAATATGAATCGCTATAACCATGCCTCTTCGCTGACTGCAATACTTTTTTAAAAAAACCATTACAGTAAAAAACTGCGAAAATTGCCCTTCCGAGCGGAGAAATTTTTTGTTGTTCGGCTTTTTTTATCGCTTCCCAGTTTTTATAAAACCAAAAGATTTCATACAGTCCCCATGTTAAAACTGACATAAGGGCTAATCGTTTAGGAGAAATAGAAAAATATTCTATTTCCACAATATCCTTTTCTATTTTTTCTGCCTCCACGGGTTTGCCACATTTATTACAAAATTTTACATCATTCGCTAATTTATTATCACAATGTTTGCAGTTCATAATTATTTTATAAAGTAGTTAATGTCTTTATTATATATCCTCGCAAAAAATTGAAGTTCAACAACATCAACCTATGGATGTGCTAAGCACAAACAAATCTGTGTGTACTTGCCCCCTCCGCCAAGTGCGCGCGCAAATCCCCGCCGTTTTGAAAAGAAATTATAAAAAGGTAGGGAATGCTCCCTATGCCGCTTCAAATCGTGTCTTGTTTTCAACCATCCATTTCTGCTGGTCTTCTTTGGTCTTGCTTGGGTTGTTCATTACATCAGCGTGAGCTTGCATATAGTGTGGCATAAGTGCCTTCATCCACGCTTCAAAAGTTTCGCCTGCTGCTGTTATGTCGCACAAATCGCATTTTAAGGTTTTCATAGTTTTTACTTCAATTGTTGATAATTTATTATCAACCTACAACTTGAGAACAGTGTGAACAACGCTTTGCCTCAAGGGGCATTTCACTCAAGCACTCTTTGCATTTCTTGGTTGTTGGATCTGCTGGTGGTTCTTTGCGGGCTTTTGCAATGAGCATATTCATTGGTTTGACTACAAAAAAGAATACCGCTCCGGCGACAAGCACAAAAGATATAAGTGCATTGATAAAGTGGCCATACATGAACTGACTACCATTGAGAGTAAACGAGAG
>JANLPR010000157.1:0-7333 GCA_031367345.1 Bacteroidota bacterium | reverse complement strand
GCAGAAGGTAATACTATCTTATCAATGTAAGTTTGCCTGAATACACTCGTCCCTTTTCATCAGTAGTTCTATATATTAATTCTCCTTTTAAAAATTCTGGTAAAACAATAGTGTTTGTTTGATCCGATGAATTTAATTCTTGAGAATACAAATATTGATTGGCCAGATTGAAGAACGAAATTCTTTTTAATTTTAGTTCTCCGGAATTTATACTGATGATCTTTGTTGCGGGATTTGGGTACACTTTAATATCATTCAGCCGGGAAACACGAGGAACATTTGAAGTAAAATCATTTAAATATTTTCGTGTCAGAATATCGTTACTGCCTGAGTCAGTTTTAATAATTGACGAAGTATAAAAAAATGAACTATCAGCATTTATTGTTATTGGGAGAAAGTTAGTTTGAAAATTCTCGCGATATAATATTGTGCCAAGGGAATCATAAACAGTAATGAAAGAGAAGTTCCCATTTTTAGTCCCAATGTAAATATTATTATTCGCTATGGAAATATTGTTTCCGGCAGCTTCCGGTAAACTATCGGCCCATTGCATGGTGCAATTCGTAAACTTGCATGTCAAATAATTATAACTGCTATCTGTAGCAACACTTCCGGTTAAAATGCAATCACCATTTTTGTCAAGTTGAAGATCTGAAAGTTTATTTGCCCAACTCAAAGGATTATTATTTGTCCACTCACACAAAACATTTCCTGTATAATCCATTTTGGTCAAATACCAGTAGGTTGAATCTGTTATACCTGCGACAATAAAATTATCTGAACTATCCATTACCATTTTACAACCATAATTAGGAGAACTCGACTGATTGACAAGAAAGTTCCTTATTAAGTTACCTGTAGAATCATATTCATAAATATAATTTGATCTTAATGTATGAGAAACAGAATAAACAGTGAAATCTATTTTACCGTTTTTTAAAACGATGTTATCTGCCATTTCATAAGCACCAGTTTGTATGGGAATTCGATGTGTCCAAATTGGATTTAGCATGCTGTCAAGTTTTGTGATGAAACCATCATAATCATATTGCCCACCAATGCCGGTGAATTCTGTGCCGGCTAAATAGACGTTGCCGACACTGTCTGATTTAATAGATTTTGCTTCGTTACGACCTAATGCGTTCAAGTAGAAATAACGTGTAATGTTATTCCCATCAGCAGAGATTTTAACGATGAAGGCAAAGTAATCATCGTTTGCACTTGAGTCGGAAATTCCGCAGACATATATATTATTTGCTATATCGAATGTTGATGATGAATAGTTAAAATCATTCCATCCGGAAATATGAACATTCTTTTGCCATAATAAATTTCCACTCGTATCATACTTTGTGATATTTAATCCGGGTCTGGCAATAGCTGTTCCGGGATATAATATAGAGTCTTGATATCTGTTAATTTGTATAAGGTTTTTTTCATAATCCATCAATGCTGAAAAACTCTCATCAGAATTATGCTGATAATTTGTATAATTAATAATTGTACTATCGGTTAATGATTGATTGTAAAAACCAGCCATAAATCTGTATTTCAAAGAATTAGAGTAGTAGAGAGCAGACAAAAAATCAGAATTTCGATTGAGAGTAGTTATAGGATAAATATAATTCGGAATACATTTGGTTTTAATTATTGTTAATGATGAATCAAAGACCTTAAAACATCCTGAGTAAGAACTATAAACATTTCCGGTGTTACCAACTTCGAAGGTTTCTATACTACCGTTCGTAGCTTGAGCCAAGGTGTTTCCATTTTGGTCAAGTCGAATTAAATAAAAGCCATTCCACCAATACAGGAAGTTTCCATTTTTCTTTATAAGGTTTTTCGAATTGCCACTGCTACCGGGAAGAGCTTTTTCCCATATCAAATTGAAATTAGGATCTAGTTTCATTACAATATCAGAATCAGGATTCTGGAAAATAGAATCAGTAGTATACATTGTAATGAAGGTATTGTTTAACGAATCGATGAAAGCGCCATTAAAAAATGAATTGTTGTTATTCCAACTCCTTAGAAAATTAAATGAAGTATCGTACAAATTAATGTATGAGACACCAACGCCGGAACCGGTTATGAATTCAATGGCATTATCTTGTCGCAATTCAAAATTGAGAAATTTATTAGCATTTGAAGGAAGATGATATTCCCAGGCTTGTGTTCCATCCGGATTTAGTTTGCCACATTTTAATTTCCAATTGATAAGCGAATCAGCATTATGGAATCCATAATATAATGTTCCTACAGGATCAACACTTAATTTTATTTCGAACCGATCATTTCCGGAATCGAAATTTACATTTTCAGAAAAATTCCATAGATAATTTCCTGTACTGTCATATTTCAATATCAGAATTTTACTGGTGTCCGAAGAATAATTCCAGCCACCAATATAAATATTTCCTGATGGGTCTGTACAGATCGAAGAAGCGAGGCAATAATATTCCGGATATTTCTTTTCAAAAATGACTGAACCGTCTGCGTGGTATTTGTTCAAAAAAATCATTTGAGATATTGCTGTATCTTTTAGTCCGGTTATAAGAAAATCGTTGTTGATATCTGATGTTGCTGCAATAGCACGGTACACTGATAGGATAGGATAGCTACCGGTAACATTTTGCCATTGCATTGTGAATGGTTGGGATTTTGAAAAGGATGTAACGGCAATAAGTAAGAAAGTAATTAAAATTTTCATGTTAAATTGGTGAAGTGTAAATTTATCTGCTATTTTAGGTTAAATATAGTATTTCTAATTGTTGAATACACAGGAGAGAAAGCAATTCCCGTAAAAAAAGCAAAACCCCATTTCCACGCTTTTTCACGAAGAAAAATTTCCACTTTGACCTAAATTTTCGTAATTCAAAAAACAGCGATTAATAAGTCAAAAAATATTGACAACCATTTCCCCTCGTAATTTTTTAAAAAAAAGTTTAATGTCGATTACTAGCGTTTTCAAATGCATACTAACGTTTTTTCTCGGTGGCATTGTAAACTTACGCTCCTTTAAAAAAAAATCTTTTTTACGTAAAGGAAAATTCCGTAATTCCCGTAAAATGGGGAAACACATTCTTTCGAAATCTACCTTCCTAAAAGGCTGTCAGTGTACAAAGGCTTTGTACTTGAGTAAGCACAACCGTGAATTCAGGGAAGAACCGGATGCGGCATTGCAGGCGATATTTACGCAGGGGAAGAAGGTTGGAGAGTTGGCGCAGCAGTTGTTTCCGGGTGGTGCGGATTGTACACTGTTGAGTTTTTTCGAATTCTGGGATTGCGCTGAAAAAGACAAATTTTTTAAACAGCGGCTAAAGTTTTAATTTGTTTGGCTGTTTTTATTGAGCAGGTTTTAAAATAAGGCGAAACGGTTCGTTTTCCGGTAATTTTATATCTTTGTATTATACTAAATGGTATATTACCTTTTGGTATAAATAAAATAAAGGTCAAGAATATGAAGCAGTCACCGTTTATTTATGGAAGCACAGTAAGTACGCACTCATTTACAAACCGCGAAGTAGAGGTTGAAAAATTGCGAAGCAATTTGTTAAACGGAGTGAATACAACAATAATATCACCGAGACGGTGGGGGAAGTCATCGTTAGTTGAGAAGGTTGTGGCAATGATCAATAAAGACGAAAAGAAAACCAAAACGGTGATCATTGACCTTTTTTCAGTAAGCAGCGAAGAAGAGTTTCTGGAACTATTTGCGCGGGAAGTAATAAAAGCTTCTTCATCAAAGTGGCAGGAATGGTTAACTAGCGGAAAAGTTTTTTTCAAGAACCTCATTCCGAAACTAAGTGTTGGCATAGATCCGAATTCTGATTTTAGTTTGAGTTTTGACTGGAAGGAATTAAAGAAACACAGCGACGAAATCATGAACCTTCCTGAAATCATAGCCAAGAGTAAAAAGATTCGATTCATTATTTGTCTGGATGAATTTCAGAATCTCGCAAATTTCAACGACTACATTGCTTTTGAAAAAAAGCTGAGAGCCTGTTGGCAACGTCACAAATCGGTAGTGTATTGTTTATATGGTAGTAAGCGCCATATGATGACGGATATTTTTAATAATCCGACGAAGCCATTTTATCGTTTTGGTGACATCATGCTTTTAAAGAAGATTGAATCAAAAAAGTGGATACGTTTTATTGTGAAGGGTTTTAAGCAGACAGGTAAAAATATTGATGAAAAAAGTGCGTCATTGATTTCCGCTTCAATGAAAAATCATTCTTGGTATGTTCAACAATTGGCACATTATACTTGGAATCTCACAGGTAAAGTCGCCGGCATTCAACAAATAAATTCTGCATTGCAAGAGTTGATCAATGCAAACACACCTTTATACCAAAAAGAAGTCGAAGACCTAAGCAATACACAACTTAATCTATTAAAGGCAGTGGCAAAAGGAGAAAGCCAGTTCACGAGTGCTGACGTGATGAATGTTTATCAATTAGGCACACCTAATAATGTGAGTAAAAATAAATTGATATTGATAAATAACGACATCATTCACGAAATAGAAGGTAAATTTGAATTTGTTGATCCGGCATTTGAATTGTGGTTCAACAAGCAGTTTTTCAATATTTCATTTTACATAAAGTAAAATTCTCTAAGTATTGTAAAATGGAAAAACGCACCTCTCCAAATCCACATTCCTGAAAGGTTTCAATGAACAAAGGCTTTGTATTTTAGTAGGCACAACCGCGAACTTAAGCTTACGCACAAGGTGTGCGCGCAAAGAAATCGCCGAGCAGGTTTCTTTTTAGCATCTTTAATTAATTTGATATTTGAAACCCCTTTTATGAAAAAGGAATACTACTTCAATCAATTATCGCATTGATCATTTTCACCTATAGCTATAATTTCGAAATCATCCAAGAAGTAAAAATCACTGTTGTAACATTTAAATTTCTGGCCAACATGTTCACCTGCTCTCATGACTCTATTTATTGCCGGGATCTCTTGTTTATCCGAATAAATTCTTTGAATAAAATTCCCAATCAAAAAATGCTTTTCTCCGCCTTGTGCTTTATAAATCATAGAAAAACGGTGCCATTTACCGGTAATACCCAAGGTAGAGTCTTTTAAAGCCAACTGAGGTTCAACCTTGAGATTAGCGAAATCAAAAGTGGTTTTAGGAAACTCCCCATCTTTGTAAAAATAAATCGCTATTTCTTCAACAGGATCCCACGACAGAGAAGAATAAAAAAAATAAAAACTGACGCAATAAGATCTTCCTGGAATAAGAGTATCTGTCAAATGTCCCTGTAACTTATCTCCGGTTTTTATACTTGTAATAGATTTTCCCGTTGTAAAAAAAGATGGTGATATCGCCGCCATAGCATTTCCTGTTCTTGGTTTAGGAAATTCAAACTTTTTCCAACAACGAGTAAGACGAAGTGATTTAAAAACCAGAAACCCAAATACTCCATAATTGTAATTCGAACCTCTCAGAACAAGCGCTTCCGAATTCCATTGAGTGTATTGTGATAAAAGAGATACACGTTTATGCGGGATTTGAGTTATTTCCTCAAACCCCGGATTTGAAACGAGATTTTGCGAAACAAGATTTTGCGTAAATATTAGAAACACGGTTATCGAAATAATATATTTTTTTAAAGTCTCCATAAGTTTAATCCAAATAATTTGAATGTCCTGAAATGCACTCGATGCAAATTAACGAAAGTGAGTTAATAGATCAATTAAGGGAATCGCAATTATCTCAAATATAAATATTCTCTGAGGATTTTCTAAGAAAATATTTCCCTTTATTCTTTTGACCACAAAATCGTAAAGCGCACATCACCTTTAGACATTTTTTCTTCGTACTTAACTTTTGGTCTAGAGATAAACACATCGAGCCTTGAGCAGTGGATAAGAAATCGCACAGCTCCTAACAATGAATCTTGAAATTCTTCGAAGCTGTATTAAATATTTATTTTAATAAATCGCTTAATAAGTAGCAGACTAAATAAACTATCACTTATTTCCTAGCGAGCTCCGGCTTTGAATTTAGCAATGGATGCTTTTGTAAAATCAGAGAGAACTAATGTTCCACTTGTTTTTGCACGCTCTAGAAGTAATGAATCCCAGTTTTCGGTTCCAGTCCAAAATACTTTTTTGAGTGCTTGCATCGCTTCAGGATTTGAAGAAGATAATTTTCCAAGTAACGATTGAATTGCTACATCCATTGCTTCGATAGATTCGAAAATTTCTGCATACATCCCTTTTTCTTTCGCCCATTGCGCACTTTGCCATTCTGTTGCGTTGATAGATAACGAAGCAAATGCTGATGAACCTATTTTTCTCTCTACTGCTGGTCCTACTACAAACGGACCAATGCCTACAGCTAATTCACTTAGCTTTACTGAGGCACTTTCTAAGGCGAAGGTATAGTCGGCTGCACATGCTATTCCTACTCCTCCTCCTACAGCTTTTCCTTGAACGCGTGCAATCACAAACTTTGGTGCTTTTCGAATAGCATTGATTACAGCCGCAAAGCCGGAGAAAAATTTTGTGCCTTCCTCTAAATTTTGAATAGCAACTAATTCGTCGAATGAAGCTCCTGCGCAAAATGCTTTTTCACCTGCACTTTGAAGAAGAATAACTTTCACCGCAGAATCATTTCCTGCTTTTTCAATGGCTTCTGCCAACACCATCAATAAAATTCCCGGAAGTGAATTCGATTGAGGATGGAAAAAAGTAATTTCGGCTATGCCGTTGTTAATAATGGTTGAAATGGTTCCTGCTGACATTCTTAACTTGTTTGAAAGCAAAGAAAGGCAAAAAGAATCGTTTTATAAAGTGTGAGAAAATGATCAAAGAAATGACCTATTATAAAGTTTACTTAGCCGTTCTGTTCTTCTCGATTATCAATTACTCATTTGAAGTTGCCTTTGAATTCTTTCTTCCATTCTAAATATTCCGGAATAGAAACTCCACTTACGTAGCCATTATCGGGATGATAATGCACATATTCTTGATGGTATTTTTCGGCTGGGTAAAAGTTTACGAATGGTTTTACCTCAGTAACGAGTGGACGGTTGTATTTTTTACTGTCAGTCAATCGTTTTATCTCTGCATCAATGATAGCTTTTTCTGTATCTGTTCTGTAAAATGCTACGGAGCGATATTGGCTGCCTCTATCATTACCTTGTCGGTTTAATTGCGTAGGATCCATACTCGAAAAAAAGGCTTTGACTAGCGTTTCGTAACTCACTTTTTGCGGGTCGTAATACACTTGCACAGCTTCTGCATGGCCGGTGCTGCCTTCGCATACACCTTCATACGATGGACTAGGATCATGTCCGCCGGAGTAACCGGA
>JANLPR010000124.1:0-17723 GCA_031367345.1 Bacteroidota bacterium | reverse complement strand
TTTTATTCAAATTTTTATCTTGGAAATTTTAAAGGAATAAATAAATATCTTGATTTTGATTCAAGTTTTAGAAGAAATGAAACAAATGAAGTAATTTATCAAAAATTTAATTTTTATAAGGCAAATATGCATTTTATCCAGAAGGAGTATTTAGAGTGTATTTCAATTCTTGAAAATCATAGTGAAATAGATAGGGATAAAGAGGGCTGGAATATTTGGAAGAGAATTCTATTGCTCTTGGCTAAAATTGAATGTGGGGAAATCGATTCAATTGATTTGACTATTGCTAATCTTGTTCAGTTTTTTAAAAGAAATTCTAAATTAAAGGATGTAAATCCAAGGTATAGGTTAATAATAAAAATTTGCATAAATCTTATCAATGATGATCTTAACCCACAAACTATTCAAAAAAAACACAAGAAATACGTGAAAAATTTTGAGCTACTACTTTTGCCGAAATATCAATGGCAACCCAAATCACCAGAACTAATCATTTTTGAAAATTGGTTTTTACATAAATTTAGTTTTTTAAGAAATTATATAGATTCATCAAGTACAGAATATTTGAAGAAGAAATTAGTTGGGGAGTCAAATTTCCCCAACTAATGTATAAATTTCTATTTTTTGTAAAGTACACTGCCAGGTTCATTTAGTAGAAATTCATTTTTTATGTTATTTTTTTTATTGTCAAGAATGATGAATATGTCTTTTGGTGAAATTTTATGAATTTCACAAAGTTTCAAAAAGTTTTTCATAGTTATGTTTTCCCCGTTTTCCCATCTCCAGTAGGCCGTTCTGTTTAGGTCGTTTTCAAAGCTAAAAACTTCGGCAGATTTAAATCCTTTTCTGAGTCTAAGTTGTCTAAAAGTACATCCTAAATTATATAACTGTTCATTCTTTATTTTTGCTTTATTTTTCATTTGCATCATTTTTAATTGTTTAATGCAATAATAATTTCTGGCGTTCAATCAAAAATGGAAACATTCAGTAAATAAGGGACAGCATTTTTTTGATTATTATTATCAAAATAAGCAGAAAATGTCCAATTAGTATTTAAATTGCGTTATCAATCAACCTATGGCTAAATCCAAAATCAATGAATGAGTTTAATAAAGTAAGAGAATTAATTGAATCTTTAACAGAATTCGAATCAAAGTACATTAAGAGTTACTTCAAAAACGCAAGCTCTAATTATAATCCAATTAGTGCAAGTGAGCTATATGATAAATTTGTCAAAAATAAGTACTGGGATGATATCCAAATGATGGATTCTATTTATGGAGAAAACAATAAAATAGCATTTAAGAAAAGTTTACAGCGGTTTTATGGAAAACTGTTGGATGTTTTAATTTCAAAAGAAGTTTTAACCGAAGCGCCTTTATATACTGAAAGAACAAAAGAGTTATTTATCATAAAGAAGAAGTTTCTGTATTATGATTCCTTGACTTCTCACGGATTGAGTAATCAATCATTTGCAACTCTTAATCAAATAATTGATCTTTCAAAAAAAATTGAGGCTTTTGATTATCTTTTGATGGCGTTGAACTATCAAATGAAAAGGATAAGTAGGAGAGTTGGTATTACAAAGTTGGAGCAAATTGTTGATGAAATTGCATTTTATAATCATGTCCAAGTGTCTTTATTAAGAGCTGAATATATTGTAGCTTTTTATTCTAGTAATTTATTAAAAACAAAATTAGATTTATCTAAACATTTTAAACTTGAAGAAGAAATTTTTGAACTAGAACAAGTATATACGAATTCTAAATCTCAAAGGTTGAAAAGTTTTATTTTTATTTTGAACGGAATACATATGATGAATGAAAATAAAATAAGGTTATTAAAAGCCAATTTTTATAAATTCTATGATTTTCAAAAGCATGGAAATTCTAAGATTGTTAAAAAAAGCGAAAAATTGAGTTGCCTTCTTAATATTATTGAATTGGAACTGAAAGATTTTCAATTTAATAGAGCCATTAAATTGTGGGAAGAAGTAGATCAGCTTAACTTTAAGACTAATTTCAATAAGAATATAATTTTTGAAATGAAGTTCCTCAATTACTGGCATTTAGGCGATATTGCAACATGTAAAAAAAATCTAAATGGAATTGTAAAAGAAGATTCAAGTTTTGAGAGTACTATGAATTTAGTAGAAAGATGCGGATATTATCTTGCTGCTATAGAATTTGTTCAAGGCGGTTTTATTGAAAGTAAAAAACACTTGTCAGAACTAAATAGAGTTGCAAAAATAGACTCTGTTTGGAATATAAATATTAGATTATTTTTATTTTATTTAAGTATTGAGGCAAATAAATTTTCTTTATGTTCAAGTTACCTAGAAAGTTTTAGAAAGTATTTAGCAAAATCATCCGATAAAATGAATATTGAAGAAATCAAATTATATAAATCGATATTAAAAATTTGGATTGTTCTTGATAAATATGGATATGACTTTAAGCGGACATTTGCCGTTGTAGAATTATCGCTGATAAAAATTGATATCGATAGATTAAGTTCGCGGTTGGATTACAGAAGTCCGTTCCTCATCCCCTTCACCCCTTGGTTCATCGCCAAAGTAAAAAATGTTCCTTATGATCATACAAAAGCAATGAAAGAAATACAACATAAAATTAAAAGAGAAAAATTAGAACTAGCATGAGGTTTTCTCTCTACTTAAAAATAGTTGTTGCAATAATCGCTGTCATTTTTTTAATGTCTTTTATTGTTAAACCTGAGCAATCTGTTGAAAGTAAATTTAGATCTTCTATAATTATCGCGACGGACTCTCTATTGTCTTCCATCGATCAACTCTATGAAAATTGTTCGAGCAAAAACTTTAATCGTGATTTAGCAAAAACACAGTTGGCTAATTGTCGTGTCAATTATAAAATGATTGAAGCTTTTGTAATTTATTATTTCCCCGGTGAAGCGCTCATCCTCAATCGTCCTGTAGTTCCTTCTCTCGCCGAAGATGACGAAGTGTCGACGGTTGTTCCTTTTTCCGGTTTTCAATTCATCGAATTTTTATTATTTAATGATTCTCTCCCAACTTCAAAAAAAGAGCTACGCAAAATATGTAAAGAATCTTATCTTATTGTGAAAGGATTAGAATCGTCTTTCAACGAATTTAGTTTCGATGAACGTTCTCTTTGGGAGGCTTCGCAATTGCAACTGATTCGACAGTCTCTGTTGGGCCTTGCAGATTTTGAAACTCCCGAAAGTAAGAATAGTCGAGTTGAAACCATCGCTTCTCTAACCGGTATTTCTGATTTATTGTTATCATGTTATGCTTCTGATTCTAATTCTGAAAAAATCTCTAGCATAATTAAACTGAAATCTTTTATCAGTAAAGCAAACTCTTATCTCTTATCCCACAGTCCTGTTAATCATTTTGATTTTTACACTTTTTATAACTCGTACTACAATGATTTAAGTGATCAGCTTTTATATTGTCGTGATTTATTTTTAGACAATCAAAATTTATATCAGACTACTGCAGTCAATTTACAGGTGAGATCTGTTTTTGATCCTTCAGCTTTTAACTCATATTTTTTTGTTCCCGGAAAAAAAACAAATTCAACAAAGGAACTTATTGATTTAGGTAGAACTTTATTTTTTGATCCTGCACTCTCAGCCAATAATCTTCGCGCTTGTGCTTCCTGCCACCAAGCAAAAAAAGCATTTACCGATGGTTTGCCGGTTAGTCAGTCTTTCGAACCTGGTCGTTTCCTTTCTCGTAATGCTCCAACTATAATTAATTCTGTACTGCAACGAAAATTATTTCATGATGGTCGTGCCTTTACTTTTGAAGATCAAGCCGGTCGTGTTATGAGTAACCCATTAGAAATGCACAACGATTTCTCTGCAGTAGCTGAAAAGCTTGTTGCGTCTGAAGAGTATAGAAAATTATTCTATTCTGTATTTTATCCGAATGAAGATACTCTCATTTCTAGTAGATCGATTCTTCTTGCTATCGCTGAATATGAACGTTCATTGATTGGAATGAATTCACGTTTCGATAAATCCATCAGTGGACGATTCGATGAACTCTCTAACGATGAAAAGGCAGGCTTCAATATTTTTATGGGAAAAGCTCAATGTGGATCTTGTCACTTTCTGCCATTGTTCAATGGTTTACTTCCTCCCAACTATGTAGAAACAGAATGGGAAAGTATTGGTGTGCCCGAACGTTCGAATTCTTCTATTAAAAAATTAGATTCGGATATTGGAAGATATGGAATTATTCCTGTGGAAATATTTAAACATTCTTTTAAAACTCCAACTCTTAGAAATATTGCTTTGACTGCCCCTTACATGCATAATGGTGCGTTCAACACATTAGATGATGTGATTGATTTCTATGATAGAGGTGGAGGGAAAGCACTCGGTTATGTTGTCGAGAATCAAACACTGTCTGATCGTCCATTAAATCTTTCTACAAAAGAAAAATTTCAACTGAAATCTTTTCTTGAATCACTTACTGATACTATTGGCCTTACAACTATTCCTTCAAGCTTGCCTTTGTTTAACGACAACCCCAATCTTATTAATCGACCAATTGGGGGTGATTATTAATTACCTTGCGATAACAGTATCGTAAGTTGGTGTATAACCTCCCCAAATTCCTAATCCTCCAACAATATTTGAGTGAACAGGTTGTGGCGATCCAAATGGATTTCCATTGCTGCTAATTTGTGATTCTTCTGTTCTCCAAAATTCAAAATGAGCTCTATCGATCGTACAAAATTTAACAACAATAGTGTCGCCTCGTTTGTAAAGTAAACGTTCTTTATTGTCATCTTCTTCTTTCGTTGAATTTTGGAAACTACCTCGAGGAAAACTGATATCAAAACTTTTTCCGTTAATATAACGATCTTCAAAAACGCTTCCTGGTGGTGTCGTAAATGTCGAATCTTTTTGTTTGCCTAACTCCTGTCCATAAGTATAATGATTGATTCGTTGCATAAAAATTCGATAGCTATTTCCCAAAGTATCTGGATCTGTGAGATGCGCCCACAAAAAACCAAGTGAATCTCGCGTTCCATCTACTTTCCACCATAACGAGTCAAATGGAATGGCAGGAGGTAATGTTGTAACTGCTGAAACAGTTTGATCGCCGGCAATAACTTTTAATGAATACGTTCTTCCGATTTGACCAAGCATTGTAGAAGAAGTGTAAATTCCAAAATTTCCGAATTGTGTTAATGTATCTTCTTGTATGCCATCATCAACTATTACGATAGCTCCGGTAACTGTGTTCTGAAAAATATTATTCACATTTATTTCTCCGAAAAAAGGAAGAGAACGTGTCAAGAGCACGATTGGTGATTTTCCCGGTTCAATATATCCTTCTACCACAATCTCTGTGGAGGATGCGGGAATTACAACTGTTACATTTTTTTCGCAACCGCTTATAGCAAATGAAAATAAGAGTACGAAAACATAAATTATATTTTTCATTATCAGAACTTGAAATTGTAAGTGACACTTGGGATAATAGGGAAGAGCGATATCTGTTTGGCTTGTACAGTCACAACATTATTCTCAAATTTATTATCGAAATAAATAATATAAGGATTGTAACGATTGTAGGCATTAAATACACTGAAATTCCAACTTGATTCAAACTTTTTAGTTGATTTTCCTTTCAATGTTGCGCTCACATCTAAGCGATGATATGGTGCGATGCGATAATTATTTCTTTGTCCACCGTAATCCTGCACAATATTTCCATTGCTCAATAAATACAGTCGTTGAGGAAATGTATTTAAATTTCCGGTCGCATAAACCCATGTAGCACCCAATGTCCACTTCTTGCTAATTTCGTATGTAAGAACAAGTGAAACATCGTGTCTTCGATCATATTTTGGAAAAAAAGTATTTCCCAAATTTAAATCTTCAAATTTCCTTTTTGTCCAAGCAATGGTATAACCAATCCATCCTGAAAAATTTCCTTTTGATTTTTTAATAAAGAACTCCGTACCATACGACCAACCTTTTCCAAACACAAAATAATTATCGAGATTACCATTCACTTGATTCTCCGGAAGAAATCCTTCTTGATATTCAATCTGATTTTTCATTGATTTGTAATACACTTCAACAGAAGTTTCATAGGTATTATTTTTGAAATTTTTGAAATACCCCAGAGCATATTGAGTACCAAATTGAGGTTTAACTCTATCAGACGATGGAACCCATGTATCTGTTGGCAATGAAATTCCGGATAGAGATGCTAAATGTATGTACTGATAATTTTGCGAATAGCTAGCTTTAAGAGAAGAACTTTCGTTCAAAGAATAACGAACGGCAAATCGAGGTTCAATGTTTGGATATGATTTAACAACATCACCTTTACTATAATGTATTGTATCTGATGGCAAATTCGAAATAGGATCAAGAATGTATCGGTCAAATGGACCAACTTGACTAAACATGGTCAACCGTATTCCTCCATTTAATAACCATCGATGATTGATATCAAATTCATCGTTAAAATAAATTGCTCCATCGTGCGCATATTGTTTCACTATATCACCTAAGTTAAAATTCACATTACCTGAACGAGCACTTGCATTGCTTGGTACGAAAATATGGTAGATGTAATTAGCTCCAAATTTAATATTGTGTTTAGGAGAAGGAACCCAAGTGAAATCTGTTTTAGCGTTATAATCGGTGATCCCTGAAAATAATTTAAAGCTAAACTGTTCTTGTCCGCCTTCAAATTGAAAATCGTAATTGGTATAAATCAAAGATGTGTTTAGAAATAATTTATTACTGAATAAATGATTCCAACGAGCAGTTGCAGTTGCGTTTCCCCAAGGGATATTTAGACTGAAATCGGAATTCTGGCTTTTGAAATTGAAGACATCACGGCCAAAATAACCACTTAAAAATAATCTGTCTTTATCGCTTAATCGATAATTTACTTTCGCATTTAAATCATAGAAATAATATTTATTTCCATTGAATGGAGAAGATGATTTAATAAATGGTTTGCCCAGAAATAAATCGATAAAAGTTCTTCTTGCAGAAATAATGAAGGAGCTTGTATCTTTTTTTATCGGCCCTTCAATAGTAAGTCGCGACGATACAAATCCAATACCTCCTTGCACTTTAAATTTCTTGTTATTGCCCTCTCTCATTTGAATGTCAAGAACAGAAGATAGTCGTCCACCGTAGTTAGCCGGCATATTGCCTTTAGTGAGTGTAATATTTTGCACAGCGTCGGCATTGAATACAGAAAAGAAACCAAACAAATGGGCGGCATTGTACACATTAGCTTCATCGAGCAAGATCAGATTTTGATCGGGGCCACCACCTCTTACATAAAACCCACTATTCCCTTCACCGGCAGCAGATACACCGGGTAAAAGTTGAATAGTTTTTAGAATATCTACTTCACCTAAGAAAGAGGGAAGTGTTTTAATTTTTTCAATGTCAATTTTTTCACGGCCCATTTCCGTGCTTTGCACATTTCGATCTAGTTTCTCACCGGAAATAACTACCTCTTTTGTTTCAATAGCGTTAGATTGAAGTGAAGCATTTTTTCTTAGATCTTTGTCAAGTAGAATTGGAAATTCCTGATTCTGAAAACCGATAAAAGAAAACACCAATGTGTAATTCCCTTCAGGTATAGTTAAAGAGTAGAAACCATATTGATTGGTAACTGTTCCTTTCATTGTTTCCTTTACGTATACATTAGCACCCAATAACGATTCGCCAGATGATTCTTCCTTGACAAAACCACTAATCGTTTTGTTTTTCTGAGCGAAAGTCAATTTTGGAAAAAATAGATTTACTACAACTATTAAAAGTAAATTCGTTTTTAAAATAAATTTCATATATTTTTTAACAAATAAAATGTTCGTTTGTTCAGCGGCAAAAATACATTTTTATTTTCACGAATTAATCCGTCGGCTTTACTTGCGCATTAAATTGAGTGAAAACTGCTTTTCATTTAATACTATAAAAAGTGCTACATTTGCCAAGTCATTGATAATCCATCGCTCTTTGAAATAGAAGGGAGGAAAGTCCGGGCAGCATAGTGCATTTTGCTTCCTAACAGGAAGGATTTGTTGCAAGACAAAGACAGCAGTGCCACAGAAAATAACTACCTGCTTGCAGGAAAAGGTGAAAACGTGAGGTAAGAGCTCACGCTTTTGGTCAGCAATGGTCAAAAGGGGTAAACCTCAGAAGCTGAAAGACCAAATAAGTCAAGGTAAAGAGCTGCACGCTCAATTTCTTCGGAAGCCTTGATGGGTAGGTCGATTGAGGTAATGTGTGAACATTATCCCAGATAAATGATGGATGCCGCTTGCGGTAACAGAACCCGGCTTATTTAACAATGACATAAACGTTCTTCTTACGAAGGGCGTTTTTTTTTGACTATACCTTAAAGATTACGTATGTTCGAATAAAAATTACTTTGAAATCAATTAATTCACATCATATCCTCAACGCATCTTCTAACTTACTTGGAATTTGCTTTGTAGTACTTACATCCTTGAAGTTGTTGAAATTAAATTCAACTACATTTATCGATGAATGCACTTCAGTTACAATGATATCACTCATGACTAGCTGTATTTTTTCATTTTTATCGCTGAGAAGCGTTTCGAATCGGTCTTTGCAATATGAAAAAATAGCAGATGGAGCATTTCTGATTTCTCTTGTCTTACTATTTGTAACAACAATGTTAATCACATTCAATATCGTTTAATAGCAAGTTAACTTATTAACAAATTGCCTTTAATTTTGGTGTAAAATAGGAGTTATAGCCACGAATATTTATGATACCTTTAGGCCTCCCATTATGAATATACATTTTCTTACCGAATTGCCATTGTGGTGGCTTGCAGTTTGCGCCATAGCCGGTTTTGTCTACGCGTATGTTTTGTACAGAAAAGATCATTCTTTCGATAACGTTCATCCGTGGTTACGAAAAATATTATTTGGCCTGCGAGCATTTTTGATATTTTGCCTTTCTGTATTGCTTTTAACACCTCTAATCAAAACGATGTTTAGGGAAAAAGAAAAGCCAATCATCATTGTTGCTCAGGACAATTCACAAAGTATTTCGTATCAAGATTCAGCTTATTATAAAGGTACATATCGAACAGATTTATTGGCTTTCATTAGTGGACTGAAAGAAAAATATGATGTAAAAGAATTGAATTGGGGTGAAAAAATTTCAGATGGAATTGATTTTACTTTTCACGATAAGCAAACTGATTTTTCTTCACTTTTCCAACAAGTAAACGATCGATATGCAGGACGGAACATTGGTGCTGTAGTTATAGCCGGCGATGGATTGTATAATTTAGGAAGTAATCCTGTTTACAATGATGACATATTAAAAGTTCCATATTTCACTATCGCCTTAGGTGATACAACTATTCGGAAAGATCTATTAATTGCTAAATTGAATTATAATAAAACCGTTTTTCTTGGTAATAGTTTTCCGATAGAAATTGAGATTGCAGCACGACGTTATGCCGGCGCAGCAACCTTACTTACAGTAAAACAGGATTCATCTGTTGTTTTTTCAAAAACAATTAATATTAATGGAAATAGTTTTAATCAGTCAACTCAAGTAATTTTAGATGCTAAAAAGTCAGGAATAATTCATTATAAAATTGAACTTTCTACAATTTCCGGTGAAGTGTCAACTATCAATAATATTCGTGATTTATATATTGAAGTTGTTGAAAGCAAACAAAAAGTATTGGTTATTGGCAACGCTCCTCATCCTGATATGGGTGCCATTAAACTTTCGTTAGAAGCCGGCCAAAACTATACTGTTAAAACAGTTTTAGCTGATCAAATGAACGAACAACTTGCGGAATATAATTTAGTGATCTTACATAATCTTCCATCATCTGAACATCCGATGAATGAAGTGATTTCAAAATTAAAATCGAGCAAGATTTCCACTCTCTATATAGTAGGTAGTCAGGTGTCAATTAATCAGTTTAACAGTCTTGCCTTAGGATTAAGTATTTCAGGTAGCTTGGATAAATTAAATCCGGTGCAAGCTAAGGTGAATCGCAACTTTTCGCTATTTACTGTTTCACCCGAATTAGAACAAGGCTTAAATGCATTTCCGGTTTTATTAAGTCCATTTGGAAAATACAGTTCGACTACAAACAATTCGGTGTTGTTATACCAGCAAATAGGAGCAATTGCTACCGATCAGCCCTTACAACTTTTCAATGAAATGAATGGAGGTAAAACCGGAATTTTATGTGGAGAAGGAATCTGGAAATGGCGCCTAAGCTGCTTTTCTACGAATGGGAATTTTGATTTGTTCAATGACTGGTTATATAAAACAGTTCAAAATTTAAGTGTGAAAGATAATAAATCTCATTTCAGATTGGTTTCTAAAAATAGTTTCGATGAAAATGAACCTATCACTTTTGATGGTGAAGTTTACAATGATAATTATGAATTGATCAATACACCTGATATCAATTTAACGATAAGTAATAGTCAAGGGAAATCGTATCCATTTACTTTTTCTAAAAATGAAAAAGCATATAGTTTAAATGCCGGTTTTATGCCATCGGGAGATTACAAGTATAAAGCAAGTGTAACAGTTTCAGGAAAAGTTTACAATACAGGCGGACAATTTTCCATTAATCCATTGCAAGCAGAACTTACAGAGACCGTTGCTGACCATTCATTAATGAATTTATTGGCAGAAAAAAACGGAGGAAAAATGTTTTATCCTTCAGAATTAGATAAACTTAAAGAATTGCTTTTGTCACGAAACGATATTAAAACAATAACATATTCGCATTATAAATTGAGAGATATGGTTGATATAAAAGCGATATTCTTTTTCTTACTTGCCTTTTTAAGTCTCGAATGGTTCCTAAGAAAGCGCGCCGGAAGCTATTAGCAAATTTAATTGACGATAAACAAAGCTGTATTCACATAAAAAAACAAACAATACTTCACAGTTACTACTTCATACTTCATACTTCATAATTATTACTTCATACTTCACAGTTCATTATTCATTATTCATTAATCATTAACAGCTTCACTTTGATAAAATATCAATCTAAAACATTATCGAATGGACTAAAAGTTTTGGTTCACGAAGATTCGTCTACACCATTGGCTACCGTAAATATTTTGTATTGCGTTGGAGCTCGCGATGAAAATCCGGAGAAGACCGGCTTCGCTCATTTGTTTGAACATTTAATGTTTGGTGGCTCGGTTAATATTCCGGAATATGATTCACCTTTGCAATTAGCGGGCGGCGACAATAATGCCTTTACAAATAACGACATCACCAATTATTACTTAACATTACCGGCCAATAATATTGAAACTGGTTTTTGGTTGGAAAGCGACCGCATGTTGAGTCTTGCTTTTTCTGAGAAGAGTTTGGAAGTGCAGAGGAGTGTAGTAATTGAAGAATTCAAACAACGATATTTAAATCAGCCTTATGGTGATGTTTGGTTATTACTTCGTCCACTAGCCTACAAGGTTCACCCGTATCAATGGGCAACTATAGGTAAAGTAGTAGAGCACATTGAGAATGCAACATTAGAAGATGTTCGTGATTTCTTTTTCCGTTTTTATTGTCCCGATAATGCGATTATGACAGTTGCCGGCGCAGTGAAAGCTGATGAAATCTTTGCTTTAGCAGAAAAATGGTTTGGAGAAATTACGAGAAAAACAGCTGAGCGTATTCCGTATCCAATAGAACCTAAACAAACTGAGTACAGAGAACTAACCGTTCACAGAGATATTCCGTACGATTCAATTTATAGAGCGTATCATGTTTGTTCTAGAATAGATCCTCAGTTTTATTCAATCGATTTACTTACCGATGTTTTAAGTAGAGGTAAATCATCACGATTATATCACTCATTAATTAAAGAGAAAAAATTATTTTCAGAAATCAGTTGTTATCCTACAGCCGATTTTGATAAAGGATTATTAGTAATAGAAGGGAAGTTGGTCAAAGGTGCGAGCATCGCTGATGCAGAAGCAGCAATCGATTTTGAATTGAATAGAATTTGTAACGAACTTATCGAGAAAGACGAACTTGAAAAAGTATTGAATAAAGTAGAATCGACAATGGAATTTTCAGAAATGGATCTTTCTGGTCGTGCATTGAATCTTGCTATTGCCGAATACATGGGCGATGCTAATTTAGTGAATACCGAATTGAAATTATACAGAAACGTAAGCGCAACGGATATTCAAAACAGTGCAAAAGAAATTTTTAAAAAAGAAAATTGTTCAACATTATATTATTTATCTAACAGATCAAATTAATGTCAGTTACACTCGATCGAATTAATCAGCCTTTACGTAAGGAGATACAGAAAATAGATGTCCCACAGGCTAAAAAATATACATTAGACAACGGTATTGAAGTGTATGCTATCAATGCCGGATTTCAAGATTTAGTAAAAGTGGAATTACTTTTTCAAAATCCTGATTTTAATTCGGAATTGCCTTTATTAAATTCTGCTACCAATAAAATGCTTGCGGAAGGAACCAACAAGTATTCCTCTCAGCAAATTGCTGATATGATAGATTATTTCGGATCTTTTTATGAGACCGATGAGAATGCTGATTTTTGTTCGCTCATACTTTATTCGTTGAATAAATATTTAGGGCAGACGCTTCCATATGTCAGCGAGATTCTTCAAACCCCTACTTTCCCTGAGAAAGAACTTGGCATTTATCGACAAAATAATAAACAACGAATGATCGTTGATAATGAAAAAGTAAATTCGATGGCCCGAAAAAAATTCGGCGAAATTATTTTTGGAGCAAACCATCCTTACGGATATTTTGTAAAACCTACCGACTATGATAATTTACGATCGGAAGATCTTATCGCTTTTCACAAGAAAAAATACGATGTTGTAAATTGTGTGATTATCGTATCGGGGATGGTAAGCGATAGAACAATACAATCGTTAAATTTAAATTTTGGCCAAATTAAATCAACCAAAGAGAAAACGGTTACAATAAATCCTCCCTTTGAGTCATTAAACGAGAAGAAACATTATATCGAAAAAGATGGAGCTATTCAATCTGCCATCCGTATCGGAATGCCATTTTTCAATCGCAAGCATATAGATTATCCCGGATGTGCTGTAATGAATACATTGTTTGGTGGGTATTTCGGTTCTAGGTTGATGTCGAATATCCGCGAAGAAAAAGGATATACTTATAGCATTGGATCAGCCGTCGTATCGATGAAGCAGGAAGGTTACTTTTTTATCTCTACAGAAGTAAATGCCGAAAGTACCAATGATGCGCTTAAGGAAATTTATTTTGAAGTAGATGAAATGCGAAATGAGTTAGTAGACGAAGAAGAGATGGAAATGGTAAGAAACTATATGCTAGGATCATTTATGAAAAGCATAGACGGCGCATTTTCTCTGGCCGAGCGATGGAAGTCACTTTACCTTTCCGGACTTGATTATTCCTATTATGATCGTTATGTTGAAAAAGTGAGAACCATTCAGCCAGAAGAAATTCAAGAATTATCTCGCAAGTATTTTGACCCTGCTAACTTCTATGAATTGGTAGTTGGCCGTAAATAATTGATTGTCGTTGCAGGAAAATGTACTTTTACCACTTAAGCCGCCCATGCATCTATTTCTGCGCCATTTAACCACTATTTTTATTCTTTTGCTTCTAAATTCTGAAGCAAAGGCCATAGGAATGCGTTGCACAACGGTTTCTCCCAACGGAGATGTGACGGTTACGTGGGATCGAAACTTAACGAGTTCTGCGAATTTCAGGTGCTGGTATTTATTCCATTCTACTTCAGCCGGCGGACCATATACTGCTATTGATAGCGTCTTTTTTTATAGCGATACCATTCAAACACATGTTGGAGCAAATGCATATAATAATTCTGCTTATTATTATATCGCTTATAAATTTAATAATGGAACGGCGGATATTCTTTCGGATAGTATCAAGGCACTTGGATTAAATGTAAACAACCCCGGTATTGGATATGCTAACTTAGCATGGAATGCAACAAGAGTTCCATTGATTGCAACGAATAGTATTTGGTATAAAATTTTCCGTGAATATCCGGCCGGTATATTTTCATTGATCGACTCGGTGAACGCAAGCACGTCGCCCAACCCAATGACGTATAGCGATCTTATTTCTATTTGTTCAGATACAATAAAATATCGAGTAGAAGTAATGGATCAAAGTGGTTGCAGTTCTATTTCTCCACTCAAGGGTGATCTCTTCAAAGATCTTGTAACTCCTGCAATACCAATGTTAGATTCTGTTTCTGTAGATCTTGCCGGTAATGCTGTGATAGGATGGGAGGTGAATCCTTCGAAAGACACAAAGACGTACACGATATTGCAATTCATTGGTGGCCTGTATCAACCAATCGCATCAAATTTAGGAAGGAATAATACACTTTTAAATTCTTCCATTTCAGCCGGTGCAGGCTCGGTTACTTTTTCAGTGATCGCCATTGATAGTTGCAACAATCCTTCTGCTGCAAGTCCGGTTAACTCAACCATATTTTTAACAACTGCTTTTGATCTTTGCTCCAAATCGATTGGACTTAATTGGAATGCATATTCAGGATGGCCAAGCACACCGATGTACGATGTACTTGTGAGTGTAAACGGTGGAACAGAAAGTGTAATTGGAACTACTTCATCAACTTCTTTCACCGATACAAATTTAACAAGTGGTTTTACTTTTTGTTATAGAGTACGAGCCATCAATCAATCAGCAATTATTCGAACTACATCAACAAGCAATCGATCATGCCTTTCTCCATCATTTCCTCCGCCGCCTGCATATTCATACATACGTAGCGTAAGCGTAGGTCCTGAAAATTTTGTAACGATAAAAGCTTATGTCGATCCATTATCGTCTGTTAGTGGTTATCGTTTACTGCGATCTAATTCTCAGACAGGAAATTTTGTGCAGGTAAATTCATTGACGGTTAATTCTGTTTCAACAATTATTTTTACCGATAATGTTACGACATCAGAAGGGCCATATTATTATAAAATTTATACGATTGATTCGTGTGGTCGGAAATCAAAAGAGTCGCAAGTAAGTCATACTGTTTTGTTGAATGGACAAGCGCAAGAAGGGTACATGAATGCATTAAACTGGACTAGCTATGCAAGTTGGCCTACGGGAGTTGATGTTTATAATTTATACCTTACTGTAAATGGAATTACAAGTCCGTTACCAGTCGCAAGTTTTCAACCGGGCGATTCAACCTTCATACAATCGGTGTTGAATAATTTTTATTCAGATGGAAAATTCTGTTATAAGATAATGGCAGTAGAAAATCAAGGCAATCCGTATTTCTTTTTGGATACAAGTTTTTCAAATGAAGTTTGCATAATTCAACAACCGAACATTTTTATACCTACCGCTTTTCATCCCGGCGGATTTTTAAATGAAATATTTTATCCTTCAACAGCATTTGTGTCGAGCGATAATTATTCATTTATGATTTTTGATAGGTGGGGAGAACTCTTTTTCAAAACCTCCGATCCAAAAGCAGGGTGGGATGGTACTTCTCATGGCATTTCTGCACCCGAAGCAGTTTATATTTATTTATTGAGAGCTCAGCAACCCGATGGGGCCTTGATAGAAAAAAAGGGTTCCGTTACATTGATTCGGTGACACTTTTGCCTTAAAAATAAGACATTCAAGATATTTATTAAAAGAAACATTCATGCTATCTGAACGTATGACAATCAAACAGTTCGGGAAAAATGTCTTCTAAACAATTTTTTTACTTTCTATTCTTCCTTTCAACATTATTTAAAGGCGATAGTTGTTTTGCCTCACATGCATTTGGGGCAAGCCTTACCTTTTTCTCTACGAGTTCCAATACATATACAATTGAATATACTTTGTATCGCGATTGCACAGGAATACAAGCACCGGATAGTGTTCAGATTGATATTACAGATAGTTGTGCTTTTGGTGCTCGTTTTCTATTTATTCAAAAGTTTGGAATAGGCTCAGCATTGGAAAGCACGTGCACTACCGACCCGGTTACTACATGCAATGGCGGAACATTTATAGGTGTTCAGAAATGGACTTATCGAGGAACAGTAACTTTAGCCGGTAGTTGTAAATACTATTTAAGTCATGCCGAATCGGCGCGCTCTAATTCTCTTACTACATTGCAGACAACGAATGTAAATGTTTTTGTGTATTGTATGATAAATACAAGTGTAAGTGGAAATCAATCGCCACTATTTGTTGGAGAACCTAATTTATATACATGCATAGGTCATACTTTCATAATCGACCCGCAGATTAGTGATGCCGATGGCGATTCGATGGCAATGCAATTAATAAATCCGTTGACCAATTCAGGAACTGCCGTAAGTTATTATGCCGGATATACATCAGCGCAGCCACTTATTTCATCGCCATTGATAAGTCTGAATTCGACTACCGGAATATTGACAGGAAAACCACAGCAATCAGATGTATCATGTTATGCACTTCAAGTAAATGAATATCGCAATGGAGTACTGATAAGTCAGGTCGAAAGAGATTTAACTTTGCAAGCAAGAAGTTGCAACATTGTTCCAAATTTTTTGGGATTTAATGGTACACCCGGAAATTATACAGTGACTGTACCGCCCAATAGTCAATCTTGTTTTTTTATACCGTCGTACGATGGCGAGAGCTATTCACAAACAACCATTTCACAAACGAGTACATTTTCAGGATTAACTTTTTCACATGCAGGAGTAGGATACGACACCGCTTTGGTTTGTTGGACACCATCGCCAAGCGATACTCTTGGTAATCCACATTGCTTTACGTTAAGAGTAGATGATAATGGTTGTCCATATACAGAAAGCCGAGTTCGTAATTTCTGTATCAACGTAAGCAATGTAAATGCAATTGAGGATCCTTTAAAAGCTGGCATAAAATTATTTCCGAATCCTGCCTATGAAATGTTGAAAGTACAAGGAGAAGTGAAAGAAAAATCTTTTTACCTGATAACCGATATTCAAGGAAGAGTTGTAAGTATTGGAAAATTTTACAGCGATAGAGAAATCACTATTCAAAATATAGATGAAGGAATTTATTCATTTCAACTGCTTTCAAATAGCAAACAAGTTTATTTCCGAGCTATATTTATTAAGAAATAGTTAGATATTGTTTTTGATAATTTTTAGGACACTATAAAGTACTGCTCGGAAGAATCTTTGAGTGATGGCCTTGTTTGAAAAGTGGGTTCTGCCGTTCACAATACTTCAATTTTAATCTTCATTGTATTTATCATTTTACAGTCGTTTGATTTATGAACTGTGTTTATTTTTCACCATAAAAATGTACTTAATGCAACAAGTTCAATAATAATATTAAACTTATCCATTTGCAAATTATATTCTCAGGAGTCGGGCAGTATACCGCTTGATGCACTCGTAAATCTAACATATGTGCAATATTTCCGCTAAGGATTCAGCTTATCGTGGGGTGGATTTACAAATTGTAGTTTGTCAGTGTTTTGATTTTATTATATTTGAAGACTTTGTTGAGAAGGGGCGACGGATTACAAATCCGTCGGAGCGGCTTTTGAAGAGCGTGGCATTTAATTACTGGCGACGGATTGGAAATCCGTCGGAGCGGCTTTTGAAGAGTGCGGCTTTTAATTACTAGCGACGGATTAGAAATCCGTCGGAGCGGTCTTTGAAGAGCGTGGTTAG
>JANLPR010000100.1:0-1718 GCA_031367345.1 Bacteroidota bacterium | reverse complement strand
ATCTGAAATTATTCGTACAGGTAATCTTTCGGATGAATGCCGCTCTTGTTCGCTATTTGAAGGACCAATGATCAATGGAAGGCTATCGCAAATAGATCCGGTTTCTTTTCCAAGAAAATAATTTGGGAAATTTGGAATGGTGTAGGCATTAAAAGTTGGAAGTAAAAGACTATGTTGAACAAAATCACAATTTAAACCAGCATTATCTGGATGGTTAATGGTATTAAACCATCTAGTGCTATTTCCTGTATTTATATAAATTTTGCCATCATTTGCTATTTGAGCTAAATAGAATGCAGTATAAAACGGAGGAATTGGTTCAGCAAAATAATCAAATTTACCAATCATTACCCTACTTGAGTCAATAGAATTTGAGTAAACTGAATATTGATAAACATATTTAGATGAAGAAACATAGAGCAATTGCGAATTTGGAGAAAAGGCTACGCCTCTTACATTAGCTGAATCATTTAAATAAATAGAATGATTATTGCTTAGCAAGCCAGTGCAACGATCAAAATCCATGATATCAAGAGTGTCTTTTGTAAAAACATTTGCAAACTTATTTCCATCAGGAGAAAAGCAAACCTGCCAACTCCAATCACGAGGCAAGATTGAATAACCTATGTCTTGAACGAATGGACCTTGTATTCCATTAGGTGTTAATAAATATTCATAATACCTTCGCCCTTGTGATTTATGAATTAAAATCCACCAGTCCCGTCCATTCGCGTGTTTACATGCAGTTATGGAACCAATTGTTAAAGTATCTGAAATTAGAATTACATTTTTTTGTGTTACAGCTCCCCTGCCGGAATCAAGAGACATATCAATGATTGAATAATACAATTCCGAAACTCGGTAGTCACCAACACTTTGATCTCGAAATAAAGTTTCATGAAATAGGTAATAAATACTATCACTTCCGGGTTGCTTTAAAATCAAGTCGCCTTGTTTTACTGCAAGCCCATACGTCGCTTGACTTGTATATGTATTGGGATTCAAGCTATCACCATTGATCAAAGTATCATTTAAAGCATTTGCAATATAGATTCCATTGGTGTAAAATAATAAGTTGCCTAAACTATCAGATATATTAGCATTTGATTCTGAAAAACTCATTGGCCTGTCAATTGTTGAAGTATCAGGAAACGTAGAGTAGAAATTAATATTACTTCCTCCAAATGTTGGATATATAACGCTGCTGTATCCTGATAGCCATAAATTACTAATACCTTGTGAATGAGAAATACAAGGCATCAGTAATAAAAAAACAATTAATTTTTTAACGAACGATGCTAAATTTTCCAGTCGATATAACATGATTGTTTTGTATAATATTATAAATATAAAAGCCTGATAGCAGATTTGCCAGATTCAATTGCTTTTGTCTTTCTGCAGTATTCAAAATTTCGGTAGATACCAATTTCAATGAAAAGTCAAAAATTTCAAGCGTAGTTTTTGTGTCTTCCGAAATTGAATAAGCAAGCGTTGCAGAATTACTACTGGGATTCGGGTAAACGATTGATTCTAATAATGGGCTATCATCGGTTGGTCTTTTTCGTAACAAGCCAAGTGAATGACAAAGCGGATAATCGTCATAGGCTTCAATTGGGTTCACCAAACGATATAGCGCTCTAGCTTTATATACCGCTTGCCCTCCTACAAAAGGACATTCGTGTGCAATCGACAAAAGTTGAGGTTGATCACTAGTAGGA
>JANLPR010000166.1:0-1870 GCA_031367345.1 Bacteroidota bacterium | reverse complement strand
AGAGCAGAGAGTAATTATTAATTTTGAGATACCTTATGTTAACTCAGCAAATAATAATCCTCCAATTGATTTTACAATAACTCCTCAGCAACAAGGTTCTCGACAAGATCATGGCGGGAAACCGTATCCTTCCACTGGTGTTAATTCAATTACTCCTGCCGATGGTTCGACTCAGCCAGGGCAAAGCCAACAATCAGAAACTGATAAAGAAATGAATAAAATACCAGTTCTTCCAATTGATAACGCTCACCCCTAATATCAAAATAAACTTGCTTGACATGAAAAGCGTAATTTGTTTCCTGCTCTTTTTTTACATTAATTCATGTAAATTGAAAACTACTAATAATGTTAATTTATTAGACAAAGATTCTTTAATACTAAATGAAGGTAAACCTATAAAGATACCATTAATAATTCATGATTTTATTAAAGCAAAAAGTAACAAAATTGTTTCGACAACAAAGGACATTCCAATTCTTGCAATTAAAGGTTTAGAGAAGATTAATGGCGTACAATTTAAATTAGGAGATTCTTTAGTAACCCAAAAGATTAATTTGTCAGATGCAAGAATAGATGAAATAAATTACTTTGACAAAAAATTGAATTTTGCGATTTATAACAAATCTATTTGTCTAATATCTTACATTCAAGGTGGTGAAGGAGTTCACAATGTTATTGAATTTATTAAATATAAAGGCAGATTAAAATACTATAAATATTTGAGCATTCCTTATATTACAGACACGGCTAGTTTAATGCGATTCATCGAGCAAAATGACGCAGTTAAAATTATAGATTAGTTTAGTGTAATTTTGATTGGTAAGTGGAAAAGTTATCGTGTATCTATTTACAAAAGGATGAAGCGGGATCAAGTATTCTTACCTTTGGTTTACAAGGAGATTTTAAAGTTTCAGCAGATGCAGACAGCAGAGTGAAAAGTATTCCGATTCCATATGGTAATGGTCCGAAAGGTTATTTTGATTATTCAGGTAATCAACCGGGATTGTCATACTCACAACAGGCTTTAGTAAGTGTACCTGCATTCGGAACACAGCCGCGAGCATATTTTTATTGTAATCTTCTCGCGCTATTGTCTGGAGGTAATCCATTTATGATCTCTTATAAAGATGGTGTAGGAGATGTAAGGCATACAGAAAGTGTTTTCGGCGGTACGAGCAGTGACATTTATTCTTTCACTGCCTGCAGCATCCATCACCAATATAGCTGGAATCTCGAATGTTATTATCAGAGTAGTACGTATATTAAAAGTGACATAACAGCACTCACCACAGATTTCTGCACCTGTTATCTTCCTGCACAAGCACATCGCTACACCCCTCTTGCACCTTCATCCGGTTTGTTTGCTCGTTACGTCGGAACAAAAGCCTACGAATTAAAAGATCACCTAGGGAACGTGCGCGCTACTGTCAGCGATTGTAAGATCGGTGGACCATTGCAAGCGAATATGGTTCCGGAGTTGTTGAGTGCGAGTAATTACTATGCCTTTGGTATGTTGATGCCCGGAAGGATTTACCAGCCGGAGAGTCATCGGTTTGGGTTTAATGGGCAGGAGAAGGATGATGATATTAATGGAAGTGGGAATTTGAATACAGCCATGTATTGGGAGTATGATACAAGACTAGGTAGAAGGTGGAATCTAGATCCTATGCCAAATCCATTTGAAAGTAATTATTCTGTTCTAGGAAATGATCCTATATGGATGGTAGATAGATTTGGCGACAAATTCAAAAACGAAGACGATACTAAGTCAAAAGATAATCTAATTCAAGAAATGTCAAAAAACGCGGAAGTTGCCGGATCAAAAGTTGATGGATATATTCAAAAATTAGATGAAGCAGAAAAAAATGGT
>JANLPR010000032.1:0-1549 GCA_031367345.1 Bacteroidota bacterium | reverse complement strand
GCGAACGAGTAAACGCGTTTTTCAGGGGTAGATTTGTGGGTTAGTTTGTGAGAGACAGGGTGCGAGTGGGTTGAAACTTTGAAACTTTTAGGATTAAAACATTTAGCTACCATTTTTTTCAATGCTACACAAAACCGCCCTCGCCACAATTATTTTCCTGAGGTAGAAAATTACTTTCGCCTTTATTTCCAACGACATGTACGATAACATTTTACTATCAAAGCATTTCTAACAGATTTGGCTACAAACAAAATTTGACTTACCTTCACCGACAATATTATTATTTCAACATTAAAAACGAATTCAATCATATTAAAAATTTTCTATTTAATCTTCGGAATTGCCAGCTATTATCGCTTTGAAAAAGATAAAATATGATAAAAGCAAATGTGATAACAAAGTTAAAAAGAATAGTATATTCGTCCAAAAAGTTGGATGATAGATAAAATAATAAACTTGGTAAGAGCTGGTTTTAAGACCGTTACAGACCCAAGACGGGACAATCTTAGTTACCCGATGGCGAATTTGCTGAATTTATCTTTTGCGATGTTTTCATTGAAAGATGCGTCCTTAAGTGCCTTTAAAGAGCAATTTAGTGTTCGGGCAGAAAACCTTCATCGTGTTTATGGAGTTGACATCTTGCCTGGAGATACCGCCTTGCGAGAAAGCATAGACGAAGTAAATCCTAAAGACTTACAAAAATTATTCAAACCGCTTCTTGGTTTTCTACGGGATAAGGATGTTCTCAAAAAGCGTCACGTATTAGGTAAGTACACTGTGGTATCCGTTGATGGAACGGGTCATTACTGCTCTGGCACAAAAGGCTGCCCACAGTGTATGGTCAAAACTCATCGGAATGGAAAAACCAGTTATTATCATCAATTACTGGCAGCAGTGGCTGTACATCCTGAGCAATCAACGGTTTTTCCCGTTGCTTGTGAAGCGATTGTGAAACAAGATGGCAGTACCAAGAACGACTGTGAACTCAATGGTTCTAAGCGGATTATTCCTCAAATTAGAGCAGTCTTTGGCGATGCGGAACAAATTATTACTGTTTTTGACGCACTGTATATCAATGGTCCTCATATTATAGCTTTAGGAGCTGAAAATTTGCGCTATATCATTGGCACAAAAGGTCAAACCTACGTTGATGTTCAAGTGGAACAATTGCGAAAAAATAACGATTTACAAAATGTTAGAGAATTAGTGGCTGTGGCTCGGGCTCGTTGGAAAATTGAAAATGAAACCTTCAATACTTTGAAAAATCAAGGGTATCAATTAGAGCATAATTATGGACACGGGAAAAAAAATTTAGCCACTAATTTTGCAATTCTAACTTTCTTGGCATTTTTTACAGACCAAATCGCTCAACATCTTGATAAAGATTTTCAAGCAGCAAAAACCGTCTGTAAAACTTTCAAAGCTTTATGGGAAAGAATCAGAAGTATATTTTATCTCTTACCAACTATGTCAATGAACGCTATTTATCGATTTATTATCGTCCGGAGCCAGGTTAATATGCCCGCTTTAGAATAAATTAATATATATT
>JANLPR010000177.1:0-24353 GCA_031367345.1 Bacteroidota bacterium | reverse complement strand
GTTGTGTTTTCTCCTTTATTTCTGTCTATCGAAACATTTGTTACAATGGATCCTATTTTATTTTTAGCATCACCGGCGCGATAAAAATTCCATGTACACTTCATCGATTCAGAGCCTTCGTAATCTCTAACATATTTTCCTTTCAATTGAAAATCCATTTCATTTATAACAGGCTTAACAGTTACTTTAGCTTTAGAAATTCCGGACTTAGAGTTGTTATTCGCAGCTACTGTAACAGGATCGATGTATGATTTTGCAAATTTTTCGATAACAGTTCCATCAGCGTATTCTACTTCACCAATCGATCGATTGGCATTTTTATCTCCCACTCTTTTAACAGAACCATTTATTTTTCCTTTAATATTATTGTCGTTATCGAAGCTAACTTTTTCTACAGCCAGCATAATTGTTTTATCATATTCTTTTGGAGCTTTACGAAGATCAACCATTTTATTTTTTGGATAAAACGTTGTGATATTATCGTTCCCCATATCTACTATACAAGGAATACATAAAAGCATTGCATCCAAAAAAAGCATCCCGTTTTTCGACTTGCGCGTTATGTTAAGCTGTTTGTCGACATACCCTTCTTTTTTTACAGTTATCTTTTTTACACGTTTTCCCAATTTTTTTAGGTCAAAGGGAGTAGAGCCGATGAGATTATCATTTTCATCAAAAACCTGGGCTGTTCCTGGATTTGAATCGAGTGTAAAGGGCCCTTTTTCAGGGCTTAAAATGGTGGCGCAACTTTGGAATAAAAGTGCAGAAATGACCAAAAACGAATATAAAATTCGGGATTTGTTATTCATAATAGATGGGGTTAGCAAGGCAAATATAATATTTATTGCTTCGCAACAAAATTCTTATTTAATTGCGCAACCTAATCTAGAGACTAATGAAACTTAAACTGATTATTGTATTGCTTTTAATAAGCACAACAATTTTTGCTCAATCAAAATCAAAAACAACTTCTGTAAAATGGGGGCCCGAATTAGAAGGCTCACGTCGTGGATCAATTAATGATTTCCTTGGAGAAGACAACACCGGATATTATTTAACAGCTTACATTAAAAGTGATTTGATTATTGAAAAGTTAGATCACAATTTAGGCAACCCGTTAATTTATACTTATGAAGAAAAAGATAAGGAGACGAAAGAAAAGTATGATTTAGAAGCGCGCAGATATTTTTCAGACAAATTATATGTTTTCAAATCGAACATCGATAGAAAGACAAAAACGAAAACTCTTTATTCAGAGGAGATCAACAAAAAAACGATGACCGCTACAGGAAAACTAAATAAGATTACAGAGATCCAGTATGAAAAGAGAAGTGATAAAGGATTTTTTATGATGATCCCTTCTCCTTCTGACAACTATATGATGATTGTTGAAGGAATTCCTACCGACAAAGAAGAGAACGATCAGTTCAATGTTGTAATGTTAGACAGTACATTGAAACCGGTTTGGAGAAAAAATCTTCAATTACCCTATGTGAATTCTTTATTTTTTCGTCAGAATTTTATTTGTGACGACGAAGGAAATTTTTATGTACTTGGAAAATTGTACAAAGACAAAGTGAAAGTGAAAGTAAAAGGAGAAGTGAATTATACATATCACTTAATAGCTTTTAATGATCATGGAGCAAATAAAATTGATTATGAAGTAAAATTAGCTTCCAACTATATTACTGACATTACAATGTCGAAAAATAATGCCGGCGATTTAGTGTGTGCAGGATTTTACAGTAAGAAAGGTTTGTCATCGATTGATGGTGCTTTTTACTTGAGTTTAGATCCAACAACAAAAGCAGTAAAAGTTTCGAATATTAAAGAGTTTGATTTAGCATTCATGACACAGTATATGACCGATGCACAAGCCAATCGTACAAAAAAGCGTGATGAAAAAGGAAAAGATCAAGAGTTGGCTCAGTACGATCTTAAAACTTTAGTTTCACGTTCCGATGGTGGTGCAATTTTAGTTGGCGAGCAATATTACAGTTATACCTATTCATATCCATGTGGAAATTCATATTGTACTACAACAACATATAATTACAATGATATTATTGTTGTCAATATTAGTCCGGATGGAAAAATTGAATGGGCAACTAAAATTCCAAAGTTGCAGACATCCACAAATGATGGTGGATTTTACTCATCGTTTGCGATGGCAGTAACAGATAAAAAATTACATTTTATTTACAACGATCACAAAGACAATTTAGATGCTGAGAAAACTAAGAGATTGAAAAATTTTCAATTATCAGATCGTAATGGAATTGTTGTAAATGCAACAGTTGATGAGAATGGAAAAGTTACAAGAGAGGCTCTTTTGGAGAATACAGAAACAGAAGTTATTATTCGTCCGAAAGTGTGTGAGCAAATTGAAGACGATCAGATGTTGATCTTTGGAGAAAGACGTAAGATGGAACAATTCGGAATGATTACTTTCAAATAAGAATAAAAAAAATTAAAAAAGGGAAGCTCAAAAGGTTTCCTTTTTTTTGCCCTAATCATAAAGAACTTCATTTAGATTTTTGGATATCTTATAGTAAATAGTTTGAACAAAAAAATTCTACAATTGTAGTATCTTCACACACTTGAAAAAAGTAACAAACCTATATCGTGCAGCCTATAGCGGCCTGTCCCCTTCCGCTTGGTTGTTATCATTCGTTATGTTCGTAAACAGAGCAGGAACAATGGTAATGCCATTTATGACATTGTACCTTACAACTGCGATGGGGTATACTATTGCAGAAGCAGGTTGGGTAATGGCATTTTTTGGATTGGGAGCAGTATGTGGAGGATTACTAGGGGGAAAACTAAGTGATAAATTGGGGTTTTACTTTATTCAGCTCTTTGCTTTACTGGGTGGTGGAATAATGTTTTTTGTAATCGGACAACTCACCGGTTTTATAGAAATTTGTATAGCAGCATTTTTTTTAGCGATGATCAATGAATCGTTTCGCCCCGCTAACTCTGCAGCAATAGTACATTATAGTAAACCAGAAAACAGAACACGCAGTTATTCTTTGAATAGATTAGCTATAAATATTGGTTGGGCTTTTGGGGGAGCATTAGGTGGTTTAATAGCACATAAAAACTATCATTTGCTTTTTTGGATTGATGGTACTACAAATATTATGGCTGGAATTCTCTTATACTTTTTTTTAGCACCATCCAAAAATTCAGAAACGAAAAAAATTAAAGTTGAGATAGAAATAAAAAGTGTTTCAGCATACAGAGATAAAAATTATTTAATCTATATATTCTTTGTATTTCTATATGCGTTTACGTTCTTTCAGTTATTTACTACTCAGCCGGTATTTTTTAAACAAGTTCTTCAACTTTCAGAAAATTATATTGGAATATTAATGGCATTGAATGGATTATTAATTACATTCTTTGAAATGGTAGTAGTTCATTCGATAGATGGAAAAAGGAAAACGCTTCATTATATTTTTATCGGGTCAATATTCTTAGGTCTGTGTTATTTAATATTTAATTTTCTTCCTCATGGATTAACAGTGGCATTAATCTCTACAATTATATGTGTGATAGGAGAAATTTTCACTTTGCCATTTATGAATTCTTTTGCAATGAATAGATCAACAGCAAATAATAGAGGGCAATATGCAGGACTTTTTACTTTAGCTTGGGCCTGTGCTCAGGTACTTGGGCCGTCATCCGGAAGCTTAGTCGCCTATCATTATGGATTTGAAACAATGTGGTGGATGATGGGGGGAATATTTATTTTTGCGGGAATTGGATTTAAATTACTTGAGAAAAAAGAAACAAAAGAAGAACTATTGCGAGGCATTTCCGTATAATTCTTTCTTTAGAAAAAAATTAATAATGATAAGACCAACTACACAGATATACAGTAATTACACTACCGAAGACTTTCGTGTTTGGAAAATTTTAATGGAGAGGCAGATGGATATTTTATCCCCTATTGTCTCTCAATCTTATTTAGATGCTGTAAGCGTTGTAGGGTTTGCGCCCGATAAAATTCCGGACTTTACCGAAATAAACAAAACATTAGGGCAATATACGGGATGGAGTTTACACGTTGTACCAAATATAAGTCCTCAGAAAGATTTTTTCGAATTTCTTTCCATTAAAAAATTTACGGCAACATGTTGGCTTCGTACATTTGAGCAATTGGATTATATAGAAGAACCAGATATGTTTCACGATGTGTTTGCACATGTCCCTTTACTGAGTAATGAATCGTATTGTCATTTTTTCAAAGGAATTTCTGATATAGCCTTAGAGCATATTGAAAATCCAACCGCCATTATGTTGCTTGGACGAATTTATTGGTTCACGATTGAGTTTGGTTTAATTCGCGAAAACGGTCAACTAAAAATTTACGGAGCAGGAATTATTTCTTCGAATGGTGAAACGAAACACTGTTTAAGTAATGCATCTGAAAAAATAGAATTTGATGTTGAGAAAATGCTGAGTACAGATTTTAGAACCGATATTTTGCAAGATAAATATTTTGTAATTGATTCGTTTGATCAGTTGTACGATGCATTACCGGAAATAAAGAAAACATTAGAAAAAATGCTAGGGTAATTATTCTTCGCTGTAAGAAAATGTATATACCGGAACTGTAGTTTTCAAACAACCGGAAAACCAACAAACAGAAGTAGAATCGCTATCTAATAACTGCTTCGCTTTATTAGCAGATAAATATTTTAGATCTTTAAGAGCACGAAATGCATAAACTCTAACTACAGGGTTTTTGTATTTCAGAAATGAATTAAGTTGTGTTTCCGTTGCAAGCTGTTTCATTCTTTCGAAAAGCGCAAACGTTCGAGTGTATTCACCTGCAAAGCCAATACCATTTTCATTTACACATTCCGCATTATTTAACTCCTTCATAATTACGGAAAGATTATTTTGATTCTTGATGTCCGGGAATTTGGAAATGTTTCTAATGGTACTATTTTCATTGGGAGAGGTAATTACAGAGTCTTGCTTACTTACCTCCGGATTTACGATACTTTTTTTCGAAGGCGAACAATAGATCAATAAAAAACTGAAATAAAATAAGAAGACGAATTTCATAGCGATAGATTGTCAAAATAATAAACACAGATTAAAGTAGTTTCAAGAATATAAGAAACTATTTTTCGATATGCATCAGAAATTAAATTGATTTTGGTTAAATAATAAAAAGAAAAAACCGGTATCAAATGAATAGTTTGATGCCGGTTTAAGATTATACAGTTGCTTTCTGAGCAGCCATTAACTCTTCAATTTCCTCAACTTCTATGGGAATATTTGCCATAAGATCTATAGGACCTTTTTCAGTTAATAGTATATCATTTTCAATTCTGATACCGAGTGCTTCTTCAGGAATATAAATTCCAGGTTCACAAGTAAAGACCATTCCTGCTTGCATAGGCAAATAACGATTTCCAATATCGTGAACATCTAAGCCCAAGAAATGAGAAGTGCCGTGCATAAAATACTTCTTATACAAAGGTTGCTTAGGGTCTTGTTTAGCTACATCGGCAGCGTTGATTAAACCAAGACCAATTAATTCATTCTCCATTACCTTTCCAACTTCCTCATGATATTTGGAAATTGTATTTCCAACGACTAACATAGAAGTAGCGGCGCGCATCACTCTCAAAACGGCATTATATACATCTTTCTGGCGAGAGGTAAATTTTCCATTTACAGGAATACATCGAGTTAAATCCGCAGCATAGTTCGCATATTCTGCACCGAAGTCTAAAAGGATAACATCGCCATCTTTACATTCTTGATTATTGTCGTTGTAATGCAACACACAAGCATTTGGTCCACTTGCAATAATTGGAGTGTAAGCATGACCATTTGCTCGATTACGAATAAAAGTAGAAATGATATCTGCTTCTAATTCGTACTCCATTACACCGGGACGAATTGTTTTTAATATTTTCCTAAAAGCTTTATTAGTAATTTCGACAGCCTCTTTGAGTAAATTTACTTCTGTCTCGCTTTTTATAGCACGCAATTTTGCCATAATAAGACCGGTACGTTCATAATGATGATTAGGGTAGGTTTTCTTTAATTCAGCAGCTTTACGTTCGTCACGATATTCAACTTCTGTAACGAAACGATCATTTTCATTTAGATTAATATAAATGTTTGTAGAATGATGAATTAAAACCGGAAGCACCGATTTATAATCTTCTAACCAAAAAACAGTTTGAATTCCGCTAGCAGCTCTTGCTTCATCCTTCGAATATTTATGTCCTTCCCATACTGCTATATGTTCATTTGTTTTACGAAGAAAAAGAATCTCTCTATATTCCGGTACCGGATGATTCGGAGCAATTACAAGAATAGTTTGCTCTTGATCAATTCCACAAAGCCAAAACAAATCAGAGTTTTGACGGAAAGGAAAAACACAATCTCCATTGCGAGGTTGTTCGTCATTAGAATGAAAAATTGCAATACCGTCTTTCTGCAGCTCTGCTACAAATTTTTTCCTGTTGTCGATGAACAGTTTATTTTCAATTGATAGATATTTCATAGTGTTGAGATATTTTGTAAAAATAACGATTTAAATTAAAATTACCATTACATAAACGAATTGATTTGACTATTAGCTTCCAAAAAACATTCAGATTTAATGATATTTTGTGCAAAACCCGAGTACTAGTCCTTTTTAGAGCTTACCAAACATTTAGGAACATACCAATTTGGTTGAGTTAAATGTGACAATACATTTCCATCACAATTTAAAAAATGGCCCAAATTATTTTTCTTGAGAACAATCATTTTCCCTTCTTGAATTGCTAAAATAATGATTGTTTTAATTTCAGCAGGGGAATTATTTTTAAAATTACAGCCAATGGCTACACCAATATTATTATTCGAAAGGTCCATGACCGAACTTAAAGAGTCCGGCAAAAATCCTTCTTCATCTTTTTTATTTTTTTTGAATGATAAATAATTGGCCTTTTCATGAGCAATACCTAGAGAAATTGCCTTCTTCCATTTGATATTCTGAGCCAAGCGAGCCATCCAGTATGCGTGACGAAAAGCATCCACTTGTCCGCCATACGGATCTTGATCTAAGCTTCTATCCTTACTAATTAAATCCGTTTCCATTCGCGCTTCATTTGTTATTAAAAAAGCTTTGTGAGCAACAAAAGGATGAGTAATTACCCAACATTTTTCAAAACGCGACAACTTGAAAAATTCAGAAAGCGAAGAGGCGTCTGTTGTAACAGAAAAAAATAGTAATAAGAAAGTAGGAAAGAAAAAGTGGGACTTCATAGTTCTACAAGAATACCGATTATAAAGTGAATGTTTCTTTAATTGTTAATTAAAACGATAAAACTATCTTAGCTTTTATTAAATTGCACCAATGAAATTAGCCTTCCGTTTTTTACTTTTAATAGCACTTTCGCTAGGAGCTTGCTCGGGTCCGAAATTACTTCCACTCAACGATGATCAAGTAAAGGTAAATCTTAAAAAACACATTTCGACATTAGCCTCCGATAATTTTGAAGGAAGAGAAACCGGAACAGAAGGAGAAACTAAATCGTACGAATATTTAGTAAAAGAATTCAAAGCAGCGAAATTAAAAGCGAAAGGAGAGAGCGGTTATTTACAACCATTTAAATTTACAGACGGTGCCACATTTGGAGGTAGTACACAATTGATCGTAAACAATTCAATCTTCAAAGTAAATGAAGATTTTTCTCCGCTTCCATATTCATCTAATAATGTAGTTACAAATTTTATTACAAGAGTTAATTTTGGTATAACAGATGTTGGATTAAACAGAGATGACTATAAAGGAAAGGGGAATCTTGCAAAGAGGATATTTCTTATTGAATCAGGAACGCCGGATGGTAGTTCGCCACATGGAAAATTTGGTGATTGGTCTGAGCTCAGAAAAAAAATAGATCTGGCAATTTCAAAAGGAGCTGCAGCAATTATTTTTATTAATTCTGACACATTACAAGACAATCCAAAACCGGATTGGAAAAATCATACAACACCATCATCTATACCTGTGATATTTGCAAAAGGAAAAGCAGCACAATTACTTCGTGATAGTGTAATTACAAACTGTACGATAGGAGTAGAAATTATTCCAATTGAAAAAGAAGGACATAATGTAATTGGATATTTCAACAATAAATCTAAAAGCACAATTGTAATTGGCGCTCACTACGATCATTTAGGTTACGGTGAAGATGGTTCATCGTTATATCGAGGGCCTCGTGCTATCCATAACGGTGCAGATGATAATGCAAGCGGCACTGCGGCATTAATTGAATTAGCAAAATTTGTAAAAGCCAATGGACTTAAAAATAAAAATTATTTATTTATTGCGTTTAGTGGTGAAGAAAAAGGGCTGTTAGGATCTAATTATTTTGTAAAACATTCTACAATTAATTTGAAAGAAGTTTCGTGTATGATCAACATGGATATGTTAGGACGGTTAAAGCATGAAGAAAAATCGCTGATCATAAACGGTACGGGCACATCACCAGAATGGAAGCAATGGCTAGATTCTACCTCGGCGAATGGACTTCATTTAGTAACCACAGAATCGGGAGTTGGGCCAAGCGATCATACTTCATTTTATTTGCAAGACATACCAGTGTTACATTTTTTTAGTGGTACACATTCCGATTATCACAAACCGAGTGATGATGAAGATAAGATCAATTACGATGGAGAGATCATGATAATTAATATGATTAAAAATATTCTTAGGAAAGCAGATGCAGCTCCTAAGATGACATTTACAAAAACAAAAGATGACAAGAATGAAGATGCTCCAAAATTTAAAGTTACGTTAGGTGTAGTTCCAGATTATTCGTTTGAAGGATCGGGAATGAGAATAGATGGAGTAACAGAAGAACGACCTGCTTCGAAAGCGGGACTAATGCCGGGCGACATTGTGATTCAGTTGGGAGCATTCAAAGTAGTCGATATGATGAGTTATATGAAAGCGTTAGGAAAATTTTCGAAAGGAGAAACAACACAAGTAAAGATTTTAAGAGGGAAAACAGAAATAATAAAAGACATTACTTTCTAATGTTTTTTTGAAAATTAAAACTATGAATAAAACTATAGCAGTTATTGGAGGTGGAAGTTGGGCTACAGCAATAATAAAAATATTATCGAACAATGTAAATAAAATACATTGGTGGGTTCGCAGCGTCGAAACAGCAGAGTTTATTAAAAAATATCACCACAATCCAAATTACTTAAGTGATGTAGAAATAAACACAGAAAAAATTCAAGTTGAAACTGATTTAAAAAAAGCAATTCACTCAGCAGACATCGTTATACTTGCGGTACCGTCGGCTTTTTTAAAAAATGCGTTGAGTGGAATTACAGCTGAAGATTTTAAAGGAAGAGATGTCTTCTCAGCTATCAAAGGAATTATTCCTGACGATCTATTAATTATAGGTGATTTCTTGAATAAAAAGATTGGTGTAGCCTTAGAACAAATTGGAGTAATAACAGGACCATGCCATGCAGAAGAAGTAGCAATGGAACGCCTTTCATATTTAACAATAGCTTCACAAAATAAAGAGACAGCATCGACATTAGCTGGATTGATGAGTTGCAGATATATTAAGACAAGTGTGAGTGATGATATTTTCGGAACAGAATATTCAGCAGTATTAAAAAATATCATAGCCATCGCAAGTGGTATTTGTCATGGTGTCGGTTATGGTGATAATTACCAAGCTGTATTGATCAGTAATGCAATACAAGAAATTGAACGATTTGTAACAGCTGTTCATCCGGTAAACCGCGACATAAAAGACTCTGCATACTTGGGTGATTTATTAGTAACGGCATATTCATCATTTAGTAGAAACAGAACTTTTGGGACAATGGTAGGAAAAGGATATTCGGTAAAATTTGCTCAATTAGAAATGAACATGATTGCTGAAGGTTATTATGCAACGAAATGTATTTACGAGTTGAATAAAAAATACAATGTGAATATGCCAATCACCAATGCAGTTTATCATGTTTTATACGAAAAAATTTCTCCAAGGATCGAAATGAAATTGTTGAGCGATCAGTTGTCCTAATTAGAAGATCGAGATTCGTAATTCGAGAATCGTAATTCGTAGATGAGAATCGTAATTCAATTCTCAAATTACGATTCTCGATTTTCGATCTTCGCATTAAAGTGTTCAAATACTTTTGTTGCTCGCGATAAACCGACTGCTGCTTTTAGTTCTTCCAGTGATGCTTCTTTAATTCGTTTAACAGATTTGAAAGTGCGCAATAATTCGTCGGCTGTAGACTGACCAATTCCTTTTATCTCCGAAAGTTCCGTTTTCATAACGCCTTTGCTCCTCCTATTACGATGATGCGTAATTCCAAAACGATGTACTTCATCACGCAAATGTTGAATCACTCGTAACGTCTCACTTTTTTTATCGATGTAAAGCGGGGCAGAATCGCCGGGATAATAAATTTCTTCTAGTTTTTTTGCAATACCTATGATTGCCATTTTACCAATCAGTCCCAATTTCTCTAAACTAATCAATGCAGAGCTCAGTTGACCTTTTCCGCCATCAATTACAATTAACTGCGGAAGCTCTAGCCCTTCGTCAAGCATTCTTTTATATCTTCTAAAAATAACTTCTTCCATCGATGCAAAATCGTCGGGCCCTTCTACTGTTTTAATGTTGAAGTGTCGGTAATCTTTTTTTGATGGCTGTCCATTTTTAAAAACGCTCATAGCGGCAACCGGATAATCGCCTTGGATATTAGAATTATCAAAGCACTCTATGTGACGCGGCTGTTCGGTGAGTCTAAGATCTTTCTGCATTTTTTCCATTAATCGTTCCACTTTGTTTTCCGGATTTTGTTTTTCCAATTGCAGATCACGCTCACGGATATAATTTTTTACGTTACTCAATGAAAGAGAAAGCAAATGTTTTTTATCACCAATTTTAGGAATGGTGAACATTACACCCGGAATAGGAGTTGGAATTTCGAATGGAATAATAATTTCAGTAGCGTCACTATTAAAATTAGTGCGCATATCTGCTACAGCAATTTCAAGTAGCTCTTCGGGACTTTCTTCTAACTTCTTTTTAATTTCTACAGTATGTCCTTGAATGATGGAGCCATTCATAATTCGTAAATAATTTACAAAGGCCGAATCTTCTTCCACAACTATACTGTACACTTCGGTGTTATGAATACTTGGATTCACCACCACTGATTTTGATTTGAATCGTTCAAGCAATTCAATTTTTTCTTTTGTTTGATGCGCTTCTTCGTAATAAAATTGAGAAGATTGTAGCGTCATCAAATTTTTCAAGTGTTGAATTACTAAATTTATATTTCCTTTAAGAATTTGTCGAATCTCTTTTACCGTTTGATCATAATCCTCTTCCGTTTGATGTGCTTCACAAGGACCTTTGCAATTTCCTATATGATATTCCAAACAAACTTTAAATTTTTTCTTTTCAATATTTTCTTTGGTAAGGTTTAATGAGCAAGTTCGAAGCTTATACAACTGACCGATCAATTCTAAAAGAGTATTAATCATTTTCACCGGAGTATACGGACCAAAATATTCCGAACCATCTTTAATCATTTGCCGCGTAATAAATATTCTAGGAAAACGTTCGTTCTTAATACAGATCCAAGGATACGTTTTATCGTCTTTTAAATTGACGTTATAACGAGGTTGATGTTTTTTGATCAGACTATTCTCCAGTAAGAGCGCATCCATTTCAGTATCTACCACCAACGTTTTTATGTCGGCAATTTTTTTCACCATCACAGTAGTTTTACCATTGACGTGAATATCTTTTTGAAAATAGGAGCTAACTCTTTTCTTCAACGACTTTGCTTTGCCGACATATAACAACAGTCCTTCCTTATCATAAAACTGATAAACACCAGGGCTATCCGGAAGTAGAGAAAGTAAATTGCTGATATGTTCGCTCATTGAAACAGAAATTAATTTAAGCCATACTGAGCAAGTAAGTATGCTAAAGCGCCCATTGCAGCCGATCCTAAGTGCAACTCGCGTTTATTTACTTTGTCGATTGAGTCTGAAACAGCGTGATGATAGTCGAAATAACGTTGGGAGTTTACATGTAATCCGATGCAAGGAATTTTTAATTTTTCCATTGGACTAATATCTGCACCATCACCTTCGATAATAAAATTAGTAATTCCATATTCAAAAAATAAAGGCGCCCATTTTTTTATTTTTACTTTTTCATTTTCTTCCATATTCAATCCAAAACCAAGAGGCAAAAATCCGCCTGCATCGCTTTCAATTGCTGCTACTTGTTTTTCTTTTTTTCGATCTACCTCCGCTGCATACACTTTACCTCCGCGCAATCCATTTTCTTCATTCATAAAACAAACAATTCGCAGAGTACGTTCGGGACGAATACCAATTGATTTGAATGAGCGAATGATTTCAATTGATTGTACAATACCTGCACCGTCGTCGTGTGCGCCTTTACAAATATCCCACGAATCGAGATGGCCACCAACAACAACTATTTCATTCGGAAAAGTTTTTCCTTTTATTTCTCCGATTACATTGTATGAAAGTACAGAGTCGAGCATTGCACAATTTGACTGCACAAAAAAGGAAGTAGATTTATTAGCTTTCAAAATTCGGCTTAAAAGATTCGCGCCATTTGTACTAATTGCAAAACACGGAATTTTGGTTATTGAATCGTTGTAATGCATTGCACCGGTATGAGGGTTGTCGTCGAGGAGATTAGTCATTGATCGGCAAATAGTAGCCACAGCACCATAGCGAGCGGCTTCAGTAGGACCGGCCCAGCGATATTTCACAGCTTCGCCATAAGCATCGAACGTATTAATAAATTTTTCGTCGAAGGGGTGATTGTAGAAAACAATTTTTCCGGAAATATTTTCTTTCCCTAATTTTTTTAGTTCCTCAAAATTACTAACTTCAATTACGCTTGCAGAAATTCCTTCTTTTGTAGTTGCTACAGAATTTCCAAGAGCTACCACAGGAACATTTTGTTTATTTCCATTTGATTCGATAATGATTCCAATTTCTTTTTCACCGCGAATCCAATGAGGAACCATAACCGGCATAAGGTAAGTAGTATCAGCACCGGCTTCGATCATTCTTGTTTTCGCCCATTCAACAGCATGTGCAGCTTGCGGAGAACCCGAAAGACGACCGCCAATATTTTCTGTCAAATCAGTTAACCACTCATAAGCTTTACCATTCTCCAACGATTCATTAAATATTTTTCGAATCATTATTGAATCAGAACTTTGTCCGAAGAGTTGAGAGCAAACTAGCAGCGAACAGAAAACGACAACTCGTACTTTATACATAAAGAAAGATTTATTCAAAAATAGGAAAAAATGATGGATACAGAAGAGTGGATTAGAGCTCCAATTGCAACACTCATAGGTTTATTCAAACTGAAACAGCGGTTTTACAAATAGGTTTAATACACAAGAGTGAATAGAATTACGCTTCGACTACAGCATCTTCCGTTTTAGCAGGAGAAAATTTGTTTTGAAATAAAAGTAAAAGCATTACACCGATAGAAATCGAAGAGTCGGCGATATTAAAAATAGGTCTGAAAAACAAAAATGTTTCGCCACCCCAAATAGGAAGCCAATGTGGAAATTGACCACCTACGATAGGGAAATAAAGCATATCGACAACTCGACCATGGAGGAAAGTAGAGTAACCATTTCTAGGGGCAAAGTGAGCGAGGCCTTCCATGCTATCAGTAAAAAGTACTCCATAGAATGCGCTATCGATAATGTTACCGATGGCTCCGGCGAAAATAAGAGAGAAGCAAGTAATAATAAGTGGGTGCGCTTTTTGTTTGATGAGGTGAAGCAGATACCAACCGATTCCAAAAGAGGCGATAATTCGAAAAACGCTTAGAAAAATTTTTCCGAACGAGCCACCAAATTCGAGGCCGAATGCCATCCCATTATTTTCTGTAAAGTGAATGCTGAACCAATTGAACACAACATATTCTTGTCCAAGATACATGTGAGTTTTAATCCAAATCTTAACAAGCTGATCGACGAGTAAAACAAAAAAGATAATGAGTGCAGCGCGTTTCAAATGATAGAGAAATTGAGAGAGATATATTTTAATTTTTTCTCCCGATAATGAATTAAATTCGCTATCGGGAGAAGTTATACTATGATGAAAAAAAATTAATCTCTGTATTGATTTAATTTAGCTTCGATAGTTTGAGTAGTGTGAGGGACGGCACGAAGACGTTCTTTCGGAATTAATTTTCCTGAAACACGACAAATACCATACGTTTTATTTTCAATACGTACGAGTGCATTTTCCAACTGCTCCATAAATTTTTTCTGGCGACCGGCTAACTGACCTGCTTCTTCTTTTGCAAGAGAGTCTGAACCGTCTTCAAGAATTTTGAAAGTGCTCGCAGTATCATCAGTACCATGTTCGTTGGCGGCAGTCATTTGAGCTTGAAGAATCATTAATTCTTTTCTGGCGTCTTCCAATTTTTTAATGATGATTGCACGAAACTCTTCAAGCTCGGCATCAGAGTAACGTGTTTTGTTAGAATCTTCCTGAACCTTCGGACGAGAAAGAGATGGTTCCGGGCGACGATTAAACGGAGCAGGGCGACCAATCACAGGGCGTGATTTAGGAGGCGCCGGAATTTCATTTCGAGGAGGAAGATCTTGTTTGGGAACAGGAGGTTTTGCTGGTGGACGCCGACGACGAGAAGGTTTTCTCATTTCAGGTTTACCGTGACCAAATGTTGACGTAACAGGAGTTATCTCTTTTGCAGGAGCTTTTGTTTCCGCTTTTGTAATTACTTTAACGGGAGCTTTCGCAACCGGTTTTGCTGCAACAACTTTGGTAACAGGTTTAGCAACAACTTTAGCCGTTGGCTTCGCAACAACTTTCTCAACCTTTTTTACAACTGCTTTTTTAATTGGCTTCTTCGCAACTACTTTTTTAGCAGGAGCTTTAGCCTTTGGTTTTGCAACCACTTTTTTCACAACCGCTTTCTTTGCAGGAGCTTTCTTTGCAGGAGCTTTTTTAGCTACCTTTTTTGCAGGTGCTTTTGCTTTTTTGGCAGGAGCAGCTTTTGCTTTCGATTTAACGTTAGCCTTTACTTTAGTTTTTGAATTCTTCTTGCTCATAAATAATAAGTATTTTGACAGCTCTGCAGCAAATTAAATTAATACTGAATTGTGTTTTTGAATAATAATCCTCGTTTGAATATCTTCATCTACTTCAACATCAACAGCATCCTCGCCATCGAGGCTGTCAACAAGATTAAGCTTTTCCGCTAAAATTTCGGCGCAAATATAATCTTTATTATTAATCAAGGAATTCTTCATGCGCTCATGTTGAAGTACGGTCAATTCTATACGGTCTGTGACCTCAAAACCTCGTTCTTTGCGTAAATTCTGAATTCTATTGATAAATTCGCGTGCAATTCCCTCTTCCTTAAGGGCTTCGGTAATGGTAATATCGAGTGCAACCGTCAGTTTCCCATCGTTTATCACCTGCCATCCGGGAATATCTTCCGAATTGATCTCAACATCATCTTCCGTCAATTCGATCGATTTTCCACCAATTTCTACCAAGAGGCGTTTCTCTTGCTCTAAAGTTTGGATCTGTTCCTGAGAAAAAGTCACTATCAGAGCTGCAACTTCTTTCATCAGACCACCTACTTTTTTACCCAATACTTTAAAATTCGGCTTTATATTTTTTACTAAAACTCCTGAAGTATCGGTGATGTATTCAATCTCTTTCACATTTACTTCTGCAAGAATAAGATTTTTCACTGCATCTACTTTTGTTTTAAACGAAATATCTAAAACAGGAAGGAGAACTTTATTTAAAGGTTGTCTAACACGGATATTTACTTTTTTGCGAAGCGACAATACCATACTAGAAATTTTTTGTGCCAATTCCATTCGCGCTTCCAAATCTTTATCGATAGAAGAAGCATTGAATTTTGGAAAGTCGGCCAAGTGAACAGAGACAGCATCCAATCGTTCACTTACATTATTTAAGTCGCGGAATAAACGATCACTAAAGAACGGCGCAACCGGCGACATTAAAAGCGAAACAGTTTCAAGACAAGTATAGAGCGTTTGATAGGCTGAAATTTTATCGTGAGTATAATCACCTTTCCAAAAACGACGACGACTTAAGCGAACATACCAATTACTTAAATGTTCGGAAACAAAATCAGCAATAGCACGAGTGGCGCGAGTAGGTTCATAATCTGCATAACTTTCATCCACTACTTTTATCAGCGAATTTAATTCAGATAAAATCCAGCGATCAAGTTCAGTTCTTTCATTGAGAGGAATTTCTTTTTCTTCAAAAGTGAATCCGTCGATGTTTGCATAAAGAATAAAAAATGAATACGTGTTATATAGAGTTCCAAAGAATTTTCGTTGCACTTCACTAATGCCATCGGCATTAAATTTTAAATTGTCCCATGGCTGCGCATTACTAATCATATACCAACGAGTAGCATCAGCACCATATTTCTCTAATGTTTCAAATGGATCAGCAGCGTTACCAAGACGTTTCGACATTTTATTACCATTTTTATCGAGTACAAGTCCGTTGCTCACAACATTTTTATAAGCAACAGAATCGAAAAGCATTACAGCAATAGCATGAAGAGTAAAAAACCAGCCACGAGTTTGATCAACGCCTTCAGCGATAAAATCGGCCGGAAAAGCTTTTTCAAATTCCTCTTTGTTCTCGAATGGAAAATGCCATTGAGCATAAGGCATAGCACCGGAGTCGAACCATACATCGATGAGATCGAGTTCACGTTTCATTTTTTTCCCGGAAGGAGAAACTAAATAAACGTCATCGACATAAGGGCGATGCAATTCGAATTGTTCGCCACGTGCTTTCGCATCAGTAACGAGATTGGATGACATAAAACCGGCTTTCACCGATTTGTCCATCTCTTGTTCTAACTGATCAAACGAACCGATACAGATTTGTTCGCTATAATCTTCACTTGCCCAAATAGGAAGAGGAATACCCCAGAAGCGAGAGCGAGAAAGATTCCAGTCTACTAAATTTTCCAACCAATTTCCAAAACGACCGGTACCGGTAGATTCCGGTTTCCAATTAATTGTTTTGTTCAATTCAACCATGCGTTCTTTAGCAGCAGTAGTACGAATGAACCAAGAGTCGAGAGGATAATAAAGAATCGGTTTGTCCGTTCTCCAGCAATGCGGATACGTATGTTCGTAGCGCTCCGATTTAAAAGCGCGACCTTCTTTTTTTAATTTGATTACAAGACGTTCATCAACCGATAGGTATTTTTCTCCGCCTTGTTTATTTTTTTCAATTTCTTTTTCTGCATCAGTTAAGTAAGCTTCTTTTACAAATTCATTAGCAAAATCTGTAACTTCATTAGTAAATCGTCCTTGCTTATCAACGAGAGTAAGAGATCCTATTCCGTTTTGTTTAGCAACACGAAAATCGTCGGCGCCAAAACTAGGAGCAATGTGAACGATACCTGTACCATCTTCAGTAGTTACAAAATCGGCAACAAGCACACGAAACGCATCGCCATCGGTAGGTTGAGCATAAGGCAGCAGCTGTTCATATTTTAGTCCTTCTAATTCTTTGCCAATAAACTGCGCAACAATTTTGAAAGGAATAGCTTTATCGCCTTGTTTAAATTCGTCGAAAGAAAGTTCTGCATTTTTTTCGGGGAAATATTTTCCTACAAGATCATTGGCAAGAAGAACGATCACTCTTTCACCGGTGTATTGATTGAATGTTTCAACTGCCACATAGCTAATCTTTGCACCAACAGCGAGAGCAGTGTTAGAAGGGAGCGTCCAAGGAGTAGTAGTCCATGCTAAAAAGTAAGTGGGTAGGTTGTCCGGTTTAAAATTAGATGTTTTAAAATCGATCGACTTAAACATTGCCACTGCGCTAGTATCCTTTACCATTTTATAAGTTCCGGGCTGGTTCAATTCGTGAGAAGAGAGACCGGTTCCGGCAGCAGGAGAATACGGCTGAATTGAAAATCCTTTATAAAGAAGATCTTTCGAATAAAATTTTTGAAGTAAGTTCCAGCACGTTTCGATGTAATCATTTTCAAAAGTGACATACGGATTTTCAAGATCTACCCAGTAGCCCATTTTACGAGTGAGGTCATCCCAAATATCTTTGTACTTCATTACTTCCGTACGACACGCTTTATTATAATCTTCGATAGAGATTGTTTTGCCAATATCATCTTTGCGAATACCTAACGTTTTTTCGACGGAAAGTTCAATAGGAAGACCGTGCGTATCCCAGCCACCTTTTCGTTTCACTTGAAAACCTTTAAGCGTTTTGTAGCGGCAAAAAATATCTTTGATAGAACGAGCCATAACATGATGGATTCCCGGCAGGCCATTAGCTGAGGGCGGACCCTCATAAAAATTAAAAACCGGGCCTCCTTCGCGAGAGTCGATACTGGCATGAAAAGTATGTTCCTCTTCCCATACTTGCAGCATTTCTTTAGCTATAGTACTGAGGTTAAGGTTTTTGTATTCTTGATAGGTTGACATAATAGAATTGAAAATGGGCTCAAAAGTACAAAAAAAAGCTAGAATATGGTGTTTTTATGTGCGAATAATGATTGAGAATCAGGGGATTAATGGGGAATGGATAATGAGTAATGAGTAATGAGTAATGAGTAATGAATAATGATTGTCCAAACTTAGTAATCGTTGCCATAAATTAGATAATTGGATTATCATCTGGAAGTCCAATTCTGCTTAAATAATTACAATAGCGCTGAGAAAGGCTTTCTCTAAAAAGCTCAGCTAACGAAACGTAATAAACCTTATTAATTTGAGAATAGAGATAGTCCCTATCAATTGTATAGCAATGTTTAAAATCAATTATTAATTCTGGCAATTGAAAAGCCTCATTCTGTTTTATACAATGAAATCTAGCGTTATTGTTTTGAATAATTCCATTCCACAACTCTTTCGATTTCCACTCCATTAATTTAAGTGGTGGTCGATGTTTTCCCTCTCTAAAAACCTGAGCTTGGTAAGCTGGCAACAATATAATATTCGGCAGAAATTTGTCGTGAGATTCACTTGCACTAATTCTGTGCTTGTAGTCAAGATCTAAATCGCACTCTTGATTTGTTACAACACAATATTCTATATTATTTATTTCCATCTGCCTATTATTTAGCAACGGAATTTTCACATCATGTAATACATCGCCTTGACATAATTGAGTTTTGGGAGATGATTTAAAAAAAAAACGGGTAACCTGTGTAGCCACATTAGTCAATTGTAGGAATTGTGCCAATGATAATCGGCACAAACTTTTCTTTAGGAATATCTTTTAAAATATCATCAAAAATATTATAGACTTGGTCATATATAATAAATTCTTGTGTTTCTGATTCATCAATAATAACTATTGGTGTTAAATTAGATTCATTAATTTCTGTTTCCATGATTGTTTAAGAATTAGGTGCATTCATTTTTCCTCTCAAACCATCTTCAATTGATAGTTCAAATAGTGCATTTACTTTAGTTCGAATATTACTAATTGCATTCGAAATACTATCCGAACTATTAAAAGGTTTTGAAGAATCAATATCTATTAAAAACTCTCTTTTACTTATTAAGTTTGGATAACTACTATTACTAAATCCATATGAATATCTTGTTGTTAGATCTCCATCTTGCATTGTTGCTGTCCCTAAAGATCGAGATAAGTTATTTGACCCCCTTAGTTTATTTGTAGGAGCTAACAAATCAGCAGAAATTAAATTGCCAAAATCATATGTTGATCCCTCTGAGAAAGAAATATTATTTACATATCTAATGGAAACATTAGATGTAATAGGCTCATACAGTTCAATGAACTTATTTACAATAGACACTATTTTAGGATGATAGTCATTATAATTCGTATATGATTTATTCTGAATTTGAATAGAATCCTGACTAACTATAACCGAAAGTTTTTCACCTTGAAAAGCCCATTGATTTATCACTTTTTGAGAAGGAGAAGTGTTTGAGGCGAAGGACAAAACAAAGGCTTGCTTTGTAATGATTGAAGATCTCGGTATCTCTTCTTGAATAAATTTTGAAAACTCAGGCAGTAATCCCGCTTGGATATTTTCAATTTGCTTGAAGCTCAATTGAAAGACTACTTGAGTCAAATAATTTCTTGTGTATGTAGGCATATTGAAGGCGCGATCAAATATAATATATATTCTATGTTAAAAAACATCAAAATTTATTAAGTTTCGTAAAATTAACACTATTTAGTGTTTATTAAAAGGTATTTGCATCCACATTGTCCCAACTTAGTAGTCGTTTCCAATGATTAATGAATTATGGAAAACTGATAATGCATAGTAAGTGAGCTGCAATGATTCATAGAAATTTATTTGTGAGATCGTCGGACAAAAAAATTAAGTGAGATTGCTTCATAAAAAATCAGTCGTAACTATTCGAGCAGAAGTATTTAATGAGTTATGACTAATTCTTAAAAAACAATCAACGATTGAAAAACATTTTGTTGAATTCTGTTAACATCCAAATTCATTTGATTCGCTATTGATATTTTGTGATTAGTCACAATTTTAAATTTTGGATTCAATAATCAAATACATTCAAATAACAATTCAACGTTCATTCAATATTTTTTTAATGTCTATTAAATAAAATTATTATGAATAAACATTTTACACTCTCCCTTCTTGCAATTCTTTTTTCATTAGCTCTCTTTGCTCAATCCAATTGCAACAACCCAACGCAAGTTACTTTATGTCCCGATGTTTATCTCTCCCAGCAAACAAATGCCAACATGCTCGACGATGCACCTGCGTCATTCAACATAGCAGGAGAAGATGTCGTTTATCAAATAAATGTTCCGGCATCAACTACACGGTTGCACATATCAGTAGTAAATGCCAGCGGACCTTACAAGGGTTCGCTCTTAAAAAATAGTTGTACGAATTCGCCGCTAACATCAAGTACTAATCTTGCCGGTAGCCGAAACAATACTTATAATATTAGCGGGTCGACTACATATTTTTATTGGATCGATGCGGCATCAACAATTACATACGGCATAGCCTTTGGCGCAGATACTTTTTCAGGAAACGTAAATATCCCAAACACAAAAGGCAATTTAAAATTTGATACAACAAATTGTGCTTGGCCATTTTTTAATACTACTAAACCATTTTTCAATGTTTCGTACAATGGAATTTATCAAATGAATCCGATGACACTTTCGCCGTTAGGTCAACAAGGAACTATGTGTATGAGCACATTTTTCCAGAACACAACAGGCATAGAAGCCATAAAACAGTTTACTTTTAAATTCGACTCGTTGGGTTATTTAAACTTAAATTGTATTGATAGCATACCCGGATTTTACACTGCCGGTTACTGGATAAAATCACAAGTAGGAAACTTAATCACGTACGACTTCAAAGATTCCTTGCACACCGGCAAAGGTGATTTTAGCGGTGTTCCAAATACTTGTTTAAAATATAAGTTTTGCTTTAACATTACACCGATTTCAAATAATCCAGCAATTACCAATGTAATAATGACAATGCTCTCAGACGGAAAAGGTGCAGGCTATATTGGTCCATTAGTAGGAGGATGTTGTCCGGGACCGAATCCTAATTGTCATGGAAGTGGAAGTGGTGGCGGAGCAGCGTCAGGCGGAACCGGTTTTGGATTTGGCATATCAGATCCGGGAAATGGTAGTTTGCCAATTGAGTTGGTAGATTTCCATGCAACCGCAAAAAGTGAAACGGTAGATCTCTCATGGGAAACTGCATCAGAAACAAATAATGATTTTTTCACCATTGAGCGATCCACAGAAGGACAAGTTTGGGAAAAAATAAAAACAATAAAAGGTGCAGGAAATACATCAACAGAAAAAAGATATACCTCTACGGATCTTCAACCAAAAGTCGGAATCTCTTATTATCGATTGAAGCAAACAGATTTTAACGGAAATTTTAGTTATTCAATTATTAGAGACGTGAGAATTGAAAATGGATCCGGTTATTCTATTTATCCAAATCCGGCCAACAATGAATTGAATATAGTAAGTAATACGCAGGAACAATTTTCAATTAAAATGTTGAATAATCAAGGTGAACGAATTAATGTCAATACGATTATAGAAAGTAACCAGAGGAGAATAGATACAAGCTTGTTACCAATTGGAGTTTACTTTTTAATAATAGAAGAGGGCGGAAGAATTAAATCGGGGAAGACTATATCCGTTTTTCGATAGTCGGCAAGAATTTAATAATTAAACTAAAATCGGTCGGCTATGACAAAGAGGTGAAAAATATTTTCTTACTTTACAGAAAATTAAGAGTAAATGTCAGATCAAATCAATTCATCAAAAGCCCCTGAGCCTATTGGAAATTATCCTCATGCACGACGTGTGGGAAATTTATTGTTTTTATCGGGAGTTGGTCCGAGAGAGCGCGGAACAAAAAAAATTCCCGGTGTTGAGTTAGATGATAAGGGAAATATTATTTCATATAATATTGCAGAACAATGTCATTCTGTTTTTCTAAATGTAAAAAATATTTTAGAGGCTGCCGGAAGTTCTTGGGCTGAAGTGGTTGATGTAACAGTTTTTCTAACCAATATGAAAGACGATTTCGCTACCTACAATAAATTATGGGCCGACTATTTTAGCGACAATCCACCATGCAGAACAACATTAGAAATTAACTGCCTCCCTACTCCTATTGCAATTGAATTGAAAGTGATTGCTACGATTAGATGAGAGAATTGAGAATCGTAATTTGAGAATTGTCTTTCGTGAATTGTCTTTCGTGAATCGTAATTTGAGAATCGTAATTTGTAAATTAAAAATAGCAATTCGAGAATCTAGAATCGTAATTTGAGAATCGTAATTTGTAATTTGAAAATAACAAGTCGAGAATCTAGAATTGTAATTTGAGAATCGTAATTTGAAAATAACAAGTCGAGAATCTAGAATTGTAATTTGAGAATCGTAATTTGAAAATAACAAGTCGAGAATCTAGAATCGTAATTTGAAAATAGCGAGTCGAGAATTGTAATTCGTAAATTGAGAATCGTAAATTGAGAGTTAAGTTCTTACTTTAAAAATAATTTTCCGGTGAATTGTTTTTTACTTCCTTGAATCAGCGAATAAAAATAAACTCCTTTTAGTTCGGGAAGTATAATTTCAGTGGAGTTTGGATTAATTGATCTTGACAAAACAATTTTCCCTAGTGCGTCAGTCATTATAAAAATGAATTCTTCTTTCATCCTTTCAAAAATTAGTTTGTTGTTGATCTGAAGTACGATTGGCGAATCATATTTTACTTCATTAATATTTGTAGGTAAAGAAACTGTAAGTGGAGTTGATAAGTAATCTGTTGGAATATAGTTTGTACAGTTTCCTAGACTATCATAAGTTCCTGTCATTACTTCAACATTAATATAATAATTGTCGGCCGATAAAACACCCAAATGAATGGTGTCCGTTACATTGCAAATAACTGTCAATTGTCCAGGGCAATGATAGAGTACGACATTAAAATTATTTCCGGCCTGAAAAATTTGTTGAGACTGAAGGTCACATCCTCCGCTGGTAAAAACGAGATCGGCATAGACCGTTAAAGAATCATTCGAAGTCGGACTAGCGGGAGAAAAACGAATTAATTGAATATTTTGAGCTTCAACATTTATGAATAACAGAAGCGATACGAATAGGAAAATTGTCTTCATGGCTAATTCGTTTTGAATAAAATATTTTCAGATGATAGAATTGACTATCGCTAAGTTAACATTTTATCTATTGAATATGAACAAGGCCATGTCTTTATCTAAATAAAATTAATAAACGCCCAAATTTTCCGTGACTTTAAATAGTCGTTTCTCTTTTCGTTTTCAAAAGCTTCTTTTTCAAAAATAATATTGCGATACGCTTTTTGATGATTTTTATAGATAAATAAATTAATTAGATAGTTTGCGAGATATAAAATGTAGAACGGTAACACTAGTAATTCCAGCTGCTGCCGAAGATGAATTTTTTCGTGATTGATCAATGTTTCTTGTCGTTCCAAACTCAATTTTGAATTTAGGATAATAAAAGGGAAGAGTGCTATTCCTCCGATAGAAAGTTTTTTTGTTTTAATAATCACTTTTGTTTCATTGATAGGGCGAATGTAATCAAGTATCTCTCATCATAAAATTCAAATTTAAAATTTTAAACTCACATTCTTTAATTTGTTTAACTCGCAAATACGATTTAAGGCATTATTTTACATAAATAAAAGCTGCGTTCTAAA
>JANLPR010000175.1:0-12684 GCA_031367345.1 Bacteroidota bacterium | reverse complement strand
AAGCGGATTTTATTTTCTAGAAGTGAAAACCAACAAGCAGAAAGTAGTGAGGAAGTATGTGCGGGAGTAGGGATTTAGAGTTTCGCTTTTAATTACTGGCGACGGATTACAAATCCGTCGGAGCGGTCTTTGAAGAGTGTGGCATTTTAATACTAGCGACGGATTACAAATCCGTCGGAGCTGTTTTTGAAGAGTGTAACTTTTAATTACTAGCGACGGATTGGAAATCCGTCGGAGCGGCTTTGAAGATCATTGTTAATAATTAATAGCGACGGATTACAAATCCGTCGGAGCGATTACAAATCCGTCGGAGCGATTACAAATCCGTTGGAGCGGATTTAAATTGTGCACAAACAATTCCGGCAGCTATTGAAACATTTAGCGAATCGGGTTGTCCATTTTTATTACGAGCAAATGATGGTATGTGAATGGCATTGGTAATAAATCCTGCAATCTCTTTCGATATGCCATTTGATTCATTTCCGAGTATGATGAAACCATCGTTACTCTTTTTCATCTGAAATAAATTTTCGCCTGAAAGTAGTGTACCATAAACCGGAAGTGAATGCGATGCAAGATTCTCTTTGAAGACGGTGGCTAAGTCGGTATAAATTACGTTTACCCTGAATAGTGATCCCATCGAAGCCATTACGACTTTCGGATTAAAACAATCGACTGAGTCGTTTGAACAAATTACTTCTGTAATACCAAACCAATCGGCTATTCGCAAAAGTGCTCCTAAATTGCCCGGGTCTTTAATGTTATCGAGCACTAATTTTAATCCGCTTGAAAAATCGATGGCCTGGTTTTCGTTTGGTATTTCTGCAATGGCAAGAACAGAATTAGGAGAAGAAAGTGTTGATATCCGACTAAGTTCATCGCTTGTTACATCTATCACTTCTATGTCGGATGAAAAATTTTGTTCATTCAAATAATCCGGAATACCGATAACTGAAACTACTTTCCAACCTGAAATTAAAAGGTCGTTGACTACCTTCTCCCCTTCTGCAATGAATAGGCCTTCTTCTTTACGAAACTTTTTTTGATGCAACGCAACGATCGACTTAATTTTATTTTTAGAAATCATTTTATGTTTTACTTAATGTGAATACAGTAATTTCCGGCAAGATACCAACTCTACCTGGATAACCTAAAAATCCCAATCCGCGATTCACATATAACTTCTGCTCTTTTTCATTATACAGATCGGCCCATTGCTTGTAAAAATATTGCACAGGACTCCATTTAAAACCTGGAATCTCAATTCCAAATTGCATTCCATGCGTATGACCTGAAAGTGTGAGATCAACAAATTGGTAATCTTTCGTAATCTCCGCATCCCAATGAGAAGGATCGTGAGAAAGAAGGATGTTTACTTCTTGCTGAACATAACCTTCCGTTGCTTTTTTCATATCACCATAACGAGAAAAACTTTTCTTGCCCGAATAATTTTCAACTCCAATGAGACCAATCTTGCTACCATCTTTTTCAATATATGTATGCTCGTTCAACATCAAATTCCATCCAACTTCTTTATGAAATGATTTAAGCTTATTCAGATTTTCCACTTTACTTTCAACGGTTGGCCACTGATAGTAATCACCATAATCGTGATTACCCAAAATTGAATAAACACCAAGTGGTGCTTTCATTTTTGAAAAAATATCTCTGAATGGTAATGCTTCGGTATGAAGATCATTTACCAAATCGCCGGTGAAAAAAATCAAATCAGGCTTTTGTTCAAGAATCATTTCAACAGCTGTTGCAAGATGCTCAACAGTATTAAAACTTCCGGTATGAATATCTGAGATCTGAATTACTTTTAATCCTTCGAACGGTTCAGGTAAATTTGCAAATGTGAGTTTCGATTTATGGATCTGAAAATTATATGTACCTCGAATCATTCCATACAAGAGTGAAAAAAACGGAAGTGCTGCTAAAATAAATCCCGACTTAACAAGGAAGTCAAGTCTTGATACTCGAAAGGATTCAGTAACATCCTTATTCGAAGAAAACAAAGAAGCAATCCAAAGAAACGCTAATCTTCCTAATCGAATAAGATCATCTACCAATAGAAAAATGGTGACAATAATTTTTGCACTATAAATAATAAATATGAAGGCAAAAGAATATACCCGTAAAGTTTTAGGCCAGGTATGCCAATCAATCCATTGTCCGATGAGAAGTGTACCAATCGACAACGCAGTAATTCCCCAATAGATGATCATAACCGTTCGTTGGAAATTAGGCGAGCGCTGTTGCATGAGCACTTTTACTCCTTGAAAAACATACACGTCGAGGAGAAATAATACGACAGCAACAATTATGATTCTAATAGACATAAGGAATGGGATGATTATCTTTTATGGAAGACGAATGAAAACTAAATAAATTGTGAGCTGTCGAACAAAATATATATCGCTTTAGAATTAAGGATTCAAGCGAACCATTTTCCATTTGCCGGATTTATTTTTCGAATAAAGAAAACGATCGTGCAATCGATTTTCGCGTCCTTGCCAAAACTCTATTTCAATTGCGTTAACAAAGTAACCACCCCAATGTTTAGGACGAGGGATTTTTTTTCCTGAAAAATTTTGTTCGAGCAATTTATAACGATTCTCCAGTTCTTCTCTTCCCGCAAGAACGTCTGATTGATGAGAAGCATGTGCACCAATCTGACTTTCTCGAGGACGAGAAGCAAAATAAAGATCAGATTTTTTTTCGGCGAGCTTAGCTACTGTACCACGTATTCTGACTTGCCGTTGAAGTTCCGGCCAAAAAAAAGTAAGACAAACATTTTTATTCGATTTTATTTCTTTTCCTTTTGCACTATGATAATTAGTGAAGAAACTAAATCCGTTTTTATCGGCAGCTCTAAGCAAAACGATCCTTCCATCAACACGACCATTTTTATTTGCAGTCGAAAGCGTCATAGCATTCGGTTCATTGGCCTGCGCATTTAGCGCTTGATCCATCCATTTATTAAATTGAATGATCGGATTTGACGAAAGTTTTTTTTCATCGATTACATCTTTGGTAAAATCGATACGCAAATTGAAAATGCTGTTATTATTTTTTTCCATAATTGAAGTACAAACATCGCTAAAAAATCGATGAAAATGTGGCATGATTATATGAAAAGTTATCTCGGTAAAAGTTTAGAATGATCATTAAACGATAAAATGCGAATTGAAAAACCTTACAAAATTAAGTGAAAGAAAAACGGCCAAACTGAAAGATGGAATGTAAGTTTTGGGAGCAATAATCAAAAACAACGGCTCTCAAATGTTGTAAAATTGTTTATTGCTTGTCAGCTGATGATCGGCGGAAAAACTTAATAATGAACACGCTATAAGGCCACATTTACACAATGAGAAAAAAGAACACATATCTTGATCCTGAAGTTGGCAGAATCCTAATTTCCGAGCCTTTTTTATTGGACTCTTATTTTAAGAGAACAGTGATCCTTTTAGGAGAGCATAGTGAAGAAGGAACCGTTGGGTTTATCCTGAATAAGCCGACAGATTTGCATTTAAATGATGCATTAGAAGACTTTCCGCCATTTGAGGCTCCGCTTTACTTTGGCGGCCCGGTTCAAACCGATACGATACATTTTTTACACACTCTGGGTAATAAACTGGAAGGATGTAAAGAGATACTTCCCGGCATTTTTTGGGGCGGTGATTTGGAATCATTGAAGTTATTAATAGATACCCACCAGGTGAATAAAAACGATATCCGATTTTTTGCAGGATATAGCGGTTGGGAACCACAACAATTAACAGAAGAATTAAGAGGACATACATGGATGATCTCCAATTGCAAGAGAGACTTCGCTTTCTCTGATCATCCGGAGGGATTATGGGGAGAAGTGTTGAATTCAATGGGTAGCCAGTATGCTATTCTTGCCAATTTCCCTGAAGATCCAAGTTTAAATTAAGATAATGGTTAGTTTGTTTAAGACAAGGCCTCCCTTATGGGGGGCTTTTTTATTTTAATAATTGCTTAAGTAGTTTAACTTTGTAGACTGAATACCACACTCTCTCCCAAGTTCTCTTAACCAATATTCTAATGAAAAAAAAATTACACTATTCTCTATTATTTTTATTGATCCTAAGTACAAGTTCTTCTCGCGGCGGCGACCTATTTAAGATTATTTCTTCTTTTAGAGAGAAAGGACTTTTTTTGAGTGAGGCTAAAACACCTTTTTCTGTAACCGAATCGAAAAACATTGAACTTAGTCGTTCACTTTCCTCCTACCAATTATTGGTGTTGAACAAAAAAGTTGTTCAACAAATAATTGATGAACAACCCAATTATTTAAAAATAAATTTACCCAATCCCGAAGGAAGCGGCATTATCACTCTTGAATTGATCAAGAAAGAGATATATACCGGCAGCTTTAAATTGCTTACAAGTCGTCAGTCGAACGAAAAACAAATTTCATTTAGCAACTATCAAGGAATAGTTTCCGGAAATAGTGAGTCTATAGCAGCATTTTCATTTTCCGAAAACGATGTGATGGGAATCATAGCAACAGAAAAAGGTAATTACAATCTCGGTAAACTTTCGAAAGACAATTTTGGAAATTATATTTTTTATAATGATGCTAATTTGAAAGCTGCCATTCCATTTCAATGTGGGGTAACGTCAGAATTTAGTCGAACAAAACCGGGTATGCGTTTGAACAATCCTAACATTACAACATCTACTAAATGTGTAAATTTTTATTGGGAAACAGATCAAGATATTTATACAGATAAATTAACGGTTCCGGCAGTTTCAACATACATTAATGGAATTTTTAATCAAGTGTCTGCTGAATATGCCAATGATGGAATCACTGCGAAATTAAATACACTTTACGTTTGGAATTCTATTGATCCTTATGTTGGTCCGGCTTCCAACGATTACCTCGATCAATTTGGAACCAACAGAACTTCATTCACAGGCGACCTTGCTACACTTTTAGGCTACAATGGAGGTGGTGGTGTTGCTTGGTTAGATGTACTATGCGATCCAACACTGAGTTATCACATGGCATATACAGGAATCAATGCAAATTATAATAACATACCCACTTATAGTTGGACTGTAGAAGTTGTTTCACATGAGCAAGGACATAATCTTGGATCTTCACACACGCACGACTGTGTATGGAATGGAAATTCAACAGCCATCGATGGTTGCGGACCGAATGCCGGTTATGCTTCCGATCCAACAGGATGTGCACAAGGACCAATTCCTGCAAAAGGAACAATCATGAGTTATTGTCATTTGCCTCCCAATACAGGAATTAACTTAGCACTTGGATTTGGAACACAACCAAAAACCTTCATTCAAAATCGTATTGCAGCATCATCATGCCTAACAATTTGTAGCGCGACAAATGATGATCCTTGTACTGCAACTTCACTTACAGTAGGAACAAGTTGTTCACCAGTTTCCGGCGACAATACAGCTGCTACTAATTCAACAGTACCTGTTGTTTCTTGCGATGGCAATGGAGATGGCGATGTGTGGTTTTCGGCAGTAGTGCCGGCATCAGGAGTAATAGAAATTAATACGATGGCAGGAACACTCACAGATATGGGCATGGCATTGTATAGCGGAACATGTACTTCACTCGCATTGATTAATTGCTATGCCGGTGGTAATGCAACAACACCAACAATGCCGCGAGCAATTGTAAGTAGTCAGACAGCAGGATCAACAATTTGGATCCGAATGTGGGACGTAAACAATGACGAAGTAGGAACATTTCAAATTTGCGCTGTGAATCCATGTTCAGCAAGTGTTTCAATAACAGGAGCAACTTCTGCATGTAGTGCAAATGTTACTCAACTATGTGCAAGTCCAAGTTTCACCGGTTATTCTTGGACAGGTGGCGGTACAACGCAATGCATCACGCCGGCATCGTCAGCAACCTATACAGTAACAGTAACCGATGCCAATGGTTGTACAGCAAGTGCATCCAAATCATTTACAATAAACAATTCGCCAACAGTTACACTTACAGGAGCTACGGCTGCATGTTTAAATACAAACCCTGCAATTTGTACAGGCACAACATACACACAATATGCATGGTCAAATGGCGGCACTACACAATGTATTAATCCGCCATCATCCGGAACCTATTCAGTAACAGTTACCAATGCAAGTGGATGTACAGGTACAGCATCAAAAACAGTAACTATTTATCCCAATTTTACACCGGCAGTTACAGGAGCTGATTCTTCTTGCACTTCATCACCGGGAACATTATGTTCTAGTACAGGAAATAGTTATAGCTGGTCGAGTGGACAAACAACGCAATGTATTAATCCAAGTACATCAGGAAATTATGTTGTGACAGTTACAAATGCTAACGGTTGCACAGCCACAGCTTCAAAATCGACAATCGTTTATACTAATCCGACTGCAGCCATTACAGGACCTACAAGTGCATGCAACGGTTCTACAATTCAGTTGTGCGCAAACAGCGGAAGTTATACTTATGCTTGGTCAAATGCTGCAACGGCGAGTTGTATAAATATAACTGTTAGCGGAAGTTATACTACTACGATAACAGATACGCATGGTTGTACATCTTCTGCATCGCAAACTGTTACTTATGGAAGTTCATTATCAGTTAACATTACCGGGCCATCGCAAGCATGTCCGAATACAGGAGCACAATTATGCGCCGATGCCGGCTTCGCAAATTATTTATGGTCGAGCGGACAAACAACAGCATGCATTACACCTACGCTAAATGGAACCTATACAGTGAGAGCAAGTGATAACACCGGTTGTTCGGCCACAAGTTCAGCCACAATAAATTTTTATTCAGTTACACCGGTTACAGTAAGTGGACCAAGCAGTGGATGTGCAAATTCATTTCCGCAATTATGTGCTTCTTCAGGATATCCAACTTATTTATGGTCATCGTCACAAACAACACAATGCATAACGCCACCTTCTCCCGGAGGAAGTTTTTCCGTAACAGCAACAGATGCAAACGGATGCACAAGTAGCGCATCGCAAAGTTTAACAGTATTAAATAATCCAACAATAAGCATTGCCGGTCCGGGAATAGTTTGTCCGGGAACAGCTGCTTTGTTATGTGCTTCAACCAACGGAACTGCAATTGCATGGTCAACTGCAGAAAGTACAGCTTGTATTACAGTTCCCGATTCAGGATCGTATATTGCTACTGCTTCAGCTGCGAATGGCTGTACAGCATCTTCAACTTATCACTTGAATTACTATAGTGTACCAACTGCAGTAATCAGTGGACCAACAACAGCATGTTTTGGAACATCGGCGCAGCTTTGTGCACCAACAGGATATACAATATATTCTTGGTCGAGCGGACAAACAACACGATGCATAAATGTTACTACAGCGGGAAATTACATTGTTACATTAACCGATGTAAACGGCTGTACATCTACAGCAAATCATTCGATCAGTTTCGGATCAAATTTAAATTTATCGATTACAGGACCGACAGGAATTTGTTTTGGACAAAGCATTCAATTGTGTGCAACAACAGTTGGCACGGTACAATGGTCGAATGGATCGACATCGCAATGCATTACAATTACGAGTGGAGGACCATATACTGTAACAGTAACTGATGCGAATGGTTGTTCTGCATCAGCATCGAGATCGATAACCAGTTATGCCGCTTTTTCAGCGTCTATTTCCGGGCCTTCAACAGCATGTTACGGAACCAATGTACAGTATTGTTCACTGTCAGGAACAGGATATCAATATAGCTGGTCAACAGGGGAAACAACTAGATGTATAAACACAAGCACATCGGGAATTTATACAGTAACAATTACGAATTTGAATGGATGTACAGCAAGTAGTTCACAAGGGCTAACAATCTTTTCACAGTTGAATGCTACGATAACCGGTCCAACTTCACTATGCATAGGAGCCGTAGGACAACTATGTGCACCTACAGGAAGTTCATTGTATCAATGGTCGACAGGAAGTACAGCACGATGCATAAGTGTGAATTCGACCGGTAACTATACAGTAACAATTACAGGAGCGAACGGATGTACAGCGAGTAATACAGCAGCTGTTACATTTTCAAATTCGATTACTACCACAATTACCGGAAGTCATACACCATGTGCCGGAAGTATTTTAGAATTGTGTGTTCCGATAGGATACACAGACTATGCATGGAATACAGGAGCAACAACCGAGTGTATTTCAGTAACGTCGAATGGAATTTATTCGGTTACTATTCATGATGCCGTAGGTTGCGTAGGCAACGACACACAACTAGTGAGCTTCTCTCCTATTCCACCGGTGAGTATAACAGGACCAACCAATATTTGTAAAGGAGCAATAGAAACGATTTGTGCTACACAAGGATATCCGGCATACGCATGGAATGGAGGTGGTACGCAATCATGTATTACAGTGAGTACAGCAGGAAATTATTCGGTGATCGTTACCAATGCAAATGGTTGTACTAATTCATCAACGATAGGTGTAAGTGAAACAAATATTAATCCCGCAATAGCAATTACGCCAAGTGGATTAGTAGCTACACCAACAGGAAATCAATACACGTATTCGTGGTATTATAATGGTGCAACATTTACAGGATGTACAGGAGATACATGTACGCCTGCACATACAGGAGATTATACAGTGGTTATTAACGATCAGAATTGGGGATGTACCGATTCGGCCACCATTTATTATTTTTCGGTTGGCATAGCAGCTGAACCAAGTCTTGAACAAATAAAACTATTCCCGAATCCGATTTTATCGAATTGGCTGAATGTAGAATTTGATTTTTCGGGGACAGAAAAAATCAGTTTACAAATTACGAATGCGTTGGGCCAACAGTTGGTTCAGAGTAATTTTGTAAAAGTGGGAAGTATGACCAAGCAAATAAATTGCAGCGATTTGGCAGCAGGAATATATGTAGTGAATATTAAAGGGGAGAAATGGCAGAAGAGTTGGAAAATAGTGAAGCAATAAAATAGGAGAATAAAATATAAATTCGATTTTAAGGCAATTTAAAATACGAATAAAAATAGAGATACGATAAACGGAATAAAATCCGTAAATTTGCAGAACCATTTTAACGGGGCTGCCTGGATTTGACAGTGAGTGAAATTGGTAAGTAAGCACGTCGAGGGTCGGGAATCAGCCTCGTAAAACACGGTTCTCAACTGCCTAACTGGCAACAATTCTTACGCGTTAGCTGCTTAATCAGAAGATTAATCAATTGACTACTTCCTGAAGACCTGTTCACCCGTTTTCTACTCGGAAGTATCGTATGGTGAATGCTCTCCGATGATGTCTCCTGCATCGGGACTAAGATCCAAGGAACTAAGTTGCATAATAGCGCGTGTTTAGCAGTTATGCCGCCGACAATTAATGAACACTAAGCGTGTAGAAAGTTTATTGATTGCTTGTCTGGACGAGGGTTCAACTCCCTCCAGCTCCACAAAAAAAAGTGTAGAAAAATAGTTTTTTCTACACTTTTTTGTTTTTACTTGAAAACGGAATTCTTTTTTTAGCTTGGTTTTGATAAGTAGCAAAAACCTATAAAATCAAAAAGTAAATCAAGCTCCCTTTCCGCTTTTATCGGAGGTGGAAAATAAAACACAGAAATCAGATTCTTTATAGGATATTTACGAACTTATGGATACAAAAGATTATATAAACATATTCGAACAGTCTTCGGAATTGTTGGTTGTCATCGATACCAACTTTGCTATAGTGGCTGTATCTGATGCGTTTTTAAAAGCCACAACGACTGTAAGAGAAAATATTGTGGGGCGTAATGCCTTTGATGTATTTCCTGATAATCCTGATGATAAAACCGCAAATGGAGAAAGTATTGTACGGGCTTCTTTTAACCGGGTAATTAAAAATAAAACAAAGGATGAATTGCCTGTTGTAAAATACGATATTCCAAAACCAGAATCGGAGGGTGGCGGGTATGAACTGAAGTATTGGCAAGCAACTAACTCGCCTATACTGGATGATAATAATAATGTTAAATATATTATTCACCGGACTGAGGATGTTACAGAAAATAAAACCTTGATTACACAGCATGAGTTTGATAAAAAAGCGTTGAAACTAATTGCAGACAGCGAAAAGCGATACAACATGATGCTCATGAAATCGCCTTTCGGTTTTGCCATTTTTAAAGCTAAAAATATGGTGATCACACTTGCCAACGATAGCATTAAAACATTTTGGGGGAAAGGCAATGACGTAGAAGGAAAGCCATTGTTTGATGTAATCCCTGAACTTAAAGATTCCGCATTCCCCGGTTTGCTTGATAAGGTTTACACCACCGGCATTCCCTTTTATGGAGATGAGCTGCTTGCCCAGATTTTGCGCAATGGAAAACAGGAAGATGTGTATTTTAATTTTGTTTATCAACCCTATCTGGAAGCAGACGAAACTATTTCGGGGGTTACCGTTATTGCTTCTGAAGTAACCGCTTCTGTAATAGTGAAAAAAGCATTAGAGGCCCAGCATGAGGTGGAGCAAAAAGCGCTTAAGCAGATTGCAGACAGCGAAAAACGTTACAACATGATGTTGATGAGATCACCATTTGGTTTTGCCATTTTTAAAGGAAAAAACATGGTGATTGCACTTGCAAATGATAGCATAAAAGATTTTTGGGGAAAAGGCAAAGAAGTAGAAGGAAAATCATTGTTTGAAGTGATACCTGAACTTAAAGATTCCGAATTCCCGGGTTTGCTCAATGCTGTGTACACTACCGGCATTCCTTTTTATGGCGATGAGCTCCTAGCACCAATTATGCGTAATGGAAAATGGGAAGAGGTGTATTTTAATTTTGTTTACCAACCTTATTTGGAAGCTGACGAAACCATTTCGGGTGTAACTGTTATTGCTCACGAAGTAACCGCTCAGGTAATTGTAAAAAAAGCATTAGCCGAGCAGCGTGAAGCAGAACAAAAAGCATTGAAGAAAATAGAAGAAAGTAATAAACGCTATCACATGATGCTCATGCAATCGCCATTTGCTTTTTCTATAATGAAGGGAAAAGATATGGTGATTACACTTGCCAATGATTTGATGAAAGAGTTTTGGGGCAAAGGAACGGATGTGGAAGGTAAAACCTTGTTGCAAGTTTTACCAGAACTTAAAAATCAACCATTTCCCGCGATGATTGATAAAGTTTTTACCACAGGCATGCCTGTTTATGCCAACGAAATGCTTGCCCAATTACAACACAAAGACAAATTAGAAGACAAGTATTTTAATATTGTTTACCAGCCCCATTGCGAAGCCGATGAATCTATTTCGGGTGTCACCACTATTGCGCATGATGTAACCACTCAGGTAACTGTAAAAAAAGCATTAGAGGCACAATATGAAGCAGAGAAACAAGCATTGAAGAAAATACAGGCAAGTGAAGAGCGGTTTCGGCAATTAGTACTTCAGGCACCAGTAGCTATTTGCGTAATGCTTGGAGAAGAATTTGTAATTGAAACAATCAATCAAAAAATGGCTGATATTTGGGATAGAAAGATAATAGAAGCAATAAATAAACCCGTTTTTGAGGTATTGCCTGAGGTTAGGAGCCAAGGTTATAAAGAACTTTTGGAGAATGTTTATAAAACAGGTGAACGTTTTGTATCAGCAGAAAGTCCTGTTAATTTTAATCGAAGCGGAAAGTTAGAAAATATATTTGTAAAATTTGTTTACGAACCATTAAGAGACTCTGAAGGTGCTATTTCAGGTGTGATGTGTTTAGCACATGAAATTACGGAACAGGTTAATGATCGCAAAAAAATTGAAAAAAATGAACAACGGTTTCAAGGAGCTATTTCTGCTGTTCAAGGGATTTTATGGACTAACAGTGCAAGTGGCGAAATGATAGGCGAACAGTTAGCTTGGGCTTCACTTACTGGCCAAAGTTACGATGAGTATCAAGGCTTTGGATGGGCAAATGCTATTCATCCTGATGACGCTCAACCTACAATTGACGCTTGGAACGAAGCCGTTAGCGAGGGCAAGAACTTTATTTTTGAGCACCGTGTCCTATTGAAAGATGGTAACTGGGGAAATTTTTCTATTCGGGCAATTCCTTCTTTAAATTCCGAAGGGTTGATTCAGGAATGGATTGGTGTTCACACCGATATTACTGAGCAACGCCAAACAGAAAATGCATTAAAAAGCGCATTCCACCAACTGGAAGAAGCAAAAAGTAAAGCAGAAGCCGCTGCACAAATAGCTGAGGATGCGGTAAAAGCAAAACAGCAATTTTTGTCAAACATGAGTCATGAAATCCGCACACCGATGAATTCGATTATCGGGTTTACAAATGTGGTATTAAAAACAGATTTAAATAAAAAACAAAAAGAATACATAAACGCAATTAAAGCATCGGGTGATGCTTTACTCGTTTTAATAAATGATATACTTGATCTTGCTAAAGTAGATGCAGGAAAAATGACCTTTGAGCAAATACCATTTAATTTAATTGCCTCCATTTCCAGTATGATTCAGGTGTTTGAAAACAAATTACAGGAAAAAAATTTAAAATTAGTTTCAGAATATGGCTTTTCTATTCCTGAAGTTTTAGAAGGTGATCCGATGCGTTTGCGTCAGATAATTTTAAACCTAATAAGTAATGCAGTAAAATTTACAGCTAAAGGAAAAATAACCTTA
>JANLPR010000174.1:0-5867 GCA_031367345.1 Bacteroidota bacterium | reverse complement strand
ATTAAGAAGCTGGCTTTGAATACACTGCAGATAGAAGCAGACTCAATTAGCCAGTTAAAAAAATTTATCAACGATGACTTTGTAGCATCTGTTCGGTATCTATCTACAATCAAAGGAAGAATTATTGTAACTGGGATAGGTAAAAGTGCCATTATTGGTCAGAAGATCGTAGCAACGCTCAACTCAACAGGCTCACCATCTATCTTTATGCACGCTGCCGATGCGATTCATGGAGATCTTGGCATTATTCAAAAGGATGATGCGATTGTTTGTATATCGAAGAGTGGCGATACTCCGGAGATTAAAATATTAATTCCACTGTTAAAGAGTTGGGGCAACAAACTCATTGCTATTGTAGGAAACACCGATTCTTATCTTGCAAAAAATAGTCATCTTGTTTTAAATACGTTTGTGAGTAAAGAGGCTTGTCCGAATAATCTTGCACCAACAAGCAGTACAGCCGCACAACTTGCCATGGGCGATGCGTTGGCAGTATGCTTGCTCGACCAAAAAGGATTTACAAGCAAAGACTTTGCGAAGTATCATCCGGGTGGAGCACTAGGCAAACGACTGTATTTAAAAGTAGGAGATTTGTATCCGAATAACGCGGCGCCTCAGGTAAACATTGATGAAGACATCAGAAAAGTAATTGTTGAAATTTCATCGAATCGCCTTGGAGCTGTTGCTGTTTTAAAAGGAAATAAATTAGCAGGAATAATTACCGATGGAGATATAAGAAGAATGTTGCTCAACAATAAAGACTTTAGCAACATGACTGCTCGTTCGATTATGAACACTTCGCCAAAAATTTCAAGTAAAGACCAAATGGCAGTCGATGCACTGTCTGTGATGAAAGAACATAATATTTCTCAGCTTATCGTAGCTGAAAAAGGCAAATATATCGGCATGATTCACTTACATGATCTGATTAGAGAAGGGATCATTTAATGTTACAATCGGTTGATTGCTAACTTGGCTTCCGATTCTACATGGGTGGTATAAATAGTCATGTTGTACTTAGATCAAGAAGGTCATCGACTCTTCATTGATAAATATCACAATGCGAAAATATCTTTTCTATATTTGCAGCCCTTATGGCCTTATTCTCATTTAACAACAATCCTAACGGAGAAATGTCTTTTCTCGGGCATTTAGAAGCGCTCAGATGGCATATCTTTCGCGCCACAGTAGTAGTAATGATTCTGGCCCTAGTGCTTTTCTTTTTCAAAGAATTTCTCTTTGACGGAGTATTATTAGCACCTAAAAATCCCGACTTCCTCACTTATCGCGCGCTTTGTTGGGCATCACACCGTCTGAACTTTGGCGAAGATCTTTGTGTAACCGTTATTCCTTTTTCACTAATTAGCACCGACATTTCTGCGCAGTTCACAACACACATGTGGGTAGCATTTATTGCCGGAGTAGTAGTAGGTTTCCCCTATTTAGTATGGGAACTTTGGCGCTTTATAAAGCCGGCATTGACCATTAAAGAAGTTTCATTTGCACGAGGAATCGTATTCTATACTTCCTTTCTTTTTTTAACTGGTATTCTTTTCGGCTATTATGTGATCACACCAATGACGGTCAATTTTCTTGGGAGCTATCAGGTAAGTGCGCAGGTTAGCAATACGATCACACTCGATTCTTTTATTTCTACCGTTACTACCATGACGTTGATTTCAGGAATCGTATTTGAGCTTCCGATACTCGTCTACTTCCTGACAAAAGTTGGAATGATCACTGCAAAATTTATGAGAACTTATCGCCGCCATGCAGTAATTGTAATTCTAATTGTAGCTGCGGTTATTACTCCTACCTCAGACGCAACTACCTTAATTATGGTTTCCTTGCCACTTTATGTACTCTATGAAATAAGTATATTTGTTAGTGCTTATGTTAATCGAAAAAAAGTAGCTAATTAATTCAATTCATCTATGACAAATCAAATTGAAGAGTTTAATGAGTATCGCGCCAAAATGAATGAGCGTATTCTTTCTCAAGACAATCTTGTTATCAAAAGACTATTCAATTTAGATACAAACACGTATGCTGAAGGTGCATTGAATGTAAAGACGAAAGAAATGCTCGGGCTTGTAGCTTCAATGGTTCTTCGATGTGATGATTGCATTAAATATCATTTGGGAAAATGTAAAGAAGAAGGAATTTCAACTGCAGAAATTTTCGAAGTATTCGCAATAGCAAACATTGTTGGTGGCACAATCGTAATTCCGCATTTACGCAGAGCTGTTGAATATTGGGAAGCATTACAAAACTGATCAAACTATTATGAAGCTGAGAGCAGAAGGACTTGTAAAGCGCTACAAGAAGAGAACAGTAGTGAATGATGTGTCGATAGAAGTTTCGCAAGGCGAGATTGTTGGGCTCTTAGGACCCAATGGCGACGTTAAAACAACATCGTTTTATATGTTTTTTGTTTTGATTAAGCCGAACGAAGGAAATATTTTTCTTGAGAACGAGAAAATCACCGATTTGGCAATGTATAAACGAGCACAAAAAGGGATTGGATATTTAGCACAAGAAGCCAGCATTTTTAGAAAATTAAGTGTTGAAGATAATATTTTGGCAGTATTGGAAATGACAAAACTTTCTAGAGAGGCACGATTTGAAAAATTAGAATCGTTGTTGAATGAATTTGGATTGCAACATATCAGATCTAGTAGAGGCGACTTACTTTCAGGTGGAGAGCGTCGTAGAACAGAGATCGCACGTGCATTGGCAGTTGACCCAAAATTTATATTGTTAGACGAACCATTTGCGGGAGTAGATCCAATTGCGGTGGAAGATATTCAAGCAATTGTTTCACATTTGAAAGATCGGAATATAGGAGTGTTGATTACCGACCATAATGTTCACGAAACCTTGACGATTGTTGATCGTGCTTATTTACTCTTTGAAGGAAAAATATTGAAGGCCGGTACTGCAGAAGAACTTGCCAATGATGAGCAAGTTAGAAAAGTATATTTAGGTCAGAATTTCGAACTAAGAAAAAGCTGATCAACCTTCAACAAGATCGAAGGTAAAACTCTCCATAATTGGATTGCTCAACATTTTTTTACAGGCTTCATCTACTTTCTTATTGGCAACTTCTTTCGACTCTGCTTCTACTTCCAAGGTAATATGTTTGCCAATACGAACATTTTCTATTTCACTTAGACCCATATTTATTAGGCCATGACCCACTGCTTTTCCTTGTGGATCCAAAAGTGCTTTTAGCGGCATAATATTTATTTCAGCAATAAATTTCATAGTAGATTTATTTTGTTTGATAATTGTTTTTGAGAAAAGACAAAAGTACATATAAGATAACCAACATAGGAATAGCCGCAAAAGAAAAAATTGCACCTAATATTACGATTGATAAAATCATGATATATTGAAAACTATTTTCTTTGAATTTGAAATTTTTAAACTTTAACGCAAACAAAGGGATTTCTGCAACAAGCATAAACGACATGAAAGCACAAATCGCAAGATTGAAAATCGGATTTAAAATAATTCCATCAAATTGGCCCGGGTGTTGAATTAAAATTAATGGAAAAGAAATAATCATTAACGTATTTGCAGGTGTTGGCAATCCTATGAACGAATTTGTTTGCCGAGTATCGAGATTAAACTTTGCCAGTCGTATAGCAGAAAAAATAGTTATCACAAACGGAAAAAACTGGATTACACTTCGCACACTTTCATTACCAATAATTGACGACAGATCCGACATTTGAAGTAATTTGAACATAACCGCTCCCGGAACAAATCCGAAAGAGACCACATCGGCTAAAGAATCCATCTGCTTCCCAAAATTGGGATCAGACCCCACTTTTCTCGCCACCATTCCATCCAATAAATCGAAAAATCCGGCTGCTAAAATAAAATAAGCCGTCATATCAAGTCTATTCCTGAAAATCATAACGGCAGCTATACATCCGCTAAATAAATTCATGCATGTAAGAAAATTCGGGATTTGCTTTTTCATTGGCTCTAAAATCTAGTATTGCTCTGGCAAAAGTAGTTTTTCCTTAAGGAAATCCAATGCTCGAGAATGGATTATATATCAGCGTTTTTTTGCAAAATCAGCTACTTAATATACCATTAAATTGTTAATTACTCATGGTGATTAAAAAACAACATTCTGCTTATAATCCGCATTGCAAAAGGCTTTCACCCCATTTCAGCAGGCCGATTTTCATTCACAATACAATACAATCCATTGTTCAAAAAAAGCGAGCCGTTGACCAAAATGAGAATTCCCGTACTAGCAGAAATGCTAACTTTACCTCAAGAGTAAACTCGAATCTCCACAATATGCTCTTGGCTATAACGTTTTACACGTCGAGCCATAAATTTACACTTAAATGAAATTAACCAAACTAATTGCACTTGCTGCAACCATTACTTTTCCATTTTCTAATTCAATAGCACAAGCCCCAAAATATTCCAATGAATTCCTTTCAATAGGAGTTGGAGGAAGAGGCATGGGTATGTCGGGTGCTGTTGCAGCTAGTACAAACGATGCAACAGCCGCCTTTTGGAATCCTGCCGGCTTAGCCAATCTAGAAGGTAATTTGCAGATAGCAGCGATGCATGCAGAACTTTTTGCGGGTATTGCAAAATTCGATTACGCAACCCTAGCAACACGAATCGATGATAAACGAACCATTGGTTTCACCATTATTCGTTTTGGTACCGATGATATTCCAAATACGTTGTATCTTATTACACCATCCGGTTACATCGACTATTCCAAAATTACAACTTTCTCGATTGCCGATTATGCATTCTTATTTTCCTATGCTAAAAAATCGTCCTTCCCCGGATTAAACTTTGGCGGAAGCGCTAAAATTATTCATCGTAAAGTAGGTGACTTTGGTCAAGCTTGGGGATTTGGTTTTGACCTTGGCGCTCAGTACAAAAAAGACAAATGGCTTTTAGGAATACAAGCAAAAGACGTTACTTCTACTTTCAACGCATGGTCGTATCAGACCGATCTTTTTGCAGATGCTTTTCTGAGAACAGGAAACGAAATTCCCAAAAACACAACGGAGATCACCTTACCAAAATTAATTCTCGCTGCCGGTTATCAGTGGGACTTAGGCAAAAAAATATCTGCATTGGTAGAAGTTAATACAGATGTTACTTTCGATGGACAACGAAATGTTCTTATCTCTTCCGACCCGCTTAGTGTAGATCCTCGCTTAGGATTTGAATTGGGATACAACAAATTTATTTTTCTTCGAGGTGGAGTTCACAATATACAACAAGTTAAAAATTTCGATGGAACAAAATCAACGATCATGCAACCCAACATGGGAGTTGGAATTAAACTTGGCAAGCTAACAATCGATTACGCATTAACAAGCATCAGCTCTTCCGAAATACTTTACTCAAATGTATTTTCGCTGAAATTAGATATCACTAAACACTCCTCTCCACAATAAATAACCGATGAAAAAACTATTACCCTTTTTATTGATTGTACTGAATTCATTCTTTGTGCTTGCACAAGGGCCTTATCAAAATTCGTGGATCAAATACAATCAAGAGTACTACAAGATACAAGTAGCACAAGATGGCGTATACAGAATAAGCCTTAACACGTTAACACTGGCAGGGTTTTCAGCTGCATCACTTGATCCTAGAAAAATCCAGATGTATAACAATGGCTCTCAAGTGCCCCTCTACATTGAAGGAGAAAGCGATGGCGTTTTTGATCCTTCCGACTTCATAGAATTTTATGGAAAAAAGAATGATGGAAGCTTCGATACAAAATTATATTCCGACTCGTTGAATCAACCTGCAATTGAATATAGCCTCGTTAACGACACCGCAACTTATTTTTTAACATACGACCC
>JANLPR010000171.1:0-54095 GCA_031367345.1 Bacteroidota bacterium | reverse complement strand
GAATTGAATTGTGTCGGTGTAAATATGTTCAATACCTGTTGAGAGATTTCCAAGACTATCCTGCCTTGCAAAACAAAATTCAAAAGAACTGGCAGAGGCCACAGATTGAAAAGCTAAAGGTGTATTAACAGTATCCGGATTTGAACGACCAAAATCCTGATTCATGATATCAATCATTTTTACGATTTGAGTATCTGCAATATTTTCGGCTGAATTGTGATAGAGAATATGAACAATAACAGGAATTGTATAGTGCGTATTTTGAGTTCTAGTAGTAATACTGAAATCTTTAATTGCTTTTTCTGCTAAAAGAATTTCAGCCTTTAGTTTTACATTCGATTGAAAATCTTTCATCAAATTATTATCTGATTGACATGTCCTGTTCAAATTCTGAGCAAAACTTAGAGATGTGTTCAAAAGAAATATGATGACAAGGATAGAGATTAGACGTTGCTTCATTTTTTTATTCGTTAGTTTAAAAAATTTGAGAATTGTATTTTTGGTGAGTGGTAATTGGTGAGTCCACCCCGAAAAGTGGAATGTTCAGTGAGGCGGAAGAAATATTTTTAATGATCAACATTTAATTCCGAACGGCATTCCGCTTTACTATCGTAATTCGAGAATTGTAATTTGAGAATTGTAATTTGTGAATTGTAATTTGTGAATTGTAATTCGAGAATTGTAATTTGTGAATTGTAATTTGTGAATTGTAATTTGTGAATTGTAATTTGAGATTCGAAAATTGACTGTTGTAATTCGTAAGCAGACTCTGAATGACATTTGACCTTTCTTACTTCTTACTTCATACTTCATATTTCATATTTCATACTTCTTACTTCTTACTTCATACTTTACATCATACTTTACTTCAAAGCTAACAAATTTTAGTAAGCACAACACGCCGGCCATAATAAACTAAAGTAATCTCGTGCTTGTTTTCTCCTGCTTATTATTACATTTGCTTCAATAAACACAAAAGATCCGCTATGAAAAATTGTCTACTCGTTGTTATTTCCGCATTTGTTGCTTTCTCTGCTTCGGCACAAACAAATACTGCTTCGCTTTTATTTGATGGCACCGCTTCGTTTGTTGAGGTTGCAGATGCCCCCACTTTAAACCCTACTTCCGCTCTGTCTATTGAAGCGTGGATTAAACCCGATTCTTTTGGTGTAAATGCTTACTCAAACTACATCGTAGGGAAAGATGATTGGACGACTTCTTCTGCCGGATATTGCTTACGTTGCGGTTTAGGAGGTAAACTTTCCTTTAATTTCAGTGATGGTGTTGGCGGATGGAAGGAAGCTATCTCAACTGCTGCTATCGACACAGGCATTTGGAGTCATGTTGCGGGTGTTTATGATGGCACAAAACTAACTGTGTACATCAACGGTGTTCTTGTAGGAAGTACTTTATATAGCGGAACTATTCACGCATCTACTTACCCTCTCCGCATCGGCGCTGTTCCTTTTACTCTTGGCGGTACACGATTATTCAAAGGCCAAATTGATCAGGTGGAAGTTTGGAATAAAGCGCTTTCGCCTAACGAAATTAACCAGTACATGAGTTGCACTCCTACCGGTTCTGAATTAGGTTTGGTTGGTTTGTGGAAATTTGAAGAAGGTATCGGAACTACGTCAATCGATAATACAATTTTCGGAAACAATGCTACACTAATAAACGGAATTATTTGGAGTACCGATGCCCCTGCATTAAATTGCTCTGTAGGTATTTCTGAGTTTGCAGCAAATAATTATGCCATTGCTCCTAACCCTAACACAGGAAAATTTATGCTTTCATTCAACAAACAACTTGTGGACGGGCGGATTCAGATTTTCTCTGCAGTAGGACAAAAATACTTCGACGAAAAAGTTGTCAATTGCACTTCAAAAGAAATGCTGCTAGAAAATCTTTCAACCGGAATTTATTTTGTGAAAGTTTCTGCTAACGGAAGTGAGTCGATTCAAAAACTAATTGTCGAATAAACCAGACTACCTATTTTTAAGAAAGTGCTTACGAAAAATTAAAAAATTGTAACGCTCACTTTAAGAAGTAATCTGCTTTATATCTGCGATCATTTGTTCAAGTTCTTTAATCCGTTTTTCTAACAACGGAAGTTTTCTGAAAACGACATATGTTCGTTTGTAATCGCCAATTCCAAACGCGGGCGAACCTTGCAGTATTTCGCCTTCGGTAGTAATATTGGAACCTATACCTGACTGTGCTGCTATCTTAACTTTATCAGCAATGGTGATATGTCCAACAATTCCTACTTGCCCACCTATCATGCAATCTTTACCAATCTTTGTAGACCCAGCCACGCCTGTCTGCGCTGCTATCACTGTATTCTCTCCTATCTCAACATTGTGAGCTATCTGAATTAGATTATCCAACTTTACGCCTTTGCGAATAATTGTTGAACCTAGCGTAGCTCTGTCAATCGTTGTATTTGCCCCTATGTCTACATGATCTTCTAAAATAACATTCCCGATCTGTGCTACTTTCTTATATTGATTCTCAGAATTAGGTGTGAAGCCAAATCCATCGGCTCCAATTACTGTTCCGGTATGGAGTGTACAATCTTTACCAATTATACAATCTGAATACACTTTTACTCCGGCAAAAAGTGTGGTGTTGTCGCCAATGCTTGCATTGTCGCCGATATAAACTTGAGGATAAATTTTTACATTATTTCCAACGGTTACATTATTTCCGATGTAGGCAAACGCTCCAATGTAAACATCGGTTCCAATTTTAGCTGAGGGAGAAATGAAATTGGGTTGCTCTATGCCTTTTTTATCTAATTGAATCTGATTGTAAATTTCAAGCAATAACACAAAACTCTGATAAGCATTTTCCACTCTAATCAAAGTAGAACTAATCGATTGCTCGGGTACAAAATCTTTATCGACGATAATTACGGAAGCACTGGTAGAATAAATAAAAGGTGCATACTTTGGATTTGCCAAGAAAGTTAATCCGCCATCTGCGCCTTGTTCAATTTTATCCAAGCGCCAAACTTTTACGTTTTCATCACCCTCAATTGACCCTTTCAACAAGTCACCTATTTGCTTGGCAGTAAACTCCATATCTTCTTTATTTTATTGGTACGAATGTAATTAATTTTAAGAGAAAACAAAAGGCCTTTACGACTCGATTTTAGGGAAACAGAGGTAATGTTTTACCACAGGCTCGCTCAGCGCCTTAATATTTAATGTGTCTGCCGCTTCTGCAATATCGCACACCGAACCATCTTTGAACAGAATATTGATTTTATCTGATTTCGATTGGTAGGCATTATTGAAAAGCTTTCCTTCAAGAAAATAATAACCAATCTCTTCATCTGTCAAATTCAATTTTGCTTTGAGATCCGACTTCATTTGTTCGACTAACTCTTCGTCGAATGGTTTATCTTGTAGTAGTATCTTAAATAATTTTCGATTCATTAATCGTTTGCATAAATCGCTTAAGATTGGATCGCTATTATGCGACCATGCTTTAACTGAAATGTCGATATCACTATCGTCTAACTCTGCAAACAGCTGAAGTACTCGTGGGCTCGAAAAGAAATCGGCCTTACTTACTTCTTTTCTTAAAAAATAACTGAAAGCACGTGTAGCGAAAAGATCTTTTCCTTTCGTCGCTAACTCTCGTGCTCTTTTCAAAATATTAATGAGCAGCGTTTCTGAACTCACTACAGTTTTGTGAAGATAAACTTGCCAATACATCAATCTTCTGGCTACAATAAATTTTTCGATGGAATAAATCCCTTTCGCTTCTATTGCCAACTGATCATCATGAACCTCCAACATTTTAATAATGCGTTCACTTGAAATGACACCTTCAGAAACACCGGTAAAAAAACTGTCGCGATTCAGATAATCGAGACGATCCATATCGAGCTGACTACTTACTAACTGAAACAAGAACTTTTTAGGGTAATTATTTCGGAAAATCTGAATCGCCATTTCTAGCTTTCCTTTGAATTCGAAGTTCAGAGCATCCATGAACATTGCAGATATTTCTTCATGGTGTACCGATTGGACAATTGAACCTTCTAAAGCATGACTGAAAGGACCATGGCCAATATCGTGTAATAGAATAGCAATGGTTACGGCCTCGGCTTCTTGTTCAGTGATCTCATGACCTTTATTTCTCAACACATCTATTGCTTGCGTCATCAAATGCATAGCACCTAAGGCATGATGGAAACGAGTGTGGTGAGCTCCAGGATAAACCAGATGTGTTGTGCCGAGCTGTCGGATTCTGCGCATCCGTTGAAAGTAAGGATGCTCTATAAGTTGAAAAACAGTCTCATACGGAAAATTAATAAAACCGTAAATCGGATCATTCACGATCTTTAAATGGCCTGACTTTGATTGCATAGTAGTTTTAAATAGCTCTGCAATATCAGAATTCTATTCGTAATGACCACCATAGCAACATTTATGATCAACTATTCAGACTAATAAAAGCTATGATAAGATTTGATTAACATTTTAACATGGCAATATGTGATTGTGGTTTACGTTCAAGTTAGAACTCTACATTGTTTAAAAGTATTCCATTCAATTTAAAAAAACTCAGGCATGAATAAAAACATCTTTGCTAACTTTGAAAACAACCGCAAGCAAGCAGTTGAAACAGAACTTATGGATAAAATAACAATACTTTGGGCCGATGACGAAATAGATCTTTTGAAACCTCACATACTTTTCCTCACCGAAAAAGGTTATGAAGTAACAACCGCAAACAATGGTGCCTCTGCCGTAGAAGAATTCAGAATAAAAGATTTTGACATTGTTTTCCTCGATGAAAACATGCCGGGCATTTCGGGTATAGAAACATTGGCGCAATTAAAAAACATTAAGCCGGAAATTCCGGTGGTGATGATTACTAAAAGTGAAGAAGAACACATTATGGAACAGGCGATCGGAAGTAAAATTGCCGACTACCTAATAAAACCTGTAAACCCAAATCAAATATTGCTTTCACTGAAAAAAAATCTGGAGAACCGCAGACTTATCAGTGAAAAAACCGCGCAAGGTTATCAGCAAGAATTCAGAAACTTAGGAATGTCGATGAGTGATAAACTTAGCTGGAAAGAATGGACAGAAGTTTATCGTCGATTAGTTTATTGGGAACTGGAATTGAAACGCTCGGCTGATGAAAGCATGTATGAGATATTGACAGCACAAAAAAGTGAAGCCAATACGTTGTTCTCAAAATTTATCGAGACTAATTACATCAACTGGCTAAAAAATCCGGATGCTGCCACTACTCCGGTAATGTCGCATCAGTTGATGAAGAAAAAAATTATTCCGGCAATTGACAGTTCTGCTGATCCGGTATTTATGATACTAATCGACAACTTGCGTTACGATCAATGGAGAGTTATTCAGCCGTTAATTGCCGAGTACTTTAAATTAGTCGACGACGAAGTGTACTTAAGTATTTTACCTACGGCAACTCAATATTCACGAAATGCAATTTTTGCAGGACTTATGCCGGCAGAAATTGAAGCACGTTTCCCAAATCTGTGGTTAAACGATGAAGAAGAAGGTGGAAAAAATATGAATGAAGAAACATTTCTTCAAGATACATTAAAGCGTTTTCGCAAAGAATGGAAATCGAGTTATCGAAAAATCACAAACCATAGCGATGGAAAAGCGATGGTCGACGACATTCCAAATCTGATGCAAAATAAATTCAACGTAATCGTTTACAATTTTGTGGATATGCTTTCACATGCACGAACAGAAATGGAAATGATACGTGAGTTAGCCGACGACGAAGCAGCATACCGATCGTTGACATTGTCGTGGTTCGAACATTCACCCCTCTTCGAAGCAATTAAAAGAATAGCTGAGAAAAAAGTGAAGCTAATTATAACAACCGACCATGGAACCATACGAGTAAAAGAAGCCTCTAAATTAGTTGGCGACAGAAATGTCAATACGAACTTGCGTTACAAGCAGGGTAAGAATATGAATTACGAAAAGAAAGATGTGTTTGAAATTAAAAACCCTGCCGATGCAATGCTTCCTCGTCAACATTTATCCCAAGCATTCGTCTTTGTAAAACAAGACAAGTTTTTCGCTTATCCGAACAATTATAATTATTATGTAACATACTATAAGAATACATTGCAACACGGCGGAATATCGTTAGAAGAAATGGTTATTCCATTTGCGATTATGACAACAAAATAAACTAGTATTTTTTAAAAAAGGAGACAAGATGAGAACAAACACTCTTGACTCCTTTTTTTATTCCTGAAACCTGAAAAATAGGTTGCAAAATGAATCAACATCTGACCTCAGTAAAGCAACTACTTTGACCTCAATTAATTGAAAACTTCCTGAATTCTGCTTTTAGAATGAACATTCGATTAACAAAGGTAGAATCCTGTTAATAATTAGATTACCTTATCTAAAGTTCACACTGCCTTCACAGCTTTTTTAATATTTTTGGCAATAATATTGCAAAGGGATGAATCTAAACAATCAAATGCACGTTCAAATTCAACGCCCCTAAAAATGATAACTATGAAAAAAGTAAAATTCATCATTGCCACTTCAATTATTTGTCTGACATTTTTATCTCGTTCAAATGCACAAGACACAGCAACTGCAAAAGTTGTTAATCCAAATGCAGCAGAAATAACTTTCGAAAACGAGATGCACGATTACGGTACTATTAAACAAGGAGCCGATGGAAGTTGTGAATTTAAATTTAAAAATACCGGTAAAGAACCACTTGTAATTGCAAATGCTCATGGAAGTTGCGGCTGTACCGTTCCAACATGGCCGAAAGAACCAATTATGAAAGGACAAACCGGAGTTATCAAAGTACATTACGATACCAAGAGAGTTGGTGCCTTTACGAAAACAGTCACTTTGACTTCTAATGCCAAAACAGACACTAAAGTTTTAACAATAAAAGGTGTAGTTGAAGCCGACCCTTCTGCAAACGAAGAGACCATGCCGGTAAAGAATAATCTTGGACCATTAGAAAACTCTAAATAAGAACTGCAATGAGAAAAATAAAATACATCGTACTTGCAACGGTCTTAGGATTTACTTCTCTTGCTTCAGCTCAAAATGTAAAACTTAGTAATATCGCAAACGACCCAAGTGCTGCCGATTTCAAATTTGAAAAAGAAGAATACAATTTCGGGAAAATTATGCAAGGTGAGTCCGTTACTTATAACTTCGAATTTACCAATACTGGCACTGAACCATTAATTATTTCTAAGGCTGAAGGGTCATGCGGATGTACCGTTCCCATCTGGCCAAAAGAACCAATTATGAAAGGACAGAAAGCTGCTATCAAGGTTACTTTCAACAGTACAGGAAAACTTGGAGTACAAGACAAAACTGTTACGTTAACTTCTAACGCGGAACAAAATCCAATGGTTATTCATATCAAAGGAACGGTTGAAAAACCAACGTTACCGGGAGAAACAAATACTAAATAATAACCCAATCTTAAATAACTAAAAAGAAAAATGAAAAAATCAATCTTAGCAATTGCCTTATTTCTTTCTGTAGCCGGTGTTAACGCACAAGATGCTGCAAAGACAGTTCCGGTAGCTACTCCGGTAGACAACAAAAATGCACCTGACTTTAAATTTGAAGTGGAAGAATACAACTTCGGATCCATTAAGCAGGGCGACAAAGTTACGTATGACTTTGAATTTACGAACACAGGAAAAGAGCCGTTAATCATTTCTGGAGCAGCAGGTTCTTGTGGATGTACAGTTCCTTCTTATCCGAAAGAACCAATTGCCAAAAGTGCAAAAGCAGTGATCCACGTTGAATTTAACTCAACAGGAAAGATGGGAATGCAAGACAAAACAGTTACTTTGACATCAAACTCGAAATCAGGGTCTAAAGTTCTTCACCTTAAAGGAAACGTTGAAGCTCCACCGGCAACTCCGGCACCGGCTGAACCAGCTCCTGCAGGTAAATAAAAATTAAAAATTATTAGTACTTTTGAAGCCCTCCCCTAAAGGAGGGCTTTCTTTTTTGAATGCCATTCCTGTACACAGGACTTGAATTAGTTAATCTACACTTGCAATTGTTGCTGATGCACTCTTGCTCAATTTGAAAAATTATGCCGGAAACTTCGATCAAAGGTCGTCAAATGCCACCCTCTCCGATTCGGAAACTCGTTCCTTTTGCGGAAAAAGCAAAGCAACAAGGAAAAACTATTTTCCATCTGAACATTGGACAACCGGATATCGAAACTCCGCAAACGATGCTCGATGCTATTCACAATTTCGCTCCGAAAATTGTAGAATACAGCCACTCGGCAGGAATAGAATCTTATCGAAAAAAACTAACGACGTATTATCAAAGGTATGATATTAAGCTCGACTTTACAGAAATTCTCATAACTACTGGTGGGTCGGAAGCTATTGAAATTGCAATGATGAGTTGCATGGACCCCGGTGACGAAATTATTATTCCGGAACCATTTTATGCTAACTACAACGGATTTTCGGCGCAAGCAAACGTAAAAGTTGTACCAATCCGATCTACTATTGAAAGCGGATTTGCCTTACCTCCTATTTCTGAATTTGAAAAATTGATCACGCCGAAAACCAAGGCCATTATGATCTGCAATCCATCTAACCCTACCGGTTATTTGTATTCGAAGGAAGAACTAGAACAACTTCGCACTATCGTTCAAAAGCATAATTTGTGGTTGTTCTCCGACGAAGTATATAGAGAATTTTGTTATGATGGAAAAGAATATACTTCAGTAATGAATCTGAAAGGTATTGAAAACAATGTAGTGATGCTCGATTCGATCAGTAAGCGATACAGTGCGTGCGGAGCTCGGATTGGAGCATTGGTTAGTCGCAACAAAGAACTAATAGCTACTGCGCTTAAATTCGCTCAGGCAAGGTTAAGTCCGCCAACCTTCGGACAAGTAGCTGCCGAAGCCGCTATTGATACGCCTGACGAATACTTCATTAAGGTAAAATCTGAATATGTAAAGCGACGCGATTTCGTAATCGAAGCATTGAATGCAATGGACGGCGTTTTTTGTCCGAAGCCTAGCGGAGCTTTTTATTGTATAGCACGCCTACCAATCGACAATTCAGATAAATTTTGTCAATGGCTGTTAGAAGATTTTTCATTCAATAATGAAACGGTGATGCTTGCTCCTGCAACCGGATTTTATTCTCGCCCTGACCTAGGCACCGATCAGGTTCGAATTGCATACGTATTAAATCTGAACGATCTAAAAAAAGCAATGACATGCTTATCAGAAGCACTAAAAGTTTATCCGGGAAGAACAGAAAAGAAAGAGCTTTCGGTGAAGGAAAACTGAAAAAGGAAGAGTGAGTAATGATTAATGAAGAATGATTAATCATTAATCATTAATGATTGTTGATTAAATCAAAAACGGTCAACCAATTTTTTTAGGATTGTCAACTTACCACTCACCACTCACTCATTTGAAGTCATCGTATAGCAAATATTTTTTACGAATTGTCTTAAAAAGAGCAAGATCTTTTTGCCACGTTTTTTTTATTTCTGCTTGAGTTTTATGTGCTTTGATTTGTTTTTGTAATTCATCGTTTCCTGCCAGCTTATTGAAAAACGAATTAAAGAATTTATCTTTTTCACCAAATCGCTCATACATAAAACTTAGCACTTCCACATTCACCTCTCCTTTATTTCTTACCTCATATCCTTTGCCAATAAAACTTAACCCTCTACACAATGTATCAACGTATGGTGGATTCATTGCAACACCAGGAATATTTTTTGGCGTGAAAGAAGTATCGCGTTCAGCACCATTTTTTTTGTAACCGGGAAAACCTATTACTCGAAATGGCCTAGATGTACCTCTACCTAAACTTACATGCGTTCCTTCAAACAAACAAAAACTAGGATACAAATAAATTGCATCCATATCGGGCAAATTGGGCGATGGTGACACACGCAAAACAGGTCTGGATTCATGCGTGTAATTTTCCAATTTAATAACGGTAAGATCGCATCGTTTCTTATTCTCTAACCATCCTTCTCCATTTAGCATTTTAGCATACTCACCTATTGTCATTCCATACACAATTGGGATAGGCTGTAAACCGACGAAACTTGAAAATTCTTTTTTCATCACCGGACCATCTACATAATAACCATTCGGATTTGGACGATCTAAGACAAGCAGTTTTATTTTGAGGTCTGCACAGGCCTCCATTACATATTGCAGGGTACTGATGTATGTGTAAAATCGAACACCTACATCTTGAATATCGAACACAACTACTTTTACTCCTTCTAAATCTTTTGCCGATGGCTTTAAATGCTTACCATAAAGTGAAATAATTGGAATTCCTGTTTGTTTGTCTATACCACTTGCTATTTTATCGCCGGCTCCTGCTTCGCCTCTAAACCCATGCTCCGGAGCAAACACACATTTTATTGTTATGCCACTTTTCTTTAATGAGTCTACCAAATGATGCTCTCCCAATGTTGCAGTTTGGTTGGCAACTACTGCGATCTTCTTACCCTTCAAAAGTGGAAAATATTGTTCGGTGTGTTCTGCACCGGAAACTACACGATTCTTATCTTTAGCTTTACATTGAAATGCAAAACTAATAGTCAATAGTAAAAACAATAAGTGAGCGGCACGTACTTTCATTACAGGTTATTTCATTATCATTGCAAAAATACACATTAGATTGAATCTTGAGCTTTTTATAGCAAAACGACTGGCATTTAGTAAAGACAAAAAAAACTTTACCTCTCGGCCTATTATTCGCATAGCCTTGGCCGGTGTAGCCATTGGCTTTGCCATTATGATTGTAGCCATCTCAATTGTTATCGGATTTAAAAAAGAAATACGAAATAAAGTTATAGGTTTTGGGTCGCATGTTCAGATCAATAATTACGATGGAAATAATTCGTATGAGAGCAGACCTCTAGACAAAAATCAAGCTTTTATCTCCACTCTAAAAAAAGATCCGGAGATAAAACACATTCAAGTTTTTGCAACGAAGCCTGCAATCGTAAAAGCAAAAGATCAAATTGAAGGTGTTGTAACCAAAGGAATCGGAGTAGATTTCGATTGGTCGTATTTCAAAAAACATCTGATTGCAGGAAAAATTTTCTCCTCAAATCCTGCGGCGCCGAATGACTCGATCGTTATCTCAGAATTGCTGGCAAATAAATTAAAACTGAAAGTTGGCGACGATCTGATTACATTTTATATTCAGCAACCACCGAGAGCACGCCGTTTTCATATAGCGGGAATATACAATACCGGACTTGAAGAGTTTGATAAACTTTATCTCTTTTGCGATATAGCTCAAATCCAAAAACTAAACGATTGGAGTACCGATCAAGTAGGAGGTTTTGAAATTTCACTTCGCAATTTTGATCATTTGGATAAAGTAGGTGCTGCAATTTATGCTCTTACTCCTTCCGAATTAAACGCTCGTACAATCAAAGAAATCTATCCTCAAATTTTCGATTGGCTTGGACTTCAAAACATCAACGCCATCATCATCATTACACTAATGATCGTTGTTTCGGGAATGAATATGATCTCTGCTTTATTGATCATCATTCTTGAAAGAATCAATATGATCGGTATGCTCAAAGCATTAGGTAGTCCGAATGTGAGTATACGAAAAATCTTCGTTTATCTGGCAGGTTTTCTAACTGGTAAAGGATTGCTTTGGGGAAATATACTCGGTCTCGGTTTTATTTATTTGCAAGAAAAATTTAAATTCATTCATCTCGATGAGCAAAGCTATTACATCAGCTATGTCCCAATCGATTTTTCATTCTCATATTTTTTTCTTTTAAACGCGGGTACACTTCTAGTTTGTTTGGCGATGATGGTAATTCCAACGCTTATTATCACCAAAATCAAGCCTTTAAGTGCAATCAGATATTCTTGAGCTTTTCGGCTTACTTTATTAAATTTGCAGCTCATTTAAGAACCATTAAAATACAAACATTCCTATTATGGCAATGAATCCAACAAAGAAAACATGCGACAACATTCTTGAATCAATCGGCAATACTCCAATGGTACGATTGAATAAAGTGGTTGAGGGCATTGAAGCTACCGTTTATGCAAAAGTTGAAACTTTTAATCCCGGCAATTCTATTAAAGATCGCATGGCATTAAAGATGATTGAAGATGCTGAAAAATCAGGAATATTAAAACCGGGTGGAACTATTATTGAAGGTACTTCCGGCAACACAGGAATGGGACTTGCCATTGCGGCCATAGTAAAAGGCTATAAATGTATTTTTGCAACAACCGATAAACAGTCGAAAGAAAAGGTTGATGCGCTTCGTGCTTTTGGTGCAGAAGTAATTGTTTGTCCAACGAATGTAGAACCCGAAGATCCACGTTCGTACTATTCAGTTGCCGCTCGATTAAGTAAAGAAACTAAAAATTCTTTTTACCCCAATCAATACGATAACCCTTCAAATGCTCAAGCTAATTATGAGCAGACTGGTCCTGAGATTTGGGATCAAACAGATGGAAAGATTACTCATTTTGTAGTTGGTGTAGGAACCGGAGGAACAATTTCAGGAACCGCTAAATATTTAAAAGAAAAAAATCCGAACATTAAGGTTTGGGGAATTGATACCTATGGGTCGGTATTTAAAAAATACAAAGAGACAGGAATCTTCGATAAAAATGAAATTTATCCTTACGTAACTGAAGGTATTGGAGAAGATTTTCTTCCTAAAAATGTGGACTTCGACTTGATCGATCTTTTTGAAAAAGTTACAGATAAAGATGCGGCTTTGATGACACGAGAGATTGTTCAGAAAGAAGGAATTTGGGTTGGCTATTCAGCGGGTTCTGCTCTTGCAGGATTATTCCAATTAAAAGACCAACTTAAAAAAGACGATGTAGTTGTAATTATTTTTCACGATCACGGAACACGTTATTTAGCAAAAATTTTCAACGATGAGTGGATGCGCAAAATGGGTTATATTGATAAAAAAGGCATGACGGCAAAAGATATTTTATCGAACAGAAAAAATATTGAATTAGTGACGATCGACAAAAAAGAAACCATCGGCTCAGCTTTAAAACTGATGAATGAAAATCACTTTTCACAAATTCCAGTTTCTACCGACGACCGGATTATTGGTTCGCTTTTTGAAAATCAAGTTTACGATTACATCTTGAAAAACCCAAATGCAAAAGAGAATGCTGTTGAAACAATCATGAAAGAAGCTCTTCCTTTTGTAGATATTTCTACCTCTATCGATGAGCTATCAAACATGATTTCCGGTGACCGAATGGCTGTTTTGATAAAAGACTTTAAAGCCGGAGGCACATATATACTTACCAAAAGTGATATTGTTGAAGCATTGGTTAAATAAAAATTATGCAACACTAAAACATAAAAACCCTTTCGTAGATCGTAAGGGTTTTTTTATTTTTAACGAATGAAAATAGTAGATCAAACAGGACATTATTTTGAAATGGCTGAGAAACCACATAGAATAATATCTGTGGTGCCATCTCAAACAGAACTGTTGTTTGATTTAGGACTAAACGATGAAGTAATTGGTGTCACAAAATTTTGCATACACCCTAATTTATGGTGGAAAGAAAAAACAAGAGTTGGGGGAACAAAAAATTTATCGATAGCAAAAATTCGGGAATTAAAACCGGATTTGATCATTGCAAACAAAGAAGAAAATAACAAAGAACAGATTGAAGTACTGCAAAAAGAATTTAACGTTTGGACTTCAGACATAAAAAATCTTTCCTCTGCACTTCAAATGCTTCGGAGCATCGGCCAAATAATAGAACAAGTAGACACCTCGACTAGAATTATTGAGAAGATAGAATCCGAATTTGCTACATTACAATTGACTTCAAAAAACAAAGCAATTTATTTGATCTGGAATAATCCCATTATGACGGTAGGCGGTGATACGTTTATCGATGATATGATGGAGAAAGCAGGATTTATCAATTTAACCCATGATCAAATGCGCTATCCAGTATTATCGGAAGAAGCGCTAATTCAATTAAATCCTGAAGTATTACTTCTTTCGTCGGAACCATTTCCATTTAAGGAGAAAGACGTTGAACACTTCAAAACATTGTTACCACAGAGTAAAATCGTGATGGTTGACGGCGAAATGTTTTCATGGTATGGATCAAGATTGATGAAAGCTCCCTTATATTTTTTAAATTTGCATACTTCGTTATTAAATGTCCATTAAATAAGATCACTCGAAATCTACGTGTACAATAAAACTTTAATTCATTTCATTTTTATTCTGGCATTACTTTTAATGAACTTTGAATCAAAGTCTCAGAAAGTTGGATTGGTATTGAGTGGAGGTGGCGCACGAGGTATGGCTCACATTGGCGTTATCAAAGCGATGGAAGAAAACAATATTCCAATAGACTATATCGCCGGAACATCTGCCGGAGCAATTGTAGCGTGTATGTATTCATCAGGATTTTCAGGAAAGGAGATGGACTCCATTGTTCACACAGATGATTTTTATAATTGGGCGAATGGTATTATCGACGAAAACTACGTTTACTATTTTACTAAGAAAGAAGAAAATGCTTCCTGGATCAGTTTAAAGTTTTCGTTGGATTCGATCATCTCTACTTCAATTCCAACAAGCATTGTCAGCTCTATTCCTTACGATTATTCACTCATGGAAAGTACAGCAGGCGCAATTGCTAAAGCGAACTACAATTTCGATTCTCTCTTTGTTCCATTTAGGTGTGTAGCTGCAGATATTGAAAATAAGAAGACAATCGTTTTTAAGGATGGAGATTTGGCAACAGCTGTCAGGGCTTCATCAGCTTATCCTTTTTATTTTAAACCGGTGCTTTACAATGGAACTATATTATATGATGGAGGAATGTACAATAACTTCCCTGCCGATATTTTACTAAAAGAATTTCAACCGGATATCATTATCGGTTCCAATGCATCAGGCACCTCTACTCCTACTTCTGAAGGAAATATTATTTCTCAAATAAGGGCAATGATGACAACACCTACCAGTTTCTCGGTGATTTGTGAAAATGGAATATTAGTTGAGTCGAATACAAATCGTTTCGGATTATTCGACTTTGGAAGAATCGGTGAAATCATTGACGAAGGTTATCAATCGGCTCAAAAAGAAATCGCTCACATGTTAATTAATATTCCTCGCAGAATACCACTTGAAGAGTTAAATGAAAAGAGAAAAAAATACAGAAACTCATTACCTGAAGTAAAAATTGATCAAGTAACAATCAGTGGTGTCAATTCAAGACAAGCCGAGTATGTTAGAAATATTATTAAACCAAGTTCAAAACCTGTACTGCTTTCAAAACTTAAATCAAATTATTATCAGTTAGTAGCAAATCCTAATGTTAAAGCAATTTATCCTTTGCTTAAATATAATAAGGAAACAGGATTTTTCGATTTATCAATAAATATAAAAAGAGAAAAAGATTTTATAACACAATTTGGTGGAAATGTTTCTTCTAAACCTGTGAGTGAAGCTTTCATTGGATTACAATACAATGTATGGAATAGGAGTTCTTATAACTTTAGCGGAAATTTTTACTTCGGAAAACTATACACTAGCGGGCAAGTGCGTGTTCGATTAGACTCACCAAAAAAACTACCTTTCTTTCTAGAATCAGACGTTACTTTAAATCAATATGATTTTTTTAGGAGTAGTAACAATACTTTTTTTACCGAGCAAAAACCATCGTACATTTTAAAAAGCGATTATTTATTTGGGTTAAACATTGGTTTCCCAAGTAGGAACAAAGGAAAAATTGTTTTGAATGGTTCTTACATTAGAATATCTGACGATTACTATCAAACAAAAGATTTTTTATCGACTGACACCGCAGACAATTCATCATTAGACGGTCCAATAGGTTCTGCACTTTTTGAAGTAAGCACACTGAATCGAAAAGAGTATGCAAGTCAGGGTACTTTTCTAAGTGCAAAACTTCAGTATTGCAATTTAAAAGAAATTACAGTTCCTGGAACGACATCTATTGATCGTTCTACTCAAATTGATTTTCACGATTGGTTTCAATTGAAATTTACCTATGAAAATTACTTTAGAAGAATAGGACGAATGCGTTTTGGATTTTATGGAGAAATGGCTACAAGCAATATGCAGTTCTTTGCAAATTATATTTCTACAGCTTTAAACAGTCCGGGATTCACTCCTATTCAAGAATTAAATACTGTTTTCCTTCCTATTTTACATTCGCATAATTATGCTGCAATCGGGACTCGAAATGTTTTTGCGTTGCGGAACAATATTGACATACGAATAGAAGGATATGCTTTTCAACCATATCAAGAGCTGCTTCAAACCGCCGATAAAAAAACTACTTATGGCAAACCTTTTGAAAGTCGATATTATATTGCTTCTACAGGATTAGTATTCCACTCGCCATTAGGCCCAATTGCTCTTATGGTAAATTATGCCGATATGAGAACAAATTCGTTTAGTTTTCTATTCCATTTTGGTTATTTTATTTTTAACCAAAGTGCATTAAACTAATTTACATTCTAAGTGTTACTACAAAAACTAATTATGAAAACGTTACTCCTTACCATATTGGCTATGACATTTACAAGTACTACCTTATTCGACTTTAAAGTTAAAAATATTGAAGGGGCTACTTTTGATCTGACAGCATTCAAAGGAAAAAAAATATTGATCGTTAATACTGCTTCCGAATGTGGATTTACACCTCAGTATGAAGATTTGCAAAAACTTTATTCCACATACAAAGACAAATTAGTAATCGTAGGATTTCCGGCAAATAATTTTGGTGGACAAGAACCCGGAACTAACAGTGAAATAAAAAGTTTTTGTTCAAAGAATTATGGTGTTACGTTTCCGATGATGGGAAAAGTTTCGGTGAAAGGTAATGGTATTGATCCACTTTTTGCCTGGCTAACAACAGAACCAAATCCGGATTTTACAGGAGACATTAAATGGAATTTCGAAAAATTTTTACTTGATGAAAACGGAAAACTGATTCATCGATTTAAAACAAGAACCAGTCCGATGAGTGACGAGATCGTGAATCTAATTAAATAGGTAGAACTTAAAGTTCATTTCCCCGAATGAATATGTTCCTTATTTGAGTTGCACTTAAACTAAATTAATTGAATTGCGTAGAGAATGACCTACAATCTACGCATGGTACCATCAATTCGAAAAAAAGAAAACTTCCACATCTTCCTTTGGCTCATTAAAGACTTGTGTTGGGTTTCTCTTTCCAAAACAGCAGGAATGGTCATGATCTGGCCAACCGTTGGCCTAGCCCTTTATATTGCCTATATAAACAGGAAAGACCGTGCGGAACTAGTTCACAATCTTGCTGTCAGTTTTTGGATTATAGCAAACTCAATATGGATGATTGGGGAATTCTACTTTCAAGACCAGACCAGACCATTGGCAATTGTCTTTTTTATAATAGGACTACTGATGATGGTTCGGTATTACAGCGAAATCGTCTTGAGCTTTTTTAGCACGAAGAAAAAAGACGAAATAAACTCATAATACTCTTGGCTTTCAAATGAAAATTCCATGATTCCAAAATAGAGAGCCTTCGATTTAAGGAGGAGTTATGAATAATTTTTTAGTATCGTTCAAATATTCAATTTTTCCTCTTATCATTGTATCTGATTGCAGTTTTTTCAAACAAATCAATCTACTGCTGATTCAATGGAACAAACATATTTGTACTATCCTGCGCGGAAAGTACATCGTATTCTATCGACTTTAGAGGCCGAAAAAAAGGGTTTTCGTGTGGTCTTTTCTGACCCTGAGGAGCTAAGTCTAATTTTTCGAAAAGACAGTTTTTTCTTTCGTAAATTCTTTTTTGAGGTAAAGATCAAACCTACTAACGAAGAAAATATTTCATGTGTAAACGTTGCTCAGATTTATACGGAGAAACCTAAAAATGCTTGTGAGGCCGATCTTGTTAGAATGATCTTAAAAGTTTTTTAACCCCCCCCTACTTCTCTTTTAAATTCAAATCAAATTAAGTATAAAAAAAGGAGTAAGTTTCCTTACCCCTTTCAGTTTAACTAAGCTTGTGCTGTTGGCCCGCCAAAATTCATCGGCATGCCTATCGATTCAGTTTGTTTTATCGTACCATGAATTGCCTCGTATTTTAAAATATTTTCTTGTAAGGCAGACATAAGACGTTTTGCATGTTGTGGTGTAAGTAAGATTCTTGATTTTACTTTTGCCTTGGGAACCCCTGGCATAACCTTTACAAAATCGATTACAAATTCGCTAGTACTATGTGTGATGATAGCTAAGTTTGAGTAGATACCATCTGCAATTTCTTCAGTCAACTCAATGTTCAGTTGATTCTGGTTTTGATTTTCATCCATGACGATCATTTATTTATAGTACAAATTAAGCAATTTTTCAGTCAACAAAAGTGCTATTAATAAAAAAAATCCGCCCTTGTGAGGCGGATTTAATATTTACACGAACGAACAAATCAATGTTCTGTCATTTCTTCTTGTTTTGAAGCCATCAAAAGATCATACTCTTCTTTCGAACCAACGATCAAGCGATCATACTCTCTCAAACCGGTACCGGCAGGGATCAAATGACCAACAATAACGTTCTCTTTCAAGCCAAGTAGATCATCGATCTTACCATTTACAGCAGCCTCATTCAACACTTTCGTTGTTTCCTGGAATGATGCAGCCGAGATCCAGCTCTTTGTGTGTAACGAAGCTTGCGTGATTCCTTGAAGCACAGGAGAAGATGTTGCAGGTATTGCATCTCTTGCTTCTATCGGTTTAAGATCCTTACGTTTAAGAATTGAGTTCTCTTCACGTAATTTACGGAGAGATATAATCTGACCGGCTTTCATTTCTGAATCGCCATTGTCTAAGATCACTACCTTATCCATGATCTCATCGTTATCTTTAATAAAGTCGATACGGTCTACGAATTCTCTTTCAAGGAACATCGTATCACCCGGATCTTCGATAACAACCTTACGCATCATTTGGCGAACAATCACCTCGAAATGCTTATCGTTGATCTTCACACCTTGTAAACGATAAACTTCCTGAACCTCATTTACAAGATACTCTTGTACCATACTTGGTCCTTTGATTGAAAGAATATCACTTGGAGTAATCGCTCCATCGGATAATGGATGACCGGCTTTTATAAAGTCATTGTCCTGAACTAAGATATGCTTAGAAAGAGGAACAAGGTATTTTTTAACTTCTCCATCTCTTGAAGTAATGATTACCTCACGATTACCACGTTTAATTCCACCATAAGAAACGATTCCGTCGATCTCAGATACTACTGCAGGATTACTTGGATTACGTGCTTCAAACAACTCGGTAACACGAGGAAGACCACCGGTGATATCACCTGATTTTCCTGTTGTACGAGGTATCTTTACAAGGATATCTCCTGATTGTAATTTCTGTCCTTTATTCACCATGATGTGAGCTCCAACAGGAATGTTGTACGCTCTTATCACTTCTTTCTTATCGTCAAGAATTCTGATTACCGGATTCTTAGTCTTGTCACGAGTTTCAATAATTACTTTCTCTTTGTAACCAGTTTGCTCATCAGACTCTTCACGGAACGTGATACCTTCTTCGATAGCTTCGAAATCAACTTTACCGGCAAACTCAGAAAGGATTACCGCGTTGAACGGATCCCAATCACAAATCACATCACCTTTTTCTACCATTGCTTTATTCTTAGCAAAAAGTTTGGCTCCATAAGGAATGTTAGCTGTCATCAACACAATTCCTGTGTTTGGATCAAGAATACGGAATTCTCCTGAACGTCCAATTACGACTTCATTCGATTTATTATTTGCATCCTTGTGAGTTACCGTTTTTATTTCTTCCATTTCAATACGTCCCGGATACTTCGCTTTCAATTCAGATTCAGATGCACCTTTTTGGGCAACACCACCGACGTGGAAAGTACGAAGTGTTAACTGTGTTCCCGGCTCTCCAATAGATTGAGCGGCAATTACTCCTACAGCCTCACCTTTTTGAACCATGCTTCCGGAAGCAAGATTTCTTCCATAACATTTAGCACACACTCCTCTTACAGATTCACATGTTAACACTGAACGAATTTCTACCGTTTCGATAGGAGACTCTTCAATGATCGTAGCAGTATGTTCTGTTATCTCTTGTCCACTTTCAACAATTATTTCATTTGTAAGCGGGTGGAAAATATTATGAAGTGATACACGACCTAAAATTCTGTCATATAACGATTCTACAACATCTTCATTATTCTTAAGGGCAGTTTCCGCTAATCCTCTCAACGTACCACAATCTTCATCAGTAATGATTACATCTTGTGCAACATCTACTAAACGACGAGTAAGGTAACCGGCATCGGCCGTCTTAAGGGCAGTATCGGCAAGACCTTTACGGGCACCGTGAGTTGAAATGAAATACTCAAGGATAGAAAGACCTTCTTTAAAGTTTGATAAGATCGGGTTCTCGATGATCTCACCGCCCGAAGACCCACTCTTCTGAGGTTTGGCCATCAATCCACGCATTCCACCTAACTGACGAATCTGTTCTTTAGACCCACGAGCTCCGGAGTCAAGCATCATAAAGATTGAATTGAATCCTTGCTTGTCTGTAGATAATTGCTTCATCAATGTTTCAGTGATACGTGAACTTGTTCTTGTCCAGATATCGATGATTTGATTGTAACGCTCGTTGTAAGTGATGAATCCCATATTGTAATTACCCAATACTTCTTCCACTTCAGCATTCGCTTTTGCTACAAGTTCATTTTTAATATCAGGAATCTTAACGTCTTCCAAGTTGAACGATAACGCTCCTTTGAAGGCCATTTTAAATCCAAGATCTTTGATATCATCAAGGAACTTTGCTGTTTTTGCAACACCACAATTTTTCAATACATCACCAATAATATCACGAAGTGCTTTCTTAGTAAGTAATGCGTTGATATATCCTGCTTCCTCAGGTACAACCTGGTTAAACAAAATACGACCAACAGTAGTCTTGATCATTTTATTTTCATAGCCGGTTGGTGTCCATAACTTCACACGTACTTCGATTGCTGCATGCAATTCGCAACGACCTTCGTTGTGTGCTATGATCACTTCTTCCGGGGAATAGAATTTCATTCCCTCACCTTTTACTATCCTGTTCTCATCAGTCTTACGCTCTTTTGTAATGTAGTAAAGACCAAGTACCATGTCCTGTGATGGAACCGTAACCGGCGCCCCATTGGCAGGGTTAAGAATGTTATGAGATGCAAGCATCAACATCTGTGCTTCAAGAATAGCTGCATTTCCTAATGGAACGTGAACAGCCATTTGATCACCGTCGAAATCGGCGTTGAAGGCAGTACAAACTAATGGATGCAATTGAATTGCTTTTCCTTCAATAAGTTTTGGTTGAAAAGCTTGAATACCGAGTCTGTGAAGTGTTGGGGCACGATTCAAAAGAACAGGATGTCCTTTTAATACATTCTCCAAGATATCCCAAACCAACGGATCTTTTCTATCAACAATTTTCTTTGCCGACTTCACCGTCTTAACCACACCACGCTCTATCATTTTACGAATGATAAATGGTTTGAATAATTCAGCTGCCATATCTTTTGGAAGTCCACATTCGTGAAGCTTCAACTCTGGTCCAACAACAATTACTGAACGTGCAGAATAATCGACACGCTTACCCAATAAGTTCTGACGGAAACGTCCTTGCTTTCCTTTCAATGAATCTGAAAGAGATTTCAACGCACGATTCGATTCAGTCTTCACTGCATTTACTTTTCTTGAGTTATCGAATAATGAATCGACTGCTTCTTGAAGCATTCGCTTTTCATTACGCAAAATCACATCCGGTGCTTTAATTTCTAATAATCGTTTCAAACGATTGTTACGAATAATTACACGGCGGTATAGATCATTTAAATCGGACGTTGCAAAACGACCTCCATCTAAAGGAACGAGTGGACGCAATTCAGGTGGAATAACCGGAACTACTTTTACGATCATCCATTCAGGACGATTTTCAATATGTTCAACAGCAGAACGGAATGCTTCTACAACATTCAAACGTTTTAATGCTTCGTTCTTACGCTGCTGTGATGTTTCATTACTTGCTTGATGACGTAAATTGTATGACAACTCATCTAAGTTCAACCGACCTAGTAAATCATACAATGCTTCAGCACCCATTTTGGCGATGAAACGATTTGGATCTTTTTCATCCAAATGCTGATTGTCTTTTGGTAAGTTTTCAAGAATCGTTAAGTACTCATCTTCCGTTAAGAAATCTAGATAGTTAATTCCTTCTGCAGATTTAATACCTGCTTGGATAACTACATATCTTTCATAGTAGATGATCATATCAAGCTTCTTTGTAGGAAGGCCTAATAAGTAACCAATTTTATTCGGTAACGAACGGAAATACCAGATATGTGCCACCGGAACAGTAAGGGTAATGTGACCCATACGCTCACGACGAACTTTCTTCTCTGTTACTTCAACACCACAACGGTCACAAACAATTCCTTTGTAACGGATCCGCTTGTATTTACCGCAATGACACTCCCAATCTTTTACCGGTCCGAAAATACGCTCACAGAATAATCCGTCGCGCTCTGGTTTATATGTACGGTAATTTATAGTCTCCGGTTTAAGAACTTCACCACTCGATTGCTCCAGGATATTTTCCGGAGAAGAAAGGCTGATGATGATCTTACTGAAGTTTGATTTAATTTTTATTTCTTTTCTGTTTGCCATCTGAGTTAATTTTTTGGTTGATGATTCGAATAATAAATGAACTGTAGTTCAGCACTATTTACATTCAACCTTATTCAAGTGTAATCTTCAAACACAATCCTCTTAATTCGTGCAACAACACATTGAACGACTCAGGGATTCCCGGTACCGGAAGATTATCACCTTTAACAATTGCTTCATAGGTCTTTGCACGACCTATCACGTCATCTGATTTAACAGTAAGGATCTCCTGAAGGATGTTAGCTGCTCCGAACGCCTCAAGTGCCCAAACCTCCATCTCACCAAATCGCTGACCTCCAAATTGTGCTTTACCACCAAGAGGCTGCTGAGTAATGAGTGAGTATGGTCCGATTGAACGTGCGTGCATCTTGTCATCCACCATGTGTCCAAGTTTCAACATATAAATAACTCCTACAGTAGCCGGCTGATCGAAACGATCTCCAGTACCACCATCGTATAAATACGTACTTCCAAACTTAGGTAAGCCTGCCTTCGACACATAATCGTCAATCTGTTCTATAGAGGCACCATCAAAGATCGGTGTTGAAAATTTCAACCCTAACTTCAATCCTGCCCAACCTAAAATTGTTTCATAGATCTGACCAAGGTTCATACGAGAAGGTACACCTAATGGATTAAGAACGATATCAACCGGAGTTCCGTCTTCTAGGTAAGGCATATCCTCATCACGAACGATCTTCGCAACGATTCCTTTATTACCGTGACGACCGGCCATCTTATCTCCTACTTTCAATTTACGTTTCTTAGCGATGTAAACTTTTGCAAGTTGTACAATACCGGCTGGTAATTCATCACCAACAGCCAAGGCAAACTTATTTCGCTTCGACAATCCGAAAATATCGTTGAATTTAATTCCGTAATTATGGAGCAATTGTTTTATCTGATCATTCTTATCTTTATCAGTTGTCCACTTGTCAGGATTGATGGTATCGTAATTTATCTCAGATAACATTTTCTGAGTAAATTTTGCACCTTTAGGGATAATCACTTCTTTGAAGATGTCTGTAACACCTTGAGAAGTTTTACCACTTACAAGCACAAATAATTTATCGATCAATTTTTCTTTAAGCTCTGCAATCTCAGCATTGTATTCTTTATCGAGTTTGTCGATCAGAATTTTCTCATCACTTTTTTGAGTTTTGTCTTTGGTCGTTAAACGAGAGAATAATCGTTTGTCGATTACAACACCTTTAACAGATGGTGGAACTTTCAACGACGCATCTTTTACATCACCTGCTTTATCACCAAAGATCGCACGTAGAAGTTTCTCTTCCGGAGAAGGATCTGTTTCTCCTTTGGGAGTGATCTTTCCGATAAGGATATCGCCTTCTACTACATCGGCTCCTACACGGATTAATCCGTTCTCATCTAGATCGCGTGTAGCTTCTTCACTCACGTTAGGAATATCTGCTGTAAGCTCTTCCATTCCTCGTTTTGTATCTCTTACTTCAAGTGAATATTCATCCACGTGAATTGATGTAAAGATATCTTCACGAATAACTCTTTCAGAAATCACGATTGCATCCTCAAAGTTGTTTCCTTTCCAAGGCATGAATGCTACTTGTAAGTTTCTACCAAGAGCTAACTCTCCTCCTTCAGTTGCATATCCTTCACATAATACTTGTCCTTTTTTCACTTTCTGACCTTTCACTACGATTGGCTTTAAGTTGATACAAGTATTCTGATTCGTTTTCTGGAATTTAATCAAACGATATGTTTTCACATCGTCTTCAAAGCTCACTAACTTTTCGCTTTCCTTACGGCTATAACGAATTGTAATTTCTAACGCATCTACATATTCAACTACTCCTTCACCTTCTGCATTGATCAATACACGTGAATCACGAGCAACCAATCCTTCTAATCCTGTTCCTACAATAGGAGCTTGAGGACGAAGAAGTGGAACAGCCTGACGCTGCATGTTCGAGCCCATCAAGGCACGGTTGGCATCATCATGTTCAAGGAAAGGAATTAGAGAAGCTGCAATCGATGCAATTTGATTTGGAGCAACGTCCATCAAGTTTACTTTCACCGGATCAAGAACCGGGAAGTCACCTAATTCACGAGCTTTTACTTTTGCATCAAGGAAGTTTCCTTTTTCATCGAGCAATGCATTCGCTTGTGCAATTACTTTATTATCTTCTTCTTCTGCTGTTAAATAAACAACCGGCTTTTCTACATCTACTTTTCCATTCACTACTGTACGGTATGGAGTCTCAATAAATCCAAGATTATTGATTTTCGCAAACACACACAATGACGAGATCAAACCAATGTTTGGTCCTTCCGGAGTTTCAATTGTACACAAGCGACCGTAGTGAGTATAGTGAACGTCACGTACCTCAAAGCCTGCTCTTTCGCGAGAGAGACCTCCTGGTCCTAGGGCAGACAAACGACGCTTGTGAGTAATCTCAGCAAGTGGGTTGGTCTGATCCATGAATTGTGATAACTGATTTGTTCCAAAAAACGAATTAATAACTGAAGACAATGTCTTCGCATTGATCAAATCGGCCGGTGTAAATACTTCATTGTCGCGAACGTTCATTCTCTCACGAATAGTACGAGCCATACGGGCAAGCCCAACGCCAAATTGAGAATACAACTGCTCACCTACTGTACGTACACGACGGTTTGACAAGTGATCGATATCATCTACCTCAGCTTTTGAGTTGATCAACTGAATTAGCTGACGGATGATCTCGATAATATCTGCTTTGGTTAGAACTCGCGTATCATCGGCGATTTCTAAACCTAATTTTTTATTTATTCTGTAACGACCTACATCACCTAAATCATAACGCTTGTCTGAGAAGAACAACTTGTCGATAATTCCACGAGCAGTTTCTTCATCAGGTGGTTCAGCATTTCTAAGCTGACGGTAGATATGTTCAACAGCTTCTTTTTCAGAATTAGAAGTATCCTTCTGAAGCGTGTTGTAGATGATTGCATAATCATTCGTATTCACATCCTCTTTGTGAAGGATGATTGACTTAACGCCTGAATCTAAGATAAGGTCAAGGTGGCTTTCATTAACGATTGTTTCACGTTCGATGATTACTTCATTTCTTTCGATTGAAACTACTTCACCAGTATCCTCATCAACGAAATCTTCTACCCAAGTTTTCAAAACACGTGCAGCAAGACGGCGATTAAGAGCATTTTTTATTCCGGATTTCGTCACTTTGAATTCATCGGCCAAGCCGAAGATCTCTAGGATGTCTTTATCCGTTTGATAGCCGATAGCACGCAAAAGCGTCGTCACCGGGAATTTCTTCTTACGGTCGATGTACGCATACATGACATTATTGATATCGGTTGCAAATTCGATCCATGATCCTTTGAAAGGAATTACACGAGCCGAATATAATTTTGTTCCGTTAGCATGGCGGCTCTGACCGAAGAACACTCCGGGAGAACGGTGAAGTTGAGAAACAACAACACGCTCAGCACCATTGATCACGAAGGTTCCTTTGGGAGTCATGTATGGAATAGTACCTAGGTACACATCCTGTACGATGGTTTCAAAGTCTTCGTGTTCAGGATCTGTACAATAGAGTTTCAACTTAGCTTTAAGTGGAACACTATGCGTAAGACCGCGTTCGATACATTCTTCGATTGAATATCTCGGGGGATCTATGAAGAAGTCGAGAAATTCTAATACGAAATTATTTCTTGAATCAGTGATGGGGAAGTTTTCACTGAAAACTTTGTACAACCCTTCTTTTTGACGGTTGTCGGAAGTGGTTTCAAGCTGGAAAAAATCCTGGAAAGACTTTAGCTGTATATCCAAAAAATCAGGATAATCGATCGTTACGGGGATCGTCGCAAAGTTGATTCGTTTATTTTGAATAAGATTGTTAGACACGGGAGCTTGGTTTTTAATTAAAGTTAATTTTAATGGCATTCAACACGTCTGGAGAATCACCTATTAAAAAAGGATATAGACCTTTCCCGATTTTTAGTCGGGAAAGGCCTATAAATATTAGCGGTCAAGAGCCGATACCTTATTTAACCTCAACCTCAGCTCCTGCTTCTTCTAATTGTTGTTTAATTGAATTTGCTTCTTCTTTAGAAACTCCTTCTTTAACTGCTTTTGGAGCACCATCAACTAGATCTTTTGCTTCTTTAAGACCTAATCCTGTCATCTCTTTTACAAGTTTAACGATGTTCAATTTTGCTCCGCCCGGTGCTTTTAGGATTACATCAAACGATGTTTTCTCAGCAGCAGCATCTCCACCACCAGCTGTTGGTGCAGCTATAGCTACAGCTGCAGCAGCAGGTTCGATACCGTACTCATCCTTAAGAATTTTTGCTAATTCGTTCACTTCTTTAACTGTTAGGTTAACTAACTGATCTGCGAATGCTTTTAAATCTGCCATTTTTATAGAATTTTAATTGTTAATTTTTACGATTTTTGATTGAATGATAATTGTGTTGGAAGCACTTTTAATATTAACAGCTTGCCCTTATTCAGGACGCTCAGATAATGTTTTAAGGATACCCGCCAATTTACCTCCGCTCGACTTAAGTCCGGAAATAACATTCTTAGCAGGTGATTGAAGAAGACCGATGATATCACCGACAAGCTCATTTTTAGATTTGATGTTTGCAAGAATATCAAGCTGATTGTCTCCTAAGAAAACAGCAGTGTCGATATATGCTCCTTTGAGTATAGGCTTTTCCGCTTTTTTACGGAAATCTTTTATCAATTTTGCAGGTAAGTTTCCTGTTTCAGAAAACATAAGCGCACTGGTTCCTTTTAAAGCTGCAAACAGATCTTCAAAAGCTGCTGCATCTTTTTTCTCCATTGCCTTACGGATCAATTTATTTTTAGCAACGAGTACTTTAACGTCTTTTGCAAAACAAAGTCGACGTAGATCGTTGATCTTAGCTACTGTCAATGATGACGTATCAGCTATATAAACGTTTGGATATTTATTGAGGAGTTCCGTAATCTCTCCAATGATTACGTCTTTTTCTTCTCTTTTCATTTTTGTAATGTGTTAAATGATTGCCCGATTACCGGAATTAAGAAATTGATTTTGTGTCAACCTGAACTGATGGGCTCATGGTGCTTGATAAGTATACACTTTTCATGTAAACTCCCTTCGCTGCCGATGGCTTCAATTTGATGATTGTGTTGAGTAATTCTGATGCATTCTCCTCTAGTTTCTTGGCATCAAACGACACCTTTCCTACTGAAGCATGAATACTTCCTTGCTTGTCAACTTTAAAATCAATTTTACCTGCCTTTACCTCTAGCACTGCTTTAGCTACATCTGTTGTTACAGTTCCAGTTTTCGGATTTGGCATTAAATTTCTTGGCCCTAGTACTTTTCCAAGTTTTCCTACTTTACCCATAACACTCGGCATCGTAATCACGACATCGATGTCTGTCCAACCTTGCTCAATCTTCTGAATATAATCATCCAATCCAACATAATCAGCTCCGGCTGCTTTTGCTTCGGCTTCTTTGTCGGGCGTACATAGTACAAGTACTTTTTTTGTTTTACCAGTACCATGTGGAAGTGTAACAACTCCACGAACCATTTGATTGGCTTTACGAGGATCAACACCTAAACGAATACTAAGGTCTACTGATGCATCAAATTTTGTATACGATACATCTTTGATGATCTTAGAAGCTTCAGCTAATGAGTAAGACTTAGTTTGGTCTACCTTAGCAATTGCTTGCTTTCTTTTTTTACTAATTTTTGCCATTGAATTAAAGTTTTGAAGTGCTAACGGGCTTGATAGGATCTCCCCCTCCTTCTATTTATACTATCTTTTACGGTTTCCCGAATTACTCGCTTTTAGAACGGACGATCGCCATTTACAGTGATACCCATGCTACGTGCTGTGCCTGCAACCATACCCATTGCTGATTCAATTGTGAAACAGTTAAGATCAGGCATTTTGTTTTCTGCAATTGCACGAACTTGATCCCAATCTACGCTTCCAACCTTATTACGATTCGATTCTTTTGATCCGCTTTTTAGCTTTGCCGCATCCAATAATTGAATTGCAGCAGGAGGCGTTTTGATTACAAATTCAAATGACTTGTCGGTATATACCGTGATGATAACCGGCAATACTTTACCGGGTGCATCTTGTGTACGTGCATTGAACTGCTTACAGAATTCCATAATATTCACCCCTTTTGCTCCTAATGCCGGACCAATTGGAGGCGCTGGATTAGCGGCACCGCCTTTTACCTGTAACTTAATGTATGTGCTTATTTCTTTTGCCATTGTTATTTTTAGTTTTGATCTTATCCTTATTGCTAAGTGTCAGCTCGTACTTTTTAATTTATTGTTGTTTGTTCATTTATTCGGTAGCAGGTTTGCGGAGAAGGATTGGAAGCAATCGCCGACCATACATCTGAAGTATGAACTATTCTTTTTCTACTTGCATATAGCTAAGCTCAAGCGGCGTTTTACGTCCAAAGATCTTAACCATCACTTTTAATTTTTTCTTTTCCTCGTTAATCTCTTCAATAACTCCACTGAAACTATTGAATGGACCATCAATTACTTTTACTGTTTCGCCTACTACGTATGGCACCGACATCACTGCTTCGCTGTCGGCTAATTCATCCATCTTACCTAAGATTCTATTCACTTCCGACTGACGAAGAGGAGCCGGAGCTTCACCCTTTGCACCCAAAAATGAAATGACACCCGATATGTTTTCAATAATGTGAGGAATTTCTCCTGTCAATATTGCTTCAATAAGAACATATCCCGGAAGGATATTTCTTTCTTTACTTACTTTTTTTCCGTTACGAATCTGGTAGAACTTCTCAGTTGGTATCAACACCTGTCCTACATAGTCACCCAATTTTAGTCGGCTCACTTCATATTCGATGTATTGTTTTACCTTCTTTTCTTTTCCACTAATGGCACGGACAACATACCACTTGCGAACCAGTTCTTTAGGAGATTGTGCTTCAGCCATTGTGATTATTATTATCCAATCATTTTATAGAACAAGTTCATGATTGCTTGAAATGCAGCGTCCATGAAGAAGATCATCAAACCAATGATGACTGTTGCTACCATCACGATCATTACACTGCTTTGCAGCTCCTCACGTGTAGGCCAGCTAACTTTGTCGACCAGTTCAGTATAACTCTCTTTAATATAAGCTGTTAGTTTGCTCATTTGAAGTATTTTCCAGTTGCCGAAGCAACATTGATTAATGCACGGGTGGAGAGACTCGAACTCCCAGCCAACGGTTTTGGAGACCGCTACTCTACCAATTGAGCTACACCCGTTTGGTATTGTTACTAATTGGCAGTAAACCACAGACGGTTTCCCGCCTGTGGTTTATTGAGAATTATTTCAATTACTTAACAATTTCAATTACCTGTCCTGCACCTACGGTACGGCCACCCTCACGAATCGCGAAACGTAGTCCTTTGTCCATAGCTACCGGTTGAATAAGCACAACTGAAATAGTTACGTTATCACCAGGCATTACCATTTCACGACCTTCCGGAAGTGTAATTTCTCCTGTAACATCAGTTGTACGTAAATAGAACTGAGGACGGTATTTGTTATGAAATGGAGTATGACGTCCACCTTCTTCTTTTTTCAATACATAGATCTCTGCTTTGAATTCAGTGTGAGGTGTGATTGAACCCGGTTTTGCGACAACCATACCACGACGGATATCAGTTTTCTCAATACCACGTAACAATAAACCTACATTATCACCAGCTTCTCCACGATCAAGGATCTTACGGAACATTTCAACACCTGTACAAGTTGACTTAATTGTCTTCTCTTGCATTCCGATGATATCAACTTCATCACCTGTGTTTACCACACCACGCTCGATACGACCTGTAGCAACAGTTCCACGACCAGTGATCGAGAACACGTCCTCTACCGGCATTAGGAATGGCTTGTCAATTTCACGTGGAGGAATTGGAATGAATGAATCTACAGCGTCCATCAATTCAAGGATTGCAGGCATCCACTTCTCATCTTTGTTCAATCCACCTAAGGCAGATCCACGGACGATCGGAGTTGCATTTCCATCGAATTTGTAGAAACTTAATAGATCACGAATTTCCATCTCAACTAAGTCAAGTAATTCAGGATCATCAACCATATCTACTTTGTTCATGAATACTACAATCTTTGGTACACCTACCTGACGAGCAAGCAGGATGTGCTCACGTGTTTGAGGCATTGGTCCATCAGTTGCAGCAACCACAAGAATAGCACCGTCCATTTGGGCAGCACCTGTTACCATGTTCTTCACATAATCCGCGTGACCTGGACAGTCAACGTGAGCATAGTGACGAGTAGCAGTTTGATATTCTACGTGAGACGTATTAATGGTAATACCACGCTCTTTTTCTTCGGGAGCGTTATCGATTGAATCAAATGAACGAAGTTCGCACCACCCTTTAGAGGCCAACACGGTAGTGATGGCTGCTGTTAAAGTTGTTTTACCGTGGTCAACGTGACCGATAGTCCCAATGTTTACGTGAGGCTTCGAACGGTCGAATTTTTCTTTTGCCATTGAAATGAGTTATTAGAGGTTATTGTTTTTTTAAGTTACTATAAAGTTATGCTTTAATATCGAAAAACTGCTGAAGAGGGAAGCTCATTTCCACAGTATCCGGTATCCTAATTTAATTCTCCCGGCAAAAAGATCTTTTTTATTCTAATTTACCGAAAATATATTAAGAATCCTTAAAGATCACTCTCTCGGGATTTTAATTCTGTTTAAGATAGCAGGAGTAATTTCTACTACATTCGGTAAGCTAACAAAATGTAATTACCGGACCCTGCACTAAAATTTATTGGCCTCAAACGATTTTAACGCCGTCTGTTGCATTTTCGTTCCTGGAGCCAAGGACCAGGATCGAACTGGTGACCTCATCCTTACCATGGATGTGCTCTACCAACTGAGCTACATTGGCTAACTAGTCAATGCTCGCTGAGATTTGGAGCGGAAGACCGGGCTCGAACCGGCCACCCTCAGCTTGGAAGGCTGATGCTCTACCAAATGAGCTACTTCCGCTTGTTGTTCTCGTCTGATCGTTTCAAATCAGATTCGAACGATTTCAGAGTGGGGAGAGAAGGATTCGAACCTTCGAAGCTTTCGCAACGGATTTACAGTCCGTCCCATTTGGCCACTCTGGTATCTCCCCTTCTCAATGGTCCTAAAACCAGAACTAATTAAGAACTGGAGCCGATGGAGGGATTCGAACCCCCGACCCACTGATTACAAATCAGTAGCTCTGGCCAACTGAGCTACATCGGCAATTTTACATTCAATGAACGCTTACTTGTTCCCCTTAAAATTTGGGATTGCAAATGTAGAAAAGCGATTTTAATATGCAAAATTTCTTGAAAAAAAAATCAAAAAAAAAGATCTCGACTTGAGACCTTCTCTTTTTATAACGTAAGTTTTTAATTACCAGCACTCAGGCTATTACTTTTGCCAATGGATATCTTTTCTTCCACATCTTAAATGCCTCCATACTGTGAACAACCATCGTTGTTCTGTGATCTAATTGGACTTTTATGCGCGTTACAACATCCGCTACGGGCTGTTTTACCGATTTAGTTTTTGTCTTTGAATTATTCATCTTCGTACTATTTTTATTCAATTTACTTGTTGAACTCTGTCGCATATCTCAATTACTGTACCAAATGCTACTATGTAACTGCCACTCTCGTCCATTATTACAACAGATCTACTCCCTTTATTGTTTAAAGAAACGATTATTGAGCATATATATTGCTTAAGTAAACCTTAATTTTATATTAAATCTTATCTACTTTCTTTTACCTACTTAAAATCTGTTTAAAACCGATTCATAGCTAAATTCTACACCTACAAATTAAAGGTAATATAATTTTTAAATAAAAAAATAAAAAATAAAAAATTACAGATCAGTACTTTAGGTTCATTGAGTTAAACCTCAAAAAATAATTGAAATTAAGCCTTATTCCCCTCAATTAAGCCCCCTACTTTTTCGGCTAATTCGATTAAACGGTTACTATATCCATACTCATTGTCATACCAGCCAACCACTTTTACCATCTTTCCCAAAACTGTTGTTAGTAGCGAATCAAAAATACAACTATGTGGATTATCGATAATATCTATGGAAACTATTGGATCTGAGGTATATTCCAAAATCCCTTTCATTGTCCCTTCTGCCATTTGCCTGAAAGCACGATTCACTTCTTCAACTGTTACATGTTTCTTCAAATTACATGTTATATCTGTCAGCGAACCATCTGGTGCCGGTACTCTTATTCCCGCTCCGCCAAGCAAACCATCGAGATGTGGCATTATGTCACCTAGCGCCTTTGCTGCTCCGGTTGTTGTCGGTATAATTGAAACGGCTGCTGCTCTAGCTCTCCGTAAATCTTTGTGCGGTGCATCGTGAAGCTGCTGATCGCCGGTATACGAATGAACTGTTGTAACAAAAGCTGTTTCAATTTCCCCTAAATCATCTAATACCTTTAGCATTGGCGCTGCATTATTTGTGGTACAGCTGGCATTCGAAATAATGTGATCTTCGGTAGTCAGTATAGAATCATTTACTCCGATTACGACACTCTTCATATCGCCTTTGCCCTTGGTAGGCGCCGAAAGAATTACTCTTTTGGCTCCGGCCATTAAATGTTGAGTCGCTCCTATCTTATCAGTAAATCGTCCTGTACATTCCAGAACAACGTCTATGTCTTCTTTCCTCCAAGGTAAATCAGCAGGATTCTTTTCTGAATAAACAGTTACCGGATGTCCATTAAAAATAATTTTATTTTTATCCTGCTGTACGGTTCCTTTGTATCGACCATGTATACTATCGTATTTAAAAAGATGAGCCAGGGTATGTGTATCTGCTAAATCGTTAATAGCGACTAATTCAAGATTAGTATTCTCTAACAATACTCTAGCAGAAATTCTTCCAATTCTACCAAAACCATTTATGGCAATCCTTATTTTCTTCATTGAATTTATTAGTTCTCGTAATACACTAAAACTAAACCGATTTTTAGAATAAATGTTTTTCTGCGTGGTAACTTGAACGTACAAGTGGCCCACTTTCTATGTATCGAAATCCTAAACCGAGTCCAATTTCTTTAAACTCTGCAAAAAGATCCGGATGAATAAATTCGACCACCGGCAAATGTTCTTTTGTTGGCTGAAGGTATTGTCCTAAGGTGAGAATTTTTACCTCCGACTTTCTCAAATCATTCATCGACTCTATTACTTCTTCTTTGGTTTCTCCCAAGCCTAACATGATTCCTGATTTAGAAACTACTCCGCCATCTGATATTCTTTTAAGCACTTCTAAACTGCGATCGTACTTTGCTTGAATTCTGACTTGCTTTGTTAATCGACGTACTGTTTCCAAATTATGTGAAATCACTTCCGGCTTTTCGGCAATGACTCTATCTAAATTCTCCCATTTGCCTTGAAAATCCGGAATCAATGTTTCCATCGTTGTCCCTGGCGAAAATTCTCTGATCTTACGAATAGTTTCCACCCAAATATTTGATCCACCATCTTTTAAATCATCGCGATCGACAGAGGTTACAACACAATGTTTTACACCCATTAACTTTACAGATTTTGCAACTCTTAACGGTTCAAACGGATCGGCCACTTCCGGTTTACCTGTAGCGACACTGCAGAAACCACAACTTCTGGTACATACATTTCCAAGAATCATAAAAGTAGCAGTACCTGCTCCCCAACATTCGCCCATGTTCGGACAATTTCCACTTTGGCAAATGGTGTGTAGATTGTGTTCACTCACTATATTCCGAACTTTGGCATACTCTTCGCCAATGGGAAGTTTTACCCTTAACCATGAAGGCTTAGGAACTTTATTTTCAATAAGAGAATTTTCTTTTGTCATGTTGATTTCCACTACCATTTTTTGCCCCAAAGCAAAGAAATGTAAAAGTTAATTAGCACATGGTTATTAAAAATACCTTGTGACGGATTTTCAGCCATAATTGGAATGGCAGTAGGCTGCGCATCAGCAACGATTCCAACTTCTAATGCTGTTATTTTATCATGCCATCCGGCATATTCAAAAGAGACAGCGAATTTGGCATATGCACCGGGATAAATTTTTAATTGATCAAAGCCATCAAAATATGGACCCGGCCCAAAAATATATGTGCCTGATTGCATCAATGGGTTCGTAGGGTCGTATTTAAGAATGACTGTGTAAGGAATAGAATCGTACGGAACTATGACTTCTAAATAAACAGGCTTTGTAATTCCTAAGGATGCACCTATATAATAACTATACCTAACTTCTACTCCACTTCTTTCTCCTTTGCTAAATAAAATTTTTTGTTCACCGTAACCGCCTCTAAGCATATAAGCAAAGTTTAGTTTGCCATAGAAAAATGGTTTTGAATTATCGAAAAAAGGATTGGCTAATTTATACTGCTTTGGATGTCGCATTGATACAAATTCAATATCGAGCATCTGTTTTTTATAACCCGTTTTATGCCACCCGCGTTTAAAGTCAAGTCCAAATCCATTGGAGTGAATTGTTAAACCTCCGGACGCTTCATTTCTATAGAGTACCGGAATATCTTCCTTATATGCAATATTATCCACCTGCTGCGCCGATGCAAACAAAACACTGATCAAGAAAAATGGTAATAAGAGCCGACGCATAATCTGCTACAAAAATAGCATTTTTTTTATCATTCCTATATTGCCAATTCGCTAATTAACTTTATTAAAAAGTTTACGTAATTCCTATCAGTTTACATGATAAGAGATTCTGCCTTCTTCCATATGTTTCCATTTTCCACGAATAGTATCAGAATCAAAATAAAAATAGGCTTCTAAGTTTATAAAGACGCCATGGTTAAAACCAACCGTTCCGGTATCTATTTTAGCAATTGTAATTTGACCAGAAATGGAACGATTTGGAACAAAAAAATCGGGGTCAACTAAATATCGGATATCTGAACAAGATCCTTCGATGCCTGCTAAATCGGTTGGTGACAATTTAGAAAGTGCATGGCTGCCAAGTGTAAGCACATTACCTACAAATCTGAAATTAATATTTTGCCCGAGAGAATTAGCGTACAGAGAAACAACTGGAGAATATAAACCACCATTATAATAGCTGCCGGATAAATTTTGGGATCGAAAATTTTCACCGTCAAATTTACAAGTCATTAACATCAAATTATTCGATGGCAGAACTTCTTTTTTACAGGAAGAAAATAAACAGACTAATAAAACAAAGGTTTTTCTCATCGGATAGAAATCTGACACCATTGCCGTTGCCTGAAGTCAACGGCAATGGAATTGATGTCTTTTAGACTATTTTTTAAAAATAGCGATTAAACTATTCCTCAATTCTATAAATTATATTTTCAGAAATTTAATAAATTTATGTATTCAAAAAAAACTTGTTTTGTCACTTTTTCATACCGTTCACAACTTTACCAGTTAAAATTGAATAATGAAATTGAATGTTCAAATCAACTCATCAATAAATTGAAACGAAACTATTTGTTTTAAATCAGGATGCAAACTAAGACTTACAGGACATGTCTTGGCGGTATTTACTAAAATCATCTTTTCTTTTTGAGAATAAAGGTGCTCACCCATATTGAATTCTACAATTACTTCGCTTACTCGTCGTGGATTAGCTGCCATAATTTTAGTGACTTTGCAACTTACTTTTTCGTATAGGATACTGTGAGTTTGAGCACCAATGCCCATTACTGTCATCATGCATGTTCCGAGCGATGTAGCCAAGAGATCTGTTGGAGAAAAAGATTCTCCCTTTCCATGATTATCGATTGGAGCATCAGACATAATCATGACACCTGACTTCACATGTTCTGACTGAGCTCTTAACTCTCCTAAATATTTTGTTCTAATTGTTTCCATTTTCAAATGTACAAAAAACACTTTTTGAAAGTTGAATTAACGCTAATTACTTTTGTGGAAGTTGGCTTTGAAGAAAATTAATTCTTTCGTCTATATTGTTTTTAGTTATATATATACCAAATTCCGGAATCGTATCTATGTGTTTTCCGTATTGAATAAAATTAGCCATAGCATTCCCAATCATTGGCCGAAAATGAGATGTCTCATAATAAAAATAATTATTTGTTGTTATTCTGTTCAATCCACTGAAATCATAAAATGAACTTATCTCTGATAGTCTCTTTAAAAATGCAAAATAATCCCCTGGACTATTTGCCAAATAAGTCGTCTTATGAATTGGATTCATCGCTAAAGTCAACGAAATATGATTTGCTTCACAGAGTTTCTTTATTGTATCTAATGTAGCAACTGTTTCTAGCACATGGCTCTCCCAGCTGACAATTGGCTCATTGAAAATCGACGAATTAATATGTTCAACTTTGTTCTTTTCAATATAATTTTCTTTGATTTCATTTTCCGCAGTACCACTTTTATAAGTGTTCTTATAAAAAGAGTCTACATTTTGCTGGAAATATTGATCAACAAAATCCCAATCAGGAATAACGAATGCATATTTAATATACTTTTTCAATAAAACCATTTTTTCGTCCGAGTAATGTCGCCTAAGCAAATCATTTTCTCGACCTTTAGTACTCGTCGAATAAGATGTGAAATCAAGTAGAATCAGAATGTTTTTTATTTGTATTTTATGTTTGATCATCATTCGAATATCTTCCAGATGCTCTTCCGGTATTCCAAGTGAATAGTACATATTAAAATAATTTCCATTCTTGAATTGCTGAGGCTTTACATTATTCGCTCTAGAACTTCCAAAAATAAAAGAGTCAAATTTCGTCTTATCATTTAAGATATACCGCATTTTTATAAAATGATTATTCGGCTCTATCCTTACTTTACTAAAATCTGTTCTGAAAATTGAATAAGGGTCTTCACATAAATTAAAATAAAGTATAGGCGAAAAACCAATCAAGGTGATTCCTATTACAATAAATATATTTATGAAAAATTTACGCATCGCTATCTTAAATTAAAATTGGAAATATATAAACTGGATATTTTTGTCAAATACTCCAAAATAGAGAATCACCAATAATAATATTGCATAGGCGCTGAATCGGACAACCGGAATTGAAGAGGATATACGACGAACCAAATTAAACTTCGCTTGAAAGTATTCAATTAGAAGTAGAACAATAATTCCTGAAACTGCTATTATAAAATTCACTCTGCTTGTGCCCAGATAAACATGAGAAATCCATTCGTCCAGTGTGAAAGTCTTCATCCTAATCAATTGCCCTGAAAAGTCTCTTGGAAGATGATTGAGTAAATATTTGGCATCATCAAAAGTCCTTGCTCGGAAAAAGATCCAAGCAATACTTGTTAAACAAAATACAATTACTATTGAAATTGCGTTCTTAAAAAACCGTTGAACCCAATTAATCACTTTCTCGTTTTTCGATTTAAATAAACCGGAAAAGATCATATACAAAATTATGAGTGAGCCATGTATTGCTCCCCAAATAATAAAATTCCAACTTGCACCATGCCACAAACCGCTTATTAAAAAAACAATCATCAAGTTGAGGAAAACTCTTCCCCTCTTTCTCTTATTTCCACCTAGAGGAATGTACAAATAGTCTTTGAACCAGGTTGACAAAGAAATATGCCAGCGTCGCCAGAATTCAGGTATAGAACGTGAAGCATAGGGGCGATCAAAATTTTTCATTAGATCGATTCCCATAATTCGAGCAGAACCAATTGCAATATCACTGTATCCTGAGAAATCGCAATAGATTTGAATGGAAAAGAAAATTGTACTTAAAACAATTGGAAGTCCATTGAAAATAGTTGGATTATCATAAACAAAACCAACCATAGATGACAATCTATCAGCAATCACGACTTTTTTAAACAGGCCCCAAGCCATCAATTTTAATCCTGATGTTACTCGGCAATAATCGAATGTATGTTTTTCTTTGAATTGATGAAGCAAATTTTGAGGCCGTTCAATAGGTCCGGCAACCAATTGAGGAAAAAACATAACATATAAAGCGTAGGTAATAAAATTCCGTTCACTTTGTTGTTTCCCTCGGTAAACTTCAATTGTATAACTCATTGCTTGAAAGGTGTGAAATGAAAGTCCAATCGGAAGTAGAATCGAAAGATTTGGAATCGTATTATTTACATGTAATGAGTGAAGTAATGACGTCAGATTTTCATTCAGGAAATTAAAGTATTTGAAATAGCTGAGTATTCCTATGTTCGCAATAAGACTCAAAAGGAGAAAAGCTTTTCGCTTTTTACCTTCAGATTTCTCGATCAAAATACCTGCAAAATAATCTATTACAATTGTAGAAAAAAGAATGACAATATAGATCGGAACAAAAAACATATAAAAATAGCAGCTTGCCAAAAGCAACATTAGTACACGAAATCGATAAGGCAAAATGAAATAGAGTGGTATTACGACACTAAAAAAAATAAGAAAGTCAATCGAGTTAAATAACATAATTGGAACAGGGCTACAAACCTATTTACATAAACATCAAACAAAAAAAACAGAGATTGCTTCTTCCTTACGGTTTTTGGGTAGGAGGCAAATCTAAAAAAAACAGGAACGAATGCAAAAGAAATATTTCACAGTTCGAATAAAATTACCCACCAATTTCTTGTGGAAGCTCTGCTCTTCAAAATTATCATCAACAGCTTTTAGAAAATCGAACGCTGAACTAAAGGTATTTGGATGAGAACAAAAGTGAACGATAAAAAAGAGGTAACAAAAAAAGCGACCCGTTATTCGAGTCGCTTAAAATTTCGTCGGATCTGCAGGATTATCCGCGGATCTCAGAATGATGGCGCGGTTTCCCAATTTGTCCATAAGCAGGACATCTTTCGTGGGACTTGCAAGACGCAAACAACAGGGTTACTGCTGCTAAAACCAGGGAAATACGTGCTAATTTTTTCATTTCTTTTTATTGCTTTCTAGTTCTAACGCAATATGCGCCAGCTTGTTTTACATTTTTTAAAGGTCAGCAAAAGTACCATTATCCTGGAAAGAGATAAAATAAGTTTTCAACATTCTCAGGCATCGAATCCGTATTGATTTTTGCACTTTTTAGCCGATTCTTACAATTGTTCTTCCTAATTTTACCCACGATGAGCATCTTAGACTTAAAAATCAACGAGAGTTGGCAAAAAATAATGGCAGAAGAATTTAATAAGCCATATTATCTTGCATTGAGCAAGTTCTTGGATGATGAAGTTAAAAATGGAGAAGTCGTTTTACCTTCTGCACAGAAATTATTTTCAGCTTTCAATATGACGCCTTTTGAAAAAGTTAAAGTAATTATTCTTGGACAAGATCCATATCATAACATTGGCCAAGCAGAGGGGCTTTCTTTTTCTGTTTCTGCAGGACAAAAACTACCTCCATCTTTAAAGAATATTTTTAAAGAATTGAAGGCTGATCTAGAAATTCCAATGCCGGATTCGGGCAGTCTCGAAAAATGGGCAAAGCAAGGTGTCCTTTTATTAAATTCTATTTTATCTGTGAGAGCACATCAACCTGGATCTCATCGGCAAAAAGGCTGGGAGCATTTTACGGATGAAATAATAAAGCAATTGTCGTTGAGAAAAGCAGGACTCGTTTTTTTACTTTGGGGAAAGTATGCTCAGGATAAAGAAAAACTGATCGATTCTAATAAGCATCACATCCTTCTGTCAGCCCATCCTTCTCCTTTTTCTGCATATAAAGGTTTTTTAGGCTGTAAACATTTTTCTCAGACCAATGAAATATTAAATCTTCAAAATAAAACACCAATCAACTGGAATACACAAGAAAATATAGACAATTTGCTTGTAGAAAAATCGTTCTCACACAAAATTGATTTTCTTGAAAACTAAAATTAGTTCTATTTCTTATTTTATTTGTTCGCCATACATTTCACTTTGGCTGGTACTGCTTTTCTCCTTTTCAAGTTATGCTCAAAAAGGATTGCCGACAACAATAATTATCACAGATACAATTAACACAAAGCTTTTTCACGAATTCGCCTCTAATTTTAATTCCACAAAAACATATAACGACACGCTTCTTCTTCAAAAGGACCTTTCAACTTTTAAGAGCAAATTATTCAGCTATGGATTTTTATCGGCTTCGATTGATAGCGTTACTCAAAATAAATTTTCATATAATGTTTATCTATTTTTAGGAAGTCAATATCAATGGGCCGAACTTAAAAAAGGCAATGTTGATGAAACATTTTTAGCAGGTACAGGACTAAAAGATAAACGAAAAAAACCTCAGGTGTTAAATCTTGAAAAGACGACAAATTGGATGAGCACCATTTTGAGAAATCTCGAAAACAACGGCTACCCATTTGCGACAGTAAAGTTTTCCAAAATAGTTATTAATCAAAATAGTTTTTCAGCGGAATTAGAATTAGACAAAAAAAAATTAACTAGAATTGATAGCATAATTATTAAAGGCAATGCTACAATTGCACCGGTTTTTATTTACAACTACATAGACATTAAGCCTGGCGATTTGTATAATGAGAGTAAGCTTAGAAGAATTTCAACACGTCTTAAAGAGCTTGCATTTATAAAAGAAATAAAAGGCAACCAATTACTTTTTACACAAACACAAACCAAACTTTACCTCTACCTAGACAATAAAAAGGCTAGTCAGTTTGATGGAGTGATTGGGTTTCTACCGGATGACAACACAGGTAAGCTCAATTTAACAGGCGAAGTTCATCTAAAACTTCAGAACTCATTAGAGCGAGGAGAAGTGATAGAAATGAACTGGAAACAGTTGCCAAATAAATCGCAAGATTTTAAAGTGCATGTGCTTTATCCTTTTTTATTTAACACACCTTTTGGAATTGATGGGAATATTTCAATTTACAGAAAAGACTCAACATATATTGATGTAACTAAAAACTTGGGTATCCAATATTCTATTTCCGGAAATAACTATTTGAAAGCTTTTGTAAATGACAAATCGAGCGACTTGCAAAGTACAATCGCTTTGAAAAACGCTACCACGCTACCTCCTTATGCAGACATTTCTTTGTTAAGTTATGGTGTTACGTTTCACTATGAGAAACTCGATTACAGATTAAATCCTAGAAAAGGTTTTTCTGTAGAGCTCACAGGAAGCACAGGAAATAGAACCATTAAAAAAAATGCTGAATTGAATCCGCTAGTGTATGAAAATCTAAATCTTAATAGCGTTACGTACGAGGCAACAATCATTGATGATTATTACCTTTCGCTAGGTGGAAATAACGTGTTGAATATCGGGAACAGGTCGGGAATAATATACAATGATAATTTATTTTCGAATGAACTTTTTCGAATTGGGGGATTGAAATCACTTAGAGGATTCGATGAAGAATCTATTTATGCAAATAAATTTTTTACCGGAAAAATAGAGTATCGGTATATACTTGAACAAAACTCCTTTTTATTTACATTCATAAATGCAGCATACTATACAAATAAGAGTCGAAACATCGATTTACATGATAGTCCACTTGGGTTTGGAACGGGGATCAATTTTGAAACAAAAATTGGAATTATGTCGATCAGTTATGCTTTAGGAAAACAATTTGATAATCCAATCTATTTTAGAAATGGAAAGATTCATTTTGGAATTGTCAACTACTTTTGAAATGTTTATTTGAACCAAACCATACTTTAGTTGTTTCACAATTGAAAAATATTCACAACAATTTATTATGACAAATACCAGCAATAAATTTCATTTAAATCTTTATTTTTGCGCTCAATGAAATTAACAAACGACCTTTTATTACGTGCTGCGCGCGGTGAAAAAACAGAACGAACTCCCATTTGGTTAATGCGTCAAGCAGGACGTATATTGCCTGAATACAGAGCTGTACGAGAATCATGTGGGGGCTTTAAACAGCTTGTAGAAACCCCTGATTTGGCTGCTGAAGTCACTATTCAACCGGTTGATATTCTTGGAGTAGATGCTGCAATCATTTTTTCAGATATACTGGTAATTCCCGAAGCAATGGGATTACCTTATCAGATGGTCGAAAGTGTTGGACCATGGTTTGACAAAACAATACAATCATCTGCCGACATTGACCGACTTAAGATTGCTGAGGCAACAGATATTCGATATACTACAGACGCCATAAGCATTACTAAAAAAGAGTTGAATGGCAAAGTACCAGTTATCGGATTTGCAGGTGCGCCTTGGACTATTTTATCGTATATGATCGAAGGAAAAGGCAGTAAAACATTCAGTAAAGCAAAGAAGTTTTTATACACCGAGCCTGTGCTTGCTCATCGCTTGTTAGACAAAATCACAAAGAGTACGATCAATTACTTAAAAGGACAGATTGCTGCCGGTGCTGATATTGTACAAGTCTTTGATAGTTGGGCTGGCGTGCTTTCACCAGCACAATATTCAGAATTTTCTTTTCGCTATTTAAAAATGATTACCGAAGCAATTACTGAAGTTCCGGTGATAATTTTTGCAAAGGGAGCTTATTTTGCGAGGAAAGAGTTTTCTACAACAACATGTTCTGTGATTGGTTTAGATTGGAACATGGATATTAAAGAGTCGAGAGAGATAATTGGATCAAACAAAACACTTCAAGGGAATATGGACCCCTGTTTATTGTATTCTGACGAAGAAACCATTGTACTTGAAACAAAAAAAATGCTCGCAGCTTTTGGTCCATTTAGGCATATTGCAAATTTGGGACATGGACTTTACCCGGATACTGAAAAGGAAAAAGTAAAATTGTATATTGACACAGTTAAAAACTACAGATTTTAAATCGAATGATTAAAGGAGACAAAAAGACGATCAATGCCTGGGCTATGTACGATTGGGCAAACTCGACTTACTCTCTTGTAATAGCATCTGCCCTTTTTCCGATTTATTTTCATGCTAAAACTACTATTGGAACATCCAACAATGTTCGTTTTCTTGGGATTGATTGGAATAGTGAATCATTACAATTGTATTGTATTTCATTGGCATTTTTATTTATTGCATTGCTCAATCCTTTACTTTCATCTATCGCAGATTACAGTGGTCGCAAAAAACGATTCATGTATTTCTTCAGTACATTGGGAGCTATTTCTTGTTCGTCGCTTTACTTTTTTGAATCGCTAAATACTTTATGGGTTGGAATTCTAGGTTCAATACTAGCAGCAATCGGTTTTGCAGGAAGTATTGTTTTTTATAATGCTTTTCTGCCTGAGATTGCTGAAGTTGAAGATCAAGACAGAGTTAGTGCCAAAGGATTTGCCTTAGGTTATCTTGGAAGTTCTATTCTACTTATTTTTTCTCTTACTATGATTCTTTTTCCGCAGTGGTATGGTGGAATTTCAGCAGATAGAGCTACACGAATAGCATTTGTGCTTGTGGGTATATGGTGGTTCGGATTTGCTCAATACACTTTTTCATATTTAAAAGACGAACCAACAGAACGTTCGAGAAAGGGTCGTTATATTTTTAACGGTTATCTTGAATTGAAAAAAGTTTGGCACGAGTTAAGGGAATCAAGTAAACTACAATCGTACCTCATATCCTTTTTCTTTTTCAATATGGGAGTGCAAACGGTAATGTATGCAGCAGCATTATTTGGATCAGCGGAACTTAAACTTGATTCTTCTATTTTGATCATAATAATATTGATCATCCAATTTGTAGCTATAGCCGGAGCATATCTTTTCAGCAGTCTTTCTAAAAAATACGGCAACCTAAAAGCACTTTCTATCGCAATTGTTATTTGGATATTTGTTTGCGTTTTAGCATTCTTCTGTGATAAAAAATATGGTGTTGATGAACAAACTATGTTCATGGGATTAGCAGCATTAGTTGGCTTGGTAATGGGTGGTATTCAGTCGCTTGCACGATCAACTTATTCAAAAATGCTCCCTGAAACAATAGACCATGCCTCCTATTTTAGTTTCTACGATGTATGCGATAAAATTGGGACCGTAATTGGCACTTTTGCATTTGGTGTTGTCAATGAGCAAACCGGAAGTATGAGAAGCAGTATAATTGTTCTTGCTATCTTTTTCTTTATCGGTCTCTTTTTGTTACTTCGCGTTCAGAAAATTCAATCTTTAGAATTGAAGACTTCCTAAAAAGACACAACTATGATAGTCGATATATTTATTCCTTGTTTTATTGATCAAATTTATCCGCAAACAGCGTTTAACATGATCAAGATTCTTGAAAAAGTTGGCTGTACGGTTAACTACAATCCGAATCAGACATGTTGTGGACAGCCTGCTTTTAATGGAGGATATTGGGATCAGTGCAAAGATGTTGGTGAAAAATTTATCAAAGACTTTCCAAACGACCGTTACATTGTTTCACCATCTGCTTCTTGCGTGGGAATGGTGAAAAATTATTACCCGGAAATGTTTCATAATTCTGTACTGCATAATGAATCTAAAACTATTCAAAAAAATATTTTTGAGTTAAGTGATTTCCTAGTAAATATTTTAAAAGTTACTGACCTCGGAGCACGATTTGATGGCATTGCTACATATCACGATAGCTGTGCAGCACTTCGAGAAGTAGGCATTAAACAAGAGCCGAGAACTCTTTTATCGAATGTAAAAGGATTAGAACTTCGAGAAATGAATGACACAGAAACATGCTGTGGATTTGGAGGAACATTTTCTATTAAATATGAATCAATAGCTGTTGGTATGGCAGAGCAAAAAATCAATAATGCAATTGATACAAAAGCGGACATTATTATTTCAACAGACGGATCGTGTTTGATGCATTTGGATGGCTATATGAAAAAGCAAGGCAAGCAAATGAAAGTTATGCATCTTGCCGATGTGCTTGCAAGCGGTTGGTAATGCTATAGCAATTTGTAATTTTTGTATTCTCCTATTCGCCATCCCGTAAATTGTTCGATCGTTAGTTTAAACCTCGACTTAAAAGACAATTTCTTTACAGTAGGATCGAAATCAAAAGTCCAATTACCTGAACTTATACGTTTTTGCATTACTTCAGGATGTGCCCCTTTGAAGTGCGCTAGTGAATCTATTTGTGAGTAATCAAACTCCTTTGTTCCTACTATATTTTTTTTTAACCATTCATCGTTATGCCAAAGTGAATGAAAATACTTTTGCTTTTCCATTTGTTTTACCGGAGGCTTTACCCATCCGTAATGGTAAACAGAAGCATTCACCTCTTTCACTTTAAGTGGACGACCATTTTTTTGAAATCCTTGTGCATCTCTGAATGAATAGATGTTTGTATCATTTTTAATAATGCGAACTTCCTTTCTGTACCAGTTAGTTGAATCACCAATGAAATCATAGCTGCCGTAAAAATGAGTGTAATCAAACAACAAACCCTCTACTTTAACATCGTCTTTCCATCGTACCATTGAATCATGGATTGACTGATGATATTTTTCATGTACTACTTCATCGCCTTGAATATAAAAAGCCCAATTAGTATCGGGAGAAAAATACTTCATTGCTTTATTGGTTTCATCGGCAAGCACCCTTCCTCCCTCTCTCAAACTCTCATCCCAAATACTATCAATCAATTTTATTTTATCGGAGCCTATCCGTTCAATCAAATTACGTGTATTGTCATCTGAATTGCCTACTAATACTATGAACTCATCGCATAGCGGAAGAATAGATGTAATAGCTTCTACAATCGGATAATCAAATCGAATAGCATTTCTAATAAAAGTAAAACCACAAACTTTCATTGGCTATATACCTAAATAATTAAATGGTGTAATTTTTTTTAATTCATTTTTTACATCCGCTGAAACAGATAAACCATCAATGAACGAATGAAATTTTTGTTGATCCATTTGATCATTAGTACGTGTTAATTTTTTCAGTTCCTCGTATGGATTCGGATAATTCTCTCTTCTTAAAATTGTTTGAATTGCTTCAGCCACTACGTTCCAATTTTCTTCCAAGTCTTTATTTAAAGCAGCTTGATTCAAAATAAGTTTATTACATCCTTTTAAGAGAGATGTAAGTGCAATATAAGTATGAGCAAAAGGAACACCAACGTTTCGCAAAACAGTAGAGTCTGTTAGGTCGCGCTGTAATCTTGAAATGGGCAGTTTTGCTGAAAGATGTTCAAAGAGTGCGTTTGCGATCCCTAGATTACCTTCAGAATTTTCAAAATCAATGGGGTTAACTTTATGTGGCATTGCTGATGAACCTACCTCGCCTACATTTATTGATTGTTTAAAATAATCCATTGAAATATAAGTCCACATGTCACGATCAAAGTCAATAAGAATTGTATTGATCCGTTTCATTACATCAAACAAAGCACATAATTGATCGTAATGTTCAATTTGCGTAGTGAATTGTTGACGCTGTAACGATAATTTTTCGAGACAAAATTTATTCGCAAAGTTAATCCAATTGATGGAAGGATATGCAATATGGTGTGCGTTGAAATTGCCGGTAGCTCCGCCAAATTTTGCAGTAAATGGAATGACTGAAAGCTGAGAAAGTTGATTTGCAATTCTCTCAATAAAAACTGTAATCTCTTTTCCTAATCGTGTTGGAGAAGCCGGTTGCCCGTGAGTTCTAGCAAGCATGGGAATATCTTTCCATTCTTCGCTGAACAACGACAACTTTTGAACCACATCTCTTATCTTAGGAATATATAATTTAGAAACTGCATCTTTGATTGCAAGAGGAAAAGCAGTATTATTAATATCTTGAGAAGTCAATCCAAAATGAACAAACTCTTTTACTTCCGAGAAACCAAATTCCGATAATTTTTCTTTTAAAAAATATTCAAGTGCTTTGACATCGTGATTCGTAATCTTTTCTTTCTCTTTAATATTTTGAGCATCAGTCGCTGAAAAATTAGAATACAACGCACGCAATTTTTCGAAATTAGCCGGGTCTACATTTTTCAATTGTGGTAGAGGTAATTCGCAAAGTGCAATAAAATATTCCACTTCAACAAATAATCGGTACTTCATCAACGATGCCTCCGAGAAAAAAGCGGCTAAAGCAGCAGTTTGATTGCGGTAGCGTCCATCAATCGGTGAAATTGAATTTAATGCGTCGATTTCCATTCCTAAATTTATTATTAAAGCGCGAATTTAGACTTTTTTTTAATGCATTTCTTAGAATTAAAGATATCTCCGCGTCAATAAATATTTATTTAAAACAAAATTTCAAACAATTAAGACGAAAATCTGACCAAAGAGTAACCAGAGCCTAATAGTATTAAAATAATTTAGAAAAAGAAGTCAGAAACTTTGGAGTTGCTTAAAGTTTCCATAGTTTTGCGAACGAAATGAAAGTTGCCGGACAAGAAATTAAAATATTGCATGGATCAAGAGATCTATTCTTCAAGCATGGTATTAAATCAATTACCATGGACGAAATTGCTAAGCACTTGAATATTTCTAAAAAAACAATCTACACCTTTTATAAAGACAAAAACTTATTGGTGAAATTGATGGTGAAGTCTGAGCTTGAAAATGAAATAGAAGTTTTAAAAGTGATTCGGACAACTTCTGAAAATCCAATAGAAGAAATGCTTAAAATTATGACGCATCTTCAACAATTTCTCAGACGATTTAATCCAATTATTTTTCATGATTTACAAAAGTATCACATTGGTGCTTGGGAGGAATTTAGAAGTTTTCAAGATAAGACATTGATTGGATTTGTTGAAGAGAATCTTAAAAAGGGAATTAAACTTTCACTTTATCGTAGTAAAATAAATGTAAAAATTCTGTCGCGGCTTCGGATGGCTGAAGTGAATTTTGGATTTAATCCGACTCAATTTCCTACTTCGATTTTTAACCCAGTAGAAGTTCAGACGGAAATTTTTGAACACTTTTTACATGGAATTGTTACATTGAAAGGTTTGAGTATGATTGATATGTATAAATCAAAATAAAATTCTCATTTAATTAAAATATTATTTAAAGTAAAGCGTCAACTTCATTATGAAAAAATATCTTACAGGGCTTCTACTCTTTTTTTACTTCGCCTCCTACTCCCAAGGCACCGACCAAACACTTTCGTTCAGCATTAAACAAGCAGTTGATTATGCATTTGAACATCAGATGGACGTCTTAAATGCTCAACTGGATGCTGACATTGCAAAGACACAAGCAAAAGAAATTATAGGGATGGGACTTCCTCAGCTAAGTGCAAGCTTCGACATAAAAGATTATGTTGAAATCCCAACATCCTTAATTCCGGCTGAATTTTTTGGTGGTGAGCCGGGCACATATCAAGCTATTAAATTCGGGACACGCTACAATGCTACTGCCGGTGTTTCTGCTTCACAACTCATCTTTGAACCTTCTTATATAGTTGGGCTACAAGCTGCGAGAACAATTAAAGAACTTTCGAGAAAAAATGTTGACCGTACAAAGATTGAAACTGCCGCAGCCGTTACGAAAGCATACTATATGGTTTTGCTTATGAACGATCGGAGACAGGTTTTAGAGGCAAACGTTTCTCGACTTCAAAAATATAGTAGCGATGTAAAAGCGATGTATGAAAATGGATTTGTGGAGCAAATTGATGTTGACCGAATACAAGTTGCATTCAACAACATTACCAGTGAGAAGGAAAATTTTAATAGAATTGTAAAAACACTGGAAGATGCTTTAAAGTTTCAGATGGGCTTGTCACCTCAAAGCCAAATCGTATTAACCGATTCACTAGATAAGCAAGCAATTAAAAATATTACGATATCGTTAGACAAGGCTGATCCGGAAAAAAGAATTGAATATTCTTTATTGAAAACACAGGAACAGTTACAAGAATATAATATTAAAAGATACAAAGCACAATACTTCCCAAGCATTGTTGCCTATGGAAGTTTGAATGCCAATGCACAACGATCCAAGTTTAACTTTTTTGACAATAGTTATAGATGGTATCCAATTGGTTTGATTGGAGCAACATTAAGTATCAACTTATTTGACGGTTTCACAAGAGAAGCAAAAATAAACCACGAACAGTTGAGCTTGAGAAAAATAAAAAATCAATTGACTTCATTTTCTAATGGTGTAGAACTACAAGTTGCATCCAGTAGGTCAACACTGGCAAATGCATTAACCTCGCTGAATTCGCAAGAAAAAAATCTTCAATTGGCAGAAAATGTTAACCGGACAACAAAAATTAAATATGATCAAGGAATTGGATCAAATCTTGAATTACTCAACTCCGAAACATCTTTAAAAGAAGCTCAATCAAATTACTTTAATGCTTTATATGATGCTTTAATTGCAAAAATAGACGTTGATAAAGCTCTTGGAAATTTCAAATACTAAAAACTCAATACTTTCTCTATAAATAAAAATCCATTATGAAAAAAATATTCTCACTCTTATTGATCACCACTTTATTTTTCGCGTGTAAATCGAAATCAGATAAAGATGCATTGGATGATCTTAAAAAACAACAATCTGAAATTAAAGAAAAGATTGTTTTATTAGAGGCAAAATTAGCTAAAAACGATACTACCACTGACAAATCGAAGCTTGTAGGGATTACAAAAATGGAACCAACAATTTTCAAACACTACATTGAAGTACAAGGAAAAGTTGATGGTGATGAAGATGTTCTGTTGAGTGCACAAAGTGCAGGCAGTGTTACAGACATTATTGTTCATACCGGTGAGCATGTATCAAAAGGTCAACTATTAGCAACAATTGACGATAAAATACTTCGACAAAGTCAGGCTGAATTACAGACGCAACTAGAACTAAGCACTACTTTATTTAATCGTCAGAAAAATTTATGGGATCAAAAAATTGGAAGTGAGATTCAGTTTCTGCAGGCTAAAACGGCTAAAGAAGCGACAGAAAAAAGAGTTGCTACATTAAATCAACAAATAGAATTATCAAAAATTAAATCACCGATTAATGGAATAGTTGATGATATCGCAATTAAAGTTGGGCAAACTGTTGGACCCGGCTCCCCTGCTATAAGAGTTATTAACGCAAGTGAATTGAAAATAAAAGGAGAAGTCGCAGAATCGTTTATCACAAAAGTAAAAGCAGGTGATGAAGCAGTAGCAGTTTTTCCAGATCAGAATAAGGAGGTAGATGTTACTATTTCTTATTCAGGAGGAAGAATCGACCCATTGAACCGCACATTTAAAGTTGAAGTAAAACTTTCAGAGAAACAAGGAAATTTTAAACCGAATATGCTTGCAATTTTAAAGATAGTGGATTATAAAAATAACAAAGCATTTATTGTTCCTGTAACAGCCATACAGAAATCGGGTGATGGAAGTTTTGTTTATGTAAAAACACAAGAAGGAAGTAAAACAATTGCTAAAAGGAAAACAATTACCATCGGAACAATTTATAATGGACTAGCTGAAATAACTAATGGTTTAGAAAATGGTGATGAAGTAATTACAATTGGCTATTCAAATGTTATAGAAGGTGATGAAATAAAACTTTAATCTATTTACATACTCCAATTTTTATCATTTAACATTACAATTAGTGCATCGCTATGAAAGAAAAACATAAAGAATTTAAACCATCCAGTTGGGTAATAGAAAATAAAGTAGCCGCCTTTGTCATTACTTTTATTTTAGCCATTGCCGGTATTTCTGCATATAACAATCTCCCTAAAGAAGCATTCCCTGATATTTCATTGCCTAATATTTATGTGAGTGTAGTTTATCCTGGAACTTCTCCAAAAGACATGGAGAACCTGATAGTTCGCCCAATAGAAAAGGAATGTAAAAGTATTGCCGGAGTAAAGAAATTAAAAAGTAATTCCTTACAGGATTATTGTAATGTGATTGTAGAATTTCAATCCGACGTGAATATTGATGTAGCAAAACAGAAAGTTAAAGATGCTGTTGATCGCGCTAAAAAAGATCTTCCTAAAGATCTAAAGAATGATCCTGAGATCATGGACATCAATTTCGCTGATTTACCTGTAATGCAAATTAACATCAGTGGGGATTACGATTTAGCAAAGCTCAAAAAATACGCTGACAATACAAAGGAAAAACTTGAAAGCTTAAAGGAGATTAAAAAAGTTGAGATTATAGGAGCATTAGAGCGAGAGATCCAAATCAATGTTGATATGATCAAAATGCAGGCGGCACAAATTTCAATGACTGATATTTCACGAGCAATACAAAGTGAAAACCTTACCATTCCGGGAGGCTCAGTGAATATGAATGGCGTTAGACGATCACTTAGTGTTTCAGGTGATTTTAAAAACGCAGACCAGATAGGCAACTTAATTATTAAAAGTATTAATGGAAGTCCGGTTTACTTAAAAAACATAGCTGAAGTAGTTGATAGTTTTAAAGAACAAGAAAGCTATGCTCGGCTAGACAAGAAGAACGTGATAACGTTGAATGTAGTTAAGAGGAAAGGTGAAAACCTCATAGAGGCTTCGGATAAAATTGTAGCTATCATCGACGAATTCAAAGCGAACACATGGCCTAAAGATTTAAAAGTGACTCTTACAGGAGATCAAAGCGATCAAACACGAATGACACTTCACGATCTTATTAATACGATCGTAATCGGCTTCATTTTAGTTTTAATTGTTCTGATGTTTTTCATGGGAGCAACTAATGCATTCTTTGTGGCCTTATCAGTGCCACTTTCTATGTGTTTAGCATTCTTAGTGATGCCGACACTAGGCTTTTCACTTAACATGATCGTTCTCTTTTCCTTTTTACTTGCACTCGGAATTGTAGTTGATGATGCGATAGTAGTGATCGAAAATACCCATCGAATTTTCGCAAATGGGAAACGGCCAATTATAGAAGCCGCAAAAATGGCTGCAGGAGAAGTGTTCCTTCCGGTGTTATCTGGTACATTAACCACACTTGCACCGTTCTTTCCATTATTGTTCTGGAAAGGAGTTATCGGAAAATTCATGTTCTTCTTACCAGTTACATTAATTGTTACACTCACTGCATCTTTACTTGTTGCCTATTTAATCAATCCGGTGTTTGCAGTGACTTTCATGAAGCCTCATCACAAAGACGAAGAAGATAAAATTAAAAACTTGAAGCCAACCTACTTGATATTCGGGATTGCGATAGTAGTCGGGTACCTTATCAATTTCGGACTAGGGAATTTTTCTGTTCTTATTTTCTTATCGTGGTTACTAAATCATTTCTGGCTGCATAGTCGCATTAAAAATTTCCAAGATAAATCGTGGCCAAATTTTCAAGAAAAATATCGTCGTGTATTAGTGTGGTGCTTACACCGTCCGTGGCAAATGATGCTTTCAGTTATTGCTTTATTTGTTTTGTCAATTGTATTATTGACTGTAAGGAATGGTGGAGTTTCCTTCTTCCCTACTGCTGATCCTAATTTTGCAAATGTTTATATAAGTTTACCCGTTGGAACAGATCAATCATATACCGATTCAATTACAAGAATTGTAGAAAACCGAGTTTACCAAGCTATTCGTTGGCCTAATCCGATTGTAAAATCAGTAACATCAAATGTGGCTGTTTCAGTTACTGACCCACAAGACGAAGACCAAGGAAATTATCCGAACAAAGGAAAAGTTTCAGTTTCGTTTGTTGAATTTGGAAAACGAAATGGCGTATCGTCTAGAGCATATTTAGATACTATACGAGAATCAATAAAAGGAATTCCGGGAGCTGAGATCAGTGTTTCACAAGAGCAAGGTGGACCTCCGGTTGGCAAACCAATTAACATAGAAGTGAGCGGAGATAATTATGAAAACCTGGTCTTAGCAAGTAAAAATTTAAAACGAAATTTAGATTCGCTAAAAATCGATGGTGTTGAAGAATTGAAGAGTGATCTACAAGACAAAAAACCGCAGATTGTTTTCGATATTGATCGAGAACGAGCAAACCGCGAAGGGATTTCAACTTACACAATTGGAAATGAAATATATTTAGGAGTGTTAGGTGGAGAAATTTCTAAGTTCAGAGATGCGAATGATGATTATAATATTGTTATAAAATACCAAGATGACCAACGGTATAATATTGACATGTTGAGAAATTTGAAAATATTATATCGAGATATGAGCATGAATGGAATGGTTAGAAATGTTCCCCTCTCTTCTTTTGCTGATGTTAAATATTCCGATACCTACGGAGTTATTAAACGAAAAAATCAGAAACCGGTAGTTACGATAGGTTCAAATATCTTAACAGGCTACAAAGAGAATCTTGTAGTTCAAGATGTAGAAAAAGCGATTAAGGAATTTAAGGCTCCGGAAGGTGTTACAATAAAAATGACAGGCTCACAAGAAGAGCAAGCTGAAACAGG
>JANLPR010000151.1:0-9099 GCA_031367345.1 Bacteroidota bacterium | reverse complement strand
AAATACTGGCGACGGATTACAAATCCGTCGGAGCAATCCGTGGGAGCGTACTTTGAAGAGCGTGGCGTTTAAATACTGGCGACGGATTACAAATCCGTCGGAGCAATCCGTCGGAGCGTTCTTTGAAGTGCGTGAGAATCGAAGAACGTGATTAGACGCTAGAGATCTGAGATTCGATGCAAAATTAGTTAACTGATAAAAATCAATATTCTATTTTTTTTCTGCGGCCTTCTGTGGGAGCCAAAAGTTTTCTCCCGCAGAAACCGCGGAAGACCGCAGATTTTTCCCAGAAAAATTCGCATTACAAATTACGATTCTTGACCCTCGACTCTCCACCTTCGAATTATAATTCTCGACCTTCAATTCTCGACCTTCAATTCTCGACCTTCAATTCTCGTATTACTGCCTTCGATCTTCGGCCTTCAAACAACGACCTTCGATTCACGAATTACGATCTTCGACCTTCGAATAACGGCCTTCGATCTTCGACCTTCAAACAACGACCTTCGATTCACGAATTACGATCTTCGACCTTCGAATAACGGCCTTCGATCTTCGACCTTCAAACAACGACCTTCGATTCACGAATTACGATCTTCGGTTTTACATTTCCCCTAAAATAATTGTTGCCAGCTTCTCTGCTTGTAGCCGCAACTCGGGTACTGCTGTGCTCTCCCATAACTTTCCCTTCAACAACGATCCTAAAGTGAAAAATGAATCACTAATTTCTCCATCACTTTTTATTATACATCCGCTTTCCGTTGCATCTATCCCTAATTTCATTTCATCAGCTCTTACCATTCCATCATTGATTAAATTTTGAAATAGTTTGCTCTGGTATTTAGTAATGTCTGTTTGTGGACCGGTACAATTGATCACCCGCTGAACTTCTAGCTCAAGTTGATTGTGACTTGCTCGTTGCTTTAATTTTATTTTGGCCATCCCATTGTCAACTCTCATATCCAGAATTCTTCCTGCAAGAATTTCTAGTTTTTTATCCGAAATCATTTGCTGAATTTTCTTATGTAATTCTTCCGGTAAACGATGACGAGCTACGCCCCACAAATGCCGCAAATGTGACATGAAACTTTTTTTATCGGCCAAGGATAGATTTTGCCAAATATCTTGTGTCTTGCTTCGCACTGCATCAACAACTGCTTCGCCGGAAACTCCTTTTCTTCTCGCACTCCGAACGTATTTATAAAAAAGCTTAAATAAAGATTTCAATTCGTACGGCGGCGAAAGTTCGTCAAGTATGTCTCTTTGTGTCGGATATTTTTTATGTGATAAAATCTGAAAACCTTTTGGTGAAAGTGCGTAGATCTTGCCTTGAAAGTTATTGTTTTCTAATCCAATCACAACGTCAACCATGGTTAAGCCGGTTCCTATAATAAGAATTGGCCGATCCGAATTTATACTCGCTGTGGCTGCTTCGTTCCATGGATTTCCAAAGTAAAATGAACTTTCAAGAAAAGCCGTTTCTTTAATTGATGGGGGAGTAGGCGCATGATTACCTGTAGCAAGTACGATTTTTGTAGCTACAACCTTTTTTCCTATTGCAGAAAAAATGCTGTAACTATTTTCTTCCTTGATAATATTTACGGCCTCTTCATTAATTATTTCTACTTCAACATGCGAAGGACAATTTTTAAGTGATGTTGTAAAAATGTCATTCAAGTATTCGCCATACAAATTCCTTGGTAAATATTGTTCACCTAAATTGTCAGAATCTAATTTGAGATTCGGTTTTGATTTACACCAATTTAAAAAATGATCTGGCTCGTCCGGAAATGCGCTCATTCTGGAACATGCAACATTCAATACATGTTGCTCTGTGTACGTGTCAAAGGCAATTCCTTTTGCAAGCGGATAACCGGCATTAAATAAAATAATTTTAATGGGTGCCTTGCTTTTATTTATCAAATGCACCAATGTCATTATTCCACAAAAACCACCACCAATTATTGCAACTGAAGATTTAGAATTCGTCATAGGTAAAATACCGTGTATGGCGAAGATAATAAAAAAACCATGCTCTTAAAATTCGGCGATTGATTTCCAAATTCTAAGAGCATGGTTATAAAACGAAATCCTTTTTATGCACTCACTTGAGCCCTGATAATATTTAAAGCTCCTCCGGCTTTAAACCACTCTATCTGATTTTCATTATACGAATGGTTTACATTTATCTCTTCTTTGCTTCCATCTGAATGGTGAAGTACGACTGAGATCTGACTTCCCGGAGCAAAATGTGTCAATCCGATAATATCGAATTGATCATCTTCTCTGATTTTATCGTAGTCGGATTTTGTGGTAAAAGTCAATGCCAACATTCCCTGTTTTTTCAAATTCGTTTCGTGGATACGCGCAAACGATTTTACCAAAATAGCTCTAACACCTAAATGACGTGGCTCCATCGCCGCATGTTCTCTCGATGAACCTTCTCCGTAATTTTCATCTCCCACTACAATTGTTCCAATCTTAGCTGCTTTATATGCTCGTTGAACTTTTGGAACACTATCGTATTCTCCGGTCAATGAATTTTTTACGTTATCCGATTTGTCATTGAAAGCATTGATTGCTCCAATCAACATATTATTTGAAATGTTGTCAAGGTGTCCACGGAATTTTAACCATGGTCCGGCCATAGAAATATGGTCGGTCGTACATTTACCTTTTGCTTTGATTAAGAGACGTAAACCATTCAAGTCAGTTCCTTCCCATGCTGCAAATGGTTCTAACAATTGCAAACGATCGGAGGTAGGTGAAACAGCCACTTTAACTTTACTGCCATCCTCAGCCGGCGCTTGATAGCCCGCATCTTCAACTGCAAATCCATTCAATGGCATTTCTAATCCTTCCGGTTCTTTGAATTTAAATTTTGTTCCGTCAGGTGCTGTAAGCGAATCGGTAAGTGGATTGAATCCAAGATCACCGGCAATTGCCATTGCTGTTACAATCTCCGGTGAAGCAACAAATGCATGGGTATTCGGATTGCCATCATTTCTTTTTGCAAAATTTCTATTGAAAGATGTAATGATCGAATTCTTTTTATTCGGATCGTTCGTGTGTCGTGCCCATTGTCCAATACATGGTCCGCAGGCATTCGCTAATACAACTCCGCCAATTTTTTCAAACGTACCTAAATAACCATCGCGTTCTACTGTGTACCGAACTAACTCTGATCCCGGTGTAATAGTAAATTCTGCTTTGGTTTTAATATTCGCTTCTACTGCTTGTTGTGCTAAAGAAGCTGCGCGAGAAATATCTTCGTACGAAGAGTTAGTACATGATCCAATTAAACCTACCTCTAATTCTTGTGGCCAGTTATTTTCTTTCACCGCCGCCGCAAATTTAGATATAGGCCAAGCAAGATCTGGAGTGAATGGTCCATTTACATGCGGCTCTAATTCTGACAAATTAATTTCAATAACTTCATCGAAATATTTTTCCGGCGAAGAATATACTTCATCGTCGCCTCTTAAATGTTTTGCAACTTGATCTGCTGCATCTGCTATTGCTGCTCTTTCGGTGCCACGTAAATAATCACCCATTTTTTTATCATAACAAAAGATAGAAGTTGTTGCTCCAATTTCTGCTCCCATATTACAAATTGTTCCTTTACCTGTACAGCTTAAACTCTCAGCACCCGGACCAAAATATTCAACAATTTTATCAGTACCACCTTTAACAGTGAGTATACCTGCTACTTTTAAAATAATATCTTTTGCTGATGTCCATCCACTCAGTTTTCCTGTAAGCTTTACGCCAATCAGTTTTGGAAATTTTAATTCCCAAGGTAAGCCTGCCATCACATCACAAGCATCGGCACCGCCTACACCAATAGCTATCATTCCTAATCCGCCTGCATTTACTGTATGCGAATCGGTACCTATCATCATTCCTCCAGGGAAAGCATAATTCTCAAGAATTACCTGATGAATAATTCCAGCACCCGGTTTCCAAAAACCAATTCCATATTTATTTGAAACGGACGAAAGAAAATCATACACTTCTTTGTTTTTATCTAATGCTGTTGTTAAGTCATCCGCTGCTCCAATTTTTGCTTGTATCAAGTGGTCGCAATGTACTGTAGAAGGAACTGCAACAGATGGACGACCGGCTTGCATAAATTGTAGCAATGCCATCTGTGCTGTGGCATCTTGCATTGCTACGCGATCCGGATTAAAATCGACATACGATTGCCCTCGCTTGTACAACTCATTCGCACTACCTGATGTTAAGTGTGAATAAAGAATTTTCTCTGTTAATGTGAGCGGATGTCCAACGACTTTACGCGCTGTGTCGATCTTACCGGCTAGTCCTGAATAGACTGCTTTGATCATTTCTAAGTCAAATGCCATTTTAGTATTATTTAAAGCTCACAAGGTAAGAATTTTGAATAAATATTGCTTGCAAAAGTTTAGAACTAATTCAACAAGCTATTTTCTAAATGGTCTTTCAATTTTTCAAATCAAAAAACCTGTCTGTTTTGATTCTCACAAAACAATTGAAGGGGCAACAACATCGTCTATCGTTGTTTCTCTGGCTTTTTTTTCATTCTGTAAGATTTACCGCTACTTTCTTTACATCGAAATTCCTTTTTGATTAACTTGACTAAATAAGATATTTACCTATGGAATATTCTACTTCAGGTCACAATCATTTACATCGTGGTGCACGACTATTCAACGTGTCTTTTTTAATCTTTCAGTTAGTCTTTAGTGGATTTCTATTATTTTATATACTTCGTAAAACAGAGTCGGGTATGACACTTATTAATTCTCTGGTTAATTAATTCTCCCCATTCGATTATAAGTGCAAACTCACAAATATTCTCCCAACTATTATCCTCCCAACTATGATCTCTTTCCTCCCAATTATTAATGTCGATTTTCGTAAAAATGCAATGAAAAAAGTAGCCATTATGCTCTTTTACACACTCCTTTTTTTCATCTTGAACGTTTTTTCATATTAATTTCTGCAGTTTTATTCAGTTTTTGCCTTGCTTATGGCCAAAAGTTACAGTACAATTGGCTAACGAGTAATGATAATCAAGCAGTTGCGTGCTTTAAAACATTCTTTATACATATATACAATTAAATGCGCTAAAATTGGAAATTAGGCTCTAAATTCTATCTTTGCACGCTCTTAAAAAAATTAATTTCCAATAAGTTCATTCTAAAATTACTCATCATCCATGCAAAGTAAAGGTGCAGTAAAGCTATTCGCGATCCTGCTGGCACTCGTTTGCCTCTATCAGTTAAGCTTTACACTTGTGACAAAAAATGTCGAAAAAAATGCGAAGCAATTCGCTGCAGGTGATCCGGCTAAAGAAAAGAGTTATCTCGACTCTATCAACACGCAACCGGTTTATCCACTTTTCGGATTTACTTTCAAAAAGTGTAAAGAAAACGAAATCAACTTAGGACTCGATCTTAAAGGTGGTATGAACGTAACCATGGAGGTTTCGTTAGTCGACCTTATTCGTGCTATGTCGAATTACAGTAACGATGCAACCTTCAACAAAGCATTGGCCAACGCACAAGCTGCACAGGCTAGTAGCTCTGAGAATTTTGTGAAGCTATTCGTGAAAGAATTTACCAAGCTCGATAAGAACGCAAAACTTGCTGCCATTTTTGGCACGAAAGAATTGTCTGATCGAATTAATTTTAATTCAACTAACGATCAAGTTGAAGCTGTGATTCAAAAAGAATCGGATGCGGCCTTCGATCGTACTTACCAAATCTTAAAAACTCGTATTGATAAATTTGGTGTTACTCAGCCGAATGTTCAGAAGCTTGGAAACAATCGTATCCTCGTAGAACTTCCGGGTATCAAAGAGCCGGAACGTGTACGTAAACTTCTTCAGGGAACAGCTAAGCTGGAATTCTGGGAGACATACGACAACAAAGACATTTACCCGATCTTAGAAGATGTAAACAAAATTTTAAAGCTTACAACAAAAGCCGATTCTACAACTGCTGTTAAAACAGATTCAACGGTAGCTGTTGTAGACTCTGCTAAAGCTGCTACTACTGCTGCCACAACAGATTCTTCTAAATCGTTGATGAGTCAGTTAGGAAAAACTGATAGTGCTTCTTCTGATACAGGTGCTGCTAAAAAAGATAAATCGTTCGAAGACTTTGCTAAAGAAAATCCGCTCTTCGCTATTCTTTCACCTGCTATTCAGCAGAACGAAAAAAATCAAAGCGAACTTCGTAAAGGCCCGGTTATCGGTTCTGCTCTTGCAAAAGATACTGCTCGTGTAAATCAGATTTTTCACATGGATGTTGTAGCTAATAAATTCCCGCGCGAATTTAAAGCTATGTGGACAGTGAAAGCAATCGACAAAGAAGGAAAAGTATATCAGTTAGTTGCTATTCGTATGCCGGTTCGCGATCACCAAGCACCGCTCGATGGTTCTGCTATTATTGATGCTCGTAAACAAAAAGGACAATTCACCGATAACTGGGAAATAAGTATGTCGATGAATGCTGAAGGTGGACACACATGGAAGCGTTTGACTCACGACAATGTCAACAAATCGATTGCGATTGTGTTGGATGATTATGTCTATTCTTTCCCGAATGTAATCAACGAGATTAGTGGTGGAAATTCAAGTATCACCGGACAATTCTCTTTAGAAGAGGCGGATGACTTAGCTAACATTCTGAAAGTAGGAAAGCTTCCGGCTCCTGCACGTATTGTTGAAGATACTGTGGTAGGGCCAACATTAGGTAAAGAAGCAATTAGCTCCGGACTTTTGTCGTTTGTTATTGCCTTGATCCTTGTACTTATTTTCATGGTATCATACTATGGTAATGCAGGTATCGTTGCCGATATCGCTCTCTTTGCAAACGTCTTTTTCATCATGGGTATACTTGCATCGTTAGGTGCTGTACTTACTCTTCCGGGTATTGCCGGTATCGTACTTACCATTGGTATGTCGGTTGATGCGAACATCCTTATTTTCGAACGTGTACGTGAAGAGCTTGCACTAGGAAAAGGAATTCGTTTGGCAGTAGCCGATGGTTTCAAACACGCATACTCATCTATCATTGACTCAAACGTAACAACATTAATTCTCGGTATTATCCTTTACATTTTCGGTACAGGTCCAATTCAAGGATTCGCAACAACGTTGATCATAGGTATCCTTTCATCTTTATTCAGCGCAATTTTTATTACTCGTTTGGTATTCGACAGAATGCTTGCAAAAAATAAAGAGATTCGTTTCTCGAATAAATATACAAAAGGTGCTTTCAAAAATATTCATATCAATTTCGTAGAAAAGCGTAAAATATATTATTTCATCTCCGGAACGATTATCACAATCGGTATAATAGCTTTTATGTTCAAAGGCTTAAACTTTGGTGTTGACTTTGAAGGTGGACGTACGTATGTAGTGCGTTTCCAAAAACCGGTTGAAACGGTGCAGGTGATGGATGCATTAAAAGGACCTTTCACGAAATCACCGGAAGTAAAAACATTTGGTAGCAACAATCAGGTAAAGATCACTACTAGTTATTTGATCGAAGATGCTACTCCAGAAGCTGAACAAAATGTTGTAGCTAAATTGAACGAAGGATTAAATACCATTCAAGGCGATGGAGGATATACGGTTTTGAGTTCTCAGAAGGTAGGACCAACTATTGCTGATGACATTAAATCGTCGGCGGTCTGGGCTATCCTCGTTTCTTGTGCATTGATGTTCTTATATATCTTTATCCGATTCCGTCGCTGGCAGTATGGCCTTGGTGCGGTTGTGGCTCTTGTTCACGATGTACTTATTGTACTTTCGTTCTATACAATCTTCAATGGTATACTTCCTTTCTCTTTAGAAATTGATCAGGCATTTATAGCTGCGATCTTAACGGTAATGGGATATTCAATGACCGATACAGTCGTAGTGTTTGACCGTATTCGTGAATTCGTAGGCATACATCACCATGCAAAAGATCAAAAGAAAGTAATCAATGATGCCTTGAATTCTACGCTTAGTCGTACTATCAATACTTCATTAACGATCTTCTTTGTACTACTTGCCATCTTCATTTTTGGTGGTGAAGTAATTCGTGGATTTACATTCGCACTTTTAATTGGTATCGTTATCGGTACGTATTCTTCGATCTGTATTGCTACTCCGATAGTAGTCGATTTTGCAGGGAAAGAATTAGATGCGTAATTAATTAAACCTATTTCTAAGAAGAGAGATTTCAGCAATGGAATCTCTCTTTTTTTGTGAACTAATTTTTTCAGGTCAGAAAATTTTCTGTGAAGTGATTTAAAAACGATTTAATCTTCCGTTTTGGGCCAAAAACAATCTTTGATTTGTTAATCAATTTCTCCTCTCATAATTCATATTTGTTTCACTTAAAAGTGCTTACATTTACAAAAAATAGATAGAAATGACTCTTTTAAATTTGCTCTTCTTAAATCTAGGTGGTGGAGAAGTGTTCGTGATTATGTTGGTGGTATTGTTATTTTTCGGTTCTAAAAGAATACCGGAATTAGCAAAAGGATTAGGTAAAGGAATGCGTGAATTCAAAGATGCAATGAACGGAATTGAGAATGAAGTTCGAAATGCGGCAAGCGATACACCAGCTGCTCCAAAAGCTCCTGCTGCTCCCGTTAAAAACCTTGAAGAAAGTCCTAAGCCGACAAATGAATCTGTTGCACAAGCCGATTATCATGCAACCGAACAAACTAAAAAAGAAGACTGAGCTTATACACTCAACTCACACTCAAAGAGGAATGCTTAATGGTATTCCTCTTTTTTTTTCTTGTGAAATCTTAGTTCGAGAGTCGAGAATCGTAATTTGAGAGTTGTTATTTGAGAGTTGTGATTTGAGAGTGGATATTCGAAAATAGATAGTTGAGATTCGTAATTGGAAATTCCCGTTCAACGGAGTCATCAAATGTAAAAAAATCTAATTAGCGACAAATCATCATTAGTAAATTCGTAAAATGATAGGCGGAATATTGAGCGGAAATTATGCACGCACTTACAATTTACTCAGACTTCAAGCGGTATTCCGCCGGGGAAGCGAGAACGCAATTTGCAAATGGATTTACAAATTATGTTTGGCGGCAGAG
>JANLPR010000146.1:0-7671 GCA_031367345.1 Bacteroidota bacterium | reverse complement strand
TGACCTAAAGAGTTAGGCGTTGCTTTCAAGATTCCGGTTACAGAATCGATGTGCAAAGCAGCACCTCCGAAAACATTAGTTAGAGAATATGGATTGAGATAAACCACATTAGCATAAGGAGGAGAATTTGGTGGAGAAGGTTTTGGATTTGCCTGATCAGCTCCTGAATATGGGACGAACAGTGAATATGCTAAAGAATCTCCTTCATAATCGATTGCCGAATGATTAAATGTGAAAGGAGCGTCTTTACAAATAAAAGTCGGAGGCCAATTAATAAATTTAGGATTTGAATTGACCGTAGTAATTGCAGGATCAGGAATAGTAGCAAAATAAGTAGCACCGGTACCTTGAACATTTGCAAGATTGATGATTGAACTATTTCTGCAGCATCGTTGATAAGCGATTGTATATCCACCGGGAATTGGAGGAAGCGTGGTAGTATAGGTATAGTTAGCTACTTCATAACACACATTTGTTGGTGGTATGAGACAAGGAGAGTTAATCGCATTTGCTACCTGTTGTTGAGACGAAATATAAACGCTTGAATTATAAATGAGATTATTGTTCACATCAAAAATACCAATGCTTGCAGGATTATCGAATGGTGCTAATCCATTGTAACAATCGCGATAAACCGTTAAACTAATTTCGTAATTGTTGTTTCCGAGATACCGGTAATTCATTTCACCACCTACAATATGAGTAGCAAAACCTTTCAGAGAAAAGAATAAAGAATAAATAAAAAGTAATTTAAAATGTATTTTGATGGGGAACATTTAATTCATCTAAATCGATAAAATTGTTTTCCTTAAAACTGGGGAGATTTCGGATAACAAATATAAAAAAGATACTAAAAGGATAAAACTTAATTGGATAAACCTATGAAATTGAATGTTAAATGGATGATAAATGAGGGTCCAAAGCCCTAATTCAAAGCAAAGAGACCATTAGCACCGGAAATTCGGCTCATATTGATACACAGAAAAGACGAAAGAACGAGAGAATTACAAAGTTCAAAAAAGCACTTTGTTACTTATAGATCTCAATACCTGTATTACCTGAAGCAGATTTCCAAGCGCGATACATACCATCGCTATTAAAAGCGAGTACACATTCGCCGGCTGCATCTAAGGCAATTAAGCCTCCTTCACCACCAAGTTTCACAAGTTTAGAATTAACAACAAGAGCGCAAGCCTCGTTGAGAGTAAGACCTTTGTATTCCATGAGGCAAGAAACATCATAAGCAACTACAGCACGAATAAAAAATTCGCCATGGCCGGTGCATGAAATTGCGCAAGTAGAGTTATTAGCATAAGTACCTGCACCTATGATGGGGCTGTCGCCAATCCTATCAAATCGTTTATTCGTCATTCCTCCGGTAGAAGTTGCTGCGGCTATGTTTCCAAATTGATCGAGCGCAACAGCGCCAACAGTTCCAAATTTTTTGTCAGAATGATCCAACTGAAATGTATCCGTACTACGAATTTCTTGCAATTGATCGAATCGAAATTGATCGAAGAAATATTTTTCATCTTCAAAAGGCACATTCATTAATTTCCCAAATTTTTCTGCTCCACCACCACTTAAAAGAACATGATCTGATTTTTCCATCACCAAGCGAGCCAATTGTACCGGATTCTTTACGCCATTAATTCCACAGACAGCACCAGCTTCAAGATTTTTTCCATTCATAATAGAAGCATCCATTTGATGACTTCCATCGTTAGTGAATACAGAACCTTTGCCTGCGTTAAAGAGAGGACAATTTTCAAGACTGATAACAGTAAGTTCCACTGCATCCAGTGAAGAACCACCTTTCGCTAATACGTCGTAGCCAAGCTCTAATGCAGTTTGTAAAGCATTTTTGTAGCGTATTTCTTTTTCAGGAGACATAGTTGATTTTAATATGGTACCGGCGCCGCCATGGAGAGCAAGGGCAATTTTTTTCATTTGAATACTGTTTTGTGACTGCAAATAAAAGTAAAAGCGTGCTGAGATTTCTGTAAAAATGAAATTAAAAACGAAATAATAATAATCCAACAGCCGAAATTCATTCAGAAAAAATGAATGATTACAACAGAGATGAAAAATTTACATCATGAATACTCCAAAGTGATGCCTAGAAAAAGAAATTATAGGCCATAAATCTTTAAGGTTTCACTAAATGAACCAATACTTAGGAGAAAATGATCCCTTTTCTTACAAAAGCCTAAAAAACAATTTTGAGTCATTTCATGAACTCAATGCAGATGTAGTTTGCGAAGGCAGACAATTAAAAATCTGAAACTCATGAAAAACAAATACCTCTTAGTAATCATTACCATTCTCCTATTAAGTACGGAAGCACGGTCGCAAGCGCCGGCTTTTAGAGGAATTTATCTGGATGGATTTAGGAACATCTTGGGCAATACAGTTAAGGAAGACAGCGTACTTCAATATGCATCAGACAGCTCCTTTAATTATATTGCGCTTTATGACTTACAAACTATCAATTTCAACAATTCAACTTCCGTAAATCAGCTTGCATCTTTTATTAGAAAAGCGAGAGAAACATATGGTATTGCAAGTATTGGTGCCGTAGGTGAAAGTTATACTACCTTTCTGAATAAGATAGCACCGTATAACAATTCAAGAACGAATGTGAATGAAAAATTTAATGTCTTTAATTTGGAATTCGAATTCTGGACAACATCATCCGTAAATCCCGGAGGCGCGTATTGCACAGCATACCTTCAACCAAATGGATGCAGTTGCGACAGCAGTGGAGGATTTAAATTTTTTATTTCAAATATGCATTTGATAGATTCATTAGCTACAACACAGGGTGCTATTTCTGAAACATATGTAGGCTGGTTTAATCAAGGACAAGGTTCTCAAATACAACGAAACGTAAATAGGATATTGTTACATGCATACCGAACAGATCCATCGTCAGTTTATGGATATAGCAAAACACGATTACAATATTTGGCTTCTAACAATTCAGTAGTCAACGTGGCACCTATCTTTTCTAATGAATCGATATTCATGGGACCATGGTTAAATACACATCAGCAATCAGAAGCATTTACAAAATACAAATCTGATTTTCAAGCAGACAATTCATCGTTTGTTCAATATATAAACATGTTAGGGTACCAATGGTTTGATTATGGTTATATGCCTAAACCGGCACCGGGAACAGGAACAACCACGTCAACATTTACTCCCACGATCGCAGCCTTAGGTGCAACCACTTTTTGTCAGGGCGAGAGTGTTACATTAACAGCAGGAGGAGGAACCGGATTTCAATGGTCAAACGGTGCAACAACATCATCAATTACCGTTAACAATCCAGGAAACTATAACTGCCGAGTAACAAACAATGGAAGTTCACAATACACCCCCGACATTATTGTAACAGTCAATGCAAGTCCGACAGTAACAATAACACAAGGAACACTCACTAACAATCAGATCCCCATAACATCGAATGCCGATCCAATGGTCGGAACAGTTCAGGGATATCAATGGAAATTAAACAATAACAGTATTTCAGGTTCAATGGGTTCAACTTATACAGCAACAGCTTCCGGCGATTATTCAGTAGTACTTACAAATACAATGGGTTGTTCAACCACATCAAATAGTGTTACATGTTCAGTTCCTACTCCTGCTAGTTGTTCACTAACAGTACCTGGAAGTTTAACTGCAACAGCAGAGAGTAATACTGCAGAACGATTGACATGGGGAGTTATGCCTGCCTCAGATTCGATTGTGATCCGATACAAACCGGAAACATCGCAAATTTATCGATATATAACATTGCCGAATATTGGTCAAGTTACTCTAGTAATCACAGGACTTACACCGAATACAAAATACCAATGGAGAATTAAAACAGTGTGTGGAACAACATCCAGTTCATATTCAGGAAAGCGTCTTTTTACAACATTGGGCTTTACAAATATTCCATATCAGACATCATCGAGTTCTAAAAGCTATGTGTACACAGAAAGTGATGATGAAAGCGATATGATAATATTTCCGAATCCTGCCAGCGAATCGGTACGACTTTCATACTTTTCCAATCAAGAAACAGTTTCTTTCTTGTCAATAATGGATATGAATGGACGCGTTGTGAAGTCACAAGAAATACCATTTATTGAAGGCGACAATGAAATAAGAATAGAAACAGTCGAGTTAGAAAGCGGTATTTATTTTCTACAAATAAAGAACGATCAAGCAACACAAACACAACGATTGATGATAAGTAAATAAGATTCATTCACACTAAAGAGTTAGAAAATCCCGGCCCCACAGCCGGGATTTTCTGTTTGTTGAAAAAAGAATAAGAATGTTGAAAAGAATTCAAATCTTAATTTAGACACCTAACTTCATATTGAGTCCTAAGTATGTTTGATTAAAGCCTGTGAGAGGCATAGGCAAAGGCAAAAAGAGCTCATTTTGATGTGAAAATGAAGTTTTGAACACAAAAACTGGTAGCTCTTGAAAATTGAAAGAGTATCACGGATTGGTAATGCTTGTATATTCGCCAACGAAAATAACGAGGGGGAAATAAATAGAGGAGTTAAGTGAAAAGAAAACTCACCTATTTAGCACGCAAATAAAACTCAGAACAAAGTCAACTGCGAAAGACGAAGAGAAATAAAAAGGCGAGCACTCGTGAAAGGGCTAGTATTAAAAATCTAAACACAAGCATTAGATGATGAAGAAATTCAACGTAGGTAAATTAATGGTCGGGCTGTTCTTAATCTGTGCAAGCGCATTTGGTCAGGCTAACAATGTAAGGGGCTTTTACATAAAAAGTATCGACACATGGTTGGGGAATACCGCGCAAGAAAATGCTGTTCTTACTTATGCTCAGGGTAACGGTTACAATTATTTACTTTTTTACGATCTAGGATCGCTTAACTGGACAAGTACGACAGTTACAAATAACCTAGCGTCTTTTCTAAGCAGAGCGAGAGCAAACTACGGGATTACACAAATGGGAGCATCAGGAGAAATTTATTCGTTTTTTGCAAATGAAATACTTCCTTACAATGCATCAAGAACAGTAGCATCAGAAAAATTCGATGTATTAAATTATGAATTTGAATTTTGGAATCCGGCATCGATCTCTTCTTTGTACTGCTCAAAATATTTAACACCAAACGGCTTGACTTGCGATACAGCAGGAGCTTGGAGATTTGCCTGGGGAGAATTTAAGAAAATGGATTCTATTGCGGCAATCAAAGGATTAGTTTCTGAAATTTATTTAGGATGGCCAACAAAGGGACAGATGCAACAAGTTGTATCAAAAGCAGACAGGATTTTATTGCATGCTTACCGACCGACCGATGTAGATGTTTATGCCTATTCACAAGCACGCTTAGTAGACATAGCAAGTATGAGCATTAATACTAAAATTATTCCTATTTTCAGTAGTGAGGCTTCATTTATGGGACCATGGTTGGCCTCGAATCCGATCACAAAACCTTATCAAACATATTCGGCGAAATACGTAGCCGAGACCGGGACATTTAAACAATACATCAACTTACAAGGATATGTTTGGTTCCATTATACCTACATGCCTAAAACAACAGTTGCAACAGCTACCATTAGCGCGAATGGACCATTGAGTTTCTGTGCAGGCGGTAATGTAACACTTACAGCAAATTCCGGAAGTTCATATTTATGGACTCCGGGAAATCAAACAACACAATCAATCACCATAGCTACAGCAGGATCTTATTCAGTGAAAGTGACGAATTCTTCAGGAGTACAGGCAACATCTGCAGCTTCAATCGTAACTATTACTACTTCAGGATCATCGCCGGTAATAACAGCGAGTGGCTCAACGTCGTTTTGTGCTGGAGGAAGTGTAGCATTGACATCAAGCACTGCTAATAATTACTTGTGGTCAAACGGATCAACTACACAATCAATTACCGTATCAGCAACCGGAAACTATATAGTAACTACCAATGCAGGAGGCTGTGGAGGAACATCAACAGTAACAGCAGTGAATGCGAATGCAGGACCAACAGTACCTACTGTAACATCAAATAGTTCATTGAATGTTTGTCCGGGTGCAACACTTACCTTAACATCATCTACAGCCAACGGATACCTTTGGTCGACCGGCGCTACAACACGAAGCATTGCAGTTGCAGCGGCAGGTACATATTGGGTTAGAGCATACAGCGGACCTAATTGTTCAGCGCAATCAAATAACAATGTTGTTACGCTTTTAACAGCACCAACAGCACCTTCAATTACAGCTAATGGTTCACTTACACTGAGTTCAACACATACTACAGTTACACTTACATCAACCACAGCCAATACTTACAACTGGACTACGGCAGAAACAGCACGATCGATTATTGTAAGTACGCAAGGAAGCTACCGAGTAACAGTTACAGGGACTAATGGTTGTCTGGCAACATCTACAACAGCGATTGTAATTGCTAATGGTTGCACACCACCGGCAGTACCGGTAATAACACTTAGTGGGTCGAATGTAATTAATGCAGGAAGCACAGTAACCTTAACATCAACAGTTGCAGGAGGTTATTTATGGTCGAATGGAGCAACAACGCGAGCAATTACGGTAAGTACAGGAGGAAATTATAGTGTACGTGGCTACAATGCAGGAGGATGTTATTCCACATCAATGGAAACAAACATTGTTGTAGTGTCAGTAAAATTAGCTCAAGAGCCATCAGCTGATGTATCAACATTAAGTATGAAAGCGTATCCAAATCCGGTACACGACATCCTGAATATTGATTTTAATTCACCATCACAAAAGATAATGACAATAAAAATTCTTGACATACAAGGAAGAGAAATTTTCAGTCAGCCGATAGAAGCCGTAACAGGAGCGAATCATATTGAATTAAATGTTTCGGAGTATCAGCATGGCATTTACTTTGGATATTTGCTAAGTGATACAGAAAAGCAATCGATAAAAGTAATTATTGAATAATTGCTTAAAGAATAGTGAGGCTGACTTTGAAAAAGGTCAGCCTTTTTTTTTGGGGTGAGCGGGATTGAGTAAGTGCCTGGAGAATTGTAATTCGAGAATCGCAAGATGGAATGGAGAATTGTAATTTGAGAATGGAGAATTGTAATTCGAGAATCGTTACATGGAATCGAGAATTGTAAGATAGAATTGAAGATTGTAATTCGAGAATGGAGAATTGTAATTCGAGAATCGCTACATGGAATTGAGAATTGTAAGATAGAATTGAGGATTGTAATTCGAGAATCGCAAGATGGAATCGAGAATTTTACGTTTATTTGGTAATTAATCATCAAGTCTAGAGACTTAGACTTCACCATTAACCGTTGAATCTCGTTTTTTTATTTTGAATTTTAAACTTTGGGCTTATATTTTTTGAATTTTGAACTCCCTAATCAATCGGCGAGTCAAAAAAAAATCGACGAGCATTTGACATTCCTTTTCTCATTTATAATTTTTCGGTATAACTTCTTTTAGTAAATAGTGCTAAAAAAACAACCTCTGACCAACATTTTTCTTACTTCTTGCCTCCTACTGTTCATCAACAAACTCATTCCCTATGACACATTTCCTTGAATGAGCAGTAGACGCAACGCGATTCATCGGTAGTTTGAGCAAAAGGAATAGTTTCGGAAAAAATATTTTTTATCAATCGA
>JANLPR010000134.1:0-3313 GCA_031367345.1 Bacteroidota bacterium | reverse complement strand
TCTAATTCTTGTGCTCATGAAAAAAAAACTACTCCTATTCATTTCTTTCGTTTTACTTGTCCAGTTTGTAACTGCTCAAGTAGCATCGGTTCGTCCTAATCGTGGTTACCGAGGACAAACTCTTACCACAACTATTACTTTTACATAAATTCAAACCATGAGACGAAAAATTCTATGTTCATTTTTATACACTATATTAATTTATGTTGGTATAAATAATTGTTATTGTCAGTCGACTAAGTTTTATAAATTATACGCAGGAAATAATGACTTACAGTTATTTACGGTTCATCAGACTCACAATAATGGGTATATAGCAGCAGGTAAATCGACAAGTACCATCGGGGGCAATTATCTTATTCTTAAAGTAGACAGTAATGGAAATGAAATGTGGAGAAGTTTAGGTGGGCTTTTCAACACTTTAGACTCTGATAATGTAACTTACAGTGCAACAGAGTATTTTGATGGTGGAATTATTGCTTGTGGAACCATTACACAATTTCATCCTGGGATCGGATTAGATCATCAAAACTTTTTAGTCAAAATTGATTCTACAGGAAATCTGGTATGGCAAAAAGCGATCGGTAATGATACGTGCTATGAAACATTGTGGGACCTCAAATCATTTACTAATGGGGAGATCATTTGCGCTGGCATAAAAGCTACTACTCAATCAAACTTAAGTATAATTAAGTATGACAGTGCTGGAACTCAAATGTGGGAAACAAATTATTCTATGGGTAATTATTTTGCAAACAAAAGTTATATATACGATTGCTTTAATTCTGACGTATTGATACTAACTGCTTTATCCAGTTATGGTTCTGTGCTCACAAGGATTGATTCAGGCGGAACGATTTTGAAGCAGCAATACTTTTTGGATACTTTATTTTCTTACCCTGTGACCGTTTCTGAAGTTGCACCTTTCAGATATAAATTAATAAGACAATCGAATTCAACTCCGTTCGACGCTCTGATTTCGGAGCTAGATTCCAATTTTAATATCTTAAATACGTATTATACGGGCCCTGTTAACTCGGCGGCGATTATAGATTCTATCAACTCATATTGTTGCGCAGTTGAAATGAGCTGCTGGAAATGTGGTTTAACTGGAGATACCGTCTGGAAATCCTCAATAATTGATCCACGACTAGTTCCTACTTTTACCATAGTCACTCACGATGGTTGTGCATTAAACTGCGGTGTAATAAATCATGACGCTACAGGGTACTCTGTGGGGTTTTTGTGGTCTGTGTGTGATAGTTCATTACTTGCCGGTTCTGGCGAATTATTTAAAGACAAAATTCGTATTTATCCAATACCTACAAGTGGATTGATAAATTTAGATATCGATAGTGATGTTTTATATAAATTTAAGAATATTTTTTTGATTATTACGGATTCGATGGGTCAAACAGTCCTTCAGACTGAAGTAAACAAATCTGAGATGCAAATAGAATTAGATAGATTAAAATCTGGCATTTATACCTTTAATTTTATTGCAAACAATCATAGTTTGTATAGTAGAGCTATCGTTATTAATTAATTACCAAGACGGATCATTCGTCTTTCAGAAGATAATTCTAGAAACTCTATTTCACAATAATAATTAAAAAAACAATTTACAATTAAAAATTAGAGATTATTATTTAGTCGTTCCTCAAAAAGTCTTGAAACGCACGTCTATCAACAGTTTTGATATTGTAAGGTTGATAAAAATTTGCAAAAAAAGGATGGAATCATTAATTTTTCTTGCAGATTTACTTCATGCTTTCAAAAGAAAAATCTACCACTCAATTGGGCTTTTATAGCACATTTGAAGAACAGTTAAATCACAGGCATCCACTTTATAAGTTAAGCAAACAGATTCACTGGAGAGTGTTTGATGAGGCCTTTAAAAAAATATTATAGCCCGAGTCAAGGCCAACCAGGCAAACCGATTCGATTGATGGTTTCTCTTTTGATCCTAAAACAACTTCACAATTTGAGTGATGAAAGTGTTGTTGAACAATGGAGTGAGAATGCATACTACCAATATTTTTCTGGCGAACAGTTTTTCTCATGTAAGCAGCCTTGTGTGCCTACTGAATTGGTTGAGTTTAGTACACGAATTGGAGAATCAGAAGTAGAATTAATTTTTAAAGAAAGTATTCGTGTCAATGGAAGCGACGCTGATGATGATCATCTGAGCGGAGACACGACGGTACAGGAGAAAAACATTATGTAGCCAACGGATGACAAACTCTACAAGAAAATAATTTCAAAATATAGGAGCATCGCAGAGAAGGAAGGAATTGAATTACGTCAAAGTTATATTTTCACTGTAAAAAAGCCAAGCACTATTCAACGCTTTAGAAGAAATAAGGGAGGAGATGTGAAAGCAAGAAAAGCAAGTAAGAAAATAAAAACAATTGCCGAGAGATTGATTTGTGATGTAGGGCGAAAACTAAGAACAATTGTTTTGAACAATTACAGTTCAGATTTAAATTTGTTTACCAAAGTACTGGCACAAAAAAGAGGAGACAGCAATAAATTTATAGTCTTCACGAACCGGAAGTAAAGTGTTACACAAAAGGCAAAGAACATAAGCGCTTTGAATTTGGAAGTAAAGCATCATTTCTTATAACGCAAAGTACAAGAGTGATTGTCGGAGCACTCAACTTTACAGAAACCCTTCACGGTTCTAAAACAATTCCAAAGGCGCTGGAGCAATACCATCGCTTGATGAACAAAGAGCCAAAAAATATTTTTTTAGATAGAGGGTATCGAAGTCCGAAAAAATCGGGAACACAAAACTTCAAACGCCGAAACCGAAAAAAAACAGCTCAGCATATAAACGAAAAAGATATAAACGAAGAGCCGCCAGTAAGCTGGTGATCGGTCACCTGAAACATGATTATCGAATGATAAGAAATTACCTAAAAGGAGCGACCGGCGATGCAATCAATGTAATGTTAGCAGCTGCTGCGATGAACTTTAAACGGATCATGAACAAATGGACGGATCAACTTATTTTTTGTATCAAAAATTTGTTGACTGTTATCGCCTATTGTTATCAACGATTTTTAACTGGATCTCTGGAAAAGGCTTTTTGAGGGCTGACTAATTAGTAGCTGTAGGTTGTTAGTCAGGAAATTTGCCTCAATTTAACGGAGAAAATTTTTTCGACTATTGAGTTTGAAAGGATGCATTCCTTACTGCTTATAAACTGAGCCATTTTAGTGTTGAATTTAGTTTTTACCTCAATTGATATATAAAAGTGTCAAAATGAGTATAAAAGCTTTTATTCTATCAACAATTTTGTATTTTTGAA
>JANLPR010000131.1:0-6005 GCA_031367345.1 Bacteroidota bacterium | reverse complement strand
CTGCAAACGCTAAAAGTGCAATAGGGAAATGCACAAATAGGGGATGGAGATTTGGGAACTGTTTAAATAAGTCGTGAATCATTTTTTATGTGATTTAAAAAAATAATGCAAGACGGATTAAATACCCGTCTTGCATTGATTAGAAAATTACTTTGTCTGAATTGTTTCCTTCGTGGAAGGACAGCCATTCATTTTGTCTCCGTAATACGGGTTATGGATTTTGTCCTGCTCACTTAACCAATAAGCTCCTTTACTTTCGTTTGCCATCGGGCAAAACTGATAGTAAATAGGAGTGCTTGTTGGGAACGCTTTTACAACGGCATACATATTCTTTGAAAGCGATGTGAAATGTTCTCTGTCATGATCAAGTTCAGCAACTTCGCTGATATGCGTTGCATCATAAAAGAGTTTCTTTGTGTATTTCATCCAAACGGTATGCTGCTCGGTTGTCATTTTATCCATCGGCACTTTGCCGATTTCATTAAGCATTGTCTTTGCACTTGCACTTGCCTTTGTTGCATCGTTGCTGACAAGTGCATTTTTAAGATTTATGTATGCAGTCAACACTTTGCTGATTGGTGAACTGTTGTTTGTTTGTGCAAAACTTTGTTGCATAAACGGAGCAACTGCTATTAGCAGCGCAATAATTATTTTTTTCATTTTGATTTTTTATTTAAAGTTTAAATTAATTTATGATGAATGGGCTGAAAACAGTAATGCACGGTCAGAAAATATTCTGCCGTGTAAATAAAAACATCAAGAAATCAAATTTGAAAACTCTGAATAAAAATCCGTATGTCCGCTTTGGGTGGCGGTGGATGGAAGCCGTTATACGCTAACGCATCTTTGTTTTGCGAAACGGGTAATACATTATATAAAGGAGTTACTACGGCAATAAAAGTGTGGAACACTTTTATTGCATCAACTGTTTGCCCTGAACCGAACTGTCCAAGAGTTTTGAAAAAGGCAAGGTGCATATTCTGGCAGTCGCCGTTCTTTTCGTCTGAATCTTTTTCGTGAGAGCAACAGGATTTTCCGTAATGTTCTTTTTCTTCTTTGCCGCAACAACCGTCTGCGCTTACTGCACATAATGCAGAGCAGAGAAAATTGAAAGACATGACTACTAATAAAAGGTAGCCTATGCTTTTTGATATGATGTTGTTGCGATTCATTGATGCGACAAAGATATGATTATTTGGATTAAGTTTTTGATGAAGATACGAAAACTGTGCCGAAGCGGTTTTGAGCGATGGGGCAAAATAAAATGTGAGCCAAATGAAGGGTGGGTTTTGTGCGTTTGGGTTGCCTCACATTTTATTTTACAGAAGCGATAGCCAAACGGCTTTGCCGACTTTCGGAGCGATGTCTTTTCGAGTTAGCAGAATGTTCAATCGGAGCGACAAAGCTGTCGCCTATAACGGAAAAGGAAAAAAAGCACTAATTTTTTCAAGGGATAGAACGCTGCTTCGTCTCCGCAAAAAGATTTCGACAAATATGCTCTCCGCAATTCCTTTTTTCTCAAAATGAATTACATGATTTAATTGATGCATTGAAATTGAGCTGTTTTGTCGTGAATAATTTTGAGAATTATCTAAAAAAAGGAAGCGATTTAAGCTCGAAAGTAAAGGAACAGTAGACAACATGCAGCGTTCTAAAAACATTGTGGAGCTTGAATGCAGTTCAGTTTAATTGGAAATGATGAGATTCACAATTATGAGTCAATTTCGTAACGAGCAAGTTAAATAGTTCAATTTTGGATCAATTTCTCTAGCTCCTCCATCAAAAGGTTCGACTTTTGTTTGTTCCACTGTCCGAAGCACCAGAGTGAGTTTCGGTTTTGAGCAAATGACTTCGTACTTAAAAAGACTAACCATAGAAATATAAAAGCGAAAGAATTTTTAGTAACGCCTTTAAGTTTAATGTGAGTAAATTGCAAACCGATTTCAGGAAGTTGAATGATCATTATTTATCGAGCACGCATGTTTCAAAATTTTAAAATTGGAATAAAGTAAATATAGGATTATTTTCTTATGTCCTGACAGTGACTAGGAAATACCAATATAAGAAAAAATTAAAACCACCGTAGTGTCATATCAAATCATATTCGAAGAATTTTTAGAAATAAAAAGTGGACCGCTGAATTAGTGTATGAGACTATTTTGGTCGAGTAAGGGTATTAGTTGGCTAAGGGTTTAAAATAATTGATAAGAAATATTTGAATTATCGCATGCTAAATATATAAAGGAAGGTTTGTGATATTAAAAAAAATGTATTTTACATAAGCCAAAAAAAATGTAGATTGCGAATTGCTGCTTCTAAAAGCTTTTGTGATAAGCAACACAGGAAATGTATAAACCAATGATTCTTTAAAAAAACACTATGAACAAATTTCTATTTCTGCTTTTATTTATATCGACTAATTGCTTTGGTTCAGGTTATGATTTATACATCAATCAGCCTGCAGGTGTTAAATATTATTCGTTTGCACCTACGGAAGACGGAGGTTTTATTTTATGTGGTACAATTGCTACAACCTTAACTACAGAATCTACAAGTTTTTATTTTGAACGTTATGATTCTACAGGGAATCTCTCATGGACGAAGCAGTTTTATGATACATTGCTTTACTCTGCTTACGGATTTGATAAATGTTATGCAAAGGAAATTGTTGCTTCAAATAATGGAAGCTTTATTTTTATAGGATCCTCTATGGGAGGTTACCTTGAAGCAGAGTGTATTGTCGGTAAAATAGATGCCAGTGGAAATCTAATAAATTCCATTGACTTTTTTGCTGATGTGTATGCTGAGGGGGGTGAAATTAAAAAAACACCAGATTCCGCCTATGTTTTAGAATATCATCAATACTTGGGTGCAGGGAATGGATCTTCTGTATTAGTCAAAGTCGATGAAAACTTAAATGAATTGTGGAGGACGGAATACGGTTATGGTGTCAATATACGGCACGGGCTTTCAGTAGCTCTAGATAATTTCATTTACTCATTTGCAGATGGTTCAAGTTTTCCTCCGGGCTCTGTGTATAATTTTGCACCATCAGCTTATAGATTTGAATCAGGCGGAAATATTAGCAGCACATTTATTTGTGGTTATGATCCTAACGGATGGTTCACTCAAGGTTTTGATTATGACATTGCCCATTCAATAACAGGAACATTTAATCAAGGATCGCTTATTGCCGGTGGAAAATCCATCAACGGGAATGAAAATATATCGCTAATGTACATAGACAGTTTAGGTGATTCATTGTGGACGAGATATTATGGAAATAACTTAAAGGATATTGCTTACGATATTCAAATGTGTCCGGATAGTGGTTATATATTAACCGGAACCGATGGTGATCCATGCGCTTCACCTTTTTCAAAAATATTTCTAATGAAGTTAGACAAAAATGAGGATAGCGTTTGGACAAAAACATTTAGAGGTACAATTAATAATACCGGTGAAATCGTTCAACCTACATTCGATGGTGGCTTTATGATATTCGGACATTCAGATTCACTGCTGCGTATAATTAAGACAGATGCAAACGGCGATATTATATCTCCATATTCAATTAGTAATTCGCAAGCATGTGCGATTTATTGTACCGGCGATACAGCAACTTTATCGGTCAATCAGTCTGCAGCAGCAGCCTATCATTGGTCCACGGGCGCCACTTTAAATTCAATACAACTCACTTCTTCCGGATTATACAGTGTGATAGTAACAGATGGCGCTGGTGTAAATTACCCTTTATTTTCTCCTTACCTGTCATATTTATCATCTCCAACAACTGTTTTTTCTTCGGATACATTACATTTTTGCGACAGTCTCAGAGTGTCTTCTAGTAGTTCACAAATACCAGGTTATACTTTTCAGTGGTTCAGGAACGATACAATTCTACCATTTGAAACAGGAACAACATTGTTAATTAATCAAAGTGCAGAATACAAATTAATTGTTTCAAGTCTGTGTGGAACTGACACAGCACTATTTACAGGTTTAATACATCAGCGTCCGGCGCCACCAGATATTAATCCTTACAATTCGCATCCATGTGTAAATGACACGACAAGATATTTCACAACTGCAACAGGATTTAGTTATCAGTGGTACTCAGATTTTATTTTAATACCGGGAGCTACTAATTTTGAATACTACGCAAGTATTACTCCGGGCAATTATGGCCTTTACTCAGTTGTTATAATGGATTCATTTGGATGTACAAATCAAAGTGTTACTAATTATATTTTGCCTTCCCTTCAATTCAATAATTTACCAGTAAGAAACTTGTCGTCAGAAGGTTGTCCCGGTGACACAACTGACTTGTACATACAAGCACAATATAATACGTATGCATGGAGTAATGGTGATACGACCAGGTTTATTAAAATTACACAACCCGGATATTACTATGCAATTATGAATGCCGGGAGTTCCTGTGAATCTTATTCTGATACATTGTATGTCAGTTATTACCCTGCCGTTCCATTAAATCTCGGAACAGATTCTACGACATGTGTAGGTAATAGCATAACAGTGATTGCCGGTCCGTCCATGAGTTATACTTATTTGTGGCAGGATTCAACATTTGCAAATTTCTTTAATGTGAATACTACGCAGACAGATACACTGCAATTGTATGTACAAATGACAGATAGCGCAACACATTGTAAGGCTACGGATACATTGATGGTTTATGTGGATAATTGTCTTGAAGTAAATGAAATTGTTCAGAATCAATTTTCGCTAATGCCCAATCCCGGCCATGATTATTTCAAGATTGTTGGCAACATACAACATAGTATGGAAGTGAAACTTACAGCTATTGACGGAAAATTAATTTGCAAGCAAACGATTTCGAACGATGCTACTGATGTTGATATTTCCAACCTATCACCCGGGATTTATTTTGTAATACTGGGTAATCAGTGGTACTCTAAGTTAGTTAAGGAATAGAAGGGAAAGAGTTTTAAAATTTTGTTGAGCAGGCAATGGCAAAGTGTTCTTAAAACGCGACTCAAATCTGGTTACTGTACAGATCATGCATATATTGCCTTTGATAATTTTGCTGAAGGTTTGTCAGCTTAGAAAAAATGTATTAGCATACTCGGTCAGTAGTATGTCTCGTCTTGAAATAGCTTTACACAAAAGCAATCAGAATGACAAAAACAAAATTAAAAACGAAGCGGCGATCTCCAAAAAGTAGTGACCCTTTTGTAAAGAGGCAAGAATCTGAAATGACAAAAATTATTGATGCTTCGAGCTGATAGATATTCAAATTCGCACCAATTGCGCAATATCCTCCATTAAAAGATTCGACTTTTGTTTGCTCCACTGTACAGATGCAGTTTTGAGTGTGTAGTGTGAGTGTGGTCGCAAACGTCTCCACACTCGCACTCAAACTCACACTGAATTTTCCACACTCGCACTGAAATTCAGCAGGAGTACGAAGCGTGATTGTGTTGGGTGTCAGCTTTATTAAAGTTTCGATCTTCGCACTCAAACTCAAACTGAATTTTCCACAATCGCACTCAAACTCAAACTGAAACCGAGCGTGAGTGTGAAACCCAACCACACTCAAACCGCAGATCAAGAAACTTTTTTCGAACTCACACGGTCTTTTTGACTTCCAAGAATTTTATCATTGCATAGAGCATTTTCGAAATTTCTTCGGATTAGAATAGAAGTTGTTGTACATCTAAACACTGATCACTTTTTCGGCAGTCAACAGATCGAGAATGGCAACACATTCAATCGCACTCAATCTGGCAATAATATAACTTTCCGTTTGTCGGTGGATTAAAAATCACATCTTGCTAAAAGCAACGGATTGGTAAAATCCTTCGCAGCTGGTTTCAAAAATTTCAAAGTGTAAATAATTTATCGCCTTTCTCCCGGCGCACCGGCTTTCGGCGCTGATCGCCGCGAAGAAGATCACGTCCACGCGGCTCACACAGATTTACCTCGAGCGCATGAAGCGCCTGGACCCGACACTCCTCTGT
>JANLPR010000114.1:0-8801 GCA_031367345.1 Bacteroidota bacterium | reverse complement strand
CATTTTATCACCTTCGTACTTCCAACAATTCTTCCCAAATAATCAACCGCTGTTAACAGATAAACCCCGGACGGGATTGATTGAGTATTGATCCTATTTTCGATGGGCATGAGAACAAACGTACGTGACAACACATCGGTCATTCGGATTTCTTTTATATTTTCAGCACTGAAATAAATCTGCTCAGCAAATGGATTCGGATATACTTGAAATAAAGATGTCTTTAATTGATGAACGGTATTTACCAGTGGATCCATTGTTGCTAAGGTATAGCAACCAGGAGAGTACATGGCATAACAATTTATTGTTTCAGTACCAACTGAGTTCCAATGTACAAAAACAGAGTCTGTGCCTTGCCCGGAGATGAGCTGACCTCCCGTTATTTCCCAAAAATAATCCAATACGCCTGTAGTATCAATTGTATAAAGATATTGGCCAAATATATCTGGACTTAAATCACCAGAGATTGCAGGTGAAATCGTAGAAGCTGAACAATTAAACTTTGTAACAAACGCATCTCCGAAACCTCCCATTGAATCTTGATAGGCATTGTAAGCAACTTCAATGGTGCTTCCGGTTTCACCAGTTAAATATATATTTCCCAGGAGATCAGAAGTGCAACCACCACCTTCATCTGAATTTGGGCCACCAAAATAAGTTGCCCACAATCTGTTTCCGGAAGGATCAAACTCTGCTATGAAAGCATCACGGCCTTCAACAAATTTCTTAAAAGGAAGATATGCAAAATCAGAGTCGCTTTCTGTCGAACCGCAAACGAGTAATGAATTTGATCCGGTTATAGAGCAATCTGTTATAGTACTAAAATTGTTTCCACCAATATAGCTTGCCCACAAGCGATTGCCGTTTGAATCAAATTTAACCATGTATCCTTCGTAAATGTTGGGATTTAAATGAAAAGAATTTTGAAATCCATTGAAACTGATTTGATCGTTGCTTGTAGTAGATCCAATTAAATAAACATTTTGTTGGAAGTCGGTTGCACATTTTGTTTCGGCTTCAGCTTGACTTCCGCCATAGTAAGTTCCCCAGATCTTATTTCCATTGCTATCGTACTTTGCCAAAAAATTATCTGCACCACCTGAAATTGAATCTTTAAATCCGTTGTAGAATAAGGAAGTGGAGGTAGCTTGCCCGGAAACAAAAAGATTATTGTTTGAATCAATGCAAGCGCCATCGATTCCGTCCGCTTCATGTCCACCTAAATAAGTGCACCAAATTCTACTTCCTGATGAATCAAATTTAGCAATGAAACCATTAAAACTTCCAACATTATGAATTTGTTCAGCGCCGATGGTTCCTAAGCCATCACTTGCAGAATAGCCAAACAAGTAAAGATTGTTTGAATGATCCACTACAACGCCGCCGGTTGGCCCTTCATCTCCTGAACCGAAGTAAGTCGCCCAAACACGAGAACCTTGTGAGTCAAATTTTACCAGAAAAGCATTTCGAGATAAAACAAGGTTGATCTGAAATCCGTTGTAAGCAATTCCGGAATCTGAAGATGTATTCATCGCTAAATATATATTCCCGGCAGGATCAACATCACAACCATAAACCTGCTCACTTTGGGTTCCGCCAAAATAGGTTGACCAAAGTAAATTTCCAGTTGAATCGAATTTTGCTAGAAAGGCATCGATATTACCAGCATTGACTTGCTGAAAACCACCGTGAAAAATCCCATTTGAACTATTTGTGTTTCCGCAAATTATTACATTGCCATTAACATCCGTTTTGATGCTATTGGCGTAATCCCCAGCAGCACCTCCGAAATAAGTTGACCATGAAACACCGGGGTCAATTATTAAATCGACCTTGGTATTATAGTTTGCAAGTTGATAATTGAATTTGTTTTCAGATTGAATGAACTTACAATTTATTTTCGAATCATTCGGATTAAAGGAAACCGGGGCATGTTCAGTAATGTTTCCAAGTTGAGTTTCAATTTTGATATTTTCATTTTCGATTGAAACTTTATCGGCATAATTATACACAAACTGAATAGCCGCAGGATCTCCTCCTGGATGAACAATCATATTGTATTTGATTCCTTTTTCATTTGTTGAAATTTCCCAATCTATGTTTGGGTAAATATTTCGAAGAGTTATTTTTTTATAGCTTTTAATTTCCGTAAGTCCATTGGGACAACTTGGCAAATAATAATTAGAAAAAGATGTGGTTTTATTTTCTACTTCCCAATTTGCTTTATGATTTGGATTGACGAATTTCATTTCATAAACGAAACAGGAATAAGAATTGTCAATCATATCCGTTTTTAAAGAAGCAGTTTTAGAAAATTTATCAATCGGCTTCGCTTTAGGAGAGATTAATTGATAAATGATTCCACTTTTTGTAAAATACAAATTCATTCCAGGAGATTGCAAAGTAAAATCAATTGGCTGATTACAGAAAGTAGCTTTAAAGTCAACTTGACCTTTGTTAATGGTAAAGGCAGGAGAACTTCCAAAAATGTTTTCGGAAAGAAATAGGATTAAAAAAGTAAGAAACAACTCCAAAACTCTTAAAAGTTCTTTTTTCATTTTGATGAAATTAGTAGAAGTTATGTTATTATAAAAAGGTATAGTCTTAAACTCGTGTTGCCCCAAAGTTAATTGAAAAAAAGAAGTAGCAAAGTAAATTTGGTTTGTAATTAATAATCTTGGTTTGTAAACTAAAAACCCGCTGCGACGTACTTCACTCAAATTTTTCCTGTTATCCAATAAAATAAAAAACCAGACTGCTTCGACGGACATTCGTCCGTTGTTTTTATAGCAGTGGATATTCATCCTCTTTTCAGGGCTCATCGTATTTATATACATACATCAGTTCATCATCTAATGAAAAAATTCAATCAACTGTTCAGCTGAGCGGAATTTGATAAATGTTCTTCTTGTTGACACATTTCGTCTTTACTTTTAGAAAGGCATAAAAAAAAGTGACAAATTCTTCTAAAATTGAAATAAAGAAATGAGACTAGCTCTTTGTCACCTAAAATTTAATTTGAATAAAAAGCCGTTTAATGTTTTTATTTGATCAATGATTACAAAGAATATTCTTAATTTGCTGTCTGACTACACTCTACAATCAAATAAAATTGAATATGAAAGCGAAGCTAATTTTTATTTTAACCTTAATCAATTTCATTTCATTTACAAGTAAATCACAATTTGCATATATTCCTGATTCTGCTTTTCGAAGTTATTTGAGAATAAATGGTTTTGCTTCGGCTTTTAATGGTGACTCTTTAGACACTACTTCAACAATCGTGGATACAACCTTGACAATAAATTGTACAGGGTTAGGAATTCAATCTCTTGAAGGTGTTCAATATTTCAACTCACTAAAAAATCTAATTTGCGATGTAAATTATTTGACAGACTTGCCAGTATTGTCTGATTCTTTAGTGTACATTAATTGTTCAAAAAATTTACTTACCTCACTCCCTCTACTTCCTTTAAACTTAAGTGAGTTTGAATGTGATCATAATCAAATAAGCTTACTTCCTCCACTCCCTCCTAATCTTTATTATATCAATTGTTCCAATAATTTACTTTCGTCCATTCCTACCCTACCTCAAAATCTCACCGGACTGGATTGCGATTCAAATCAAATAAGTTTTCTACCAATACTTCCCAATTCATTAGGTTCGTTATTTTGTAGATGGAATTCTATTGACTCATTGCCGTTGCTTCCTCCAAATCTTATTCAACTTTTATGTAACCAGAATAATCTGGATCATATACCCGCCTTGCCTAATTCCCTTCTTTCATTGAGGGTTTCAAATAATCCGATTCATTCTTTACCGATTTTACCAAATACATTACAAGAACTACTATGCTCTGAAAACTTTTTAGATTCCATTTCTGTACTTCCGGATTCACTCTATTATTTTGACGCCAGTAGAAACAATTTGCACAACCTTCCTCCTCTTTCGGTAAGATTAGGATATCTCAACGTGTGGGATAATCATCTTTCAAGCCTACCAATTCTACCTAGTGGATTAATCTCATTGAATTGCGGCGTGAATCCTCTTCATAATTTACCGGGATCTTTACCTTCAAGTCTTGTTTACCTAGAATGCAGTCTTGATTCGCTTTCAATCATTCCCGCATTGCCTTCCACTATAAGCTATTTTAGTTGTCAAAATAATATGATCCACGATCTACCTGATTTGCCGGATTCACTTGAATACCTCTATATAGATCTTAATCCCATTCACTGTCTACCTTCTATATCATATGTACGCTATTTTTCCTGGTCGAACACAATTATAACTTGTTTTCCACAACAGCTTCATACAGAATGGTCAAATCCGGACATTGACTTAATCCCACTTTGTCAACCGTCGTCCGGCTGCGATATTAAATGGAATATTTCTGGTAATGTCTATCGAGACATAAACAATAATTGCATAAAAGACACCTCTGATGCAGGACTTAAGAACATACAAGTATTTCTTGATTCTTCCGGGGTAAACATTCAAAGTTGTTTTACAAATGCTAATGGAGATTATACCTTTCGTGCAGCTTTTGGCTCCTATATTATTCGACTAAATAATAATAATCTCCCTAACCTACCATCATGCCCACAGAATGGAATTTATTCCACGCAGTTATCCGCAGTTGATTCTTTGGTTGATTCACTCAATTTTGCATTGACGTGTCCTGATGCATTTGATTTGATCGCCAACAGTATCACACCGGAAATAAATTTTCGACCCACTCGACTTGTAAATGTATCTATCAATGCCGGAGATATTTTCGGCAAATTTGGAACGGCTTGTTTTGATAGTTCAGGGTTTGTTGAATGTACTTTTACCGGTCCGATCAGTTACGTTGGACCACAGCAGGGTTCATTAACTCCTATCGTTTCAGCTCCAAATACTCTGCGTTGGAACGTTTCAGATTTTTCATCCATTGATCCTCTACATTCTTTTAATATCCAAGTGAGAGTTGATTCGTTTGCATCTATACAATCATTAATTTGTTTCAACCTTGGTATTTATCCTTTCATTGGAGATTTACGACCGTTGAATAATACAACTTCGGCTTGTTATCAGGTATTCAACTCTATTGATCCAAATGAAAAATACATGTGGCCAAATGGAAGTGTAGATACATCAGATCACGAATTTAAGTTTACAATATTTTTTCAAAATACCGGAAATGCTCCTGCGGAAGATATTTTCATTATTGATACTATTGATAACGACCTGGATATTTCTTCTTTTGAATTCGTAACTTCTTCTCATCCTGTTATCACTCAAATTTTACCGAATAATATTTTGCGATTTAATTTTCCGGGTATCAATTTAACTGACAGTACAACAGATGAATCTTTGAGTCACGGACAAGTTCAGTTCAAACTTAGGAGAAAACCAACTACAGGAATTGGAACAGAGATTACTAATACGGCTTATATTTATTTTGATCAGAATCTACCGATCTCTACAAATGAGGTATCAGCAACTGTTACTTCTATTGTCGGTATTTTGAATAGTGAAAAATTAAACAAACTGACTCTATTTCCAAATCCATCTAACACCCATTTATCTATAGAATATAAATGTAATGGAATTGGTCAAGTGATCATTCAAAATTACATCGGTAAAACTATTGAAAAGCTTGAATTCAATTCAGGAGAATATCCGACCATTGATACTTCTCATTTGAATCCGGGGTTATACTTGATTTCAATCACCGATAAAACGGGAACTCAAGTTGGAAAATTTATTAAAAATTAATTTATCCTAAAACAATTATTTCAACGGTTAATCAATCATCAGTATGCTTCATTAAAAAAACTTCTTCTCTTACGATGTGAGGTGATGTCTAACCCTGCTGCGATGGACTTGCATAATAATCACAGCAAATTTTCATAAACCAAAGTTAAAAAACTTTCCGATGCTTCAGTGTTCCGATAACTATCGGAATCGATAGCTATCGGAACGCCGAGGATGTCTGCGGTTTTAATTTATTGGCTTATGGGTTTGAGGGAAGTTAGTCGCAGTGGAATGTCAATTCCCTGCGGAATCTTACTACTGTTTGCGTTAGGAGATTGCGAAAGTATTGACGCTAAAGATTCCTCCCCGCGGGTGGTTTGGTTGCATCTTTAAGGGCAAATGCAAAGCCGAACCCAAAAAGCAGTGTTATTAAACCTGCGAAATATGGTATAAAATCAGTCATGTTTTGCGTTTTTAATTAGCTTCAAGTAAATTCCAAATGCTAAAATTGAAGGAACCCATAATCCTATAAAGGTTCCGTCTGCCTTTTCACCTTGAAAATAGAGGATTTCAGAAAATATCAATGATAATAGAGCGGCGACAAATAATAGTTTGTCTGCTATTGTAAAGTTTTTAAGCATGATTTTATATTTGAGAACAATACTTAAGAAACAATTCTCTTGGCATAAAGTTTTGATTTGCCTATTTTAAATTTAAAAAGTATTAATGCCTTTTCACTCCCCACTCGGGTGAATGCTAAATCACAAAGCTGAATCTTCGACTGCCAGGCCGAATCTTTGAACGTAGGCCTTGTGTTATATGCTACAAGGCGAAGTATCATCCTTTATTAGTAATAGTCGAAAAGATGCGGCACTGCCAAGAAAATCGTAAGCTATTCCCAACTGAAGTTTCATTTTCTTTGCTGCGATGGACTTGCATAATAATTACAGCTAATTTTCATAAACTAAAGTTAAAAAACTTTCCGATGCTTCGACGGACATTCGTCCGTTGTTTTTTAGCTGTGGATATTCATCCACTGTTCAAGGCTCATCGTCTTACAAATAACAACACCTATGACGAACTTGCCCAACACCACCTGTAATTACTGTAACTAGTACTAATTTTTTCAATCCTTAACCTGTAAATTATACAGAACACACCTTGAGACATTCATTGCAGACGAATGTCAGCAGCGGGATTTATAGATTTTGTAAAAGATTGAATCTATATTACTTTTAATGCGACGGACGAATGGTCATCGAACCTGAAAGTTTTTTTCCAAGAATAAATTTATACTCGATGAAAACTGAAGTACTGTGTGCGTCGGAATCCCCAGCCGCACAAGGCCGATGCGCAAAGATTCCGACGGGCGGACTCCACCAGTTACAACTGTATCGAGCATGAATTTCTTTAATTTATAATTACTTCATAGAAAATTTGATTGCTATTTGTAAGACGGTGAGCTTTAAAAAGTGGATGAATATCCACAGTTAAAAAACAACGGACGAATGTCCGTCGAAACAGGTCCGAAATCAGTATGTCCCACACTGAAAATAAAATTGTAAGTTAGTTGATAGTGAATAAAAATTTCTCTTATTGAAGAAATAAAAAAGAGGCGGAACAAAAATCGTTCAGCCTCTTTTAATAGTATCATTTTTATTTGCTCGAAATCAAATTACTATTTACTTTTTGATGTCATCATTTTCAACGAAGCAACTTCTAGTTCGGTTAAAAATCTCCATCGTCCTCGCGGTAGATCTTTTTTAGTAAGTCCTGCAAATACAACGCGATCTAACTTTTTAACTTCATAGGTTAAGGACTCAAAAATACGACGTACAATTCTATTCTTTCCGGAATGAAGTTCTACTCCTATTACATTTTTTTCTTCACCCGATCCTGCATAAACAATATCGTCTACTTTTATTGCACCGTCTTCTAATTTTAAACCGTCAGAAATCTCTTTCAAATCTGTACTCTTAAGTGAACGATCTAATTCAACCTGATAAATTTTTTGAACTTGAAAAGACGGATGCGTTAACTTTCTAGCCAAATCGCCATCGTTTGTAAATAACAATACTCCTGTCGTGTTTCTATCTAAACGACCAACCGGATAAATTCTTTCTTTACAAGCTTTTGAAATAAGTCCCATTACTGTTTTACGATCTTCAGGATCGTCAGTAGTAGTAATAAAATCTTTTGGCTTATTCAAGAGAACATAAACCATGCTCTCGCTCTTTAAGGTTGACTTATTATATTTCACTTCATCACCACGCTGAACTTTGTAGCCCATTTCGGTAACAACTTTACCATTCACAGAAATAACTCCGGCGCTAATCATATCATCGGCTTCGCGGCGCGAACATATTCCGGCATTCGCAATGTATTTATTGAGGCGCGTAGAACCATCATCGACTGCTCTCGAACGAGAGGACGACGATTTTTTCTTATCACCATAAAACTCATGCGTCTCTTTACGATTCCATTTCTTCGGAGCAAAAGATCCTTCGCCTTCTGTTTTTCTTCCTTTATAAGTTGAACGTCGCTCTGTAAATGAACTAGTACGTTCGCCTCTTTCAGCCGGTGCTCCACCTTCTGTATTATTTTCCCCATCACGACTGTATGCACGTTTCGGTCTGTCTTCACTTCCCTCACGATTGTAATCACGCGTTGGTCGGTCATCGCTTTCACGATTGTATGGACGAGCTGGTCGCTCATCTCTACTTCCTTCACGATTGTACGGACGTTTCGGTCTATCATCTCCACCACCTTCACGGTTGTAAGGACGAGCTGGTCGCTCTTCTCTACTTCCTTCACGATTAACTTCCGGTTTGTCTTCATCACCTGTGTAAGAACGCATCGGACGATCTTCACTTCCTTCACGATTGAATGCAGGTTTATCTCCATCACGATTGTATGCACGTTTCGGTCTATCATCTCCACCACCTTCACGATTAACTTCCGGTTTGTCTTCATCACCTGTGTAAGAACGCATCGGACGATCTTCACTTCCTTCACGATTGAATGCAGGTTTATCTCCATCACGATTGTATGCACGTTTCGG
>JANLPR010000096.1:0-6112 GCA_031367345.1 Bacteroidota bacterium | reverse complement strand
CTTCTTACTTCCTACTTCCTACTTCCTACTTCTTACTTCTTACTTCTTACTTCTTACTTCATACTTCATACTTCTTTTAAGTGAATGGTGAGTAGTGAGTAGTAAGTAAAAAAATGACCATTGACCCTTCTTACTTCATACTTCTTACTTCTTACTTCTTACTTCTTACTTCTTACTTCTTACTTCTTACTTCATACTTCATACTTCTTACTTCTTACTTCTTACTTCTTACTTCTTACTTCTTACTTCTTACTTACTACTCACTACTCACTACTTACTTAAATCCCATTCAACCTCAAATACTCCTTCACTGTCACAAATTCGTAGCCTTTGTCTGCATAGTAGGAAATAAAGTCTTCGTACAAAGGAACGGCTTTTTTTCCGAGGTTTTTAATTTTCATTTTTCCTCTTATAACATCACTGAGAAGGTATTTCAACGGATTGCTTGTTCTTCTAGTAATGATTCGTTTCTCCGAATGCTCGTCTATAAATTCATTCGGATGTACATCGAATACAAGTGGTTTTTTGTTCATCGCCGTTTCTAAATGAAACAGCCGTTGTTGCATTGCAGTAATTCTTGGAAATAAACGCAGTGTTGTTCCTACAAATGGAAATAGAAAAGCAGTGAGTGGTAATTCTACTAACGGACCGTTGCCTCGCTTAAACAGATTGTCTGTTGCAGTGCGATAAGGAAGTCGAGGTGCTCGCATCCAGTTTAATTTTTTTATTCCTCCAAAGGAAAGAAACATATCGAAGCGTTGTGATGCAACTGAACTGTCGCAAGTAAAGCCGGCTTCTGCAAGTGCTTTTGGTGTGTGATGATTTACTCTAAGTGCAGGCGCGCGAAAAGAAGTTACTTCTTGTCCGCTGATGTCTTCAAGTATTTTTTTTGAACGGATCAGATGATCTTTTTGTTGATCAAAAGAAAGTACATCGAATGCTTGATCAACTTCATGCGACCATCCATGTGATGCAACTTCATGACCAAAAGGTAAAATCATTTTTACAACTTCAGGAAATTTTTCGGCCATATCTCCGACAAAATAAAACGTGCTTTTAACATTAAATTTTTTGTAGATGTCGAGAAGTAATGGCATTCCTTCTTCCAAAACTTTTACACCGGTTTCATCACGAAGTGTGTTAAACCAAATGCTATGCGTTTCTACATCGTTCGTTAACAAGCAATATTTTGGCACAGATTTATTTATTAATTGGTAATTAATTAGTGGTATTAATTAGTGTAATTAAATGCAATTAATTTAATTATTTAACTATCCATAATATAAACAATAGGCAAGGAAAAGAATTTTCATTAAAGCTTTTTGGGGGAACATTACATTCAAGCTTCAATTAAAATTCTCCTTGCCGGTAGTTGCTTAAACCTGATTCGCCTCCAATAGTTACTAACAATTTGCCTTATTTGTCCCATTTTCCCCTACGATTCTAATCAGTTTACGGCTGTAGCCCCTTTTATTACTGAATTCTCTTGCATTTCCCCTTTCTATTAATTAAGTTTGAATATCAATAACAAATTAACCCACATCACTGAATACCTTTCTGCATAAGGCTTAGGCCAAAAGGTTTCAGGACTAACTTAAAATAAAGTACGACTGCAATCTCGTACAACCAACAAATAAATAATAGGGATTAACTAATTAATTATTAATAATTAATTCGGAATTATTTTGCTCAATGTAAGATTATGAGCAGAAAGTTTAAACACAAGGTCAGGTCAACTCTTATGTTTGTTCCGGGAACGAAAAGAAAATGAAAAAGGATAAAAACTTAAAATCAGCACAACGTCAATTTTCGTTCCGCACAAATTCTGTGGCAGTTTCGGCTGCAATTGCTCCAAAGAGTTTTAAGCAAACAAAAAAACGTCCGCATGCTTTCCGACCACATCTTGAAAAGATTGGCGGAATGGATGCTGAAGTTAAAAAGTATATTTCCGAATTTTGTAATTTGAAAACAAATGGAACATACATTATGCGTACTTCAATTTCTGAAAGCATAAAAAATCTTCCGACCGATTCAAGTACAATAATAAATTTGAAACGCATCAACGATGTTCGCGGCATCAATAATTTTTTACATAAAGTAAACGATCACTTAATTGATGGCGGAACTTTTATCGGATGCGTTGAAACAAAATATTTAAGGAAGCGAAGAATTATGAATCGTTTTCCTGCCGGCATCTCACACATATATTATGTACTCGACTTTTTCTTAAAACGTGTGTTCCCTAAATTTCCGGTAACTCGTTCTTTTTATAAAGTGTTAGTTGGTGAAAGAAACAAAGTACTTTCTCGTACCGAAACGCTTGGTCGTCTTTATGCTGCCGGCTTTGAAATAAAGTCCATGAAGTTTATTAAGAAGAGTCTCTTCTTTGTTGCCACTAAAGTGAAGTCGCCCTTATTCGATTACGAACCGGTGTATGGTCCTATCTTCAGAATGCGTCGTCATGGTAAAAATGGCAAAGTCATACATGTATATAAGATGCGTACCATGCACTCTTATTCAGAATACATTCAGAAGTATGTATATGATACAAACAATTTGGCCGATGGCGGTAAAATGAATAACGATTTCCGTGTATCTACTCTGGGTCGTATTTTCCGTCGTTACTGGATCGATGAATTGCCGATGATCATTAATGTATTGAAAGGCGACCTTAAATTGATTGGCGTTCGTCCACTTTCGGCACATTATCTTGGACTATATTCAGAAGAGCTGCAAGAGAAGCGTTTGAAGCATACACCCGGATTGGTTCCGCCCTTTTATGTAGATATGCCTAAAACGATGGAAGAGATTCAAGCCTCAGAAATGAAATACCTGAACGCCTACGAAAAAAGTCCACTACTAACAGATATAAAATATGCGTTCTTAATAGCCTACAATATTCTGATCAAAAGAGCAAGATCGAAGTAGACTTAATAATGTATAATGAATAATTAACAATTAATAGTGAAAAATTTAGATATCAAAGATTAATCATTACTCATTTACTTACCACTCACCACTCACCACTCACCACTCACTTATAAAAGGTAAATTTATTAAAACACTTACGCACATTTTTCTTACCGGATTACTTTTAATTTCTTTTTGTTCGAAAGGGCAGGAGGTTTATGTGCATGTAAACAATACCGATCTGTACGATTACTTAGATGAACTGGCAAGTGCGCAACTCATTACTATTAATAGTGCCATCAAACCATACTCCCGAATTTTTATTGCCAAGAAATTAGTTGAAGCAAATGCTCAACGAACGTCTTTAAATATGCGCCAACAAGAAGAGCTCGATTTTTACATGAAAGATTTTAGTAAAGACTTAAATCCAGGTTCCGGGAAGGCTGAAGTTTTAAAATGGAAAAACAACAAACAACGTACCGACCTTCTCTATTATAAAGACACGCTCTTCACCTTTTGTGTAAACCCTATTATTGGAGCTTCTTATAATAAGAACGACAGCGGATCTTTTTATCGCCGGTATACTGGAGCAGAGCTCTACTCATATATAGGAAAGAACTTTGCCTTTTATGCCAGCTTAAGAGATCAGCAGGAAAGTATTCGAATGAGCGATGCACATTATCTAAATCAGGCAGAAGCATCAAATTATAAACCCGACACCAAAGGTGGTGGCGATTACGATGAAGTGAGAGGCGGCATGACCTATTCGTGGTCGTGGGGTAGCGTGGGATTAATAAAAGATCATTTTGTGTGGGGCGACAATTATCACGGAGCCAATATTTTTTCGGGACATCAGCCTTCTTTTACGCAATTGAAATTTCATATACAGCCGGTAAAGTGGTTCGACTTTAATTACATTCACGGTTGGCTTGTTTCAGATGTGATTGATTCGAACAGTACCTATATGAATGGTGCTTCCAATCGAATCGTGTATCAGCCGAAATATGTTGCGGCCAATATGTTCACATTTATGCCATGGAAAAACTGGAGTTTTTCGGTTGGTAATTCTATTATTTATAGCGATCAAAATATACATCCGGCGTACTTGGTTCCGTTCTTTTTTTACAAAACGATCGACCACAGCTTGTCATCGTCTGGTAGTAATTTCTTGGGACAAAACTCACAAGTGTTTTTCAACTTTAGTAGTAGAGCATTAAAGAACACCCATTTTTATTTAAGTGCTTTTGTTGATGAGATCGCGCTTGGAAGAGCGTTCGATAAGAAAACAGCAACAAACTTTGTTAGTTTGAAAGTGGGAGGAAAAGTCAACAATGTGTTGAATAAAAACATCAGTTTAACTGCTGAATACACACGAACAAATCCGGGTGCATACCGACATTACTTGTTAACAGCCACTTATGCAAATTCGTCATATAATATGGGTCATTATTTAGGAGAAAATGCGCAAGAGATATATTTGGCCATATCCGCAAAACCAATTGCCAAGTTATTGGTTCAAGTCTCATACGTTTTAGCCCAGAAGGGTAAAGAGTATAATTACACCGGAAGTTCAAAAGACACGTTGGGTGACGGCAAGGGATTGCCATTCATCGATCATGTTTATTGGGAGAGTAGGGAAATTAATTTAACTGCGCGCTATCAATTACTCAACGATTGTTGGGTATATGCCGGCGTTATGAGCAGCCGGAAGGAAGGTGCATTGGCGCAGTTAGATCAGTACACGATGCCCTATTATAAGGGTAAGAAAACGACATTGACGATTGGGGCCAATATTGGCTTTTGAGCGTCGATTATAACATATAGTATTTTAACTAAAAAAGAGAAAAAAAAGAACAGAAAAAGACGATTAAAAAGAGAGTAAAAGATTTTTTTTATTGAAAAACAGCATGTTGGCATAGAATTTTAACATTTGCTGTTTACCAATAGAATCAATGCATTCGCCAAAATGTTAACAAGAAATGTGGAATATTTTTGGTAAAAACAATCAAACTCTTTAAGTTTAGGAAATCTTTGAAAGGCCTGTTAATACTGCGATTCAAGAATAACGGTTGTTCATAAATAATATAGGAATTAAATAATAAAATCAACACCTTTACGATGCCGATTATAACGGTCTGCGTTGAAACACTAACTGCCCACTAACAGAAAAATTATACGTGAACAATTACACGAGTAATTCTAAATTATATAACGCTATTTATAGCGCGATAAAAGAAATTTTATCGACGCGATTTTTTATTGTAGCGAATCAGTCTAACCAATTTTCTTCCCTTGAAAAAATCAAAAACAAACATAACTTAACCATCATGGAAAACAATTACAATTCAAAACGCGCAACGAATGCATTCACTCGTTGGATGCTTTTTACGAGCTGTGCAGTACTGTGCTTATTTGCTTCATCAGCGAATGCTCAGGTAACGGTAACCAATCCGGGTAATACAACACCTGCTATGAGTGGAACCTACACCTCTCTTGCACTTGCAATTACAGATGTAAATAACAGGACTGCCATCGCAGGACCCGTTACCATTACGCTAAATCCATCTAGTCCGCAAACAGCTCCGGCGGGTGGTTATTCATTAACGAATACAGCCATTACAGGTGGTTCTAACACCAACAGGTTTATTTTTGCCGGGGGTGGAAATACCATTACAGCGGGTGTAGGTGTGAGTACAACTACTGATGCCTTTTTCAAAATCATTGGAGCTGACTTTATTACTATCCAAAATTTTGTGATGAGTGAGTCAGCGGGAAATACAACAACTACTACACAAATTGAGTGGGGTATTGCGCTTCTTTACGCAACGACTACCAATGGAGCACAGAATATCACTATTCAAAATAATACGATAACACTGAACAGAACAAACCCTAATTCAATTGGGATTTATAGTAATTCTACTCACACTGCTACATCAGTAGGAATTTCTGCTTCTGCCACAACTACTGCTGGCGCAAATAGTGGAATGATTGTGTATAGCAATACAATCAGTAATGTGAATCAGGGAATTATTGTAGTAGGTCCTCTTGCTGCTGCGGATGCAAATACAGGGATAGACATTGGCGGAACAAGCTCAGCCACTGCTAATACGGTTACTAATTTTGGAACAACAACAACTGCCTCTTATGTAAACGTTTCAGGTACTGTAAATGGAATTCTTGTAAGAAATTCAAACGGGTT
>JANLPR010000079.1:0-16159 GCA_031367345.1 Bacteroidota bacterium | reverse complement strand
GCTTAATTGTAATCATCGATCAGTTGGGTAAAATAATAAGGCGAGTGAATATAAATTCCAATTCTACATCTTATGAAATTAATACAGCGGATATTATGCAGGGAATTTATTTTGTCAGTATACAAAACGGTCAGAGAATTTTAGGAACACAAAAAATTGTAATCATCCGATGAAGTATTCACTCAGCATTTTTTTTATCCTAATTATTTCTTTTAGTTGTTTTGCTCAGAAAAGAAATAATGTTTGGTGCTTTGGTGATAGCGCCGGGCTTGATTTTAATCAATTTTCAAATTTCATTTTAAGAAAAGGGAATTTATTGGAAGAAAAAGACCTAATGGAAATTTTGAAAATAGCAGTTATTGGAGATAAATACGGTTACAGCAAATACAATGACTTAATCAAAACAATTCCGAAAGCAATAGTAAAATTTTATCCCGCTTACAAAATTGACAATGCAAAGTTGGTGCAAACAGCAATTCTAAATTGTTCTTCGGACAATGGAAATAATGCAAGCTACATGCACTTAGTTTATTTGGCTAATGCTTGTAATGATAACTGTAAGCAGATTTTGTTCAGCACTTTTGAAAAACATCTTGAGGAAAAATTTAATAGTGAGTTCTATGAATCACTAATTCGTAATTCTGATTACGACTACAATTCAAAAAATTATTTTCAACTCTATTCTGAAAAAACTAATCTTCATAAAGGAGGAAAAGCATATAAATTTGGTATCCTTGAATTAACCGACTTAGTTTTTATCAATTACATTTTCATTGTGTATAAACTAAATATTGATTTTAACCGAAATGAATTGAAAGTGTTTACAAACTTAAATGACTTTGAAACATGGCTTTTGAATCCAGTAGAATTTGACTATAACAAATTTGAAGCTATTTGGCTAACCGATATAAACGACACTATTCTTATTGAAAGATTAAAAGGCAATATGGATATTGCAAGTGCAATCAAGTTACAGCTTGAAAAAGAATTTAATCCAGTGTTGGCGGAACTCAAATACAAATTTTTTAACATTGAAACCTTCAAAATCAATTAAATCTGAAATGCCAGAAACCCAAAACATAGAATACAAACAAAGTTGGCGAGACGAATATCTAAAATGGATATGCGGTTTTGCTAATGCCAATGGTGGTAGCATTTTTATAGGCAAAGACGATAGCGGAAATGTAGTTGGTGTAACGGATGCCAAAAGATTATTGGAAGAAATACCCAACAAAGTGAGAGACATTTTAGGTATTTTGGTAGATGTTAATTTACATACAACAAACCAAGTAGATTTCATTGAAATAATAGTTGAAGGCTATCCTTATCCTGTTAATTACAAAGGGCAATACCATTACAGAAGCGGCAGTACCAAACAAGAATTGAAAGGAACTGCTTTAGACAAATTTCTCTTACAGAAAAAGGGGAAACGCTGGGACGGTGTGCCAGTTCCAAAGATTTCAGCAAAGGATTTAAAACAAGAAACATTTGATTTTTTTCGCAAACGTGCATTTAAAAGCCAACGAATTGAGGAAGATATTTTAATAGATAGCAACGAACACTTACTTGAAAACTTACAACTAAAAGAAAATGATTTTTTAAAACGCGCCGCCATTCTTTTATTTCATTCTAATCCTGAAAATTTTGTAACTGGTGCTTATATCAAAATCGGGTATTTTGAAACCGATGATGATTTGAAATTTCAAGATGAAATACACGGAAACTTGTTTGAGCAAATAGAGAAAACAATGGATTTGCTTTTTACCAAATACATTAAAGCTCCAATTAGTTACGAAGGAATTAATAGAGTAGAAACGTATGAATACCCAAAAGATGCAGTTCGTGAAGCCCTGTTAAATGCCATTGCACATAAAGATTATTCGGGCTGTGTTCCTATTCAAATAAGCGTTTACAACGACAAAATTATTATTTGGAATGAAGGTCAATTGCCCGAAAACTGGACAGTTAAAAACTTGTTAGAAAAACACGCTTCACGACCATACAACCCTGACATTGCAAATGCTTTGTTTCGCAGCGGCTATATTGAATCTTGGGGGCGAGGAACTATAAAAATTATCATAGAATGTAAACAAGCAGGAATTCCCGAACCTGTTTTTAGTTACGATTCAAGCGACATTTCTGTAGAGTTTAGGAAGGACATTCACAATGAAAAGTATTTACAATCGCTTAACCTAAACGAAAGACAAGTAAAAGCTGTTTTGTTCGCAAAAGACAAAGGAAAAATTACAAATAGTGAATATCAAACATTAAACGACTGTTCTCGAAATACCGCCAGTAACGACCTAACAGAATTAGTTGACAAAGACTTGCTAAAACCAAGCGGACAAAAGGGAGCAGGAGCATTTTATACATTGAAATGAGGGGCAAGACAGACATAAATCAATTGCACATTAATTGCACAAATTGCACAATGACAGCAGGACAACCCAACGCATTTGGTGGCACATTTGTATTTTTTTCAACGCACAAACCAACGCTAAAAAATCCAAAAGAGCCACCAAGCCAACGCACCAAGCCACTGGAACTATGGGAGGACAAAGCAAGACTGAAAGAACACCAGCTTGTAACAGCACCTACAAAAAATTGGCGGTTCAGTGGTTAAATGAAGCTTTGTGCTTCGTATCAAGTTCAGTGGTGGCAGACAGTTTTCGTCTCCGAAATCGCCAACTCCTTGTAGCTGCACAATATTATAATCGAACCTGGCAATTATCAATTCATCTTTATTTCTTCCTTCTTTTTCCAAAAATAGATTTCTTCTTCGCGTCTTCGTCGTAGTATCCGTAGCCATGATAGCCGTAACTATAACCGTAGCCATAACCATATCGCATATTCGAGCCGGCATCGTTTAGTAAAATGCAAAGATTGTTAATCTTTCCTTGAGCATAGTATGTGTTGATGTTTTTGATGTACTCTTTCTTGGAATAATTTTCTCTCAAAATAAAAATATTGATATCGGCAATATTCATCAGCATCATCGCATCACTCACAATTCCTACCGGTGGAGTATCAATAATAATGTAATCGTACATCGTCCTTAATTCATCCATTAACTCTTGCGTTTCTTTTTTTGCAAGCAGCTCGGCCGGGTTAGGAGGTATAGGGCCTGATGGTATTATGTCTAGTCCGGGAATTGTGGTCTTGCAGATAACACTTTCTAGAGTGCTTTTACCAATTAGATAAGTACTTACGCCAATGTCATTCTGTACGCCAAGGTCGTTCACTAATTGTGGTTTCCGTAAGTCCATACCAACAATTATCACACGATGACTTTGTAATGAAAGTACGGTAGCTAAATTTAAAGTAGAGAATGATTTTCCTTCTCCACCAACACTGGAAGTGATTAGAACAACTTTGTGTTTCTCTGAAAGTCCAAAGAACATCAAGTTGGCTCTTATCGATCGAAATGCTTCGGCAATCGACGATTTCGGTTTTTTTGAAACAACTAAACTTTCACCCGATGTATGATGACCTACTACTCCAATGATCGGCGTCTTTGTTAGTTTTTCTATATCATCGCGATTGCTTATCGTATTGCGAATGTATGATTGGATTAAGATAATAATAATTGGTACAAGAAGAATCAGCATTAAAGTAATTACAGCAACCGCCTTTTTATTCGGGATCACTGCTATGTCGTTTACCGTTGCCTTGTCAAGTACTTTGTTATCTGAAACTGCTGTCGCTTTGGCAATTCCTGTTTCTGCTTTTTTCTGCAGTAGGTATAAATAGATATTTTCGTTAACCGTAAAGTTTCGTTGAATACCTAAAAGCTCGCGTTCTACATTCGGGATTTTCCTGATCGAATTTTCGTATTTCGAAATTTGAGTATTTATTCCTTGCAAACCATTCTTTGTCACATTTCGAATGTTATTGATGCTTTCCACCAATGAGTTTTTCGTCGATTCTATTTGCTCGTCGATCACTTTAATAGCAGGCGATTGTGAACTGCTTCCATACGCTAATTTTTTTCTTTTGCTCTGTAATTCTTTCAGTTGTGTGATTAGGTCTACAAGAATTGGATCCGGATTTCCGAGTGTCGTTGGCGCCAACGATTCCATGTCTTTGTTGGTGCTTATATAATCGTAGAGGTAGTCGAGCGATTTTAAATTGATCTCTGCTTTCACACGGCTTTCGTCGACTGCTGTAACTCGTTCCAGATAAGCTTTAGACTCTTCGCTTAAGTCAACAGTACCTTTCTCTTCTTTGAATTTCTGAAGGTCAAGTTCGGTTGCGTTAAGTGTTTTACTAATCTCTTCCAATTGTTCATCAACAAATTTCAGTGTGAGAGCGGCTACCGATGATTTGTCTTTTACGTCTTGATTAATATATACTTTTCCTAGTGTGTTGAGAAAATCTACTGCACGGTCTTTTATTTTATCTTGTACACTCACAGTAACAATCGTTGCATCTTTGTTGATTGGCTCTACTTTCATTTTTTCATTGTAGTAGGCAATCATTTTATTCATGGAGTTGATCACAAAGTTGTATTGGTCTTTACTGCCAAGGTTAAATGCAATTTCATTTTTATTAATTGCGAGTGAAAAGTAGGGCGTTGCAATTGGTTCTCCATAATGATGGACTCCGGAATATTTATACTTTAAAGTCCGGTTATCAATGTCCAAATCGAGTTTAAATGTATTTTCATCGACCGGAATTAAATTAAAATCTTCATCATAAATTCCATCGCTTGTTCGATTCACTATTACATTGAAAGGTGTGTTCTTATAAACCGGGTAAGAGAAAAAACCTGACTTGTCAAAATAGCTTACGCCAAGATTAAGTTCATTGATAGTTTCTTCCAACACAGAACGTGAATGTAGAATTCCTATTTCAGTAGCAATGTTCTTTGTGTTGCCTAGCAAATCGCCGGTGAGAATATCTTCAATGTTCTTTGATGCATTCTTTGAATCTTTGATAAGAACACTCGACGTAGCTTCATAAACAGGAAGAGTAAATTTTATATATAGAAAAGCTCCAACAATAAAAATAATTGCTGATACAGCGAAGTAATGCAATTTTTTACGGATGCTTCCAAAGAGTAAACGCAGATCTATTTCATCGTCGTTGAGGCGTTGATTCTCGGCGTTAGTTCTCATAGTAGTTTATTTTTTTGTACTTGTAATTAAAAAAGAAATCACAACAACAGTGGTTGTGAGTATGGAAGTGAAAACTGTAACAGATGGTGAAATATTCTGAAATGCTTTCCGCTTTACAGGAGAAATGTACACTACATCGTCTGGGTGGAGGTAGTAAACTTCAGCTGTCAAACTTTTTGGTTCGGTGAGGTCGATATAGAAATCTTTTGTACTATTATTTTCTGTCCGTATTATATGGACATTCTTTCGATTGCCATACTGACTAAGATCACCTGCAAATCCGAGGACTTCCAGAAGTGTTGCTTTTTCATTTAAGATTGGATATGTTCCGGGTTTGTTAACTTCACCTAATACAGTTACTTTAAAATTTAATTTTTTGAGAGTAACGATTGGGTCGTCGATGTAAGTTTTAAATTTTGTTTCGAGTAATTGTGTAGCTTCCGGAATAGTTAGGCCTAACAAGTTTACGGCTCCAATCAAGGGTAATTTTATTTCACCTCTTTCATTCACAATAAATCCTTTTTCATAGGGTGAACGATTGTCGCTTATTGGCTTGTCCATACCAGTTGAAAGGTAGGGGTAAGCGTCTGCGTTTATTGTGAAAATGTTGATTCCTAAAATGTCGCCCGAGTATATTTTCAACATAGAATTTGCATCTTGTTGAAGTTGCGGTGTTGCTCCTTGAAAATATATCACGCTTTTTTGTGATGAGCAAGCAACACAAAATAATATTAAACAGTAAAATAAAAGGCGAAATAATTTTTGCATTAGAGGTAATTCAACTTTTGTATTAAAAAGAAATCGAATGAAAAGACAATATTCTTTTCATTCGATCAATTAACGTATTACTATTATTTCCCGAGTATAGCTCGAGATATTACTATCTTTTGTACTTCACTTGTTCCTTCATAGATCTGTGTAATTTTTGCATCACGCATAAAACGTTCAACATGAAATTCTTTAACAAAACCATATCCGCCATGAACTTGAACAGCTTCAACACTTGTTTCCATTGCTACGCGCGATGAAAATAATTTTGCCATCGACGAAGAAAGATTGTAATCGTTGTGCTGATCTTTATCCCATGCTGCTTTAAAACAAAGCAAACGAGCAGCTTCAATTTCTGTTGCCATATCGGCAAGCTTGAATTGAATAGCTTGATGCTGACAAATAGGTACTCCAAATGCTTTTCGTTCTTTAGAGTAAGCAAGGGCAAGTTCATAAGCACCGGAAGCAATTCCTAATGCCTGAGCAGCAATTCCAATTCGACCACCGGTGAGTGTTTTCATAGCGAATTTAAATCCGAATCCGTCTTCGCCAATTCTGTTTTCTTTGGGAACTTTTACGTCGGTAAACATAAGTGAGTGCGTATCACTTCCACGAATACCTAGTTTATTTTCTTTCGGTCCCACCATAAATCCGGGAGCACCTTTTTCAACAATCAAAGCGTTAATTCCTTTGTGACCTTTCGCCACATCTGTTTGTGCAATTACTAAATAAACAGATGCTGTTGATCCGTTAGTGATCCAATTTTTAGTGCCATTCAGTATATAATGATCACCTTTATCGATTGCTGTAGTTTGCTGAGAGGTTGCATCCGAACCTGCTTCAGGTTCAGAAAGACAAAAAGCGCCGATGATTTCTCCCTTAGCAAGAGGAATTAAATATTTTTGTTTCTGTGCTTCAGTTCCGAAAGTTTCAAGTCCCCAACAAACCAATGAGTTGTTAACCGACATCACTACCGATGCAGAGGCGTCAACTTTAGAAATTTCTTCCATCGCCAAAACATAAGAGATGGTGTCCATTCCCCCACCACCATATTGCGGACTCACCATCATACCTAAAAATCCTAGCTCGCCCATTTTCTTAATTTGTTCAGCAGGAAATTTTTGGTTCTCATCACGTTCTATCACGCCTGGCTTTAATTCATTTTGTGCAAAATCACGCGCGGCTTGGCGAATCATGAGATGCTCTTCACTTAATTCAAAATTCATAGTTTTCCGATTGATTTTCCTGTTTTTAAAAGGAAAAAGAAATAAATTACTTTTTTAATAACGAGCACAAACGTAATCGATTTATGCGTTATTCCCAAACCTTTGCCGGCTATTCAAAAATATGGTTTTGAGGAAGTTGGCCATAGTGTTGATATCTGTTGGATTTCAGCACTCTTCCATTGGCTGTATAGCTGAAATCATCGCATATCTTCGCAGCCGATGGAGAATCAAAACTATAAAGTGATAGGAGTGATGTCAGGTACTTCACTGGATGGAGTGGATTTGGCCTATTGTGAATTTACAAAGGCTGAACGGTGGAGTTTCCGATTGTTAGCCGGAAAAACGATTGTATATGATCAAAGTTGGAAGAGAAAATTGGAACAAGCCATGTTGCTTCTTCCAAGCGATCTTCAAACGCTTGATAGCGATTACGGCATCTATTTAGCAGGGATCTTGAATGAGTTTATTGCGGAAAATAAAATTCAAGCAGACTTTATTTCATCTCACGGCCATACTATTTTCCATCAGCCTCAAAAGGGAATTACAGTACAAATTGGTTCAGGAAAAATAATAAGTGAGTTAACGAATTCAACTGTTGTTTGTGATTTTCGGAAAGGAGATGTTGCTTTAGGAGGACAAGGTGCGCCATTGGTTCCGATTGGTGACCGATTACTTTTTAGTGAAATGGATTTCTGTTTAAACTTAGGAGGAATTGCAAATATTTCTTTCGAGAGAAAAGGCGAACGATTAGCGTTTGATATTTGTGCTTGTAATATCGTGTTGAATTCATTGGCAAATGAATTAGATAAATCATTTGATGATGGTGGCGCAATTGCTAGAGGAGGAAAGCTGAATAGAGAATTGTTGAACGAATTGAATTCAATCGCTTATTATGAAAAGCCATTTCCAAAATCGTTAGGTCGTGAAGACATTGACCGTGATGTTCTAAGCATAATTAATAAATATAAGATACAAATTCCTGATAAGCTACACACCTTTTGTGTTCATATTGCAATTCAACTAGTAAAAGTTGTTGGCAATGAAGTTTCAAATTCTAAAATGTTAATTACCGGTGGTGGAGCTTTCAATGAATTTTTAATTGAGCAAATAGAGGGAAAGTGTAATATGAAAATTGTGCTTCCTTCTTTACAAATAATTGATTTTAAAGAAGCCATAATCTTTGCATTCCTTGGTGTTTTGCGAATGAGGAATGAAAATAATTGTCTTAGGAGTGTTACCGGCGCAGAACGTGATTCGAGTGGTGGAGACGTATTCGAGCCATTCAATAAATCGTAATTGCTTTTTGTTTACGGTTCTCAATTAACAATAATTTGTTTCAAAATAAGAAAGCAAGCAATTTATTTTTAGTTATAATCTAAGGAGAAGTCCAAGTTGTAGAATAGTTATAGCCAATGCTAAGATGGCCAAAACGGTCTATCGAACAACAAAAATAAATTTGCAAATAGTTGTCTAAATAGTTAACTTTGTAATGTGACTTATATCAGGCAAGTAATTGCATATAAAAATTATTTTCTCAATTTTTACAAGGAGCTGCCTGACAATGTTCAAACAAAAATAGAATGGACACTTAATTTAATTAGGGTAACTCAACAAGTTCCTGAAAAATATTTTAAGCATTTGGAAGGCTCAAAAGGACTCTATGAAATACGCGTTGAAGTTGGTAGTAATATTTATCGCATTTTCTCTTTTTTCGACAAAGGAAATTTAGTAGTTCTTGGAAATGCTTTTCAAAAGAAAACCCAAAAGACACCCAAAAAAGAAATAGAAAAGGCTCATAAAATAATGGAGGAATATAAAAATGAAAACAAAAAGTAAAATCACGTCGTTAGACCAAATACTTGATAAAAAGTATGGAAAAAAAGGGCGACCTAAACGTGAACAATGGGAACAACAATTTGAATCGTTTCGACTTGGAGTTTTGCTTGAAGAAGCAAGGACTAAACTCGGAATGACCCAAGAACAACTTGCTGACAAATGTGGAACAAACAAATCTTACATTTCACGTATAGAAAATAATTCCTCTGACATTAGACTGTCGACACTTATGAAAATAATTCAGCAAGGACTAGGTGGCCACTTAACGTTGACGCTAAAATTATAACCACCCCATAAAGCACTGGTTATAACATCGCATTGCCTCAACACAATTTTTTTCTCTTTTTATTTTTCGGTATAAAAAAATAGTGCTGCGGTAATGCTAAACGTTCAAAAAAAAGCTGCTTGGTATTCAAGCAGCTTTTTTATTTTTATCGATTAAAAGTGGTCATCATCATCATCATCATCAAAGTCTCCGGTTGTTGATGGATCATCAAGGCCTTTCATGTCGTCCATTGAATCATCATCATCATCATCTTCATCTGCTTTATCAACTACTTCATCCACTTCGTCAGTTTCAGCATCTTCATCTACTTCATCGATTTCGATTTCAGCACCGAGAATAATTAAATCGTCCTCATCTTCTTCATCATCATCAATCATGATTGCTTTGGGCTTAGTTGGAATCGGTCTTTTAGGCTCAATGCTTTTAGGAACAGGAGCTGCTTTCTTAATTGCAACCGGCTTTTTGGTCGGCGTACTTTTCTTTTCGGCAGGGGCAGTTTTTTTAACTACAGCTTTTTTAGTCACTTTATTTTTCTTTGCAGGTGCTGCTTTTTTAGCAACAGGTTTTTTCTTAATGGGAGCAGCTTTTTTCTTAGCTACCTTTTTAGGCGCTGCTTTTTTCTTAGCTACTTTTTTTGGTGCAGCCTTTTTAGTAGGCGCCTTCTTACTAGCTTTATTTGCTTTTGGTTTTTTAGTTACTTTCTTTTTAGTTGCCATGGCTCGGAGTCTTGTTTTAGACAAAGTGCAATATTAAAATCTTAATTTCAAAATTACAATATCATTGTTGTTACTTCCAAAAAAAAATGATTTTTTTTTCAAAGTTTTTTCGTTTCAAGTTTTGGATTAGAAGGATTGATGAAACTCGGTAGAAAGTTACAGATTTATTAGTATATCCGAAGTAAACATTCGAATAAAATAATTCTGGTGTAAATTAATAAAAAATCTTCCGGGAGTTTTTGTATTTATTATTGATTAGGAATCCTTAGGTTTGCAGCCTCTAAAGAATAGTATGAAAACAAGTCAAACTGCCGAGTTGAACTCAGTGAAACAACTGATTCAGAGATTTGAAGTTAAGCGCCCGGAAATAGTTTTTGAATGGAAAGATAGCGAAACTGAAGCAGAAGGGTGGATAGTAATCAATTCACTTCGTGGTGGTTCCGCAGGCGGAGGTACACGTATGCGCCTCGGATTAGACCAGCGCGAAGTTGAATCCCTGGCGAAAACGATGGAGATTAAATTTTCTGTGAGCGGCCCGGCAATTGGCGGTGCAAAGTCAGGGATCAATTTTGATCCACACGATCCCCGGAAAAAAGGCGTCTTAGAACGTTGGTTCAAAGTGGTAATGCCTTTGTTAAAATCCTATTATGGAACCGGTGGCGATTTAAATGTAGATGAGATCCACGACGTAATTCCAATTACCGAAAAATACGGACTAAAGCACCCGCAGGAAGGCACGGTTGTAGCGCATTGGGATGTTTCTGCAGAGAAAAAAGAACGGATTATTCGCCAGTTACAAGTTGGCGTAAAAAAGCATTTAGATAATTCTGCTTATTCGCCCGATGTAAATCGTTTGATCACAGTGGCAGATATGATAACCGGGTATGGAGTAGCCCAAGCTGTTTTTCACCACTATCGATTGCAAAAAGAAGAAATTAAAGGTAAGCGTGCAACAGTTCAAGGATGGGGAAATGTAGGTGCCGCCGCCGGATATTACCTTGCACAAATGGGTGTAAAAGTTGTTGCAATAATTGATCGCTTAGGTGGAGTAATAAATGAAGCCGGATTTTCAATGGATGAGATAACCGAACTTTACCTCAACCGCAACGGGAATCAGTTAAATTCGCCCAAGATGATTCCATTTGCTGAAATGAATGAAAAAATTTGGCAGTTGTCGGCCGAAATTTTTATTCCTGCAGCTGCATCTCGAATTGTTCAGCAAGATCAGGTAAAATTGATGGTGGAAAACGGATTGGAAGTTATTTCATGTGGAGCGAATGTTCCTTTTTCAGATAAAGAAATTTTTATGGGACCGGGAGCTGAATTTGCCGATTCAACAGTCAGCGTCATTCCCGACTTTATTGCTAATTGCGGAATGGCTAGAGTATTTAGGTATTTAATGACCGACCATGCACCGATCACAGATGAGGCAATCTTCAAAGATGTTTCAGCTTGTATAGGCAATGCGTTGGAAGATGTATATAAAGTGAATCCCTCAAAAGTGAACATCAGCAGATCTGCTTTGGAAATTGCGCTTCGGAAATTGTTAAAATAATTAGTTAGTTTAGTTGAATGAATCCCTTTGATATTTGGAGTTTAAAATTTTTTGGAAATACTACTGAAGCCTATTTATGGTTTTTTGGGATACTTTTAAGTGGATTAATTCTTAAGCGATTTCTTTCCAGAATTCTTACCAAGTTGCTCTATGCAATTTTTAAAAAATATGGTAAGAAGGTTGGTGCCGACGAGTTTTTAAAGTTAATGAACAGACCAATTCAGTTTTTTATATTGGTCTTGATCATTTATTTTGCCTTCGACAGATTGGTTTTTCCGAGAGAATGGAATTTGGTGCCTGACAATCAATTTGGTTTTCGACTAGTGTTATTCAGAATTTTCGAAGCCAGTATTATTTTTTCTTTGATCTGGATTTTAATAAGAGCAATTGATTTTATTGGATTAATATTTATTGCACGAGCACACAAAGCCAATGTTGTAACCGATGCTCAAGTTGTACCTTTTATTAGAGAAGCGATAAAATTGATGGTGATAGGGATAGGTTTTTTTATCGTCATGGGTATTATTTTTAATTTGGATGTTATAAGTCTGGTTACAGGATTAGGGATAGGAGGGTTGGCATTTGCGTTAGCAGCCAAAGAAACGCTTGAAAATTTGTTAGGCTCATTCACTATCTTTTTAGATAAGCCATTTGTTGTAGGCGATGTGGTAAAGGTTGGAAATTTTGAAGGGAAAGTTGAGAGCATCGGATTCCGATCAACACGGATAAGGGCGGTTGAACGAATGATTGTGGTGGTTCCTAATAAAAAAATGACCGATGCTGAATTGATCAACGAAACAGAAAGATCATCGCGTCGTTCGTCATTTACAATTGGACTTACGTATACTACTTCAGAAAAGCAAATGAAGAGTATTATTTCAGAAATAAGAAAATGGTTAGATGCTAACTCATTAATAGAACCTTCACCGATCGTTCGTTTTAGAACTTTTAATTCATCATCGATGGATATTCAAATTACTTTTTTCTCTATGACTCCTCAGATAGAAGATTTTTTGAAACTTCAAGAAGAAGTGAATTTTGCAATTATGAATATTGTAAAAGAAAACGGGGCCGATTTCGCCTTCCCTACTTCTTATGTTTATTTGAAGAAAGAGGAAAACGCAGATATTGATTAATTGTAGATGTAAAGCTTTTGATTCGCCTGATCATAATCTACGCGGTATGTTTTTAAGGGTATCGTTGCAGGACTGGCGGTAACCGATCCGTCCACCAAACTAAAAGTGCTTCCACAAGCATCGTCTTTAATAGTAAGGCTGCCACTTACAACATTTAAAATCGAATTTGTATTCGTAGGGTCGTAAGAGCATCCTCTATCGTAGGCAATAAATTCATCGATTGAGCGATGGTAAACAATGAGACCTTTATAACCGGCATCAGATATGTAAGAATAATTGCCAACCACTTGAAGCGTATTGTATGGAGGCAAATTCATATATACGTATTTGCTCACAGGTACATTTGGGAAATTAACATTTACATTGCTTTTTTTACATGCAAATGAAAAAAGCGAAATAAGAATAATAAGAGTGGAAAAATTAATAATTCGTTTCATTAGCAATATTTAGAGCAGTTGAATAGTTATATTTGTATTCCGTAATAAACGAAAGGTGAGAGCAACTATTCTTTTAGTAGTGATAATTAGTAGTACGTTATTTAATTGTAAAAGTAAGGAAAACAATCCTACCGGAGCTCAAAAAGATTCGGTGGATGTTAAGCAAAGCGCTATTGAATATACGTGTCCGATGCATCCTGATGTAGTTACTAATAAACCTGGAACCTGTCCTAGATGTGGAATGGAGCTATTAATTAGGAGTTAAGCAATGATAAAATTCGTGAGCTATTTATTTGTATTAGTGTTATTCGTTTTGCCGGGTAAAGTTCACTCGCAAGATCTTGATGCTCGTTCTCCTCATTCTAATGGAGGAGCGCCACAGCAAGTAAAAGCCGATAAAAAGAAGGCAGATCAAGTAGCATTAAAAGAAAAAGCAATAGAAAAAGGCAAGAAGCGCCACATGAAATTGCAAGCAAAGAATACGAAGAAGATGATGAAGAAAAGTAAACATACATCTTCGAATTGGAATGCAAATAAAAAAGAGTTTTTTTTAAAAAGGTGGTTTAGAAAGAAGCACCATTAGTATTTTCACTCTTTTTCTTCGGAATAAATGTTCATCAAAAGGCACAATTGACGGCACTTTGACAAGGATTCAATGAGTTTAGCCAAGAGTTCTCAACCGTTCGCCTAAGATTTCGGGCCAATCAAGCAATTAAATTTTAAATCATATGTAGTGCCTATAGTTTTGTGAATAATCTTCAAATTCTTCACATGAAAACAACTACGTTCGGAAACACCTTTTTCACAAAAGGACTTTTGAAAGGTGCTAAGCTGCCTCAATTGCTTACAGCAATTATTATTTGTATTCTGAACCTTTTACAGCTCAATGCAAATGCGGCAGTAAATACGTATACGTTCAGTCAGTCCTCAACTACGTATTCTGCGATTTCCACAGGTACAAGTTTAGGGTCAACTACAAGTGATGAACAGGTTTTTATTGGGACAACGGCAGGTACTACTACTTTCTCAAGTGGTGTCGCCTCAGGTGCCGGATTTCCAATTGGGTTTAACTTCAATTATAACGGAGTTACATATAGCAGTTTTGCTGTCAATACAAATGGATTTATTGTTCTTGGTAATGGTACTTTTGCCATTGCTGGAAGTAGTTCGGGTTTCACTACACCAATCAGTAATTCACAAACTTCAGGATTGGTAGGTGCTATTTCAGCGGTTGGCTACGATATACAAGCACAATCAGGGGCAACACTTCGTTATCTTTCTTCAGGGACTTCGCCAAACAGAACATTAATTGTTCAGTGGGCAGGATATAGACGCTTTGTAACCGGAGGAGTTTCAGGAGAAAATTTAAATTTTCAAATTAAGTTAACAGAAACCACGAATGTGATTGATATTATTTATGGAGCAATGACTAATGTGAACGCATCGATTTGGGGTGTTCAAGTTGGTTTAAGAGGGTCTACTAATTCAGATTTCTCAAATCGTTTTGTGACTAATGGAACGAATACTTGGGCAACTAGCGCTACAGGAATTACAAATATCGATGTGGCGCAATTGAAGAATACATTTGTTCCTATAAGTGGACAAAAATATAGTTGGGACCCATGTGGTGCAGCAGCTTTATCGGCTCCTACCACTACAAGTAATTCAATTTGTGGAATTGGAACCGTTGGCCTTTCAGCTGTTACAGGTTCCGGTGGTACATCTTGTAATTGGTACGATGCAAGTACCGGCGGTAATTTATTATCTACAGGGTTATCTTACTCGCCTTCTTTTACTGCTACAGGAAGTACAATTTTTTACGTTTCATCAGTCAACGCAAATCTTTGCGAAAGTCCAACAAGAACTGTTGTTACTGCAACTACAAATCCAACAGTAATATTCGATAACGGAACTGCCTCTGGAGTTGCACCGGTTGCATCTCCTGCTTCAATTTGCTTGGGATCAAGTTCAGTATTATCAGTTAGCCCGGCGAGAGCAGCAACAAGTAATCCTGCATCCGGATTAGCTATACCCGACAACTCTCTTACAGGAGTTACACAATCAGTTACACTAAGTGGTTTTTCAACGTCGTTAAATAATACTACAGTTAAAATTGCCTATGTAAAATTGAATGTCACTCATACGAAAGTCGGTCAAATTACAGCTGAACTTATAGCTCCAGATGGAACAACAGTAAATCTAACAAGCGGACATGGAGGGAATAATTCAAATTATACAAATACATATTTCAGAACAGGAGCTGCTACTTCAATAACTGTAGGCTCTGCACCATTTACCGGTTCATATACGCCTGAAGTAGCATTTTCAACACTCAATGGTAAAAACATAAATGGAATATGGTCGGTAAAAGTTAAAGATGGTTCAGGTGGTACAACAGGAACATTCGATAATTTTGAAATCGCTTTTATCGATGCAAACGGATTAACTTATTCTTGGTCGCCCGGAGGATCTACTTCAGCTTCTCCTACTTTTTCTCCATCTTCAACTACTAACTACAATGCGACTGTTACCAGTGCTACAGGAAGTTGTTCTGCAACTTCAAGCAATGTTACGCTAACAGTAAATACTGCTCCGGTCATTACTTCTTGTCCGGCGAATGTTTCTACAAATGTAACAACTGGTACATGCGCAAAAGCTGCAACTTATACTACGGCCTCTGCAACTGGAAGTCCCACGCCAGTCATTACTTATTCTAAAGCCTCAGGTTCTTCTTTTTCAGTTGGTACAACCAATGTTATTGTAACTGCTACCAATACTTGCGGCGCACCTACTTGTAATTTCAATGTTACTGTGCTAGATAATATTAATCCAACTTTTTCCGGATGCCCAACAAACAAAACTGCTTTTGCAAGTTCAGGTTCTTGCAGTGCAATTGTAAGCTGGATAGCCCCTACAGCTAGTGACAATTGTTCCGCATCGGTAACAAGTAATTTTTCACCGGGAGCTTCGTTTCCGGTTGGAGTAACTACTGTAACTTATACGGCAACTGATCCTTCAGGAAATACTGCCACTTGTTCTTTTACGGTAACTGTAACAGACAATACGCTTCCGGTAATTTCAA
>JANLPR010000056.1:0-13769 GCA_031367345.1 Bacteroidota bacterium | reverse complement strand
CCAACAAAAATTCTTTTTATCCCACCTGCTATATTTTAGTGAGGATATAAACAATGTGTCGCTTTCATTCTTAGGTAATTTTATTGCTATCCTTCGCCCTGAAACTATTATTGAAACATTTGCAACACCATTATTTTTCTGCCCTACTTCTTCTGCTTTTTCTTCAATTGAACTTATCACATCCAACAACTTTACCTCTGCCGACTCATTTTTTTTACCAACAATTATTTCTACTTCAGGAAATAAAAATTTCAACTTGTCTAATGCTTCTTTCGAATATGGTATGTGCCACGTTTTTAGTGAACGACTCCATCGCGAATCGCTGATCTCTCTCAGCTTTACAATACGATCTTGCGAATAATGGAACTCAACCTTTATCCGCTTTTCATTTCGATATAAAAATACACTGGCCTTCATTTTTTAAAGTGAAGGTATACACCAAAAATATTTTTTCGTAATTACTTCTCACCTTTCTTATTTTATGCGTACTTATCTTAGGCATTGAACTTGAAAATCACGGCATTTTTTTTATTCTACCCTCTTCACCCCACAAAAAAAGCCCAATCTCTCGAAAGGGCATTATTAAAAAAGCTATTTTTCCAAAAAATAATCGACGCACATTTTCTACTAATGAAATCGTCATACCAAATCCTTCGATTTATTATTATACCCTACATTCTACTATTATTAATGAAATACCAATTGCTTCAAACAAGATGTTAGTATATTTTTTTAGATGCATTCTGAATGTCAAAATCATATTTTTCAACTTGCCTTTCACTTGTATCTACTTAGGCTTAATACTTGGCCGATGCATATTTATCAGGAATTTTGTATATTTGACAAAATAGTATCCAATGACCGACTACAGAAAAGTAATCGTAATCAATCCAGAGCTTAGATTTGGCAAACCATGCGTACGGAATACACGTATTTCGGTTTACGATGTGCTTAGCTGGCTGGCTTCTGGAATGACATCCGAAAAAATCATAGAAGATTATCCTGAACTAACAGAGAATGATATTCAAGCATGTTTAGCCTATGCTGCTGATAGAGAACATAGAATTAGAGTGGCTTAGATGAAACTACTTTTCGACCAAAACATTTCCTTCCGAGTAGTAAGAAAACTTGAGAACTATTTCCCGGAATCTGTTCAAGTCAAAGATCTCGGTTTAGAAAACTTTTCGGATATTCAGATATGGAATTATGCTAAAGAAAATAATTTTTCCATTGTAACCTTTGACTCAGACTTTTTTGATCTTGCAAATTTGTTCGGATATCCACCTAAAATTATTTGGTTAAGAATCGGAAATCGACGCACTGACGAGATTGCAGAATTGTTGATTTCAAAAAGTGATATTATTCTAGAATTTATTTCTAATCCTAATTATAAAGAACTTGCTTGCATTGAAATTGATGATTAAGTTCTAGGCAAAGAATGAGCTGCATGAAATACCTTGCCCAAAACATAGTAGCTCGATCTGACAATTTTATATTTTATTGCTTCTGCAGTCTAAGAAAAAATATTCTCGCAAAAATTTGCCCTTCTATAATTTCTTTCACCCCATCTTTTACCTATTTATACTTTTATAAACTAGAACGCATTAATTTTATTTTTTCCTCTCTCCACCCCACAAAAAAAAGTCCCATCTCTCGACAGGACTTTTTTCACAATTATTTCTAAAACGATATTACATCTTGATCACTTTCTGTACAGCTGTTTTACCATCTGCTGTAATCTTTACATAATAAACGCCTACTGCTTGTCCGTTAAACTGGTACGTGTGCTTACCTGCAAATTGAATTTCGGTATTCACAAAGCTCTGAACTTTCGATCCCATCATATTGTAAACTTCTACGCTTACTGTAGATGTGCTCTTTAAATTATACTCGATGCTTGTTGAACGATCAAATGGATTTGGATAAACTCCAAATGCAATCTCTTTCGAGAACTCATTCACCGCATTATAGAATGTAACAAATACTGAGTAATCTTCTACTTGGCCAAATGCAAGATTTGCACATGGTGTTGGTGCCGGATCGCCTGCGCCTACATAATCTGATGCTATACGTAAACGTAATGGCTGGCCCACTACAGTCGATCCCGGAATCATAAATGTTCCCGCGTGATTTGTTTGTGATGTATCAGCATGAAGTAATTCTGTTACTGCATCTAGTACACCATCGTTATTTAAATCTAACCATGCTGAGAATGCCTCAGGATATGTAAAGCCTGTACGAGCAGAAATTGAATATGTCGTATTCGTCAGTAATGTAACTGTATCTGTACATGTATAATTCACATAGCCATCTACTGCATCGCCTGTAGTCTTATTAATTTCCGGTCCACCAAGTGTTCCAAATCTAAACTGCGTAATTCCAATTCCGCAGCAATATCCAACCGTTGCAGGATAACATGCAATCGCTTTTGGTCCTGTAATAATTGCATTTACTGTTTGTGTTACGGTGTCGCAACCGGAAGCATTACATCCAATCACTGATACTGTAAACGTTCCGTTGCTAGCGAAACCATGTGTAGGGTTAGCAACATTTGCTGTATCGCCATCACCGAAATCCCAATGATACGTTGTTGGTGTGTTGATTGATGCACTTGTGAAATTTGTTATTCCTGTACATGTATTTGAAGCCAATGTATAACTCATACACGGATTATAATCTACCGCCAACGAACAAACTAAACTCTTGTAAGGTGAAACAGGATCGTTCGAAGAAATAATAATGTTAGTTGACTGTACTCCTCCGCTTAATGTTCCACTAGAGAATGTAACGGTGATAGTTGTTGATCCACCCGGTATTACTGTTCCACTTGTTGGTGAGGCACTCACCCATACTGGCAAACCTCCCAATGTAAAGTTCAAATCACTTCCTCCTGTATTATTAATATTAAAGGTTTGCGTTCCTGTTTGTCCGCATGCTCTTAATGCCTCGTTTACTGAACTTGCAGAAGTATTCACCACCGGTGCAGGGAATGTACTTCCTGTTAAACAAACTGTTGTATCGTGTGCGTTGTTCGTTACAGTTATCAGCCCGTTAAAGCTTCCTACTGTTCCACTGCTGAATGTTACATATACATCGGCATATCCACCCGGAAGTAAATAACTAACATTTGAGTTAACTGTAAATTGCGCTGAGTTTGATACAATATTGGTGATCTTTAATGTATCACAACCGTTGTTGATTACTTGGAATGTATCTGTTTGATATGTGCTTTGCATTATGCTTCCAAAATTCAAACACTGATCTGATAACGCTATGATCGGACTACCTGCCACTGTAAGTGTACATGGTAAATTTACAATCGGTGTGTTTGGATCATTACTTGTTACTCCCAAATTAGCGTAGTATGTTCCTGCTGGTAATCCTGTAGTTTGGAATGTAACTACTACATTCGATGTATTACCCGAATTCACTGTACCTGTTGTTTGGCTTAATTGGATCCACGATGGAAGTGCATTAATTCCTCCCCACTGAACAGCGTTTGCAAGTATTTTAGAATTTTGTGTTGTGATATCATAATAATCGAATGCAATAAAAATTGCTTTTCCTGAACCATAGTATCGGTAAGAAACAATGTCTCTCGTTCCAATATTCGAGCTTACCACCTGAATTCTATCGGGATCAGAAATGTTCATTGAATATGTTGCACTTGGTGCTGTGAATGTACCTACTCCCAATCCTGCTACAAGCGGACTTGCAGGGTCAACTACTTTCACTGTTCCTCCATTTTCATCTTGTGCAAATGATCCTGCAAATACTCCTGTATTAAACATACAGTTTGACTGCGAAGAGAATGATCCACAGAAGATCACCGATCCTCCATTATTTAAAAATTGTTTTATTGGATATGCTAATGTTGCCCAAACTGCCGGGTCTCCTAATTCTTGCTCAGCAATCAACAAAACATTTTTTCCATTTAATAATCCTGTAAGTACTCCCGGATTTGTTGTTCCTGTTGTGGTTAATGTATAACCTGAAAAACTTTGACTCAATGCTGTAAGTGTATTCGGGTATTCTCGGAAACCGTCGGACCCATAGCTCATCGCTAATACTTGTATAGCTCCTACACTTGTTCCGTCTGCATTGTAAACTAATTGTCCACCTGCAATATTACTTATGTCTAAAGGAAAAGCAACCGAGTCGCCGCACTGTGCATTTACAGAAAATCCTGTTTGCGCTACGCTAATCTGTGGCGGTCCTTGTACTACGATCGTTTGTGTAATTGTATCTGATTCGTTACACGTAAATGCTACTAGTGTAACTGTGTAAGTTCCAGGTGCAGCATAACTATGAATCGGATTCTGACGGTGTGATGTATCTGAATCACCGAAATTCCACAACCATGTTGTTGGTCCTCCGGTTGAATTATCAGTAAACTGTACTCCTACTCCAAGAGGAGGATTTGTATTACCAATTGTAAAGGCTGCTGTAGGTGCAATACTAGGTGCAATAACAGAAGACCAGTTTACCTCAAAACCATCGTACGTAATTGATACGTCTGAATGCCAAACGATCAACATTGAACCTGATGTAGCTGTTACTGTTGATGGTGTTGGAAGCATCTGACCATTTCCTGTTACTAATAACGGATCGTTGATTGTTGTTCCATCATACACATAAAAATAATCGTAATTCGATTCTGTTACGAATGTTATAAAATTCAACGTTATTGATGTTGCACATCCCGGCTGAATTAAAAATGAACAATCCTCTGCGTTTTGATACGTACCTGCTGGTCCGCCGGTATCGTAAAGAGTTCCGCTTGTATCTGAAACTGTTGTTACAGCACAAATGTTATAAACACCTTGTGCCATAGTGGTATTCTGACCAACAAGCATTAAAGCGAATACAACTAAAACATTAAGTAGTAGTTTTTTCATAAGAGTATAGGTAATTTGGAATTATTATTTCAAATGTAGTACTTATTTTTTAAATTTCAAGGGCTGAACCCCTTATTAACACTCATATTCCGATGTTTGTCCGAAATAACTTTACTGAAATTGCTAGCAGTATAATCCCGAATACTTTCCGAAGTATGCTTATTCCTGCTGTTCCTAAGAACCTCTCTAGTCGGTATAAGTTTCGTAAAACTATGTAAACCAGCACTAAATTCAGGAAAATCCCTGAAATTATAGTTATGGAATCGTATGCAGCCCGTAGCGAAAGCAAGGTAGTCATGGTTCCGGTTCCTGCTATAAGTGGAAAGGCAATAGGTACAATACTGGCCGTTTCAGGTATCTCATCTTTGTATAATCTTATTCCTAAAATCATTTCTATGGCAAGAAAAAAGATCACCAACGAGCCGGCAATCGCAAATGATTTAACATCTACTCCCAAAAAACGAAGAATTGTTTCCCCTAAAAATAGGAAGAGCACCATAATAATCAACGATACCAACGTAGCTTGCTCTGCTTTGATATAACCAACTCTTGCTTTTACCTGTAGCATCACAGGAATAGAGCCTACAATATCAATCACCGCAAAAAGGATGGTTGATACTGTGAGTATGTCGTGGAGATTCAAATTCATTGCTGGCGAATTAACAGATAAAAAACTAATTAATTCAATAAAAAAAGCCCGGGCTTTCAACCGGGCTTTGTGTCTTATCCATTCAGGGCTTCTGCTCCTGCAACAATCTCCAAAATTTCGTTGGTAATCGCCGCCTGACGCGCCTTGTTGTATGATAATCGAAGTGCTTTCAGTAACTCACCGGCATTGTCGGTGGCCTTACTCATTGCTGTCATTCTCGCTCCGTGCTCTGAAGCATGCGAATCTAAGATCGCTTTGTACAACTGAACCTTGATCGACTTTGGTATCATTTGAAGTACTAGCTCTTCTTTTCCCGGCTCAAAAATATAATCGTTCACCTTTGCATTTTCTTTCTTTACTTCTATTGAAGTTATAGGAAGTACCTGCTCTACCTGCACTGTTTGAACTGCCGCATTCTTAAACTGATTGTACACCAATATTATTTTGTCGTACTGCTGGCCTACGAAGTCTGCCATTACCTCTTCTGCTATTTTAGAAACTGCATCAAAAGTTATGTTTGCATAAATATCATTGCGATTTCCAATCAGCAGTTCATTCATCTTACCGAAAAAATCGCTCGCCTTTTTACCAATCGCTAATACTTTCACATTGCCGGCTTTGTATTGTATTGCATAATCTTCACGCAATAATTTGTTCACCATTCGATTGATCGTTGCATTAAATGCTCCACACAATCCACGATTTGAACTCACGGCTATGATCAACACTTTATTTAACTGACGTTCTGCCGAATATTGTCCTCCAACATTTGCATCTAACGATCCTGATATATTGGCCATGATCTCACGAAGCTTGGAAGCATAAGGGCGCATCATTATGATCGCATCTTGCGCTCTCCGCAATTTTGCAGCACTCACCATCTTCATTGCTTTTGTAATCTGCTGTGTTGAGTTCACAGAAGCAATTCGATTTCGTACCTCTTTTAAATTTGCCATCGTATTCTTTTTCGAAAAATCATCGGCTCTATGAACCGATCATCTCGCGAATTATTTTTTATATTTTGAAGTTAAATCTGCTGCTACTTTTTCAAGTACACTCGTCACTTTTTCATCGATCCCTCCACTACGGATCGCATCTAGTGTTGGACGATATTGTGCTTCTAAATATGACAGGTATTCTGTTTCAAATTCTTTCACTTTATTAACAGGAACATCTCTCAACAAACCTTTTGTTCCACAGTAAATAATAGCTACTTGCTTTTCAACCGACATTGGTGAATATTGTCCTTGCTTCAAGATCTCCACGTTACGTGATCCTTTGTCGATCGTTGCTTTTGTTGATGCATCTAAATCCGAACCGAATTTAGAGAAGGCCTCTAACTCACGGTATTGTGCTTGATCTAATTTCAACGTACCTGCTATTTTTTTCATCGACTTAATTTGTGCATTTCCTCCTACACGCGATACCGAGATACCCACGTTAATGGCCGGACGTACACCTGCGTTAAATAAATTCGCCTCTAAGAAGATCTGCCCGTCGGTGATCGAGATCACGTTCGTAGGAATATATGCTGATACGTCGCCTGCTTGTGTTTCGATGATCGGAAGCGCTGTTAATGATCCTCCGCCTTTCACTAAATGCTTAATGGACTCCGGAAGATCGTTCATTGTGCGAGCAATATCGTCGGAGTTAATAATTTTCGCAGCACGCTCAAGTAAGCGAGAGTGAAGGTAAAACACATCACCCGGATATGCTTCACGACCCGGCGGACGACGAAGAAGTAATGACACTTCACGGTATGCTACGGCTTGCTTAGAAAGATCATCATAAACGATCAATGCCGGACGACCTGTATCGCGGAAAAATTCGCCGATGGCTGCACCCGACATTGGTGCAAAGAATTGCATTGGTGCCGGAACTGATGCCGGAGCTGCTACAATTACTGTATATGCCATTGCACCTGCTTCGTTCAATGTCTTTAAAATTTGCGCTATCGTAGAGCCTTTTTGTCCGATGGCTACATAAATACAAAACACCGGTTTGCCTTGATCGTAAAATTCTTTTTGATTGATAATCGTGTCGATCGCAACGGCAGTTTTACCTGTCTGACGATCGCCGATGATCAACTCACGTTGTCCACGTCCAATAGGAATCATGGCGTCAATCGCTTTGATACCTGTTTGTAATGGCTCTGTTACCGGCTGACGAAAGATTACTCCGGGAGCTTTACGCTCGATCGGCATTTCATACGTCTCTCCTGTAATAGGACCTTTTCCATCTATTGGAGTGCCAAGTGTATCAACAACGCGGCCTAACAATCCTTCACCAACGCGAATAGATCCGATTTTTCCGGTACGTTTTACAACATCACCTTCTTTGATCTCATTCGAATTACCAAGTAATACGGCTCCAACATTATCTTCTTCGAGATTTAATACAATTCCTTGAAGACCGTTTTCGAATTCGATCAATTCACCTGACTGAACACGAGTAAGACCATAAATACGGGCGATACCATCACCAACTTGTAATACTGTTCCTACTTCTTCTAGTTCTTTTTCTGTTTTGAAACCCGCTAATTGCTGACGCAAAATAGCTGATACTTCATCGGGTCTTACTTCTGCCATTGTATAGTGTAATTTATTTTTTCTTAATGATTATCAAAAATTAGTTTTTGTGGATGTACGGGCTTGAAGAGAATTTTTGTGTAAGCTTACGTAGGTCGGATGCAATTGATGCATCATACTGCTTATCGCCCATTCGTAAAACAAAACCACCTATCAGTTTCTTATCTACTTTCTCTACCAGTTCCACTTCCGAATTTGTTCCTTGACGTATCAACTCATATACTTGTGAGCGAAGCTTATCGTCGAGGCCAACCGCAGAGGTAATTTCTGCCGTTCGTATTCCTTTATATATTTTATATTCTTCAGTAAATTCTTTTGCTATTGACACAAGATATTTCTCACGACCTTTTTTGGTTACTAATTCCATAAAAGACATTGTAAGTTTATTCACTTTGTTTTCGAAAACAGCTTTTAATACCGCTAGTTTTTTATCGGAATGAATAATAGGATTTGCAAGCATAAGTTCTAGGTCGTGGTTTTGCTTGCATACTGAAAGAAACAATTTCATGTCTGCACTCACTACATCAATTACTCCCGTTTCTTTCGAAAGTCCGAGTATTGATCTTGCATACCTCTTTGATACTTTAATGTCTATCATCTTCTTTTTTCTTGGCGATAATTCAGAATTTTATTTCAATCTCATTGAATTAATTCAACGAAACATCTTTCATCAGATTATCCATCAAACTTTTTTGCTTTTCGTCTTTGCTCAATTCCTGACGAAGAATTTTTTCTGCGATCTCAATAGACATAACCGCAACTTGGTTTTTCAATTCAGCAAGTGCAGTATTTTTTTCATTGTTGATCGACTCACGTGCATTGGCCATAATTCTATTGGCTTCTACTTGTGCTTTATTTTTTGCTTCAGCAACAATGGCATCTTTTGCATCTCGAGCCTCTTTCATTAAAAGATCGCGTTCTGCACGTGCAGACGCAAGAAGCTTTTCGTTGTCCGATTTCAATGCAAGCATTTCTTCTTTTGCTTTCGCTGCACTGTTTAATGCATCAGCAATTGAATCTTCACGCTCTTTCAATGATTTCAAGATCATTGGAAATGCAAACTTTCCCAGTAAAAACATTAATACCAAGAATGAAATAGTCATCCAGATAATGAGGCCGAACTGTGGTTTTATTAATTCCATTGTGTTTTGATTTTTTCTTTGACTTTTTTAATTCAATTGTAAAATTAAAACGGTTCAACCAACCGTTGAACCGTTTTAAATTTTCTTAAGGCTTGATGAAGGTAACAAGAAGTCCTACTACCATCGCGAAGAAAGCAGCACCTTCTACAAGCGCAGCAGTAAGAATCATGTTGGCACGAATGTCGCCACTAGCCTCAGGCTGACGAGCGATTGATTCTAATGCAGAACCACCGATACGACCGATACCTACACCTGCTCCAAGAGCAGCTAGTCCGGCACCTAATGCAGCAACTCCGTAACCTAATCCGAGATTTCCTGCTTCAAGAATAATTGAAGATAACATAGTAATTATTATTTAAGGGTTAAATTAATTTCAAACGATAAGTGCTTCCTCTACGTGTGCATCTATTCCGTCATGATTGTGATCATGCTCTTCTACTGCTGCTCCAAAATAAATGGCCGACAATAATGTGAATACAAAAGCTTGAAGAAAAGCAACCAATAATTCAAGTACCGACATAAACACTACGAAGGCTACTGATACAACTGATACTCCTAATCCTGCTCCGGTACTCATTTCTCCGAAGATGAATATTAACGCAAAGAATGATAATGCAATGATATGACCCGCTGTGATGTTCGCGAAAAGTCGAATCATCAATACGAACGGACGAAGTACAACTCCCAATAACTCGATAGGTGTTAACAATACCAGAACCCATATAGGAACGCCAGGCATTGCAAATATGTGTCTCCAGTAATTTTTGTTGGCTGAAAGTGTTGTTATAATAAACGTCAATACGGCTAATGTCATGGTAACTGCTATGTTTCCTGTAACGTTGGCGCCACCAGGAAGAATAGGAATAAGTCCTAAAAGATTGTTGATCCAGATAAAAAAGAAAACGGTAAGTAAGTAAGGCATAAAACGCTCATACTTTTTCCCGATACTCGGCTTTGCAATTTCGTCGCGAACAAATACAACTAATACTTCTATTAAACCCTGAAGTCCTTTGGGTGCTTGTCCTTTCCGTTTGGCGTACGACTTAGCAACCGATAAAAAGATTACTAGCATAATGACGATACTCGATAAAAGCGATACCACATTTTTAGTCATGGAGATATCGTATGTCTGTGCTGTAAGTTTTTCGTTCATCGTTGCTGTTGCTGCATCCGTTTCTTCTAATTGATCTACTGCCTCAATGTTGTTTTCGCGAAGTACATAACCATTGTATGATTTATGTCCGTGCTCAAAACGGCTCGACATAAACATAGAAAATCCACGTGTTTTGTTGTAAACAATAACTGGAAGAGGAACTATAACAGCGTTTTCGCCATTGCCCATAATGTGCCAATCATGCGAATCCGAAATGTGTTCGATGATCGTCTTTCCTGCGTCAAATTTTTCTTCACCTGTGGTCGTCTCTTCGTTAGCAAACACACTTGTTGCTGCAAAAAGACAAATTAACACCCAACTCAATTTTAACTTCATAATTCACACGTTTTGAAAGCGTTGCAGCCTTTTTATTAGGGCTACTTTTAATGAGAGCGCAAAAGTACTATTTAATGACTTATGAACAAACGATTAATAAATAAAATCCTTCTTTGCCATTGCCTGAAGGCAAGGGCAAAGAAGGATTTTTACAACCATAATAGTAAAAATGATTGTTTAAATGGCTATTTTTCGGCTATCTATTATCATTTACTGCTTTACTAAGATTTTTGAACTGGCCGTTTGTTTGTCAATAACAAGTTGTAGAAAATAAACGCCGCCAGGTAGGTCTGCAACCGAAAATGTCAAGTCATCGCGATCAAAAGCTTCTTGCTTAACTATTGATCCTAACCCATTAAAACAAACTAGTTCTTTATTCCCCTTTTGGCGGGAAGTCAGTTTAATTGTAACGCGGTCGCTCGCCGGATTTGGATAGATTTCGAACAGAGCATCATCCGGCACCAATTGAACATAATTAATTCCCGCATCGCTATACCGTTGTACCACACTTTTGCCGGAAAAAGTGCGTCCGAGATACGAGTCACAATTGCTATCGAAATCAAAATTGCCGGGAGAATTATTGGTTGCTGTCGTATCAGACCACAATGTATTTCCTGTCAACGCTAGCTTATGTAAAATTAATAAATCGCGACTGGTGGTAAAATGCTGGGTCGACAGTACATAAAAATTGCCATTGCATTTACTCAACTGAATGGCTCCTTGTGTTCCATCTTTTGGCCCAAGTGAATCGGTAGTAGCAAAATAATCTCTCGTCCAATTCACATTGCCCGCCGTATCCAAACTCGTTGCCATGTAATGCTTATTCGTCCAGGTTCCGGGAAGTATGTTGAAGTAACGGTAATTGTTCAATACTATAATCGAATTTTGTTCTAACTCAAATCCCACATTACTCACATCAGCCGAATCGCGATGAATTGTAGAGGTCCGTACTAAATTGCCTGTCTGTGTTTTTCTCTTTTCAATTTTCACATCGCCCGTGTTCATTCCCATCAAATAAAAATCGTTTACCGTATTAACTTTAATTGAATTTACACTTGTGTTAAGCCCACTAAATGCGCATTGATTACGATAATCTAATGTGCCAAGAGAAGATATTTTGAAGTAATAATTTTTAACCACGCCTAACGACAATCCCACGCCGGTACCACATCCATAAATATTATCGTTTGCGTCTATAGCTATGGAAGAAAGTGTTTCCATAAGTGGATTTCCAATGGTACCATCATCGGGTAATTCGATATGCCAATTTAAAAAACCGTTTGTCGTGTCAAACTGTGCAACTGCAAAATCTTCGAGTGTAGTTGAATCTACTACTCCTGTAATTCCTACCACCAAATTTCCGCTATTGTCAATCAACGATTGTACGGGGACAGCAGATAAAAATGGCGTAAGCCAATATTGTTGCCAGAGCAAACCGCCCGTTTTACTTATTCGTTTTAACCGCAGTTGTGTACCGGTTTGGTCTTCGTAAAATCCTATAAAAATTGCACCATTGTTTTCTATCGGAATAATGTGAAAATATGCATCGCTGCAATTTGCAAGACAACTGTCATTTAAATATTCCCAAATTTTATTTCCGGAAGCATTGAAACCATTGAAAATGTATGTAGAATAATTTGAGCCGGAATTTTTTGTATAGTTGATCGTAAATGAATTTCCATATTCATCTACTTTTAGCATTTTACAATCTGTAATCTGAGCATTTGGATGAGCAATTGTTGTAGACCAAAGTAATCGACTTTGAGAAAACGAATTGGTAAAAACCAATATAAGACAAGAAAAAAGTACGGCCGGAAAAAATTTCATGCAATATCGTTTAAATGTAGAAGAACGCTCGAAAGAAAAAGCGAATGGCAAACTTACGGGTAAACTTTCGGAAATAAAAAACGAAAAGCGATTTTATTTTATGCAAAAAACCCTTATAACGCAAAGGAGCCGCCATGTTCGGGCAGCTCCTTTGAAAAATGTTCTTGGTTTTTTATTTTAATTTAAAAGAAAGACCAATTGTCAAATAGGCAATACCGTAACCTAATTCAGCATTCAATCCAATGTTGTCTGATAGGTAGTAACGAATTCCTCCAAATGCCGAAAATCCGGCAGCACTGCCGTTACCAGCTGAGTAATCGTTCCCAGGAATGTACGTAGGAAAATTAGATGTGTATTTAAAACTCAAAATGTTATACGATAACATTGCACCTAGATACAAATCTAATTTGTCGTTGTCTAACGGAAAATGATATGCTCCTCTAATTCCAATAATCGTGTAAGACCATTTCCAAGATTCGCTATAGCTGCCATCATTAAAGTTATCGCTGATCGACTTGTACCCTAAGTAACCACCAAGACTCACTACTCCATCTCCTAATTCCCAAGTTCCATGCTCAAAGGATAAGCCCAAAGCCGGAGTTTGTGATCTGTTATTGAAGGAATAGCCCCCCAATAAAGTTCCACCAATACCAACTCCGGCATTGATTACGTTGGTCCCGATATCGAATGCTTGCGCATTAGTCGTTCCAACATTGCTCAATAACAATGCTGTCATTAGAGCCGCTGTTTTTACAAATAGTTTAATTGTTTTCATGTGGTTATTAATTTATGTGTTTGATTGGTTTAGATAAAGAAATTGAATAATAAAAATCACTCTAATCAACTCCGTAAATGTAATTGTTTTCATATTAAATACAAATCGAAGTGGTTTTCTTATCAACTAAATGAACCGACTAATTTTTCAATATTTCTTTGATAAACAAAAACTAAGTTATATTTTGTAATAATCGGCTTTTAAGGCAATATTCTACTTCAACTTACCACATATTATTATTTCATTTATTTCGCTCTTGCCTTCATTGAGGTGTATACTTCAAAAGCTGTAAATAAAGCGTACATCACCATAAATGAAATAATAAAAGGTACTGCCATCGACTTGTGCGTTAACGACACGGCCAATATTACAATCAAATGAATCATCAATTTAATTGTAGT
>JANLPR010000049.1:0-7477 GCA_031367345.1 Bacteroidota bacterium | reverse complement strand
GAGAGATTAAAAAATTCGCCTGTTAATATTTCCTGATCGTTTTTTACGTGGATCTCTGCATCAAAATCAGGCAACCGAATTATGTCGCTATCGTCGTGGAGTTTTATATCGGCAGTAATTCTTTCATCCGCATTTCGAATTGTTGCTTTATTTCCTACTACTTCAAAATTAAAAGGAAGAGCAATTGTATCATGGAGAATTAATTCGCCATGCCAAACTCCCGGTTTTATTTGTGCAAGGAGTGAATTGCTAATAAATAAAAAAGTGAAAATAATATATTTATTCATCGGCATTATTTTTTTGATTGATTGAAGGTAGGTAAATGAAATTTTGATTGAAAGGATTGTGTTAAATATTTTTAATTAGTAATGCAAAAAAATGCCGCACTAATATAGTGCGGCATTTTTCGGTCTGATAAAAGAGATTATTCTCCTGTGTCAAAAACAATACCTTGTGCCAATGGCAACTCACTAGAGAAGTTGATCGTATTTGTTTGACGGCGCATATATACTTTCCAAGCATCGCTACCTGATTCACGACCGCCACCTGTTTCTTTTTCACCACCAAATGCACCACCTATCTCAGCACCGCTGGTTCCGATGTTTACATTAGCAATACCACAATCGCTACCTTCATGAGAAAGGAATTTTTCAGTCTCTAACATATTACGAGAGAAAATAGCCGATGAAAGTCCTTGCGGAACGCCGTTGTGTAAAGCAATTGCTTCATCCATTGAAGTATATTTCATCATATAAAGTAACGGAGCAAATGTTTCGTCACAAACGATAGGTAAATTGCCTGATGCTTCGGCGATACATGGTTGAACATAACAACCACTTTCAAATCCTTCGCCGGTCATTAATTCACCGCCGAAAATAATTTTACCGCCTTCTTTTTTCACACGTTCAATAGCTGCGAAAAAATCTTTCACCGCACCTTTGTCGATCAGTGGACCAACAAGTGTTTTTGAGTCTAATGGATGTCCGATACGAATATGCTGATATGCTTTTAATAATTTTGTTTTGAATGTTTCATAAACAGATTCGTGAATGATTAAGCGACGAGTTGAAGTACAACGCTGACCGGCAGTTCCCACAGAGCCAAAGAGTACAGCTCTTAAAGCCATTTCAAGGTCTGCATTTTCAGTGATGATGATCGCATTGTTTCCACCTAACTCAAGCAATGAGCGACCAAGTCTTTCGCCAACGATAGCACCAACGCGTTTTCCAACACGAGTAGAACCGGTAGCAGAGATTAGAGGAACTCTATGATCGGAAAGGAAATTATCGCCAACATATTTTGAACTTGCAGCAACCAGATTGATTACACCTTCAGGCACATCATTCTTTTTTAATACATCTGCAAGAATATTGTGAACAGCGAGAGCGCTCAACATTACCTTAGAACTCGGTTTCCATACTATGGTATCGCCACAAACAAGAGCAAGCATTGCATTCCATGCCCAAACAGCAACCGGAAAGTTGAAAGCGGAAATTACACCGATGATTCCAAGTGGATGATATTGCTCATACATGCGATGACGTGGACGTTCACTGTGCATTGTTAATCCGTACAATTGACGAGACAATCCAACAGCGAAGTCACAGATGTCAATCATCTCTTGAACTTCTCCTAAACCTTCCTGATAAACTTTTCCCATTTCATAAGAAACGAGTTTCCCTAATGGCTCTTTATATTTTCGCAGTTGATCACCCATCTGACGAACAATTTCTCCACGCTTAGGTGCAGGCATCATTCGCCATGTTTTAAAAGCCTCTTCAGCTTTTTTCATAATTATCTCATAATCGGCAGCAGTAGCTTGTTTGATCTTAGCGATCAAAGCCCCATCAGCAGGTGAGTATGATTCGATGTCTTCACCTTTTGTATCTAACCAAACGGTACCTGTACTTGCTCCACGGTTAACGGGTTGTATACCTAATGTTTTTAATACTTCAGCGATGCCGTAATCCTGATCGGCTACTATTTCAGATTTCATTTTATATTATCGTTTTTATTGAATGCAAAGGTAAGTAAAACCTCGGCGTTTGTACTCATGTGCGAAGGAATTGTTCCGGAATTACAGCTAAAAATTCATTTTAAAGTTCTTCATTTTTTCGATTTAAAACCATTTTTTTAAATGAAGTAACCATATTTTTAATACTTTGCGCCATGTCTGTGAGTATAAAAAGAGATCGACTTTTAATCGTTGCCGGTTATTTGCTTGTATGTGTTTGGGTATGGCCGTTTGTTCGTTATTACGTTGACAATGCCGATACTTTCCAATACATTTCTATTGCCGAACATTTAGTAAAAGGTAAATGGCAATATGCAATCAACGCATATTGGAGTCCGTTGATCAGTTGGCTTCTCGCGCCGTATTTGATGGTTTGTAGAAATGGAATCAATGCATTTAAATATTTGCAAATTATTATCGGTGTTTTTGTTTTGTTACAATGGATCCAATTTTTAATGCTTACTACACTTGATGCTCGGCGTCAGCGAATTATTGCTTATGCTTCAATTCCGTTTATTGTAAATTTTAGTCTGTTAAATTTAACACCCGATTTATTGTTTGTTGGTATAATGTTGAGTTTTATGAATGCATTAATTTTTTGGTTAGAAAAGAAAAACGACGGTTCAACTTTGGGTTGGTACGGCGGACTACTTTTTCTTTCCAAATCTTTTGGCATAACGATTTTTATTTTTATGATGGCAGTGGCATGGAAAATGAAAGGCGAGCGTGTTTCAACTTCAATAATAAAAAAAATAGCAAAGCCCTTTTTGTTGATCTGTGGAATTTGGATTTCACTTATTTCGATTAAAGAAAAAAAGTTTACAATTTCAGCAGCAGCACGATTTAACATGACGTACGAAGTAGCGCCGACACCCGGAAAAATCGTAGGTATGCCAATATTAACCGGCGGACTTTTACCCCCGGCAAATCCAGAAGCATTGAGTGCATGGGAAGAACCTGGTTCGCAAATTAGTTTAACACCATTAAATCCGTTTTCAGCTCCAGCACATTATTTGGACGTTGTAAAGAGGAATTTTTTGAGTTTGTATTATGGAGATTTTCAACAACAGATGGGAATTGTTTTTTTAATTACGATGTTATTCTATTTTTTATTTAGAAGAAAAGATGTTTCAACGCCTTTGTGGATTAAGATTTCGTTATTGGTGATGAGTGGAATGTATGTAGGCTATGGGCTCATTCTGATGCATTCACGATATGTGTGGATTTGTTCAATGTTATTTTTACCGGCTTCAATTTATTTTTTAAGTGAGATAAAATTTATTTCAAAAATTAAAATAATTAGTGAAGTGCTGTTGGTAAGCGTCACCATTTTTAGTTTGAAGAAGCCCGTGAAGGAAGTTTTGTTGAATGGCGACCGATCGGTAAATAATTTACAGCTCTTCCATACCGTACGTTCTCCAAAAGAAACAATGGAAATATTTTATAAACCGGAGAAAAAATTGCACCAAGATATTGAGCAGCTGATAAAGTTAATTCCGGTTGGACAGAATTTTGCAAGTTTGCGAATTGAAAATGCTGAACGCGATCAATATGCTGACGGGTTAATGATCGCATACGAATGCAAGGGAAAATATTTTGGCGTAGCTGATATTATAGACAGTACTTTTAAAGGGTACATAATTAGTAGAGGCGTAAGCGATACGACAGCATTTTTTAAGTCGAAGGATAGCGGTCTTGTAATTTATCGATACTAATTTTTAGTTGCAAATGATTGTTAAAAAAGTGATTCAAAAATGTATTATTATTAAATACTAAATCAATGGAGCTAGAAAACATTGTTGAATTTAAGTCGTCGCCACAAATTAGAGCGCGATTATCTGAATATGGAAATGCAAAAACGTTTTCGGAGGGAGATATAATTTTGCAAGAGAATGCATATATAAAATCAATTCCGATTGTTACATCAGGAAGTATTAAAGTGATGCGAACAGAAATTGATGGCAGAGAAATTTTATTGTATTATATAAGAGCGGGAGAAAGTTGCATTATGTCTTTTTTAGGAGGCATTCATCACGATACGAGTAAGGTGAAAGCGATAGCAGAGGAGCCAACAGAAATTCTTTTTATACCAATTGAGAAAGTCAGTTTGCTGATCAAAGAATATCCTGAGTTTTTAGATTATATTTTTCGACTGTATCACAAAAGGTTTGAAGAACTTTTAGAGGTAGTGAATGAAGTAGCGTTCAAAAAAATGGATGAGCGATTGTTGACCTTTATAAAAAAGAAATGTGAATTAACGCAGAGTCATACATTGTATGTAACACACGAGCAAATTGCCAATGAGCTAGGAACAGTTCGAGTGGTAGTTTCTCGTTTGTTAAAACAGATGGAAGACCAGAGTTTGGTACAACTAGGGAGGAATAAGGTGACGCTACTTTAAAAAAATTTGAGGGTTAAGTTTGCTTGAAAATAATTCATAGATTAGTTGCTTTCCCGGCTGAGGTTTGCGAAAGTATTTACTGGAATTCGCTAAACGAAGCCGACACCTTGGAGTTTTTCTGATTTGCCAATGATCCATTTATAAGAAACAAAGGGCAAAATGACGTATTTGATGTGCAATTATTGAATCCTTTTTTTCCTATAATTTGAAAAGCTTCCTGAAATATCTTTAACAGATGAACATGTTTTGATACTTTCAACTCTAAGAAATATCATTTATCTTGCAAAATATAAATTGAGCTTCTAAAATTTACACATGCCTGAATTGCAAAAATCGATCGCATCTTGTGTCCTTTTCGATAAGATGGATAAAAAAATAGTTTTGCAGATATTATCGTCTGCCGAACGAAATTACTATAAAGCAGGCGATGTTCTGATTGAAAAAGGAACAATTTCTAGAGCATTGTTTATTGTTGAAAAAGGAACTGTAGGGATTTACAATGAAGACGTATTACTGGTAAAGTTAGGAGAGCTGTCGATACTCGGTGAAAGTTTTGTTGCGAACGCAATGGCGACAGCAACAATAACTGCTGCTACAGATCTAACAACTGTCGAAATTAAAACAGATCATTTTTATCAGCTCGCACAAAAATATCCGCAGCTAATCTTCAATCTTTTTTCAATCAATCACCAACGACTCCGTAATTCAAACGAGCAGGCATTAACCGAGGCCCATCATCGTGAGGAGAAATTGGCTCAACTTGTTAAAGAGCGTACAGCTGAATTGATCGTGGCGCTGGAATATTTAAAAAAATCAAACACTGAATTAGAGCAAACGAGAGATAGTTTGATCGAGACACAAAAATTTCGACAACAATTTCTTGCGAATATGAGTCATGAAATTCGTACACCGATGAATGCAATAGTTGGACTTACGAATTTATTATTGAAAGGTAATTTGGATCAACAACAAGACAAATACTTAAACGTTATTAAAAAGAGTGGCGCAAATCTATTGGTAATCATCAATGACATTCTTGATCTTGCAAAAATTGAATCGGGGAAGATGGAGTTGGAGGCAGCGCCATTTACTTTGAAAGCATCGATTTCCGGAATTCAAACCATACTTAATTTGAAAGCCGAGGAGAAAGGGATTCGTATGATAGAAAATATTTCTGAGGATGTTCCTGAGTGGGTACTTGGCGATGAAACACGCATCACGCAAGTAATTATGAATCTCGCCGGCAATGCTATTAAATTTACAACAAAGGGAAGTGTTACTATTGATGTAAGCTTAGAAAGTAAGGAGGGAAATAAATGTAAAGTAAAATTCAGCATAAAAGATACCGGTATTGGAATACCGGAAGATAAAATTGATAAGATCTTTGAAAGTTTTGGTCAAGCCTCAGTAGATACTACTCGTAAATTTGGGGGAACGGGACTAGGCTTAACGATTTCTAAGCAACTTGTTGAAATGCATGGTGGCGAATTGATAGTAAAAAGTGAAGTTGGCAAAGGGTCTGATTTTTATTTTATCATAGATTATACAGAGACCACAGCTCCGGTAGATGAAATTATTGATGACAATCCGGAGACACATAATCTTGCCGGCAAAAAAATATTATTGGTCGAAGACAATGAATTCAATCAGTTAGTTGCAGTAGATACGATCAAAGATATTTTCCCGGAATTAATTGTGGATGTGGCGGAGAATGGATTAATTGCATTGGACATGTTAGCAGCCGAAAATTATTCGTTTATATTTATGGATATTCAAATGCCGGAGATGGACGGATATGAAACATCACGACAAATAAGAAAAAGATTTACGGGTGAAAAAGGGAACATTCGAATTTGTGCAATGACAGCTAATGTAACAAAAGAAGAGATAGACGTTTGTGCTTCTGCCGGGATGAACGACTACATGATGAAGCCCTTTACCCAAGAAGATTTAAAAGAGAAAATTTTGAAAAATGCATTTGTCAATGCTTAATTATTTTTTATGACACGATACGACAAAATTTTTTCTTTTATGATTGAAAAGCTAAAAGCCGAGCTGCCAAAGCAGTTAAGTTATCATACTTTAGAACATATTTTAGATGTATTGCAAGCAGCAATTATGTTGGCGGAAGCGGAGAAGGTTTCTATATCCGAAACCGAATTATTGAAGGTGGCAGTTCTCTTTCATGATGCAGGTTTTATCCACACTGTTCATGGACATGAAGAAGCGGGGTGTAAAATGGTTGATGATATTTTACCGAAATTTAATTACAATGCCGATGAAATTGATTTGATCAAAGAAACCATCATGGCGACAAAATTTCCTACTACTCCAAAGAGTGAATTACAAAAAATTATTTGCGACGCAGATTTGGATTATCTTGGTCGGGAAGATTTTTATATTATAGGAAATAATTTATTCAAAGAATTGCAACGACTAGGCACAATTGGAAATGCAGAGCAATGGAATTCGCTTCAGGTTCGATTTTTAACAACACATCGCTACTTTACAAAAACAGCAATCGCGCTTCGTGAAGAAGGTAAACAGAAACATTTAAAGGAAGTGGAGAAAATTTTAGGATATCTTTAAGAAGGTAGATGAAAGGAGCAGTTTAAAATGCAATTGTGTAGTCTAACCTTTTTTAAACACTATGCATGTTTGGAAAAGAGCGTAACAAAATATTACACGATTCCTTCCACAAAATACATATCGATCTCTCCTTTATTCTTTGCTTGAATCTTACCTCGATGCTTGCAGATGAATTTATCGGCGACCAATTTATAAGTAGTTCCGGAAATATTTACTTTACCTACTTCTCCACTACTTTCCATTCTGGAAGCAGTATTTACGGTGTCACCCCAAATATCATAAGCGAATTTTTTAATTCCTACAATACCTGCAACTACAGGTCCGGTGTGAAGTCCTAACCTCAATTCAAAAAATGGTTCACCTTTAGCTTGACGTTTTGCTTTATTAGCTGTAATAAATGCTTGCATTTCAAGTCCGGCTTTGATCACATCTATAGGGTGCGTACTATTTACAACAGGTAATCCGCCTGCACA
>JANLPR010000030.1:0-12045 GCA_031367345.1 Bacteroidota bacterium | reverse complement strand
CTCATAAGAAAGAGTGTACATTGAGGTCGGCGGACTCGCTACGGCATACGTGAGGTGATTTACGGAAAGATTGACGCTAAAGATCGCCGAGCGGGGATTCCGCTGAGCGGGTCATAATTTGTTTACTAATCTAATATACATTCATTGATCAATCCGGAAGTTCCGTGTGCGGCGGAATTCCCTTACGCACACGGCTTACGCGCAAAGATTCCCGAGCAGTCTCGTTTTTCAAAACCCTTCTCTGCATCAGCTATCAAACCAAGAGCATGTAAAAACCACGCAAATCAGATCGGAATCTTGAAATCTACTTTTAAAACTATTGCCGGATAAATTTTCCATTATAAACATTCTTTTCGCTTTTAATCAAGATTAAATATGCCCCAGGCGATAACGCACTAATGTCTAATTCATATTTGACTTCATTTGGTAAAGACAGTTCTAATTTTTTCTCACCTAATATGTCGTAAAAGTAAAGTTGGCTATTCAATAAATTTTCAGGTAAATCAATTGTTAACTTTTCAGAAGCCGGATTTGGAAATATGTTTATACCTCTATCGTTTCGTTCAGCTCCGATTCCTAAACCAACACATTGATTCATAAAATCTGCTCCCACATTATAATTCAATGTTGCGAATCCAAGAGCAGCGCTTGATATTGTTGAAGGTATGATTGACGAAATAACTAGTGGAGCTGAAGAAACAGTAAGCGTCACTGATGTTTCATTGCACCCGCTATTACCAAACTCATCAGTCTTGACAACATATCCATCTTCACCACAAATTAAAAAACCATTATCACTTGTTTGTATTACATCCATTGCTATCATGTATAGGCTGCCAAAACCATAAACTTTTGACCACAACGAATTACCATTACTATCAAGTTTCAAGAGAAGATACTGATCATAGCCTGTTATAGGATTTCTTGTTATTCCTGTAAGTACATACCCTTGATCAGCTGTCTGAATGAAAGATGTACATCGGTCGTCAGAAGTTGTTCCATAAACACGTGTCCAAAGAGTGTCACCGACAGAATTTGTTTTTATAAGAAGTATATCATTGAATCCGGCTCCAAAACTTTTTGTGAAACCTCCAATCAAGTAACCACTATCAGTTGTTTGCTTTACAATATTACATTCTTCGGAAACTCCACCATAAAACTTTTTTCCCCACAAAAAATTTCCTGCACTATCGGCTTTCATAATTATTATTTTTTGGTTACTAACTTGCCCCTGTGTTCCTCCCATCATAAACCCATTATCATAAGTCTCATCAACATAATTTCCAAAATCAAACTCGCCTTGTAAGTCATAACTTTTAGTCCATAGCAGATTGCCAACTATGTCGAATTTATTAAGAAAAAAATCTACATTGAATTTACCTTGCCGGCCAAAGGATACAAAGTTTCCATCATTCGTTTGCAATCCTGAATATCCATAATTTTGGGCTACTTGCAGATGATCTACAGTTCTCGTCCACAAAGTATCTCCAAGGCTATCTGTTCTTAAAATGCAGAATTTATAATTATTTGAAAACGCCTGTGTGTATCCCGTAATAAACAGTCCGCCATCAGAAGTCTCAACAACTGATTTTGCCATTGATGATTTTTGTGAGCCAACATTCATTGCGTATGATTTTGTCCATAAGGTATCACCAAGTAGATTTATTTTTGTAATGAAGATTCCATCATTACTACTTGAGTTTCTGACTCCACCTGCGAGTATAATATTACTATCAGTTGTTTGAATTGCAGAATTTATCATTTCAACCGGCGAATAAAAGTGTTTTTGAAAAGTATTCTGTCCAAATGTCAGTGCCTGAATGGCTGCCACTAAATTGCAAATGATAAATATTTTTTTCATGTAAATTAATTTATGGATATAATATGAACTATTATTACGGTTAAATTATTCAAATTAAATATTATCGTAAAGCTGAAAAATATCTTCAGAACTTTCACACTATTATGGCGAAGTGGCACAAATTGTAGGCCAGTAACTCAATTGTGATCGCTATTTCTAAAATACGAAATCTTAAGTCACGAAATTTTGTAGTATTTCCGCTCAATGATATTTACTCCCGCTCAACGAAATCTTCAAACACACACTTTTCCTATTCAATCGTCTACTGTGTCTAATATATAAATTGTAAATCCGCCTATCATCTTACCGTTTACAATTTTCAACGATTGAATTTGATAGAGAGTAGATTTAATCTACATTTATAAATCAGTTGAACATTCCGCTGATCAGGGTAGCAGAATAGTTGACAAGTAAAAATTCATATATTTGATTAACTAAAATTGCAAGAAATGAAAACTATTGTTGTAATTTTATTTCTATTATTTTCTTTTTCAGCTCGTCGGAATCTTAGCGCATCGGCCTTTTGCGGCTGGAGATTCCGACGCACACAGTACTTCAGTTTTCATCGAGTATAAATTTATTCTTGAAAAAAAACTTCAGCTCGTCGGACTCTTTGCTCGTCGGCCTTGTGCGGCTAGGGATTCCGACGCACACAGTATTTCAGTTTTCATTTAGTATAAATTTATTCTTGAAAAAAAACTTCCCGCTGCTGACATTCGTCTGCAATTAATAACTTAACGTTTGTACTAAATAACTTGCCAGTTAAGGATTGAAAAAATTAGGACTAGATACAGTAATTACAAGTGGTGTTAGGCAAGTCCGTCATAGGAGTTGTTATTTGTAAGACGATGAACTTTGAAAAGTGGATGAATATCCACCGCTAAAAAACAACGGACGAATGTCCGTCGAAGCAGTCTGGGTTTTTATTTTATTGGATAATAGGAAAAGTTTGAGTGAAGCACGTCGCAGCGGAAATTGAAATATTGGATAATTAAATTAATTAATGTTCGGTTTCTTTCCACATGCTTGACTTGTCAAAAAAAACGCCTCACAGAAATCTTAATTTCCGTGAGACGTTTTCAAACCATTACCCTTACTATTTTATTATTGAAAATCTGATTGTTTGTACTGCTTTATTATTTATTGTTAATGCGCCAAAATATATTCCTGCCGGATAATTAGCAACATCAACACCAATATCAAAGGTTCCTGAATCTTTTTTGCCTTCTAATGGTTTGGCTATAATTCTGCCTGTATTATCGAAAATAATCAATGAAACTTCTGAACTTTCTGATAAGTGAATTTTGAAATTAGTTTTATCTGAAGATGGATTTGGATATACTTGCATCATTGCTTCAGTAGGACTCAAGTTCATTCCACTGTTCATCGGATTAATTGAACTTCTTTGCGTAGCACCAGGTGTATTACATTTACAGTCAGAGAAACCATTCCAAGGTGACTGAACAAACGGGAACGTATTTTTGAATGTTGTATCATTGGCTTCAACTCCTGTTGTAAAAGTGTACACACTTAATAAATTTGGAGTAACAGGATTAGGTGTACCTGCTGTATAATCATCATACCATAGTCCTATTGCTGCAAGGACAATTCCACCTACTGCTTGTAATTCTATTCTTGTTACATCATCTTCAAGTCTTCTTCCATTAGGGAAACCATCCATGTTTGGAATAAATTGTAAAGAAGATGTCTGGTTGTATGCAGGATCAGTTAAGCCTAATACCGCTGCTTGCACAAGTCCTAATGAGGAGAAAGCAGGGTCGTTTCTTTGAGTAACCGGTACAGCCATATTTAAACGAAGCATGTCACCAAACGTAGGGAGGAAATTATTTATAAAAGGTTTTCCCGCTGCGAGTGGATTACCATTTTTTCCTGTTGCTAACTGATATGGAGGAATGTTAGGAACTCCTGTCATAAATATTGGTAGAATATCAACAGAGCGGGGAGCATTCGGACGAAGTAAATAATTTCCAAATAGTGCCTGATCCAGTGCTGTACCTGCAGTTGCAGGATTTCCAAGGAGAGGATATAAACCGGGTCTCGTATTCCCAAAATCAAAGGCCTGAAGTGAATTTCTTTGAATACGTAATGGAGCAAGTCCCGGTACAGCCGTACCAAATTGACTATTGTCCATGTATAATGCTAGCTCCGGATTTGTAAAATATTTTTCAAAAGAAGTTTCATTGTAAGGACGCATTGAATTCCATTTGTCTTTATCGCCAATTGGAATAACAACTTCATTTGTCAATGGCATACCGATACGAGAAACCTGAACATATTTTCCATTTGTATTGGGCTTTCCTCCATTATCATCAAGCACTGTTACTTTCTGGCGACTTGCACTTGCCCATACTCCGATAACAAAATTCGGATCAAGAATATTTGCCGCCTGTGTTACAGATTTATTATCTTTCTGGAGTGTAGAGATGGGAATATTTAATGCGATAGTATGCACATTTTTACATGCGAGTGCATCTTTAGCACCATTTCCTGCACGGATATTACCCAGATCAAAAATTCCACCAAGGTCTACAAAGAATGGATCGTCAATCGGTCCGCAATACATCATTTCACCTGTAGTTGCAGTTTTTAATGCACTGGCTTCTAAAGCTGCATAAGTTGTATTTAATCCTACAGCGCTATTGATCGAACGTGGACCGATATTGTTTGGAGGAACTATTCCTGAAGATGCAATTGTCTGAAAAGTTATTCCACCATCCATGCTTCGCTGACATGAATAGGTTTCTTTAAGGTTTTGCTGACCTAGTCGAATATTAAAAAAAGTTGACGGATCCTGATTAGTTTTAGTAAACATAAAACGATAGATGATATCATCTGATGTTGCAGTAGTACTATGACCGTTTTTAACGTGAACTTCATACCTCACATTTTCACCAAATCCATAATAGTTTGGTCCACCATTTGGTAATTCCGCCGGAATATAATTGGCAATAATTACGATTTTATTAGTGTCCTGAGGATTTCGGAACGCATAAAGGTCAGTGTTGTCAGCAACCGGATCGTCGGCAATCATTGGGGCTTCACGGTGACTTGATGCTGTTAGTTGATTTTCGTTAGAAGCAATGAATGTTGCAATTCCGCCCAGAACAAAAATACCGGAAACAAATAGTTTCCTCATTGTAGTTTTTTTCATGTTTTTTGTTGTTAAGATTGAGTGAACTTTATTAAATAGTAAAACATATACGAGATTAACCGGCAGATTGGATTTAGCAAAATTGCTAATACGTTCCAGATATTAATAAAAGTTTGTTTCTTAAGTTTTTTCAAAAAAATCCAAAACTAATTGGCAATCTTAATGCTTAATGCTTAAAAAAATTAGAAAAACCTTTTATTAATAAGACATTGGAAATAGTCATTTCAGGATTTAGATAAGTGTACAAACTGAAAACAGGAGAGATTGAATCTTATTTCGTAAAAAAATTGAAAACTGTAGTGCCGACTATTTTGTTAAGAATGTTCTTTCTATTGTTGTAGATTTTCTTGATGACTTTACATTTCTGAGTAACTCTTGATTGTCAACATCTGCTTAAGAAAGTAGATATGAATTCAGTTATAATCTAAAAACACCTTGGCGAAATAAATTTATCCTTTTCTAACGATATATCATATTGCAAAGCAAATTCATGAGAACCTGAATTGAATTGATGAAGTGCCGTTAGGGTAAAGTCATAGTTATAATTTAATCGCAAACTTTTTGATAACTGTATTCCAAACATTGCGGAAACAGCATCGCCGGTTCTGTAACCGGCACCAATCCAAATGCGTTCATTAAAAAGAAAGTTTGCATTAAGATCCATTTCTACCGGTGAATTTGCAACAGCTTTCACCATGATAGAAGGTTTGAATTTAATATTCCACTTGTCGGAATCTTTGCTTGTCGGCCTTGTGCGGCTGGAGATTCCGATGCATATAGTCCTTCAGTTTTCATCGAGTATAAATTTATCCTTGGGAAAAAAACTTTCAGCTTCGACGACCAATCATCCGTTGCATTAAAAGTAAAATAGAATCAATCTTTTACAAAATCTGTAAATCCCGCTGCTGACATTCGTCTGCAATGAATTTCTCAACGTGTGTTCTGTACAATTTACAGGTTAAGGATTGAAAAAGTTCGGACTAGTTACAGTAATAATCTGTGGCGTTAAGCAAGTTCGTCATAGGAGCTGTTATTTGTAAGACGAGAAATTTTGAAAAGTGGATGAATATCCACAGCTAAAAAACAACGGACGAATGTCCGTCGAAGCAGTCTGGGTTTTTATTTTATTGGATAATGGGAAAAGTTTGAGTGAAGTACGTCGCAGCGGAAAGATTGACGCTAAAGATTCCGCGAGCAGAGAAAATATCGGGCGGGGAATTATAGCTATGGACTAATTGATAATTAATTTCTGAGTATAAGTAGTATTATTATTTGAAGCCCGAATAAAATAAATTCCCGGTTTAATATTTTGAATTGACACTTTACTCGATTTGTCATGAAATAAATTGGTACAAACGATATCGCCAAGCAAATTATAAATAATCATATTCGTAATTTCTTCCTTGCAATTAAAAGTAAAATCAGTTCTTGCCGGATTTGGCGCAATGGAAAAGGTATTTTGATCAGGCAAGTTGCTTATTTGTGATGTTATTCCGAAATCAATTAAAGGTCGTCTGAACAATGAAAAAGAATACGGCGTTGCATAAACATACATTGAGTCTATCCCAAGTTTTGCAATATAAGGAAAGGGAATATCTGGTAGATAATTCAATATGCCGTCATTGTATGATGTCCAGGTATCTCCATAATCATTTGAAAATAGTATTCCATAGAAACCTTCCGTTGCAATAATTTTATTTTGAACAACAACAAAGTCAGCTATACTCGCATTTGGTATTTTAGTAACCCATATTTTTCCTGTGTCACTTGAAAAATTAAAGGCGCCTCCACTTTCGAAGATGATATCACCATTATTTACTTTCAATACTCCGCTTGAATTGTTAGTATGATATGGCGGTGTTTGAGCATTAGTATATACGCTGTTCCACGAAAAGCCACTATCTGATGAAGTGTAAAAGTCACCGCCGTTAGTAGCAAAGAGATAATTGCCTAAACTAACCATCGATGAAATATATGCTGAATTTGACATTCCGGAATCTTGAGGATGCCATGAAATTCCATCGTCATCTGATGCCAGAAGTCGAATAGTCCCATTAAAAAGTTTATTGCCATACTTGTAAATGGAGATCGAGATTACTGAGTCAAGTCCAAGACTATTCCAAGTGTTACCAAGGTCGGTTGATTTATACATGGCGGTAAATGGGTAAGCATTGCAACCTAAATAGATAGTGGAGTCTTCTATTATAAAATCATTTGCACCTTTTTGAATATCATAATTGCTCAATTTCCACCAATCTGTTCCCGAATTATCGCTACGATACAATTCAGTATTCGATAATACAAAGAGTTGGTTATTTGATAATTCTATTTTTGAAATAGTGCAGTCGCTAATACCGGTATTGGAATGTTCCCAGGTTAATCCATTGTCAGATGAACGATAAACACCATCATAATTATTACCTGCAAGTAAATAGCCGCCTACATTTTCTAATGACTGAGTATGTCGATCCGGAATTCCGGTACCACTGATGGTCCAATTAAGTCCATAGTCTGAAGATGAGTATACATTATAGTTCATGCCGACAAACAATGACGTAGAAATGCTGGTGATAGTGGATGTATTATAATATCCGGATGGTAAGCCGGGACTTCTATAATTCCAAATTGAAAGACTATCATTACATGCAAAAACACCATCTATTGTTGTTGCAAAAAGTACACTGTCAACGAAGATCATTTGATAGGCTGCCGCCAAGTCCACCAATCCAAAATATGGATAGTCAGTACCATAACGACTCCATGTATTTCCTGTGTCTCTTGAAAAATAGATACCGTCGATATCGGTTCCGACAAAAATATTATTTCCTTTCGTTGTGATAGAAATAATATTGGCTCCTGAAAAGCCCATAGGCGTCCATGTTCTGCCAGTGTCATTCGACATATAAATCCCTTCGTTATACACTGCGGCAAGTATTGATGAATGGAAAAATGCTAAAGACGAAATTAAGTTAGAAGGAAGTGTAGAATCAACATCGGTCCAGGTTTCTCCATTGTCTACAGAGCAGACTAAGTTACCTTCAAATCCACAACTATGCGAAGTACTACATTCCGTGCCGGAAAAAACTATGTCTCCATTTTTTGCAATGCAGGATGAAGCTCTAAGGAGTTTCTTTGTCCATGTATGTCCATGATCACTTGATTTATAAAGACCGGACTTGCTGCCGGCAAATTGCGTTGCACTATCCCCTGCAACTACATCGATTGCTCCACCCCATGGACCATCCAAATGAGTCCACTGTGCAGTTGTTGCAGTTACTTTCAGAAGAAACAATAAAAGGAATGTCCAAATAAATTTCATGACGAAATAAATTTATTGTGCTTAAATAACACTTCCCCAAAAACGGAAAAGTATTCGAATCGAACTTCTTGAATTTTGATAAAGAAGTATACGAGATGTTTCAAATATAATATAAAACTGATTGAATTTTAAGCAGAATCCTCAGCAAACTTATTTTGGCCTTGAAATGGTCAAATTTCAATAAAAAAAAGCTCATCAAACATCTAGTTCAATGAGACTTTCCACTTCAGCGAAGCCCTAGCCACTACATACTCCAACTAACACTAACACTGTATTTGGAGGTCACGAGCGGATTTGTGTGGTTTTTATATGCTCTTGGTTTGCTTGCCGATGCAGAGAGGGGTTTTGAAAAGCCCGCTCGGGAATCTCGCTACGGCATGCGAGAGGTGATTCACGGAAAGATTGACGCTAAAGATCGCCGAGCAGGATTTGCCCGGTTTTTATATGCTCTTGGGCTGCTTGCCGATGCGGGGAGAGGTTTTGAAAAGCGAGTCGTGGGCGAAAAGTTTTTGTAATTTAATTAGCCAGATTTTCTGAAGTAACGCATTTTTCAATTTGCTCTTTTGATTTATTAGAAAGAAAGCTTAATAAATTAACATTGCTCTGGTAATATATATATTACCTTTGCTGAATGAAGTACAATGAATTCCTGCGACTGCTTAAAAAAGATGGTTGGTACATTCTAAGAGTTGACGGTAGTCATCATATCCTGGCTCATCCTAGAAAGAAAGGTACACTTACAGTACCGGTTCATGGAAGTAAGGAAATCGGAAAAGGGCTAGCAAATAAAATTCTTAAGGCTGCAGGACTGAAATAAATATAGCATTCATTAAATCGCAAAATAAATTTCAAGCAACTAATTTGAAAAAGATGAAGATTAAAGTAATTATCGAAAAAACAAGTGATGGCTTTTCTGCCTATGCAGAAAAAGTTTCACTCCCTGTTGGTACAATAGGAGATTCAATTGAAGAGATCAGAAAAAATATGATCGATGCTTTGAATCTTCATCAGAAGCACCATCATAAATCTTTGGTAAAAGAAGTCGATCTGGATTTTCAATTCGACCTAGCTTCGTTCTTTGCATATTACAAAGTAATCAATGCGAAAGCCCTTGGCGAACGAATTGGCATGCATCAATCATTGCTTGCTCAATATATTTCCGGTAAAAAGAAACCTTCTTCACGCCAGGTTGAACGGATTATGGAGGGAATACAAGATGTAGCGCATGAACTAATTAGATTGAAGATTGCCTGAGTATTTTTTTTTACTAGAAACAATAAAATCCCTTCCTCAGCTCGTCGGAATATTTGTAAGACGATGAACTTTGAAAAGTGGATGAATATCCACAGCTAAAAAACAACAGACGAATGTCCGTCGAAGCAGTCTGCGTTTTTATTTTATTGGATAATAGGAAAAGTTTGAGTGGAGTCCGTCGCAGTGGGTTGCTAATTTCGAAGTAGCTCGATTTTTCGTTTTATCAGATCCTTAAATTGATTTTTCATTTTCTCATTTAAAAAACTAATATCAATAAACTCCAACCATTTCAGAATCGACTTCTCAAACTTCTTAAAAATATTTTCCTGTGCCTTCGCGTCAATCTTCGCCGCACTAAAAGCGGCTACAAAATCGTTCCCATTGATTTTGTTCTTCCGTCCATTCAATGTCAAAGCTAATTCTTCATTGTCTGCCGGATTAACCAAAGCTGTTGCAACCATATCGTAGGCGGGCGATAATGTGTATCCAATTCCGGGAGTATTTATAAGTGAAAAATTCTTTAAGTGCATGTCAGCATTTCCGGTGAGATAAGAAAACATAACCTGCTCGTAGAAATTTACAACATCCAATCCGGGATTGGCAGAATACTTTAATATGGCTTTTGCAATTTGTTCGTGAGAACCATGGTACTTGTCTTCTGTTTGTCTCTCTGTGATTTGGCACATGTCTTCCATGTGGATCTTTTGCTTTTTAGTTCTGTCAATTCGCTTTGTAATGTAAGCGAGATTCCCGGACGACAATCGGATCAGGCTATGAGGTACAGTCTTAATTCCCGCTATGTCAGCAAGGTGCATGGTTAGATCTTCAACTTCCGGTAATTGTTCATATTGTGTAGATGGCGGTTTCAAAATATATCCACCTAAAAGGCCAACAATCGTAAATCTTTCAGGATCATTATTTGTTTCACCTTTTGCTATGGTCAATGAAAGCTTCGCTTGCACTCCGGTAACTGCACTGTGACTTCGGATAATTTTACTTGCCATTTCCTCCATCTGTGATTCGTTGAAATCTATTACCGGAGGTTGTGGCTTGCCAAATAGTTCTTTGCTACAAGTTGGGTGAAAATCTATTTCATCATCACTTAGTGGTTGATAACAGTATAGGCAGCGCTTCATTTTTCTTCTTCAATTAAAGGGTGAACACTCACGGCTCCTATGCAATCTTCGCAGCATACCAGTAACAATCCCATTCGATCACGTTGATTTAACTTCCAGTTTTTTTCTGCTATATTCAACAACCAACCTTCAGGAATCAAACCATCGAAGAATGGGAATAGTGTTTTACTTTCAAATGGTGCTTCTTGCAGTAGAAGAGTTAAACTTATTGGTTCCGGTTTTTCACCCTCTAGATAATCACGCGAGTACTGAAAGTGATACCCTGATTCATCCTGAATCAGAATACCTGCTTTTTGATTTTTGTATCTTATCTCCGCCTGTCTCATTCAGATATTTTATTTCTATCAATCGGAACCGGTTCCATAACATGTCCAAATAGTCTCAACACCTGGTTTACTTTATCAAGTCTTAAGGAAGGTTTGCCTTGTTCCAGATCACGAACAAAGCGTAATCCGACACCTGCCTTTTCTGCTAATTCAGGTTGACTGAGATTAGCTTTTTTCCTTTTTTCTTTTACAAATCCTGGTAACTCCATATTTCTATACCCTTTAAGGTGTAAAAGTAGTAAAATGTTACATATTTATACCCTTTAGGGTATATTTTTGATTGAAAATTTATAATTATACCCGAAAAGGTATAATATAGATTGTTTTTCACTAAAATATACCAGTTCGGGTATAAAAAAAGAGTTCCAAAATAGAAAAAACTCTGTTGAACAATAACTCTGCTCGGCTGACTCTTTGCGTATTGGCCTAGTGCGGCTGGGGATTCCGACGCACACATTATTATGGTTTTCATCGAGTATAAATTTATTCTTGGAAAAAAACTTCAGATCATCGGCCTTGTGCGACTGGGGATTCCGATGCATATAGTCCTTCAGTTTTCATCGAGTATAAATTTATCCTTGGGAAAAAATTTCCCGCTTCGACAACCATTCGTCCGTTGAATTAAATGTAAAATAGATTCAATCTTTTACAAAATCTGTAAATCCCGCTGCGGACATTCTTCTGCAATTAATAGCTTAACGTTTGTACTAAATAATTTGCCGGTTAAGGATTGAAAAAGTTCGGACTAGTTACAGTAATAATCTGTGGCGTTAATCAAGTTCGTCATAGGAGTTGTTATTTGTAAGACGATGAACTTTGAAAAGTGGATGAATATCCCCCCGCTGCGACGGACTTGCATAATATCCATAGTTAATTTTCATTGTTCTAAGTTAGAAAACTTTCCGACGCTTCGACGGATATTCATCCGTTGTTTTTGAGCTGTGTGATTTTAATCCACTGTTAAATGCTCATCGTAT
>JANLPR010000025.1:0-68492 GCA_031367345.1 Bacteroidota bacterium | reverse complement strand
AATTCTTATGATGGAGATTTTACACATAATTATGGTTTGTTAGATTTTAGTGTGATGAAAGTAAATTCATCAGGAAGTTTGGAGTACTCAAATACCTTTGGTGGAAGCCAGACTGATTGGGGAATGTCGATCATTGCTGATGGGAATGGTGATTATTTATTGGCTGGAAGTTCTAAATCGACTAACTTTGATATGTCGACTAATGCAGGTGGATGGGATTTCTCAATTCTAAAATTAACTACTGCTTATAATTCTATTACAGGAAAAGTTTATTTTGATAATAATAATAATCTTGTTTATGATGCAGGAGATTTTCCTGTAACAAATCACATTGTCCAAGATAGCATCGCAGGATTAATTGGCTTCACCGATCAAAATGGAAATTATCAAATTAACACAATAGATACCGGTACGTTTACTGTTAGTGCAGCTCCACTTAATTATCATATTTTACTTCCTGCGTCGCGCACAGTTAATTTTTCAGGAATAGGAGGAGTTGATTCACTCAACGATTTTACTGCTATTGCAAGTCCGGGATATTATGATCTTTCTGTTAGTTTGATCCCGCTCAATCGATTTCGTCCCGGCTTTCCGGTTGATTATTTACTTACAATTAATAATGTTGGAACCGATTCTGCGACCGGAACAATTACGGTTGTTCTAGATCCATTTCTAATTTTCACTTCCGCATCAATTCCTCCCGATTCAATTAATGGTGATACATTAATTTGGTTTGGTATAAACTATTCTCCACAGCAACCTCAAACAATCACGATTTCGACTACTGTGGATGTAAATGCTTTTATTGGTTCAACTGTTTTTACGCAAGCTTCAATTTATCCGACATTCACTTTTACTGATAGTGATCTTTCAAATAATGTATCCTCATGGACAGCGAATGTTACCGGTTCATTTGATCCGAATGATAAAGCTGTGTCAATCGATAAATTGTATACCGATCAATTGAGTAATCTTCCTTATTTAGACTATATCATTCGTTTTCAAAACACAGGAAACGATACAGCATTTACTGTTGTTGTTAGAGATACAATATCTGCTTTAATAAATATGTCTTCTTTCAGTTTTGTAAATTCAAGTCATCCTGCTACAATCGATTACCAACCTCTCAACAGGTTGTTGGCATTTACATTTTCAAATATTCAGTTGGCTGATAGTAATGCTAATGAGTCGATGAGTCATGGCTATGTACATTTTAAAGTAAAGCCATATGCCAATCTTGTTAATGGAGATTTGGTAGAAAATACTGCAAGAATTTATTTTGATTTTAATCAACCTGTAATAACAAATACAGTATTTACACAGGTTTTGCTTCCTACACGAATAAATCCGATAAGTGATTTTAGTTTTAGTTTATTCCCAAACCCGACTACTGGCTATTTAAAAATTTCAATTGATAATAAATACTCATCGTTTAATAAAACGATAGAAGTGATTAATTCGCTTGGGGAAAGTGTGTTGACGAAAATAGAAAAGTCTACTCAGAAAAATATTGATTTGAATATTGAACAACTACCAAAAGGATTATATTTTATTAGAGTCGTTGTTAAAGACCAAATTGCCTCTGCCCAATTCGTAAAAGGAGAGTAGATTAGTAATCAGAAATCAGTAAGTAAATAAATCATTATTTGGTTTTCAGATTTCTTTTCATTTCTACTTTCTACTTTCTTACTTCTTACTTCTTACTTCTATAAGTGAATAGTGATTAGTAAGTGGTAAGTAAAAAATTACTACTGACCCTTGACCCGACTTCCTTACTTCAAAACCCTACTGCCTTACCATCACCTCAGAATAAAACTTCCGTGTCTTTAAATCATAGTGATTTCCTTTGGCCATTACATGAACAATTAAATTCTCTATGGAAATTGGTGAGCCTTCTTTTAAGTCTGCTATATTGCTATGCTTGATATTATGCCCATCTATAATAATTACTAAGCCACTACCCATCGCTTCCATATACCTGCCTTCGGTTATTATCACTCCTGTATCTTCTCCTAATCCAATTCCAATACACGACGGATTCGACGCAACTGCTTGTGTCAATCGCCCAAATCGCCCACGTGTAACAAAATGCGAATCGATTATTACGTCTTTAATAAATGCTAAGCCAGTCGTAATTTTTACCTCTCCTTTAAACAATGCCTCTGTACTATTGCCTTGATAAATCATTGTGTTCGACATAGCCATTGCTCCTGCACTTGTTCCTGCTATTACAAATGTTTCTTCTTCCATGTAACGATTCGTAAGGATCTCTAAAAAATCGGTGCCGCCAAAAATAGATGACAACCTTAATTGATTTCCACCACTCATCATTACACTGTCGCATTTAGCAATTCGCTCTATCATTTCAGGCTGCATCGCTTCTTCACGATTTCTAATATTCATAATATGAACATTCGTACATCCCAATTTCGCAAATGCATCGAGATAATTATGCCCTATCTCTTCCGGTATGGATGATGCACTTGTTATAACTTCAATGCTCGCATCTTTTCCTCCGGCTTCTTGTACAATACGACTCAGTATCTGTAACTCAAAAAAATTGAGATTGTTCTTCTGAATAAAATTCGGTTCCGGTTCGGTTCCTTTATCTTCTGCCCCCCCAATTGAGATTAACTTTCCTTTAGGAATCATATTGGTATATTATCTAGAATGGACCGCAAATATAGGAATCTAGAATTTTATAGGTTTGCAGATTTTGCCTTTTATTTACTCTTTTTTTAACATCTGAAATGGCTTATTCTCTACTTTTTGAAAGTTTTTTTTGTCATTCCATAAAAACTTGCTACTTTGAAACGGTAAATACACGAAAAAAAACTTCTTTATGGATATTCTTGAAATCAGGGTTATGAAAGGACCCAATTATTGGTCGATTCGTCGTCATAAACTTATTGTGATGAAACTCGACATTGAAGAACTGGAAGACCTGCCTACCAATAAGATACCGGGATTTTCTGAACGAATAGAAAAGAAATTTCCTACTATGTATTCGCACGAATGCTCCGAAGGGCATGCCGGTGGATTTTTTAAGCGCGTAAAAGATGGTACATGGATGGGCCACGTTGTTGAACATCTTGCTTTGGAAATACAAACGCTTGCCGGAATGGATTGCGGTTTCGGTCGTACGCGTGGTACCGGTCAACATGGTGTATATAATGTTGTGTTCAATTATATGGAAGAAAAAGTTGGTGTATACGCAGCTAAAGCGGCTGTGCGAATTGCCGACGCTCTTGTAAAAAATGTTGAATATGATTTAACCGACGATATTCAAAAAATGCGTGAGATCCGTGAAGACGAACGGCTTGGTCCTTCTACAGGCTCTATCGTTGATGAAGCAATTAAACGAAAAATTCCTTGGATACGCTTGAATAAACATTCGCTCGTTCAACTTGGATATGGTGTAAACCAACATCGTATTCAAGCTACTGTTGCCAGTACTACTTCAAGTATTGCTGTTGAAGTAGCATGCGACAAAGAAGAAACAAAAAATCTTTTAGAGAATGCATCTATTCCTGTTCCTCGTGGTCGTGTTGTGTACGATGAAGAAGATTTGGAAAGTGCTATGAATAAAATTGGTTATCCTGTTGTTCTAAAACCTGTAGGTGGAAATCATGGTCGTGGCGCAACTATCAATGTGCAAACTTGGGAAGCAGCCAAGGAAGCTCTTGCGATTGCTAAAAAAGTTTCGCGTGGAGTGATCGTTGAAAAATTTATTACCGGATACGACTATCGTTTGTTGGTTGTCGATTATAAATTCATAGCCGGAGCAAGAAGAACTCCTGCAATGGTAACAGGTGATGGTACTCATTCTGTAAAACAACTTATCGAAATTGTTAATAGTGACGAAAGGCGTGGTTATGGCCATGAAAAAGTTTTGACGGCCATAAAAATTGATGATACAACTATGGGTATGTTAGAAGAAAAAAGTTTAACTCTCGATAGCGTTTTAAAGAAAGGTGAGGAGTTGCATTTAAAACGTACGGCTAATTTAAGTACCGGCGGAACATCAACAGATGTAACTGAAATTGTTCACCCGTATAATGTTTTTATGGCTGAACGTATTGCTCGTATCATCGGTCTCGATATTTGCGGTATCGATATTATGTCGCCGGATATACGTGAACCATTGCATGAAAACGGTGGCGCAGTATTAGAAGTAAATGCTGGTCCAGGTTTTAGAATGCACATTGCCCCTGCAGAAGGATTGCCGCGTAATGTTGCAGAGCCTGTTATCGATATGCTTTATCCTCCCGGAAGTTCGGCACGTATTCCAATCATTGCTGTTTCCGGAACAAATGGAAAAACAACTACAACACGTCTGATTGCACATATTGTAAAAACGATGGGGCATCGTGTAGGATTTACAACTACCGATGGAATTTATATTCAAAACCAAATGGTAGAGAAAGGCGATTGTACCGGACCATTAAGTGCTGAATTTGTTTTGCGTGATCCTACTGTTGAGTTTGCTGTTTTGGAATGTGCACGTGGCGGAATCTTAAAAGCAGGACTGGGTTTTCATAATTGTGATATCAGTATTGTTACAAATGTAGCTGCCGATCATTTAGGGTTGAAAGATATTAATACACTTGATGAAATGGCCAGAGTGAAAGCTGTAGTTGCAGAAAGTGTATTGCCGGAAGGTTATGCAATTTTAAATGCCGACGACGATCTTGTTTATGAGATGAGAAAAAATATTAATGCAAACATCGCGCTCTTTAGTTTAGATGAAAACAATCCACGCATTATTAAACACACTGAAAAAGGTGGGCTGGCAGCTATTGTTGAAAATGGATATGTTACTATTTGCAAAGGAACATGGAAGATCAGAATTGATAAAGTAGTGAACATACCACTTACATTCAGTGGAAAGGCAGTATTCATGATAGCGAATATTCTTCCAGCTGTATTAGCCGGATTTATTCGCGGATTTAAAGTTGATGATATGCGACTTGCGTTGGAAACATTTATTCCTTCACCTACACAAACTCCTGGTCGAATGAATTTATTCCAATTCCGAAACTATACTGTAATGGTTGATTATGCACATAACCCGGCAGGATTCCAAGCTATCGGTCGTTTCTTAGATAGGATAGAAGCAAAACCAAAGATCGGAATTATTGCAGGAGTAGGTGATAGAAGAGATGAAGATATTATCCAGTTAGGAACTATAGCATCGCAAATGTTCGATGAAATTATTATTCGTCAAGATAAAAACCTTAGAGGTAGGAGCGAAGATGAGATTATTGAATTAATGATGAAAGGAATTCAAATTGAAGATGCAACTAAAAAAGTAACAGTTATTCCTAAAGAATCGGAAGCGATAGATCATGCAATTAAAAATGCAAAGAAAGGATCGTTCATTGTTATTTGTAGTGATGTAGTTCCTGCAGCACTCGAGCAAATTTTAAAATACAAAGAGGAGGAAGATCATTTTGTAATTCAGAAAGAAGATATTCCTATTTCTTCAACTTTATCATAATTTTCCGGAGGGCTTTCAGAAATGAAAGCCCTCTTTTTATTCCACACTTTGTGGATTTTTTCGAATGACCTTTTGCTATTTGTTAAAAAAGGAAAAGTGATCATAGTTTTTTTGTATTCCGCATTATTTAGAGTTTTAAAACCAATAGTTTGATTTTTGAAAGAAAAGAGAACATCGATTTTGAAAGTCTAGTAATAACTTACATCGCCTTTTGTACCATTCGCAAAAAAGTATGGTCTAATTTCTTTTTTTATGGAACTTTTTGATTCAATTGAAGTAAAAAAGCGGTAATTCTTACAGTAAAAATTGAATGCCAATGCAGAAATTTACTCAATCAAGTGAAAACCAATTAAATCTTCGACCATTTTTACGTCGATTGATATTATTTATTTCTATTGCCGCTACAATTGGTATTTTTCCTCGTAAGGCTTACGCTACGCACATGGCCGGTGCTGATATTTCCTATACTTGCTTAGGAGGAAATTCTTATCGTGTAGTGCTGACTTTTTATCGCGACTGTTCAGGTTCTCAGGCTTTATCTGAAGTGTATCTTAAATTCAGTTCTCAAAGTTGTAATCAATTTTTTCAACAGACTTTAGTACTCGGTGATAGTATGGAGATAAGTTATCCTTGTCCTACTGCAACCACTCGATGTTCTGATCCAAATTCTCCTAACCCGGGAATAAAACAATACCGATATTATCAAACAGTGAATCTACCTATGCAATGTTCCGATTGGATCATTGGTTGGAGTTATTGTTGTCGAAATTGTGATATCACCACCATGGCACAAACATCACCTTGTGTACCGGGATCTAATCCCGGACTTTATATTTATACACATCTGAATAATTTGAATGTAACTTGCAATTCATCACCTCAATTTTCAAATATTCCAATCGCCTTTGTTTGTGTTGGACAACCATTCACTTATAATCATGGTGTAACAGATCCTGATGGTGACTCATTAGTTTATTCATTGGTCGATCCGTTGATCAATGATTCAACAATGAATCCGATTCCTTACTTACCCGGATTTTCTGCTACCAGTCCAATTACTTCTTCGCCGGCTTTAACCATTAGTAGTCTTACCGGTGATATTTCTTTTACTCCGCAACAACAAGAAGTTGGTGTTCTCTCAGTGCTGATTCAAGAATACAGAAATGGAATTTTAATTGGAAGTGTTGTTCGTGATATGGAAATTTATATTCGTCCATGCAGTAACAATATTCCTATTGCTTCCGGCATTAACGGATCCCCTTCAAGAGATACTACTGTTTGTCCTGGCACTTCTTTCTGTTTCGACATTTTTAGTAATGATGCTGATACAGATCAAGTGGTATCGATGGTTTGGAATCAAGGAATAATAAATGGTACTTTTTCAGTTACCGGATTTCCACATCCAACAGGTCATTTTTGCTGGACTGCTCCAACGAATAATCCAAGCACACTCCCATATACTTTTACAGTTACTGTTACAGATAATTCGTGCCCAAACAATGGGTATCAGACTTACTCTTATAATATATATGTAAATACTCCTTTGCAAAATGTTTCCTCATCAAATGTTTCATGTAATGGAATGGGCGATGGAAGCGCAATGGCAAATACATCAGGTGCCGGACCGTTTACTTATTCATGGTCGCCCGGAAATCAAACGACTTCATCAATTACCGGACTTTCAGCCGGAACATATTCTGTTACTGTTTTAAATACGTCAAGTGGTTGTTCTGCATCAGGAAATACTACAATTACAGAACCGCCGGTAATAGGAGATAGCATTTACTCAACAGGTACTCCGTGTACTTCAAATGGTTTTGCAGTAGCTTATGGTTATGGAGGTACAGGCAACTTAAATTATAGCTGGAATACAATTCCTGCCACGTTAAACGACACGGTGAGTAATTTACCTTCGGGAGTTTATCAAGTTACAATCAGCGATGCGAATGGTTGTACGAAAGTTGATTCTGTTTCAATCTCTACTGGTTCGGGAAGTGTGTTGATTAACATCGATACAGTTTCAACTTTACGTTGTTCATATAGTACCAATGGTATCGCAACTGTAACGGCATCGGGTGGAACTCCTGCTTACACTTACGTTTGGAATACGATTCCGGTGCAATTTGGCCCGACAGCAACAAATCTTTCACCCGGACTTTACACAGTTTCTGTTACAGATTCTGTTGGTTGTACTTCATCTCAAAATGTAAATGTATTTGCTCCATCTCCAATTTCTGTTACAGGAAGTAGTACGCCGGCAGGTTGTAATTTAGCCGATGGGTCTGCTTCTGTAAATGTAAGCGGTGGCGCACCATCTTACACCTATGCATGGGATACATTAGGAGTTATTTCAAATACATTAAATAATGTTCCGGCAGGTATTTATTCGGTGATTGTTACCGATCAAAACTCATGTACCACTTCTTTATCAGTTCCGGTTTCCAATAACACAATTCCTTCTCCGTCTGTTACCGTTCTTTCAACTCCATTGTGTAATGGTAATTCAAATGGAAGTGCTGTGATTGTGCCACAAGGAGGAACAGCTCCATTTACTTTTACTTGGAATGGTACAGCATCAAGCGATTCTGTTTTCAATTTAGCTGCAGGAAATTATACTGCCGGCATTCGCGATTCGGTTGGTTGTATCGCTTTTACACAAATTACGATTACAGAACCACAAGTGCTTTCTATTACACTCTTGAGCAATAACCCTTCCTGTTATGGAGATAGTAGTGGTGCGGCCGTAGTGAGTCCAACAGGCGGAACTCGACCTTATAATTATAATTGGAGTCCTTTCGGTGGAACAGATTCACTTGTTACTGATATGCCGGGTGGAACATACACTGTTTCAATTACTGATGCAAATGGATGTACAGCTTCTGTTTCAACAACTATAAACATTACGCCGCAAATAAATATTTCACTTGCTTCACAAGTAAACGCAAGTTGTAATGGAAGTAATGATGCTTCGATCGATCTTACTGTAGTAGGAGGTGGGCCGTACACTTATAATTGGAATCAAGGAGAAGCATTTACTCAAGACCTTACTAATATTGACGCAGGTCCATATAATGTTGTAGTTACTGATCCCAACGGATGTACTGCTACATTCTCTGTGAGTATTTCTCAACCCCCGGCAGTTCCAATTAACGCAGGTCGTGATACTGCTATTTGTGGAGGTACCGATAGCTATCAGTTGAATGCAACAATTATTGGAAATACAACTGGTACATGGTCATCGGCAAATCCGGGTGTTAGTTTTGGAAGTGTAAACAATCCTCAAACAATTGCTACGAATTTAATTGGTGGTGCAAACTATTTAACATGGACCGTTACCGATGGTGTTTGTCAGATATCAAGAACAATAACAGTTTATAATTACAACTCGGTTGTAGCAAGTGCCGGGCCGGATTCTTCTATTTGTGGACTCAATTCTATTCAGTTAAACGGAAGTCTGTTCCCTAGTTTTGCAGGGACGTGGAATTCAACTTCTGTTACTTTCGATAATTCTAATTTAAATACCGCTACTGCAACTGCTTCATCGTTTGGTCAACATATCTTAACGTGGACAATCACGAACAATTTATGTATTGATAGTGATACATTGTTATTTACAACAGATGAACCGGTGAGTGCAGATGCCGGTCCGTTTGCTACGGTTTGTGAAAACAAAGGACAGTTGAATGCACTTTCGCCGGCGGTAGGTTCAGGTACTTGGTCATTACAAACGCCATCAACTGCTAACATTGCTAATCCATCAGAAGAAAACTCGTTGGTGAGTAATCTTCAGATGGGATCAACTGTTTTCTTATGGCAGGTTTCTAATGGGCGTTGTTCAGCATCGGATACAGTTTCAGTTTACTATGATATTGCATGCGAATTATTATTGCCTACAGGATTTTCACCTAATGGCGATATGCATAACGACGGTTATGAAATAAAAGGAATTGAAGGTTATCCGAACAATGTGTTCAGAGTTTTCAATCGTTGGGGAAATGAAGTGTACACACGCGATAATTACAAGAATGTAGATTGGAAAGGTCAGAATAATAGTGGTAATGATTTACCGGAAGGCACCTATTTTGTGATTCTTGAAATAAAAAATACAACTATCAAATTGAGTACGTATGTCGATTTACGTAGAAATTAATTTTAAATAATAAAAGAGCTTCTAAAACCAGATCAAATGAAGAAGATTTACATTTCAGCGATGCTTATGTTATTAAGTGTTGTTGGTTACTGTCAGCAAGACATTTTAGTTAGTCAATATATGTTTAATCATTTACTGCTAAATCCGGCTTACTCCGGAAGTAAAGATTACATGATGGCTTCTCTGCTTTACAGAAAACAATGGGTAAACTTTAAAGGAGCACCTACAACTCAAGTGGCTTCAATTCACGGGCCGGTAGGGCTTACCAATTTTGGTTGGGGAGCATTGATCAGTCATGATAAAATTGGAGTAACTGATCGCACCGATGCATACATCAATGCAGCATATCATTTGCCTGTTGGAAAAAAACTTAAACTTAGTATGGGTTTACGTGCCGGTGGTGGATATTACAGCTATAAAAATAGCGACTTGATTTATTGGGATTCGAACGATCCTGCCTTTGCAGGTGACAAGACGTCGAAGTTCTTGCCTAATGTTGGAGCTGGCATTTATCTATACTCAGAAAAATTCTATGCAGGTCTCTCTGTACCTACGATTATTAGTTATGATCCTGCTTATTCATTAAGTGTAAGTCCTAGTAGTGCTGTTGTCCCTAATCAAGTTCGACATTATTACTTGACTTCGGGAGTTGCTCTTGAATTAAATCCAAATGTTGTGCTTAGACCAAGTGTGCTTGTGAAATATGTTCCCAATGCCCCTGTAGAAGCTGACTTCAATGTGAATGTATTATTATCTCAGATTTTATGGATTGGTGGTAGCTATCGTACGAATGATAGTTTCGTAGCACTAGTGGAATTTCAACTTTCAAAGCAATTTAGATTAGGATATAGTTATGACTTTACAACAACCGATGTAAAACATTACTCAAGCGGTTCTCATGAAATTATGCTTGGCTATGATTTTGGTTATGATATTATGAAGATCAAAACACCAAGATATTTCTAATTCAATTACTGACAAAATAAATTCTGTTTTCGAAAAACACATACTAATGATCAAACAAAAATTTTCACTTGCATTGCTTTCTATCAGCTTGCTCATGAGTGGCTGTGCAAATTATCACATCCGTCAAGGGAATCATTATTTTAATGATCTTGCTTATAACAAAGCGATTCCTGAATATCAAAAAGGATTAAGTAAAAAAACAAACGACGCCGCTCAAATTAGTTTGGCGGAGAGTTTCCGTAAAATGAATAATCTTCCCAAAGCAGAACAGGAATATGCTAAAGTCGTACTTTTAAAAGATGCGCAACCTATTCACAAACTTCGCTATGCGCAAATGTTGATGCGAAGCGAAAAATATGTAATGGCAAGCTCATATTTTGATCTTTACTTACAAGCTAATCCGACAGATGAATCTGTTCGTCGCTTGAAAGCAAGTTGCGATAGCGTTGAAGGATGGAAAAAAGATTCTGCAAAATATACAATTCAAACATCTATGTTGAATACCGGTCAAAGTAATTTCTCTCCAGTTTGGTATAAAGATGGAATTGCTTTTACAAGCGATCGTAATACTGCAGCAAAAACATACGAATGGACCGGTCGGCCGTTTCTTGAACTGTACTACTCTAAAGGTAATCTAGATAATGGTTTTGCAGCGCCAAAAGCTTTTGCAGGATTAAATGGACTTTATCATGATGGTCCGGCAACTTTCAATGCAACTGGGGATACAGTTTATTTTACTAGAAATAATTATGAAAAGAAGAAAGTACAAAAATCATCGGCCGATATAGTTGATCTAAAAATTTATCGAGCTGTTAAAAAAGATACACTTTGGGGAAATATTTCCGAATTTGAATATAACAGCAAAGAATACAGTAATGGTCATCCTTCAATGAATGAAAAAGGAACCAAGATGTATTTTGTTTCTGATATGCCCGGAGGTTTAGGTGGAACAGACATTTACGTGGTCGAAAAAATGAATGGCACATGGAGTAAGCCGGTAAATTTAGGACCTTCAATCAATACTCCTTACAATGAAATGTTCCCTACAATCTGGAAAGATTCAATCCTTTATTTTAGTTCTGAAGGGCATTATAATATGGGCGGATTAGACATTTTTTCAAGTACACTCAATGGGTTATCGTGGAGTGATGCACGTAACATGGGGTATCCAATGAATACAAGTTATGATGATTTCGGAATTGCATTAAATGATAATGCTACAGCAGGTATTTTATCGAGTAATCGTAATTCTAAAAATACAACTCAAGATAATCTATACAATTTTACAATCAACGATGTTCGATTTACTTTGGAAGGAATTGCTATCGATAAAGCAACTCAACAACCGGTTGAAGGTGTTTTAGCTGAATTAACTAATCTGATGACAGGTAAAAAGGAATCGATTACAACCGGACCTGATGGAAAATTTAAATTTAAATTGAACCCGCAAACAAATTATTCCGTTGTTGGAAGTAAAGATGGATATTTTACAAATACTGAACCGGTAACTACTGTTGGTAAAAACAGAAGCGAGGATATGTTTGTAAAACTAAGGTTAGAACTTGAACGTATTATTGTGAATAAGCCAATTGTGTTGAAGAATATTTATTATGATCTAGACAAATGGGATATTCGTGAAGATGCGGGCATTGAATTGGATCGCTTAGTTCAAATTTTAAAGGAGAACCCAATGATCAATATTGAATTAGGATCGCACACTGATTCAAGAGCAGATGATAAATACAATCTAATATTGTCGCAGAAAAGAGCAGAGGCAGCTGTAAATTATATTGTGTCAAAAGGAATCAGTTCTTCAAGGATGGTTGCCAAAGGATATGGCGAATCTGAATTGGTAAACAGATGTTCGAATGACGTAAAGTGTACAGAAGAAGAACATCAGGCAAATCGTAGAACTGAATTTAGAGTTACTTCGATGTCGAAATAGTAAAAATTTATTTCATAAATAAAGGCCGGCTGTAAAGTCGGCCTTTATTTTGTTTGATATTGTTGAAAAGTATGTTAAAATGATTCGTGAAACTTTTGTTTTAGCTATGAAAAGAATGGTGATTTTTATAAAATCATATATTCCGAAAACAAAGGAATTTAATCTACATTTTAATGTTTCAACTATCTACATTTTCAAATTCAAAAATTGCCAAACTTGCTTTTTTTGTCAGCATTATTTTTTTATCGCTAATCTCTTTTAATGCTAATGCAACCCATTCTGCCGGAGCTGATTTGCAATACACTTGGATTAGTGGTAATACATTTCGAGTAACCGTTTCGTTTTATAGAGATTGTGCAGGTGTTGCTGCTCCAACTTCAATTACTTTAAATGCAAAATCAACATCTTGTAGTAAAAATCAGAACTACACATTAGCTCTTGATACTTCAAGCGGAAAAGAAATTACTTTTCCTTGTCGATCTGTTATCACTAAATGCGTAAGCTCAACTTCAACCTATTCGGGCTACCAGCTATACAGGTATACAAGCAATGTTACTTTGCCTTCTAAATGTAATGATTGGGTTATGAGTTTTTATGTGTGTTGCAGAAATTGTGCAATCACAACTTTGAACAGCCCTTGCAGTGCGAATATGTACATCGAAGCAACTTTAAATAACTTAGCTGCTCCAACGAATAGCTCTCCTCAATTTACCAATATCCCGGTTACTTTCATTTGTGTGAATCAGTCTTTTACTTTTAATCATGGCGTTTATGATCCTGATGGCGATTCGTTAGTTTACTCGTTTATCACTCCTAAAACATATAATACGTCTAGCAATACTGTAGGGACTGTTACTTTCAATCCCGGTTATTCAGCAGCTAATCCGGTTACTTCAAGCCCGGCTATCTCACTTAATTCTTCTAATGGAGATATTGTTATGACACCTACTGTCAATAATGAAATTGGTGTTACTGCCATTTTAGTACGTGAATATCGTAATGGCGTATTGATCGGTAGTGTTATGAGAGATATGCAATTTCTTACTCGACCTTGTAATCCTAACTTTCTTCCTACTGTAAGTGGTATCAACGGAACATCTAATTATACGGCAACTGTATGCCCCGGAAGTACGTTAACTTTTACTGTCAATTCTGCTGATGCAAATGCTACAGATTCATTGGTAGTTAGCTGGAATAACTCCATACCGGGTGCTACATTCACCACTGCCGGTACTCAATATCCAGTCGGAACTTTTACTTGGACGCCTTCTGCTGCCGATGCAAGAAATCAACCTTACAGTTTTGTACTCACGGCGCGTGATAATGCTTGCCCTTATGCTGGTTCGCAATCTTATTCGTTTAGTATTTATGTTCCAAAAATTACTGCGTCTGTAAGCTCTACTTTTTTTAACGGTTATAATATTGCTTGTCGAAACGGAGCCACAGCAAGCGCAACTGCTACCCCCGGCGGAGGCTTCGCACCATATTCGTATTCATGGAGCCCTTCCGGACAAACTACGCAAACGGCTACAGGGCTTGGTGCGAATACATATACTGTCACAGTTTCTGATGCCAGTGGTTGTACAAGCAGTGCATCAATCAATTTGATTCAACCTCCGCTTGGTTTATCTTCCACGACTGTCGTTGATTCTAATGTTTCTTGCTTTGGCGGTGCTAATGGTAGTGCTACTATTAATGCAAGCGGAGGAATAGCTCCTTATACTTATTTATGGACGCCAAGCGGACAAACAACTTTTAATGCAACGGGATTGTCTGCGAATTCATATACTGTAATAGCGACCGATCAAAATGGATGTACCTCAACACAAACAGTAGTTATAACGCAACCGGCAGCTGCTCTTTCAGCTGTTGTATCGCAATTTGATAATGTGACATGTAAAAATAATAATAACGGAAGTATCACCATCACTGCAAGTAATGGTACCGGTCCTTATACTCACGCATGGTCCAATGGCGCAACAACTGCTGCAATCACAAATCTTGCTCCTGGAAATTATTCAGATACAATACGCGATTTTAATAATTGTCAGTTTATAATTAGTCAAACTATTACTGAACCGCCGGTAGCTCTCGGAATTCCTACTTCATCTTTATCTACAACAAATGTAAGTTGCTTCGGTGGTAGTAATGGAACTGCTTCTGTAAATCCGGTAGGAGGTACCGGTCCTTATGTTATAAATTGGTCGAATGGCGACTCAGGAAATACTGCTGATTCTCTTTTTGCCGGTACATACCTTGTTCATCTTGTAGATGTAAATAATTGTTCATTCGATACGAACATTGTAATTACCGCGCCTTCTGTATTAAACCCTTCGCTATTTAATTATCCATTGGCACCGGGAGGAACAGATGTTGCTTGTTTTGGTGACACAACTGGGAAAATTAAAGTATTATCAAGTGGAGGTACTGCACCGTATACATATTTATGGAGTTCAAGTGCAACAACTGATTCAATTCGTAATTTGCCTGCAGGTATTTATTCGGTAGTCGTTACTGATAACAAAGGTTGCAGTAAAACACTAAGTGATACAATCACTCAACCGGCAGTTTTAGCAAATCCTTGGACAATCAGAAACGTTGGATGTAAAGGAGAAAGTAGTGGTTTTATTTTAACGCATCTTAATGGTGGAGCAAATGTATATTCATATGCTTGGACTCCTAACATAAGTAATAACGATAGCGCATATTTAATTCCAGCCGGTTTTTATCAAGTCGATGTTACCGATATCAACGGTTGTATGCGTCGAGATACAATTACAATAACAGAACCGGATAGTCTAGTTCCGTTAATATCTCCGGCTACTTACATCGGTGCTGTGAATTTAAAATGCTATGGTGATTCTAGCGGTTCTGCAACTGTGAATGTCTTTGGTGGTACTCCGCCATTTACTTATCTCTGGAATAATGGAGCAAGTGCTGTCACTATCAATAATCTTACTGCCGATAGAATTACTGTTCGTGTGGTTGATGCAAACGGATGTTCAATTGAAAAAGATACGACACTCAATCAGCCAACTCCATTTAGTTATGCAAATAACCCAACCAATCCGCGATGTTATGGCGATACAACCGGCTTTATTAAATTGAATGTTTCCGGAAGTACTCCTGCGTATAGTTACAATTGGTCAACAGGAAATTCAACCGATTCTATTGGGCAATTGGTTTCCGGATTTTATTATTGCTTAATTGAAGATCAAAATAATTGTAAAGATAGTCTTGCTTTTACACTTACAAATCCGGACTCTATAACCACTTCTGCGAATGTTTCTGATTATCTTGGTTACAACATTAGTTGCAATGGAGGAAACAACGGATACATTCAGGTATTTGCTACCGGTGGCGATAGCACCTTTACTTATGCTTGGTCGAATGCTGCAACAGCCGATAGTATTTATTCTCTCATAGCAGCAACCTATGGTTTAACAATTACCGATGGAAGAGGCTGTAGAAAAGATACGACAATTTCATTGAATGAACCGATGGCTCTTTCTTTAACTCTGCTTCCTGATACTTTCGTAGGCGGTACAAATGTTCGTTGTTTTGGTTATAACGATGGAGCAGCGCATTCATCAGTGAGTGGTGGTACATCTCCTTATCAATATCAATGGTCGAATGGAGATATAGCTGATTCAACTGTTGGTCTCACTGCAGGAAATTATTTATTGACTGTTACCGATAGTAACAATTGTGTAGTAATGGATTCTATAACTATTGCTCAGCCCGGGCCTGTAAATCTCGCAGCTGTTATTCCAATGTATAACGGTTACAATATTCCATGTTTCGGTGATACGAATACGTGTATTACGCTAAACATGACCGGTGGAAATAATCCGTTCACTTTTGTTTGGGATGGTGTGGACACAATCACTGCACCGACTCGTTGTAATTTAGGTGCCGATACGTTTAACATCGTTGTTGTTGATGGTAACGGTTGTCAGCTAGATACTTTCTTTATTCTTACCGGCCCTGCACCAATTTCTTTTATTACTAATCTCTCTGCGTTTGGAATATATAATATTAATTGCAATGGACAAACCAATGGTGCAATTGATGTAACAATGAATGGCGGAGTTGCTCCTTTCGCTTACCAATGGTCAAATACAGCTACCACAGAAGACATCTCTACCTTAAGTGCAGGATTTTATCAGTTGAATGTTACTGATAATAATGGTTGTCTCGATTCTGTTTCATACACATTAACCGAACCACCAATTCTCACTGCAACTTTAGCTTCAACGAATGCAACTTGTAGTGTAAATAATGGAACTGCCACTGCTACACCTAGCGGAGGTGTTAGCCCTTATACTTATCTATGGTCTAATACGCAAATTACTAACCCTGCTGTCGGACTAGTTCCACAAAATTATAGCGTAGTCATTACTGATAGTATCGGTTGTACTTATAATGATACCATTACTGTAGATGGTGTACCGCTTGCTGCAATTGCAGTCAGCTCTAGTTCAAATAACCGTTGCTATGGATTTTCGGAAGGCTCTGCTACTGTTTCACTCACTAATGGTACTGCACCTTTTACTTATGCTTGGTCAAATGGTGATGTAACTTCTACGGCTGATAGTTTAGCTGTCGGTTCGTACTCATTAGTCGTTACCGATTCTAATAATTGTGTTTCAAATGCAACGGTTGTTATTACGGAACCTGCTCCATTTGCATTTACATATTCTGTAACAAATGCATTTTGTAATGGATTAAATAACGGTACTGCAACAGTTTCAACATCTGGTGGTACAGGATCTTATTTATTCAATTGGTCGAATGGCGATCAAGGAAATTATGCTGATAGTCTTGCCGGTGGTTATGCGTTAGTTCAAGTAACAGATAGTTTTAATTGTACTCAAACCGATTCTGTTCAGATTATTCAAGGGTCTACTATCGTTTCTTCTATTGCAAGTTCTACAAATGTATCGTGCTTCGGAGGTAATAATGGTACAGCATCTGTTCAACCTGCCAGTGGTGGAATTGGACCATTGTCTTATCTCTGGTCGAATAATGATCAAGGACTTGTTGCAGATACATTGACAGTCGGAAATTATTCAGTTAATATTTCCGATTCTGCTAATTGTTCTGTCGCAATCAATATCACTATTACGCAGCCACAATTATTAGCTGCTAATATTTCATCTACGAATGTTACTTGTAACGCTCTGGATAACGGTGTTGTTTCTACAAATGTAACCGGTGGTGTTGCAGGCTATTCTTTTGTTTGGACTCCTTCAGGCTCCGGTACTTCTATATCTAACTTATCGCCTGGAACTTATTCTGTGTTAGTCACTGATCAAAATAATTGTACAACTTCAGCATCTGCAACTATCACTCAGCCTCAAGCTATTGTTGCTAATGCAGGTGGTGATGTCGGAAATTGTATTGAAGTCTTTGCGCTGAATGCTAATTTACTTGTCGGCTATTCTGGTCAATGGTCTGTTGCTTCAGGAACCGCTACTTTCAACAATATTAATTCGCCGAGTCCTACTGTGGTTGGATTAACACTTGGAAATAATATGCTTGTATGGACAATTACTGATGGAACGTGCTTTGGATCTGATACTATTGTAGTAAGAAGAAAAACAGACGATGAATGTATTCTGGAATTACCATCTGCATACTCTCCTAACGACGATGGAAGTAATGACGCTTACGTTATTCATGGAATAGAACGTTATCCAAATAATATTTTGTCAGTCTTTAATCGCTGGGGAAATTTAGTTTATCAAAAAGAAAATTATGCAAACGAATGGGTAGGAAATAATAACTCCGGTGAACAACTGCCTGAAGGAACTTATTTTCTTATTCTTGAAATCAGAAATACTGACATCAAACTTAATACGTATGTCGATGTAAGACGATAATAAAAAGGGGCTTAATTTGAGCCCCTTTTTTTATATCTTAATTATTGATCGTGTTATTTTTTTGTCGTTAAACATTAGATTAACAGTATAGGTGCCGCTCTCTTTCACTTTGTCGGTCTTATAAACGTGAACGTTTTTTCCTTTTGGAGCTTCGAACGATTGCGTATCAATCATCTTTCCGTTTTCATCATTGATCTGTAGCCAAACTCTTCCTGATGAAGGTAAGTAGTATGTGAGATCGAATGTTTTGTCAAATGGAATAGGACTTATTCTTTCTATTGCAAAACTTTTTTCATTGTCGATCTTGATCGCTGCCAACGAATGTGAAATGAATTTACCATTGTTGAATGTTTGTCGTAAGCGATAATAAACAATTCCATTCGTCGTTTTTGTCTTATCTGTATAAGTATATTCGCCATTTTCTTTGAGATCGAGATCAACCGGCACGGAGGTAACTGTTACAAAATCGACACCATTGATGGATCGTTCAACGTTGAAAGATTTAATTTTATCGTTTGCTGAAGTAGACCAATGTATTTTTATTTCACCGTCTTTCTCTTCCAACATAAAATTTAATAACGATTCTGATAAAGGTGCTGTGTTGCCCGCAGTTTTTATTATTAGATTATCAATGATTGCTAAATCTTTTCCGTTCCCATTCATGCCTTTTCCAATAGTAACATTTCCGGCATTCTTCCAAGAAAGTGATGTGTTCTCAGCATGTTGATTGCTCCATACGATCGCTCCATTGACAAATATTTCTGCTTTCCCTTTTGCAGGATTATAAATGAATCGATATGTTCTGAATATCTCGTCTTCTGATATCTCGTAGTCTGTTTTTGTTTTAATAGATTCAATTCCGCCTCTTTTATTTTCTAATCGATAACTGATAACTATAAATCCATTCTCCATTCCAAAGTTAAATCCATTTTCTCTCGTGAAAAAATTTCCACTCTTTTCATTTCTTCTATAGTCGATACTTATATCAATGCCTTCCTGATTCCAAATCTCGCCATCGGCTAACACTAAATCGATATCTTTCCCATTGACTCCTGCCGATAACCCTTTAGTAGAAGAGCGACCACCGTCCAATGCATGGGCATCTTTGCAAATTGAAATAGCATTTGGTCCTAGATTTGATTGAGTAATATTTTGTGTTTCAAAAGTGAATTGTGACAATAGATCGCCAGTGTTCAAATAGCCACCACTTCCTTCAATACCTGTAGCAGCAGCTCGAATTTTTTCATCATAACTAATATTCATATACACTAACAACCCAGTAGTCATTGAAAGCATAAAGGTAATTCCTCCTGCTATCAACATGAATTTGGTTGTAAGCCTAAACTTAAGTATTCGTCGTTGTTTAATTTTCATTGGTGATTGATTAGGCTTAGTTCTTAATAATTTTTTGAGTTGTCTTTCCTTTTTCACTTTCTATAACTAATACATAGGTACCCGGTTCCAAAATATCCAAGTTGTCAAGTGTAATTTTACTTTCACCGGATTCTGAAATTTGATCTGATTTATTTCTTAGTCGTCCATCTGTGCTATAAATCGAAATACTAATTTTCTGACTGGATTGTGTACTAAGTGAAATTGTTAAAGTGTTTGTAAAAGGATTAGGTGAAGTAGAATTAATTTTAATTCCATCAACAATTATTTTACCCGATACTTTTACTGTTTTGGAATAAATAAATGAACCATCAGGTGATACTTGTTTTAATCGATAAATATTTTTATTCGGATCAAATCCAAGATCATCAAAATTGTAATCTCTCACCTTACTATCAAATGAAGCTTTTATCATTCCTGTTTCTGAAAATGAAATTCCATCTAAACTTTTTTCTACGATAAAATGGTCGATTCCGGTCTCTGACTTAATATGCCAGTTAACTGTAACTGTATCGCTTTTTAAATCTGCATTTATATCGATTGCTGCAACTTTAACCGATGCTATTGTCCAGTCAGGATAGAGTGGAGTAGCTGCGATTGAAATTTGCCCTATCAATGAATTGCTACCCATGGCCTCACCGGAACTGATATTCCATCCGTTGCCTTTCCATTGAATAATATTTAGTACGTCTGTTGCTAAACTTTGACTCAAACTGTTTTCTGACCCGCAGTAGCTGAGCTTTACGTCTGCCGTTACTCCCGGTGCATTGAATCCCCACCATCTGTCGATCGTTTGGTCTGTTGCAAAATAATTTCCTCCCGGAAAATTTAAACTCAACGAAGGATATGGTTTGTTATCTGTTGTCGTTCTTCTTGTACTTACCGATACTTCTTTTCCAATTCCAGTTATCGGCTTAAAAAATACCGGAATTAATAATCCATTACTTACTCCAAATGGAATTTCATGCCACCCTTCCGAAATGTTTTGCCAACGAATATTTCCACTGCTAACGGGGTAATTACTCTCACTCATAATAAATCCTTTTTCGCGCGTTATTCCATCTGCTTTTCCATTTTCAACCGTAATTGTTTTATTGTTGAGTGATAGTATTCCGCTCGTTAATTCTATTCTCGTTTGAACGATTATCTCGTTTGTTATAGCGGTCGCCATCAAGTTTCCTGCTCCCTGTAATGCTATTTTTAAAATGCCATACTTTTTTGAAGTGTAACTCCCAATATTTGAAAGCGATGTAATGCTTTGATTGATGTTACCGCTGTATTCTATTACTCCTTTTGGATGAATAATTAAATTAATATTTCCAATGGAACTAATTGAAGCCTGATTGTTGTTGTTAAATAATCCGTCGGCTCTTTTGATATCAAGTGTAGAAGAAGAGTCAACAAATATTTTTGAATATGCTTGTTGGCCGTTTGAAACTATTTGTCCTTGATTGATTTGTAAATTACCGGTTCCGGAAATTATCAGCGTATTTTGTAACGGATCAATCGATGAAGCAATTTGAAAAGGACAATCTGCAATTGAAAGTGTAGTTCCTGGCCCTACTATTTGGATTACATTTGCTATCGAATGTGAATTTCCTTCTCGTTTAAAAATTATTTTTCCATTATTTCCATAAATAATTTTTGTGTTAGTATTATTCGTCATTGTCCCGTTTCGATCAATAATTCCTGTTCCGGAAAATGAAACGCTATCTGTTCTTAAATTTAATTCGCGTATTCCTATTGAACTATTCGAATTATCATCTAAATTTATTCGCCCTCCACTTTGAGAAAATGATCCATTTATAGCCAATGAAATATTACCAGCAGAAATAGTAGTAGTATTTGAATGGAATAGAAGAGTCCCTGATACTTGTTCAAATTTTCGTTGTACTTCAAGTGCTGCATTTCCTTCGTTATTTTTTATCATCATCACACCTCCGAAAATTCTTAATGTTCTATTGATCGATGCGATCAGATTTCCATTATTTCTTGAAATTGAAAATTGACCTCCACTCATCAGCAAATCTTTTCCAACGATCAATTGATTGTTGTGTGAAGCTGACAGACTACCATAATTAAAATTCGTTGTGCAACCATTCACTTCTAAATTTCCATTCACAGATATTTTTTCAATTCCTGAAGATGCTGAACTCGTTACTTCTGAAGCAAGAACGCCGTTGATACTGAAATTTTCACCTACGGTTAATTCTACTCTTGCATTATTTAATACTCCTCCAATACTTGAAATAGATGTGCACCTGAATTTATCTGTATTTTTGCTGAAATTTATTTTCAAATCGTTGGTAATGCCAATCGTACAAATTTGATTGTTGACGTGACATGCTGTTTGACCCATGAATATTCCACCATCCAGAAATAAATTTCCAATGGTTGAAGTAAAAACTCCGGAATTTTTTGTTGCAATATTGTAAATGATCCTCGTGTCTCCTGTTATTTGTTTGTAAGTTCCGTCTACATCAAATGTGGCATTTCCATTTCCAACATTTATTATTCCTGTATTGTTAATGATCTTTACATTTCCACTATTAATAAAATTTCCGGTTGTGTGAATACGAATATTTCCATTTCCATCATTCAGTCCGTAAAAGGTTCCACCTTCATTGGTAATATTCGAACAATGAAGTGTGAAATTACTAGGATGATTTCCATTGTGTGCGTAGAAAGTGGCATTAATATTTTTTAAAATTATATTTCCAATTGTTGTGTTGGTAATTGATCCACTTTTATCTAGTGTTATCCAGCCTTGATCAATTGTGAGTGTTCCAAATATTTTATGCAACTCTAATTGATTATGCTGGTCCCATTCAACAATTGAATTGGTTCCTCCCTGTGAATTAAGTTCTAAATTCCCAAAGTTCCCATTTATAAATTGAGTAAGTGGAGTAGTGTAGTCGTACCAATTTTTTATAATCAGCGAGCTGCCGATATCAAATTGTTCTATACCATTTATAAATAGACTTGCTTCTGCTGAACTATTGATTCCAGGATCCCAAGTGAATGTACCTGTCGATCCAATTTTAAATATACTACCGGTTAAATTCTGAGTAATCAATCCTTTATTCATATCCAATTTGCCATCAATAGTCAAATTGTTATTTAGTGTTACTCTTTTCATTGCACCTAATGTCAATTTACTCGATGGTGAAATTGAAAGTGATTGAATGAAAATATTTTGTGTTGTTGTTACCTCGGTATTCGATCCGATAACAACATTATCATTTTGCTGTGGTGCTCCTGATGGTATCCAAATTGCCGAATTCTCCCAGTTTCCGGAAGCAACGGAAGTTTTAGTGGCGGCGTATGAACCTAAACACATTAATAGAATTAACCCCAATAAGTACACAAAGAGAAATTGTAAGGAACTTCCTTTTTGTGTAGAATTGATAGTATCTTCTGAGTAAAATGGTTCTTTTTTCATAGGTGAAAATTACGGTTGGATATTCGGTTTCACTTTTTTAATGAATAGTGTATTCTTTCCAGGGATTGAAGCTGGTTTTATCTCAGTATTTTGTAATTCTGTTTCGTTTGTAAAGGTTTGATCTTCTAAATTGACTATTTTAAGAGCACCGATATCCTTCGCTTGACTGGAAAAAGGATTACCTGTATTGATGATTGTTAGAATGAAAATTACAGCTATTGAGATCACTCCGGTTACAATTGATTTTGTAGAGAGTTTAGTTTTGATGCTCTGTTTTAGATCTGTTTTTATTCTGTATTTTGTTACTGGCATTTGGATATCCTTTTATAGTACGATTTACGAAAATGAGCGAGTAGAGTAAGTCGTAAGAGGCACTATTGTTTACATCTGTAAGAAATAGTCGCTTTTCGAAAAAAGGCAAAAAAAAATCCTGCTAAGGCAGGATTTGTAAAACAATAAGGCAATATTTTTATGCTGTTGCAAAAACCAAGTCTTCAGGTAGTATTGTATTATTCTCCGACATAATCGCTGCTCTTTCAATTACAGCTTTAAGTTCACGAACATTGCCCGGCCATTTATAATCCATTAAGAAGCGAGTTGCCTCTTTGCTTAATTGAATATTCGGCATTCTATTTTCTTTACAAAAATCTTGAAGGAAATTTTTTGATAACAGAACCACATCGTCGCCACGTTCTAAAAGCGGTGGAAGATGAATTAAAAATCCTTGTAGTCTATAAAACAGATCTTCTCTGAAGTTTCCCTTCTTTACTTCTTGTGCAAGATTTTTATTTGTTGCTGCGATTACTCGCACATCTAATTTAATTGATTTATTACTGCCTATACGAGTAACCTCTTTTTCTTGAAGTACGCGAAGTAATTTCGTTTGTAACATTAAATCCATTTCCCCAATCTCGTCGAGAAAGATTGTCCCTTCATTCGCCTCTTCAAATTTCCCTATTCTTCTATCTCGTGCATCGGTGAATGCTCCTTTCTCATGTCCAAATAATTCACTCTCTACTAAATCATCTGGAATTGCACCCATGTTAACTGTAACAAATGGTTTACGTGCACGACCTGAGTTATAATGTATCGCCTTTGCAACAAGTTCTTTTCCTGTTCCGGACTGACCGGTAACAAGAACCATAATGCTGCTTTTTTCAACTTTTTGAATTAATCGTAAAACTTTTAACACCGGACTACTATTACCTAAGATGTTTGTGTATTTGTGTCGGTCTATTACTTGCTCTTTTAATGTATCATTCTCTTGTCGCAAATAAACATTCTTGCATAATGATTTTACTGAGTTTTCTAAATTGACTAAAGCATTATCATTTTTAATAATGTAATCAGATGCACCCATTCTATATGTTTCAATCACCACATCAATTTTCTCCTGACCCGAAACCATTACACATTGAATTGAATCATTATAGTTCTTGATTTTTTCCATCAATTCAATTCCATTCATACCCGGAAGCATATAATCTATTGAAATGATGTCTGGATTCAAATGCAAGTTGCTCAAACACTCATCAGGCGACGTAAAAAGGGTCACCTCACAATTGTCTAGTTTTTCTAGGGTCTTCTTTATAAGACTCCCGAGGAAGTGATCATCCTCTACGATAAATATTTTTGCGACTGCCATTGTTTTAAACACTTTTGTGTGAATCTTTTTATGCTTAACAGCCTACTTTTGTTTCGTTTCAAGCGTGGCAAAGAGGTACATTTACACCTCAAATCTTACATTTTTAGTTAAATGAAAAGCCGCTTAATCATAACCACTATTATTATTTTCCTTGCAACACCTCTATGGATGCGTATTGCATGGGAGTTCTCTTCTCAGCGAAAATTGAACTTATTGATTGTAGATAAGACGGTTTTAAATACAAATAGCTATAAACACAGATCGATCAATTGGATTTTAGATCACGAAAAATACACTAAACCTAACGGTAATTACTACGATATTAACTCAGATTATTTTGGATTTTTTCCTCAAGATGATGAAAAGTACCTGGTGAACGACTTCGAGAAATTTAATGATCCGGAAGTTGATAGCATATCTAAAATCTATGATTTAGCCTATTTTGCCGATACTTACGGTGTACTCGGTAATGAATGGTATCGTCACAGAGATATTAACGATAATTCTGAAAACATCTATGGCGGACTCTCTGAGAAAGATCTTCTATTGATGCGAAAAATGAAGGAGAAAAAAAAACTTGTAATAGCTGAATTTAATACAATTGGTTATCCAACACCTAATGATGTTCGACGCGATTTTCAAAACATGTGGAAGATAGAGTGGAGTGGGTGGATGGCTCGTTATATTGCAAGCTTAGATACTGTGAATAATCCTGATTTGCCAAAATGGATCATAGGTGCGTATAAAAAGGAACATAATGGAGTTTGGAATTTCAAAAGTGAAGGGATGCTTTTTATTAATCAGTCAGGTAAAGTTCTCGTTCTGGAAAAGGGCAGAGAATTGAATGATGCAATCCCAAAGATTTATACTGAGAAGAAATACCAAGAACAATACGATGTCCCGGCTGTAATGATCTATCCTTATTGGATCGATATTATCGTCAACAAAAGTGATTCAAATCAGATCGTTTCTAAATATGTTCTTGGAACACGACCTGAAGGAGAAGCTATACTAACAGCAAATGGTATCCCGAAGATCTTTCCCGCTGTCATTCATAGAGACCGTGATTATAACTTCTATTATTTTTGTGGTGATTATGCCGACAACCCAACCAAATTTCGATTTGCAAAGTTGAGTGGAATTTCCGGATTAAAATTCTTAATGTATAATGCGGTCGATGTTACCGATCGAAATAGATTTTTTTGGGAGTTCTATTTTCCTATGATGCAAACTATTTTTAATTCATCATATAGCCATAAAACGCATTTCTAAAATACAATTTGAAAGCGATTATACTTTCTTTCTTGTAAATCCTTTTCTCTTCATTTCGCCCCAATTTTTTACTCCTGTCAAGAGATCGAGGTTGCCTCTGATTGCATAGTAAACTGTTAATGGATGAATGAAAATGGGTTCAATCAATGCGGTACCGAGCAAACGAATTATGTCACGTTTCTTTTTGTATTGATGAAAACTTAGCTCTTCAAAAAGTATTGCTGCCGTTGAATACATTATTGCAAAAGCATAGATTAACAAAAATAAAGTGACAAATAATTCAATGTTGAGGATTCCTAAAAATGCCATCATGATCAAATATAAAAAGGCTACTGTTTCTACTATTGGAGCCATGTATTCAAATATAAACCAAAAGGGCATACTTATCATTCCCAGAAAATTATACTTCGGATTGAAAATTAATTTTTTATGTATCCATAATGTTTCGGCGGTTCCTCTAGTCCAACGGTTTCTCTGCTTACTTAATATTTTGAAATTATCTGGCGCTTCTGTCCAACACAGCGGATCGGGTAAATAAACTATTCTGTATTTAATGTTTCGCTCTTCCATATAGCGTCTCATGCGTATCACCAATTCCATGTCTTCGCCTACTGTATTATGATTGTAGCCGCCACAATCTATCACAATTCTTTTGTCGAACATTCCAAATGCTCCCGAAATAAGTATTAAGCCATTCAATCGACTCCATGCCATGCGGCCTAGTAAGAATGCTCTGATGTATTCTAAAACTTGTACTCTCGGTATTATTTGTTTTGGCAAATTTACTTGAGTAATCTTCCCTTCATTCACTTCACAACTATTAGCTATCCTTACAACACCACCTACTGCTATTACTCGATTATCTTCGGTTTGCTCCATGAAGGGTTTTACCATCTTCAAAAGTGATTCGTATTCAAGTATACAGTCGACATCTATCGCTGCAAAAAGATCGTATTTGCTAATATTTATTCCGGCATTTAATGCGTCTGCTTTTCCGCCATTCACCTTATCAACAACTGTCAGTTTATTAAGCGATGGTATAATAGACTTATAAACGACTTTAATTGGTTTTGAATTTGTTTTCTCCTCAAATGCATATTGTACAGCCTCTAATGAATATGCTTCTATCATTAATTTTAACGTATCGTCCTTCGATCCATCATTCACAATTATTACTTCAAAATTAACGTAGTGTATATTTAAAAGCGAACGAACATTTTCCACTATGGTCTTTGATTCATTGTATGCAGGGGCAATAATAGAAATAGAAGGAGCAGAGGGTGCCGCAAGTATATCTCGATAGTCGATAAAACTATTGCGACGCATATATTTGATAATATCAACAGCCGAAAATGCAGACAATAAAAAATAAGTGCCGAATAATAGACAGCTATACACCAATATAAAATGATCGGCAAACTTAGTAAAGTAATAAAAAAGTATTCCCATTGTATGTTATAGTCGTCTGTCGCGTGCGTGTTGAATCATCAATCGAAGTTGTGGGCCTGATTGCTCGAATATTCTAGCAATATAACTTTCTCCCGATTTATTTATTGTGAGCATTGTCCTTATTGCTTGTATACTCGTCGGATAGTCTTCGATTGGTTGTTGTATTATTTTCTCCAGAAAAGAGATTGATTTTTCACTCCCTATCACCTCTAAAGTTTTTAAGATCTCATTCTGAATTACGTTATTCACCAGTGGAAATAACTTTAATAAAATATCTTCCCCTTCATTCGAGTTCAATTCTCTCAATGCTTTTATTACTGCAATTTTAATTCTATCATCTTTATTGTCGAGCAGTAAAAGCAACCTTCCAACAGACTCTCTTTGTCTAAATCGACCAATCATCTGAATACAAAAAAGTACTATGTCTTTATTCGTTGAGTTTAACCAATGACTGAAATCAGGAATAATATGCTCTGGCATTTTCGTTAGCATATTATAAATATTGGCTGAGTCCCAATCGGAAAGCGGCTCTGTTTCTTTGGTTAAAAATGCAAGTGGTTCTTTGTCGCTTAGTTTCATCAAGGCTATCCTTGTCTCCATTCGAAGAATGTCATTCTTACTATTGATAAACTTGCTTATTTCGGTATAACTTGTGCGAACATTCATGATCGCCAACTCTTTCATTCCCTTTGCAATTATATACCAGCGTTTACTTTTTAGTTTTTCTCTCGAATCTATTTCGAAATCTAATGCAGCATATATTTTCTCTAGTCGCTCAGCAGTTTCCCCGGTAAAATTTTCATGTAAATGGATTAACTCTTCAAGTAATGTAAACCGATGAAAAGGAATATGAAGGTCATCTTTACTAAAAGACGATTTTAACTGTGACGGGTCTTGTTCGTCGTTAAATAAAAGTTCTTTTAAAATAGGTTGGAAAATATTCTGAAGCTCAACTCTCTTATTCTGCCGCTTTGTTTTGTAAATTCTACTACTCAGAATTATTCCCAGAAGTACAAATACGATAAGAATAAAGAGGATGGTTACTCCAATTAAAATTCGGATATGGACAGGAAATGTATAAATCGTTTTTCCGATATCATCCATTGCATATCGGAAATCGGACCAGTCGATCTGTAAAAATATTTTATTATTAAATTCCAATTCGTTAATCCTGAAGTTTCTTATTGATTATTTCTATTTGATCTTCTATACTCTTTTTCCTTGCAATAATAAATGCTTTTAACCCTGGAATAAAATTACCGGGATCCAGCGGATCACCTATTGTTGAATTAATGTTTGCGTCAAAATCGGAATTGGAATACATTTTATTTGTGTCAGCATATACCGACAAGCGAATTCGGGAAGAGAGACTATCGATCGTTTTTTCCATTCCATCATCTTTAAAATATTTTCTAACCATCTCTCCCATAATTGCTATATACCTTTTTTGTATTGTTCTATTGTCGCCCAAGGTATGAAGTAGGAGTGGACGTGGTTCTTTGTCAGGAACCGAATCAGGTATCATCACATTTAAATTTATTAGGTTAGGTAAATTCATTACCGGGTTCCATGCTGCAAATGCATAGTTGCCATCTAATGAAATCCAATGCCATTTGAAATTTAAACTGTCGTGATAAACAAAAAAGTTGTGAGGGTAAAACATATTATACGCATCTATATTCCCTAACAAATTATTTATTGCCCATGCTCGTAGACATTTATCCAAATTAAAATTTGTTTCCAGTTTTCGTACGTAATCTTCTTTCGACAAAACAGTATCATTGATCACTTTAATAAATTTAACGAGATCTGTCCAATCGTTTTGTTTGGTATTGTTCTTTAAAGTATAACGATTCCAATATTTACTTGGCTCATTGCCTAAATAAACGAAACTTGCTTGCGGCTCTCCTTGATAAAGATTTCCTTTTGAGTCATTGAATCGCGTTTCAAGAAAAACTTTATCTATGCTTTCGTTTACCAAATACAACCCCCAATATTTATCCATGATATAAACTTTCGCAAAAGTTGCCCTCGGAGCTGGAAGACCTTCTTTATTCATCATATCGAGATAAATCTTTTCTCTAATCATAGATGGGTCTTTGAAGTTGTTTGTTAAATTTAATTCTTCTAACCCTTGAAAATCCTGATCTTTATAGTATTTGTTAAACTTTATTCGAAATGGTTTCTTTTTTCCCGGATAAAACTCATACGATGATTCTCCTTTAAACCTAATACCTACACTGTAAATCTTTTTATTATCAATAATAATATTCGCTTGTAGGTGGTTGGAAATTTCTAATGAATCATATAATTTTTTATGGTTAACTAATGAATCCCAATAATTACACTGCGTAAAATAAATCCGGATTACATGAATTGAGTCTTTCTCGAAAAAAGTCTTTCCATAATCTTTCTTGCTTTTTTTTGTATTTACATCTTTTACCTCTTGTGCACTTACAATTGACATTGCAAGACAAAAGAAAAAGAAAAGAGGTACTATCTTATATCGATTCATTTTTTTAAATAATTAGAAAACAGTTTTAACTGTTACCGTAGTTGAAAGCCGTTGAGTATATTTCGTATCGAGAATGTCTTCTTTGGAATAGGTTAGTTCTGCTTTTATAACCCATCGGCCAAATGCGTTTTTTTGAAGCTCTATTCCTCCTTGATATGACAAAAGCTGATGTGCTAAATTAAGATTTTTTCGTTCATCGGGCGATTGGCCACGACCAACTTTTAAACCTAAATAATTATTACTATCACCAAAATAATTTCTTATAGTAGCTATAACTGTAACGCCTGTATTCTTTAGTGATTTTGTTGTTACTACTGAATCTGTTTTGGGCGATAGAAATGTTCTCACATTAAACCAATAATCTTTGTAATAATTCCCAATACTTGCTGTGTAAAACGTAGAAGGCTTTGTTCCAAATTTTTGATAACGAAGTCCACCTGAAAGCTCAAATCCTTTCGGTAATTTAAAATAGAGCTCCGCACCAAATTTTTCTTTCGGGAATATTTCGTCACTTGCAAAACCGGTCGATAAATTTGCATAAATCTTCCCGGTAAAATTGATATAACTTTCTAATTCAGTCTGGAGGCCTTTTGTATTTCTTCTATTGGCCCCATTCGCACGTATTATCAATGAACCAAAACTAAAATTTCTACCAAGAGAGGCGCCGGCAAATTGTTGAGGCGCCTTATTTTTATCAAATTGATCAACGGTATAATAAGCTTGGAAATTGTTATTCAGTTTCCTTCCTTCTAAAGTATTCATCAATTTGATTGCATCTTTATTTCCGGGATTCAAATCCAATATACGGCGCAATGTTAATGCTGCAGCAGATTTATCTTCAAGCTTGATTTGTAAATTAGCCTTCTTAAGTAAAAGCTCTTCGGAAAGAGGGTAGTAACCTAATGCTATTTTCAAGTAATCTTTTGCCACTTCATAATTCTCCGACCAAAATTCTACATCGAACATAACACTCAATGCTTCATAGTCGTTTTCTTTTTCAATTAAAACTCTACTCAGCTCTGTTCTTGCTGCGTCATACATCTTTTGCCATGCATACGTACGGCCTATGAATGTTCTTACATCATAATACTGCGGATTCCTATCTATTATTTTCTGGCAAATTCTTCTTGCTTGAGTATTATTTCCGACATAAGCGTAATCACGAGCTCTTTTAAATAATGCATCAATATTTGTTGTGTCGGTAATTACTATTAAGGTGTCGGAGGCTTTTGTTTGTGCAATAGCAGATTTGTCTGCAAAAAACAGGAGTAGTAAAATGAAAAATGATAAATAATTACTTTTAATGTACATATTCGTATCTGGCAATTTTTGTTAAGAGCTCAAACCCTTTACAAAAATGAAACCACTAAAAAGTAATCTCTTTTTTAATGGTCTTGATTTTTTTTAAGCTACTCTCATCAGTAACTTTTTTATTCGTACTGAAAGTTCGTTTGGACTAAATGGTTTAGTTATAAAATCATCTGCCCCCAATTGAAATGCTTCTAAAACCGTTTTTTCCAAGCCAATAGAGGAGACTATTATTATAGGAGTTTTTAACTTCAATTCTTTCCTGACAATGTGAACAATTTCTAACCCTGTTAAATAAGGCATCATAATATCTGTTATTATAATATCCGGCTTGTGTACTTCTATTTGCTCAATTGCTTGCTTTCCGTCTGTCGCTAATATTACTTCATACCCTTCTTTTTGAAGTTTGAATTCAACCATTTTGAGGACCATTTCGTCGTCTTCACAAACAAGGGCTTTCATTTAATATTTTTCGAATTATAATTCTGCGCAAGATAACCTTTTACACTCATTCAAGCGGAACTTTTTTGGCTTTGTAATTAATTTATCACCTAAATATTCATCTTGTTCTCAGAATATTCATTCTTCTTTTTACAGCAGTGTCAAGTAAATAAATCTATTTCATTGTTGTCAATTCTGTGCGAAGTTGAGTATAGGCTTCATTTGTACGGGTCGTAATGTCCATTAAAGTTTTTTCAACAGAAATTTCTTGAAGTTCGTTCTCTGACAATAGTTCCAATTGCGAGAGCGATTGTTGCACTTCCGGCATTCCCATATATCCAAACGATGGTTTTATACGGTGTGCAATTCGTCTAAAATCTTCCCATTTTTTTGAAGAATAATATTCATTCATTTCTTTGATCGCCTCTGGTGTTTTATTCAGAAACATCTCAATCATTTCCACCACAAATGATTCATTGCCGTCTGCAATGTGCTTCAGATATGTGAGATTAATTTTCGGTGCATTTAAAAATGTATCGATCGATGCTAAACTCACTCTTTGACCGGAACCGGATGGTTTATTGATTTTCACGTTAGGCGATTTTTCTGATTTAGGAGTCGTAATGACCTCCTTTAACGAAGAATCACTCGTAAGGGTTAGTGATATTATCTTTTTCTTTAACTCTAGTAATTCAAATGGCTTGTTTATATGATCGTTCATCCCATGATCATGACATTTTTGCTTTTCTGTTGCCGTTGCATGGGCTGTCATGGCCATAATCGGTACTTTGCAATTGGGTTCCGAAAGTGTAGTTCTAATCATTTTTGATGCACTCAAACCATCCATTATCGGCATTTGGATGTCCATCAAAATCAAGTCATAACAAGTTTCTGTGGCTTTTTCAACCGCTTCTTGTCCATTGTCAGCAAAATCAACTGTCAGCTGCCAGTCTGCAAAAACTTTCCTTACTACTAATTGATTGATCTTATTGTCTTCTGCTACCAAAATCTTCAAATGCGAAATGCTTTGATCTAATTCTTTCGGCTTAATATTTTGTAGCTTTTCTGCTTCTATTATTTCATAATCTATGTGGAAAATGAAACTGGTTCCCTTTTCTAATTGGCTCTTTACAATAATTTTTCCCCCTTGTAACTCTACCAATCGTTTCACAATAGTTAATCCTAAGCCCGTGCCACCAAATTTTCTTGTCGTATCGCTACTCGCTTGTGTGAAGCTTTCAAAAATATTCTCAATGCTTTTTTCACTTATCCCAATTCCGGAATCTTTTACTTCAAAGGTAACTCGCGCTCTTTGTTTGCCTACATCACTCCATTTTACTATAAGTCGTACTTCTCCATGTTCTGTAAACTTGATAGCATTGCTAATCAAATTATTTAAAATTTGTTGAAGTCGAGTTGGGTCGCCTGCAAAGGTACTTGCCAGTGATTGCGGAATTTCTGTTACCAATTGCACTTGCTTTTCGTCTGCTTTTGCTTGGAATAAAGCAATTGTATGTTTAACGGTGTCTTTAATACTAAATGGTGCCTTTTCAAATGTCATTTTGCCGGCTTCTATCTTTGAAAAATCTAAGATGTCGTCGATAATCACCATCAAACTATCTGAACACATTTTAATTGAACTTAAATAGCCTGCTTGCTCTTCGTTGAGCGGACTATTAATCAATATTCTTGTCAATCCAATGATGCCATTCATCGGTGTCCTTATTTCATGACTCATATTGGCAAGGAAATTTTCTTTTATTCGTGCGGTCTCTTCTGCTATTTGTTTCGCCTTCTCTAATTCTTCTTGCACTTTTTTGTGAGCAGTTACATCTGATGCTACTCCCACAACTCCGCTAGTATTTCCTGATTGATCTTTAACTGCTTTGTAATTAATTTCAAAGAATTTATTTTTCCATTCTACTACAATTCCAACTGATTCTCCCTGTAATGCTTTTTCGAAGTTTTCAAGGTCAATCGGTATCTCATTACTATAGTCTTTTAGCGACTTATTAATAAATGTTTCTTTATCAATATTCAAATCGTTCAATCCCTTTCCTTCAAATAAAATTATTTCGCCTTTGGTATTTAAAGCAAAAAGAATAATAGGAGCGTTAGAAATCACTGCATTCAACTGATGTTGTGTTGCAATTAATTTTAATTCTAATTCTGCTTGGCGTTTTTTCTGCTCGGTTATGTTCACCATGTAGCGAACACTTTGTGCAATTCCTTCTCCCGTCAATAAGTTTTTCGGAATATAATCGTTCGCTCCATTCTTCATTGCTTCTACAGCAATCTTCTCATCTCCCTGACTGGTTACAATGATTATCGGTGATTCGTTTTTTGCAGCTCTGATTGCTTTCAGAAGCTCTAACCCTGTACCTCCGGGTAAGTTATAATCTAAAAAAATACAATCGTATTCTGTATTCTCTGTCGCTGCTTTTCCGCTTTCATGGTCTTCGGCAAAATACAAGTCATGTTCAATGCTCGCACTTTTTAAGGCTTTTTTAATTATTAATCTGTCAAGTTCATCGTCCTCAACTACCAAAATTTGGAATTTCCTATCTCTCATCTCAAGTAAAATTTGTGTTTTGTGTTATTTTAAGTTGTTTATTTTACTTAAGAACTACTTTTCTGTTCTTCTAATACCTTTTCAAACCTTACATTTTAATTAACTGAAATACACAAGTTGTAGCTTTTTCTTACTCTTTAATTTTTACTCATTTCGATTTCATTATTGAGATTCCATTCACGGAAATAGTGTAGTGGAGCTACCCTGAAAACATTCTCTATACTATTTATTTTCACTCGCAGATTTTATCTATGTGCTTAAAAAATCTTGGCCATAATAACTACCAAACAAAAAAAAACCGCCTCGATTTGAGGCGGTTTTTTACTAAATAAATTACAGTTTTATTATTTCTGAACAAAGAAAAAGTCGATCAAATCAAAGAACTGTTGAACACTATAAGGCGATTTCTTCGACATATATTCATCAATCGCTATGCTTATTTCTTTTGGCGTTATGTATCCATTTTGGTCGGCATCTAATCTTCGATATACTGCCGGAATAACTGTATGATCTCTTGGATTCTCAGCTGCCTTCTGACTTGTCCAGCGTTGCTCTACATCCGGCTTTCGCTCTGCTAGCTTATCGTACGCTCTCAAGTATTCAATTACTGCCGGTAATGCTGCCAAAGAATCTTTTCTGAATTGTGCCTCTACCATTTCTTCTGTAATTGTTTCCCCATCTTCATTAACAACAGCATACGGTTGGCTATTCAATTCTTTGTCGCGGTAATCCGGAATCCCATCGTCGTCGGTATCTATCGGTTTTCCTTTTTCATCTACTTTATTTGCATTCGGTGTTGCACTTGAATCATCTTTTACATCCGGAATTCCATCGCCATCGGCATCATCATTGGTTAATTCGGTGAAATTTACTCCCGTAACATCTGGTCTGTACTTATCTTTCTTTGTTGTTCGAATCCTTGGTGTTCCCAAATCAATTTTGAAACCAACGGAAGTGAAAAAATAATTATCATTCTTGTCATTGCCCGCTCTTTCACCTTTGCCTTTCGATGTTATTCCATCTATGTAATCTGTAAAGGTTTTATGTAACACTGAACTAAAGTCAAGTGATGTTTTTGGCGATAATTTAAATCGAACGCCTAAGCCTATCGGTACAGCAAACGAAGTCTGACTGTATTTGCCAGTGCCATCTAAATTAGCGTCTCGTACATTTGTTTCATATTTGTAATCTCGATGTGTTTGTGGTGCAGAACCATTGGTTTCTGTCTGTGCTTCATTCCTAACGGTTCCATCTGTCCAATAAAAATACGATTTCCCACTTGCATCTAAGAGGTCGGCTTTTGTATTAAAAGTCAAAAACTCTATTCCTGCTGTTATATACGGTATCAAAATTTGATCTGCTCGTGTATGACTTATCCATTCATATCTTGCTCTTAACGACTCACTAAATATACTCGTTCTGAAATTTTGATTTCTATTGATCGAACTAACTTCGCCTGTAATTTGTCCTGCTAAAATAAATAATCCAAATGTCAATCTACCGTCTGTATGATTCTGTATTCCAAACTCAAAACCTGAATGTGCAATCAGTGGCTCATTCAGTCGATTGTATCCTATGTCACCATTAAAATTCAAGATTCCTTGCGTTAATGTAATTACAGGAAGTTTCATCGTCTCTTTTTCTTCTTGTCCAAATACAATAGTTGCACAAAGAAGTACGATGATCAATGAAATGGCGATGTGTAAATTTTTAAAATTCATTTCTTTTTATTCTTTTATTGATTCAGTTTATTGGAATGCAGCGTGGAAGAGAGTGGAACTCGTTCTCCATTATTGTACGCAACTACAAATGCATCGCTAACTTTTAAACGTGTAATTTGCTTTAACGCTTTGGCTTCTTTTATTGAATTGCAATTTCCAATAATGTATTTTTTCCAACCTTCATGTTCTGTCAATTGAACAGGATCGGTTACATTATATTTTTTCTCAAAGAAACTCCCTTCTCTCGACGGACTTTTTCTTGTTGCACAAATCTGAACTTTGTAGTAGATTCCCGTTTGTGGAGAAGGCAAATTAAGTGAAGTAGATTCAGATGCTTCGACTGAGCTATTCTCCAAATCTTGTTTTACTTTTCCGGCAATTGCTCGCTCTTCCTTTTCACTTTTTATCAATTCATCCATGATAGAATCAGGCGTATCATCTCCTTCTTTTACTTTGTTCAATCCATCGTCTGTCAAATTCAAATTGTCTCCATATACCAACATGCCGTCGATCTTTGGAGCTGCCGTTGCGGTCGATGAATAAACACGATATGCTATGGTAAACGTATTCTCTGTAGGAAAGGTTGTCCAGTTAAACTCTGCCCTCTGATCGTGGAAGCTAAATGTCGCACCAAAATTTTCTATAGCTTCTGCAATATATCCAACCGGAATCTCATCAGTAAATTTTGCTGCTGTTTTTTCACTGTTTGTATGAAATAGCAACTCTACTCTAAACTCCCCTTTATTCGGATTGATGCTGATTAATTTTCTCTCAACTGCCGGCTTATCCGTATCTATTGCTACCGGCGATCCAATAGTTATTTCTATTGGATCTAACGCAAGTTTTTGCGTTTTCTCATCTTGAATATAGTAAAAGAGTCCATTAATTACTTGACGTCCGTTCAACGTACTATCTACTTTTACTTTATATGATACTGTAAAGACTTCTTCAATTGGTAGTGCTATCCAAATAAATTTTGCACTCTCCTCGTCATTGATAAACTGAGCTTTGGCAATTTCTAATGGTTCTGCCGTAAATCCTTTTGGTAAAAAATGTTGAAGCCGCGCAAAACCCGTTTGTTTGCCTTTATGTATTACTAAACTAATAGTAAATTCACTTCCGGGCATTACGGATGTTGGAACTATTTGCTCTACAAAAATAGAATGATCAACTGTCATAAACAGTGATGCAAGAAAAATAGATATTGCCGAACAGAGTAGGAGTACGATTTTGATCATAAATACACAAGCATCAATATGGCATTAAATTACACCATTTGTGTTTGAGTTTGGAACAAAAATGCACGTAGTTATCAGTTGTCAAATGTTGATAACCACTTATTTATTAAAAGTTAGGTTTCAACAAATAACGACTGTAAAAATCATTGATGTGCTTCACCGCGTGATCCGCATCATCAGCGAGGAACATAAGGTCTAAGTCTTTTTCATCAATCATTTTTTCTTCCACCAATGTGTTTTTAATCCAGTCAAAAAGTCCTGCCCAATACTCTTTTCCGGCTAGTACAATCGGAAACTTCCCTATCTTTTTTGTCTGAATCAACGTCAACGCTTCAAATAATTCGTCCATCGTTCCAAAACCTCCGGGACATACCACAAACCCTTGTGCATATTTAATGAACATCAATTTCCGTACAAAAAAGTAATCGAATGTGATCAATTTATCCGGATCGATATATGGATTTGAACTCTGCTCAAAAGGCAATTCAATGTTTAATCCAACCGATTTACCGCCGGCAGTTTTTGCGCCTTTGTTAGCCGCTTCCATAATTCCGGGCCCTCCTCCGGTAATAATTCCGTAACCCTCTTTTGTCAATTTAAAGGCAATCTCTTCTGCCAACAAATAATATTTTGAATCCGGTTTTGTTCTAGCCGATCCAAAAATAGATACACATGGACCAATCTTACTCAGTTTTTCAAAGCCATCTACAAATTCCGACATGATCTTAAAAATCTGCCATGTATCATGTGCTTTTATTTCTTGCCAGTCTTTATCTGAAAATGCTCTTCTTATTCTTAACTCGTCGTAATTCATGTCGTTCATCATTTCTTTTCTCTTAGATTAATTCAGGCTCAGTTTAACGTCGCCTTTTTTGTAAGGTTGCTTTTCTTCTTTTCTGTAGGTATCTCTTTTTTGAGATATTCGGCTGTAATGCTTTCTTTGTTCGTAATTATTTCTCTTGGTGTTCCTTCACAAACAATTGTACCTCCTCTAAATCCACCTTCCGGTCCCATATCAATAATATGATCTGCTGCTTTTATCATATCCATATTGTGCTCTATCACAACCACACTGTTGCCTTTATCTACTAATCGGTTTAATACGTCAAGCAATATCCTTACATCTTCAAAATGTAAACCTGTAGTTGGTTCGTCAAGTATATAAAATGTATTTCCGGTATCTCGCTTTGAAAGCTCACTCGCTAGTTTTACTCGTTGCGCTTCTCCTCCACTCAGTGTTGTACTTTGTTGTCCGAGCGTAATATATCCTAATCCAACTTCTGCTAATGTTTGAATTTTATGCAAGATGTGTGGCATATTCACAAAAAATGTAACTGCTTCTTCAATACTCATATTCAAAATGTCGCTGATCGACTTTCCCTTGTATCGTATCTCTAACGTTTCTCTGTTGTATCGTTTGCCTCTGCATGTTTCACATTCAACATATACGTCAGGTAAAAAATTCATTTCTATAACTCGCATTCCTCCGCCTTGGCATGTTTCACATCTACCTCCTTTTACATTGAATGAAAATCTTCCCGGCTGATATCCTCTTATCGCTGCTTCGGGTAATTGTGAAAACAGATTCCGGATGTCTGTAAATACGCCTGTATAGGTTGCCGGATTAGATCTTGGCGTTCTACCAATTGGCGATTGATCGATCTCAATTACTTTATCGATATGCTGCAATCCTTTGATAGCTTGATAAGGTAACGGCTTCTGAATTGAATTGTAAAAATGTTGGTTCATGATCGGATACAAGGTTTCATTGATCAATGATGATTTGCCGCTTCCTGAAACGCCTGTAACACATATCAGTTTCCCTAATGGAATTTTTACACTTACATTTTTTAAATTATGTCCTTTAGCTCCTTTTAATTCGATACTCTTTCCATTTCCTTTTCTAAAAACTTCCGGTGTGCTAATTTCTTTTCTGCCACTTAAATAATCTGTCGTTAAACTATGCTGCTTTAATATTTCGGCAGGAGTGCCTTGCGCTACTATTGCACCTCCATGAACTCCTGCTCCCGGACCAAGATCTATAATATGATCGGCAGCAAGAATGGTTTCTTTGTCATGTTCTACCACTATAACTGTATTCCCCGTGTCTCTCAGATCTTGTAACGATTTTATTAAACGTACATTGTCGCGTTGATGTAATCCGATACTTGGCTCATCTAAAATGTACAACACTCCCACAAGCTGCGATCCAATTTGTGTTGCTAAACGAATACGCTGCGATTCTCCTCCACTCAATGTCTTTGAACTTCTATTCAATGTCAAATAATCTAAACCAACATCAAGTAAAAATTTTATTCGCTTTCTTATTTCTTTGATTACTTCTGTCGCAATCTTTTTTTGTTTAGCATTCAATTTACTTTCTAATCCATCAAACCATTTACCTAACACATGAATGTCGGTACTCGCCAATTCAGATATGTTCTTATCATTGATCTTGAAATAAAGCGCTTCTTTCTTTAGTCTGTTGCCCTCACATTCCGGACAATCTACATGTTGCATAAAACCTTGTATCCATCGGCGCATTGATGGCGATGCTTGCTCGTTATCCTGATTGATAATAAAATTTACAATTCCTTCATACGTTGCAGGCTGATGATATGCACCTCCTGAACTTTCGTTCGCAAGATTCAACATGTCATCTGATCCGTACAAAATTACGTTGAGCGACTCTTCCGGAATCTCTTCAATGGGCATCGTTAGGTTGAATTTATATTTTCTTCCTAAAGCAATTAATTGCTTAAAGATCCATGTGTCTTTTTGAGAACCCAATGGAATAATTCCACCATCTTTTATTGATTTTGAAAAATCAGGTATTATACTCTTAATGTCTATTTCCGAAACCGTTCCTAAGCCATTACATCTTTTACATGCTCCGTATGGCGAATTAAATGAAAAGGTATTTGGTTGAGGTTCGTCGTACGATACTCCACTTGTTGGACACATTAAATGCCGTGAAAAGAAATTTTCGCGATCCTTCTCGTTTTCAAGAATCAAAACTGTTCCTTTACCCAATTTCATTGCTAAGGCCATTGATTCATTCAACCTATTCAATACCGTCGAATTAATTTCTAATCGGTCTATCACTAACTCAATATCATGCGTCTTATAACGATCAAGTTGAAGTCCTTTTTTTAATTCAACTATTTTACCATCGGTTCTCACTCTTAAATATCCTTGCTGTGATAACTGCTCAAACAGTTCTCGGTAATGTCCTTTTCTCGCTCTAACCAGCGGTGCCAATAATGTTATTTTTTTGGAATCAAATTTTTCTATGATTAACTGAATAATCTGTTCATCACTTAACTTAATCATTTTTTCTCCCGTTACATAGGAGACAGCTTCAGATGCTCTTGCAAAAAGCAAACGCATGAAGTCGTAGATCTCTGTAATGGTTCCTACTGTTGAGCGCGGATTTAAATTTGTGGTTTTTTGTTCAATAGAAATAACAGGACTCAATCCGTTGATTTTATCTACATCGGGCCGCTCCATATTTCCTAAAAACTGACGCGCATAGGCAGAAAAACTTTCAAGATATCTTCTTTGTCCTTCTGCATAAATCGTATCGAATGCCAAAGACGACTTTCCACTTCCACTCAAACCGGTAATTACGATTAATTTGTTTCGAGGAAAAGAAAGATCGATGTTCTTTAAATTATGTACTCGAGCACCGAATATTTCCAGTAACTCTATTTCTTCCTGCATAGGATGGGCGATTTTTTTGGTGCGCAAAGATAGTTATAAAATTTCTGTTGGAATAGGAGTGAAGCCGATCATTTCATGACTCACCATCCATCCTAGAAATCGGTTTTTATTGGTTTCCGTTATTTACGGGATGCGAGTATGGCAATTTGTTAACAGTTAGACTATCTAATCATTTATTTTCCTCTGTAAAATATATGTTAACTTCTTGCGTTTCGACATTTATTCCTTTCTTTGCAATACAATGAAGCTACTTACGACTACAGCAACTTTCCTTATTATTTTATTTTCTCAAACAGTTTTTTCTCAAATAGGAGGTAACAGTGTTTATCAGTTTCTAAACATTCCGGCTTCTGCACGTGTGGCTGCATTAGGTGGAACTTATATTTCTGTAAAAGACAATGATATTAATTGTGGAATGCAATCGGCTTCGCTGCTTAATAAAACAATGAGCAAGTCGTTAAGTTTTAGTGGTGTCAATTATGTAGATGGTATTAAGTTTGGAAATGTGGGTTATGCTTTTGATATTGAAAAGATCGGAACATTTTTAGCATCGATGAATTATGCTGCTTATGGACAATTTTTAGAAACAGATGAATTTGGAAATATTATTGGAACCTTTCGTGCGGCAGATTACTCTTTAAATATGGCCATTGGTCGGGAGCTAAATCAGTACTTCAGCTACGGCGCTCAATTAAAAGTACTTTATAGTGATTACTATATCTACAATTCTTTTGGTCTTGCAGCCGATTTATCTGCTACTTATGCAGATACAATTAAAAATATTACTGCTACCATTCAAGTTAAAAATGTTGGTCATCAATTAAAAAATTATCTTCCCGGAAATAGTGAACCACTTCCCGCAGAAGCATTAATCGCGTTTTCCAAAAAATTATCACATACGCCTTTACGATTTAATATCACATATCGCCATTTAGAACGCTTCGATTTATCGTATGTCGATTCCTATGATCTGGGCGATGTAGATCCAATAACAGGAGTAGCCCAAATTAAATCGATCGATTTTTTTAATAAATTATCTCGCCATTTTATTTTTGCCGGTGAAATATTGTTGTCGAAAAATTTTCATGTCAATGCAGCCTATAACTTTCAACGACGAAAAGAATTACAAGTGTCAACACGTCCCGGCTTATCAGGATTTTCTTTTGGAGTAAGTATGAAAATAAGTAAATTCATTATCAGTTATGGTCGCGGCAACTACCATCTAGCCGGCGGTGCCGATCATTTTTCAATCTCTACTAATCTTGCAGAATTTATTAAGTGAGTGGTGAGTAGTAAGTAAAAAAAATGACCTTTGACTTTTTTTAGTGAGTAGTAAGTAGTGATTAGTAAGTAAAAAAAATGACCCTTTACCCATTTTTGACCCCACTCACTACTCACCAATCACCACTCACTAATTTGATTTTTCGCCTTTTTTTCATTTCTTTGTCATGTGATTATTTCGATAAAGAAACCCGGAACTATGAATCTTTCCCCAGGACCTAAAGCAGGGAAAATAATTATTGCAATAGATGGTTATTCCTCTTGTGGTAAAAGCACTATGGCTAAGGCTATAGCCAAGAAAATGGGCTATCGCTACATCGATTCCGGGGCCATGTATCGTGCTGTAACGCTTTTTGTCCAACAACATGGTTTGTCGCTTGATGACCTTGCCTCAATGACGGAAGATCAGTTGGAGAAAATGCTCGATCATATTCACATTTCTTTCCATCTTAACCCGGAAACAGGGTCATCGGAAGTGTATCTGAATGAAATAAATGTTGAGAAAAAAATTCGTGATTTAAAAGTTTCCGATTGGGTGAGCCCGGTAAGTGCTATTCCTGCTATCAGACATAGAATGGTGGCTCTTCAGCAAAGTTATGGTAAAATAAAAGGTATCGTAATGGATGGTCGTGATATAGGTACTCAAGTTTTTCCTCATGCAGAATTGAAAATTTTTATGACTGCAAAAAATGAAACAAGAGCCAAAAGACGCTTCGATGAATTTTCTCAAAAAGGATTTATGGTAACGATGGACGAAGTAATTAGAAACATAGAAGAACGTGACTATACCGATACTCATCGTTCTGAAAGCCCACTTAGGAAGGCCGATGATGCTATTATACTCGATAATTCGTCCATTTCAGAACAACAACAGCTCGATTTTGCCATGAATCTTATTCATGAAATAGTTGGATGATTTTTTTACCCATTCAGAACCGTTTTTTAGTACTTTTGTCAGGTAAATGAGAGTTACAATCGATCAATTTTCAGGGTTCTGCTTTGGTGTTGTTTATGCAATCCAAAAAGCAGAAGAAGAATTAGAAGAATCAGGCGAACTGTATTGTTTGGGCGATATTGTCCACAATAATATGGAAGTAGATCGCCTAAAAGCCAAAGGGCTAAAAGTGATTGAACACGACGATTTAAGAAACTTACACGACTGCAAAGTGTTGATCCGTGCTCATGGAGAACCTCCGGAGACCTACCAAATTGCATTGGAAAATAATATCGAATTGATTGATGCTTCTTGCCCTGTAGTTTTAAAACTTCAGAATCGTGTTCGTACCAGTTATGAAAAAGTTTTTGCAAACGAAGGACAAATTGTGATCTATGGCGAAATAGGACATGCAGAAGTCAATGGCTTGGTAGGACAAACAGGAGGGAATGCCATCATCGTTCGATCGGAAGAAGATTTAGATTTAATTGATTACTCTAAACAGATTAATTTTTTCTCGCAAACCACCAAATCGAGTACCGGTTTTTTGAAGATGAAAACACTCATCGAAGAACGTTCGGAGAAAGCCGTTCAAAGCGAAATTGCACAAGAATATATGGTTTCTAACGATACCATTTGCCGCCAAGTATCTAATCGCGAACCACAGCTAAAGAAATTCTCAGCCGATTTTGATGTCATCGTTTTTGTAAGCGGCAAAAAAAGCAGCAATGGCAAAGCACTTTACGAAGTTTGTAAAGCCGTTAATCCAACTACCTATTTTATTTCCAGCGACGAGGAACTTGAAATCTCTTGGTTCAAAAATGTAGAAAGTGTTGGTGTTTGCGGAGCAACTTCTACGCCTATGTGGTTAATGGAGCAAGTGGCCCGTGCAATAGAAGCGAAATCGTTTAACTGATATTTCGCAAAGTAGATGAATAGGTAGAAAAGCGTGTTTCATTTCACTGTCGCCAAAACACCAAACAGCATCCCTGTGAATTTGTGCATAGGCATTTAACGAAATTAAAAAGAATAGAATAAAAATTATTTTTTTCATAGAAGAAAACAGGAGCTTTGAAATTTCAAAGCTCCTGTATATTTTTAATTATTGATGAAGAATTATCAATCTCATTTAATTGAGAAATTCATTATTTGAATAAAACGAAATGCTATATGTGCCATTTGGTATAGCATGAACATCAACGATATTTGATTCCAGTTCTTTCTTCAGAATAGTTCTTCCAAGAAAGTCGGAGATTTGAATGGATAATTTGCCGGAGAAATTATTTTCAGAAAGTATTTCAAATTTGTCAGATGTGGGGTTAGGGTAAAATTCAACTGTGTGATTTTCATTCTCAACAATACCATTCGGTAGTCCTAAGGTATCACAGATCGAACCACCAAGTGCCGGCATATCATAATTTGGATTATTGGGTAGGCCCCAATAGGTTCGACGCCCACCCAAATAAAAACTGTAAGGTTGGAAGTCGCACCCCAAACCAAGTACATTCGGATGATTGATGACACTCAAATTCATATTGTACTGATTGTAGGTAGTGTCGGAATAGGGGAAAAGAGATCCTCCATTGGCAAATGCATTTGCACGATAGATTTTACCATCTGCAGCAAGTTTCAATGTTCCTGAGTAGGGAGGAAAAGAATCTGTTGAAATTGTTATTTTAGCATTTGGAATAGAAGAAGCAAATAAATTAAATTGATAGAGGAAAGAAATAGTTGGCTGGCTGGTAGTGACATATAAAAGCGAGTCGTTGGGAGAAAATTCTGCTGCCCAAAAATTGTCAGCGAGAATGGATGTTTCAGAATGAATGGTTTTTAAATTACTCAACATCCCTGAACAACGATCAAAATCATAAAGCTCAATTAGACCAAGTGCATCTATAAGTACCAATTGGTTTCCTTTTTGATTGAAAGTTAAATTTAAAATACCTGCACTAGTTGGATGGCCAATATTTTGAATAATTGAGTTTGAAATTCCGGATGGTGTAATGAGAAATTTGTAAAATGAATTAATGTGACTTCCTGTAGCATCATAGGTGCGAAAAATCAACCACCAATCTCGCCCATTACCATGTTTAATAGCGGTTATGCCATCAGTTACTGAGTTGCCATTTAAAGTGTCCATTTCTACATTCCTTTGAATCACTTTTCCAAGACCATTGTTATAACTTAAATCTACGATTGAGAAATAAATTTTACGATATATTGTTACATCTGTATGGAAAAGATAATATTGATATGGATTGTTTGGTACAGGAATAATTATCATTTCTTTATACCAACCATCACCAATCAATGAATCACCATTTTCCATGATTTGATTATTTTTATTCCAGACAATACCAAGTTTCAAATAACCACTTAGCCATAGTGGGATGTAGTCTGTTTGAGTATAAAATAACAAAGCCCCTGTACTATCAGCTATTGAGCAAGCAGAGCCTCTGCTTCTTATGGCGCAATAATCCAATCTTGGTGGCGTTTGATTAAAATCAATTAATGCACTGTCGCCAAAACACCAAACAGCATCCCTGTGAATTTGTGCATCGGCATTTAACGAAATTAAAAAGAATAGAATAAAAATTATTTTTTTCATAGAAGAAAACAGGAGCTTTGAAATTTCAAAGCTCCTGTATATTTTTAATTATTGATGAAGAATTATCAATCTCATTGAATTGAGAAATTCATTATTTGAATAAAACGAAATGCTATATGTGCCATTTGGTATAGCATGAGCATCAACGATATTTGATTCCAGTTCCTTCTTCAGAATGGTTCTTCCAAGGAAGTCGGAGATTTGAATGGATATTTTATCAGTGAAATTATTCTTTCTTCACTTGTAAATGAATAAAAATAAGATTCATCTTTTAGTAATCCGGCACGTATTTCGAGTTGATTGAAGTCTGAATTGAAGCCTATATTCTGGGACCCTTTACAAAGCGCAGCAGTTCCATCAAATGACTTAAAATAATTATTGTAAATTAGATTCGTGTTTGAATTTGTGCACGAAAAGTAAGCTATAATCCTGTGAGTTACTAGTCGGAGTTGAAATTGTTAAATTGATTTTGCTAAAGTTCATAACCGGTGCAATCCACTAAGTAAATACCGTAATCATAGCCTGTATTGCCGACCTTGAATTCGTTATTAATAATATGTTGTCGAGTAATATAGGTTCTGAGTGAAGAATTGAAAGCCTTTTATTATTCGCAAATAATTTATTTTCAGTATCTTACAGTAATACTCAACGATCTTTATTTTTCATTACTACCATTCAATTTTCCTCCTCAAATTGGCCCTGCTCTTTGGTTAAAAAGATTCTGCTTCATGCTTTTATGATTGGAATATAATTAATAGATTTGCAGCCCCTTAAGTTAGAACCGAAATCAAACCTATATAACATTACAATTTAAATGATTACAGAAGAAATTACAAGTCCGACACCAACTTATACTCCGGAACCATTCAATTGGGAATCTACCGGAAATAAAAAAGGTTGGAATGATTACTCAGACGATGAGCGTATTAAAATGGAAGAACAGTATGATCAAACACTGAGTTCGGTGGTTGAACATGATATTGTTGATGGAAGCGTTGTTTCTATTTCCCCTAAAGATGTTCTGATTAACATTGGCTACAAATCGGATGGTTTAGTAGCACTGACGGAATTTCGTCATATTCCTGATCTTAAGATTGGTGATAAAGTTGAAGTTTATGTTGAAACTCAAGAAGACAAAAACGGCCAATTAATATTATCTCATAAAAAAGCACGTGCTCTTAAATCGTGGGATCGTGTGAATGCCGCTTTAGAAGGTGATGAAGTAATTCAAGGCTTTGTGAAGTGTCGTACGAAAGGTGGTCTTATCGTTGATGTATTCGGTATCGAAGCTTTCTTACCGGGTTCGCAAATTGATGTGAAACCAATTCGCGACTACGATCAATTCGTTGGTAAAACAATGGAGTTTAAAGTTGTTAAAATCAACAATGAATTTAAGAACGTTGTTGTATCGCATAAAGTGTTGATCGAAGAAGAACTTGAGCAACAAAAAGCGGAGATCATGAAGAAGTTGGAAAAAGGTCAAGTGCTTGAAGGTACTGTGAAGAATATTACTTCTTACGGTGTGTTCATGGATCTTGGTGGTGTTGATGGTCTTCTTCACATTACTGATATTTCTTGGGGACGTATTTCTCATCCTGAAGAAGTTCTTAAATTGGATGAAAAGGTTAACGTGGTTATCCTTGATTTCGATGACGAGAAAAAACGTATCGCTCTTGGATTAAAACAGCTTACTCCGCATCCTTGGACTCAACTTGATGAGAAATTAGCTGTTGGTGATAAAGTAAAAGGTAAAGTGGTTGTTATTGCCGATTATGGTGCTTTCGTTGAGATTGCTCCGGGTGTTGAAGGCTTGATCCACGTTTCTGAAATGTCTTGGTCTCAACATCTTCGTTCTCCTCATGAATTCCTAAAAGTAAGTGACGAAATTGAAGCTGTTGTTTTAACTTTAGATCGCGAAGAGCGTAAAATGTCTCTTGGATTAAAGCAATTAAAAGCTGATCCTTGGATTGATGTTGCTACTAAATATCCTGTTGGGTCTAAGCACACGGCTACGGTTAAAAATTTCCAAAACTTCGGAGTGTTTGTTGAATTGGAAGAAGGTATCGATGGTCTTGTACATATCTCTGATCTTTCTTGGAGTAAAAAAATAAAACACCCGTCTGAATTTACGAAAGTAGGAGAGAAGATGGATGTGGTTGTTTTAGAAGTTGATCCGGAAAACCGTCGATTAAGTTTAGGACACAAGCAATTAGAAGAGAACCCTTGGGATGTTTTCGAATCGATCTTCACGATTGATTCTATTCACGAAGGTACTGTTCTGAAGATGGGCGAAAAAGGTGCATCGGTTGCTCTTTCTTATGGTGTGGAAGCTTTTGCTCCATCTAAACACATGGTGAAAGAAGATGGCAAAATGTTGAAAGGCGATGATAAGGCAGACTTCAAAGTAATTGAATTCAGCAAAGATCAACGTAAGATCGTTGTTTCTCATAGCCGTATTCACGAAGAAGCTACTGCTGGTGTAAGAATCGCTGAAAACAATTCTAAATCTGCCGATCGCGAAGAAAGCGTTAAAGCTGTTAAGAAAGTAAAAGAAAGTGTTGAGAAAACTACTTTGGGTGATCTTAGCGTTCTTAGCAATCTTAAGAATGAAATGGAAGCAGCTGAAAAAAAGAAAAGCGATAGCGCTGAGTAATTTTTTTAGTACTAATCATATTTCAAAAACGGGCCTTTCGAAAGTTAGGTCCGTTTTTTTTGATCTCTGATATCACTCTAGTTGAAAGTGATTTTTCATTTTTTTTTTTCATTTTTTTTTCGCATCTTGATAACACAAATCCATCGTATGACAACTGAAGAAAAGTTTGATTTTATTAAATATACATTTCCGCGTCTTGTAAAGAAGGCCAACCCAACTGCAAAAGGGGAGTGGGGGAAAATGACTATTCATCAAATGGTGGAACACATGACGGAGGCTATTAAAAATGCCAACGGAAAATTAAAACTCGAACTTCTTACTCCACAAGAAAAGGTTCCTGCCATGTTTGCATTTCTACAGAGCGAAAAAGAATTTAAACCGAATACTAAGAATGCGCTTATGAACGATGAACCGCTAGAAGTTCATTATCCCAACTTTAATGATGCCCTCGATCAATATATTGCGGAGGTCAATGATTTGGAAAAATACTATAATCTTCATCCAAAAGAAACACAAATGAATCCCTTTTTCGGCAAATTGAATTTCGATGATTGGTGTCAACTCTTACATAAACATGCACTTCATCATTTGAAACAATTTAAATTAATCTAATTCGAATAGTTTTTTATCGAACTGCCCTAAAAAACAAACGTTATAGCTATTTTCTTCCTATCTTGCCCTTCGAAATGCAAAAAAGACTCCTATTAAGTAGCGAGAATTTCGATATTTCGATTCGCCGACTTTGTTATCAGCTTATCGAAAACCATGACGATTTTTCTAATTCAGCTTTAATTGGCCTTCAGCCTCGTGGTATTTTTGTTGCCGAACGCATTCATGCTCACCTCTCCCAGATTTTAAAAACAAAATCGGTCCACTTAGGTTTTCTCGACATTACCTTTTATCGCGACGATTTTAGGAAACGAGAAATTAATTCTCCCAGCGCCACGCGAATCAATTTCGAAGTGGAAAATAAAAAAATCATTCTAATCGACGATGTGCTCTTTACCGGAAGAACTATTCGTGCAGGAATGGATGCCTTGTTGGATCTCGGTCGGCCAGAGAAAATAGAACTACTTACGTTGATCGATCGTCGTTACAGTCGTCACCTTCCAATATCTCCCGACTATACCGGCATTCAAGTGGATACTATTGCGAGTGAAAAAGTAATCGTTCAGTGGAAAGATATTGACGGTGAAGATGCCGTTTGGCTTATATAATTAAACAATCATAATCGGATCCTTATGTCAACGCTCAGTACGAATCACTTAATCGGTATTAAAGAACTCGATCGTGCTGATATTGATTTGATTTTTTCTACAGCCGAAAATTTTAAAGAAGTTATTAATCGCCCAATAAAAAAAGTTCCTTCTTTACGAGATGTAACGATTGCTAATCTTTTTTTTGAAAACAGTACTCGAACTCGTCTCTCGTTCGAACTTGCAGAAAAAAGATTGTCGGCCGATGTAATCAATTTCTCTGCTTCTTCCTCTTCGGTAAGCAAAGGTGAAACGCTTATCGATACTGTCAATAATATTCTGGCCATGAAAACGGATATGGTAGTTATGCGACACCCCAATGCCGGAGCTGCACTCTTCCTATCCAAGCACGTCAAAGCTACGATCATTAACGCCGGCGATGGCGCTCACGAACATCCTACGCAAGCATTACTCGATGCATTTTCACTCCGCGAACGATTAGGAGAGTTATCTGGAAAAAAAGTTGTTATTGTTGGCGATATCCTCCATTCGCGTGTTGCGCTCTCCAATATTTTTTGCCTTAAGAAACTAGGAGTGGAGGTAATGGTTTGCGGACCGGCTTCGCTTATTCCTAAACACATCGGCTCTTTAGGTGTTAAAGTCGAAACCGACCTCTTAAAAGCCCTCAATTGGTGTGATGCTGCCAATATGCTTCGAATTCAATTGGAACGTCAGGATACACGCTATTTTCCGACTCTAAGAGAATATGTAATGCAATATGGCCTTACAATGGAAATATTGAAGTCGCTTCAAAAAGAGATTTTAATACTTCATCCCGGACCAATCAATCGAGGTGTCGAAATTACAAGTGAAGTTGCCGATTCCCCTCAATCGATCATTCTCGATCAGGTTGAAAATGGTGTCGCCATTCGAATGGCAGTTATCTATTTATTAGCCGCCAAAAGGTAATTATTTTCATTGAATTCACTTTTTTCGCTATTAACAATCCGACCACTTTTGGTTGTTGAAAATTATTGCTTACCTTCATAGGAACCGATTATTAATCAGTAAATTTGAAGAAATACTTAAACTATGAACTTAACTATTGACAAACAAGAGAAGTATGTTTTGGTTTCTATTAAAGAATCTAAACTCACATCTGTAGTCGCGCCGGAATTAAAAGCTGAAATTGTGATGCTAAATCATGACGGGTATAAAAACATGATCTTTGACCTTACCGATGTACAGTATTGTGACTCGTCAGGCTTGAGTGCTATCTTAGTAGCCTACAGAGCGTGCAGAGATAATAATGGTTCATTCGTTTGCGCCGGAGTACAAGACCATGTACGTAAATTGATATCTATCTCTCAACTCGATGCTATGTTGGTGCAAGTGCCTACAGTTAATGAAGCAATCGATTTGATTTTTATGGATGAAGTAGAAAAACAATTACACAAAGAATAGTACCAATGAAAAAACTATTACTAAATATCTGCATTTTATTTTTTGCAGCCTTTAGTGTCGGCGCTCAATGTGTTCCTGACACAAACATTACGCATAACGTGCCGGGAATTTATCCTGATACAATTGTTAATTTACCTCATGGTTATGTAGGTTTGTCTTATGCAACGGATATTCAAATAAAGGTTCTTACCGACACAACGTATCAGGGATTTCCTGCTATAGTCGATTCAATTGCTATTACTTCAGTTTCAGGTCTACCTTGGGGTTTTGCATATACTTGTACTCCTCCTTCATGTGTATTTCCTGGTGGTTCTAATGCTTGCATCTATTTATATGGTTCATCTCCTACTGGAGGTATTGTTGGAACTTATCCCATTGTCGTAAATATTAATATTTACGGAAGAGTTTTTGGAATCCCTCAAACTGTCCAACAAAGTAATACTGGTTACACTATTGTCATTGAAAATAATGTTGGTATTGTTTCTTTTAACAACAATGAATTTGCAGTTGAACAAAACATTCCAAATCCTGTAGCCTCACAAACTATCATTCCTGTTAATCTACCAAGAAATGCTTCGGTACAGTTTAGATTAATAAACTTATTAGGAAAACAAGTTATAAATCAAGAATACAAATTGACAAAAGGAAGTAATAATATTCCTGTTAATGTTTCCATGTTGCCTGCAGGAATTTACCTGTACACTGTTTCCTATGGAACTAATTCGGTGACAAAAAGAATGATCGTTACTGAAAAATAATGGTTTTTGAAGTAAGCATTTTAGGAAGTAGTTCAGCTACTCCCATCTATCAACGTCATCCCACCGCTCAGGTTTTAAATATCCATGAGCGGTTTTTTTTGGTCGATTGCGGAGAAGGTACTCTCATTCAATTGAACCGGTATAAAATAAAATTTCATCGGATAAATCATATTTTTATTTCGCACCTCCACGGTGATCACTATTTTGGACTGCTGGGTCTTCTCTCAACCATGCATCTTCAAGGAAGAACAATCCCAATGAATTTGTATTGCCAGCCTGCCTTAAAGGAAATAATCGATATTCAATTGAAACACTCTGAAACAGCATTGCGTTTTGAAATCATTTATCATTTTTTGGATTCGCTCAATTCTCAAATTATTTTTTCGGATGAGGATATTGAAATCAAGACAATAATTTTAAATCATCGAATACCTTGTACCGGATTTCTCTTCAAAGAAAAACCGCGTTTGAGAAAATTGGTAAAAGAGAAGTTGCAAAAATATAATATCTCGGTTGCTAGTCTGCAGGAATTAAAAAATGGAAAAGATATTGTTGATGAAAATGGCAAAGTCATTTTAAATTCAGAATTAACGACCAATCCTAAGCCCACACGTTCGTATGCTTTTTGTTCTGATACTTGCTATGATGAAAGAATACTTCCGTTTATTGAAAAGGTAGACTTGCTGTATCATGAAGCAACTTTTTTAAGCGACAAAGAAGATAGAGCAAAAGAAACTTTTCACTCAACTGCAGCTCAAGCAGCTACTATCGCACAAAAAGCAAATGTTAATCGATTAATAATTGGTCATTTTTCCGCTAGATATAAAAACCTTTATCCGCTTCTCGATGAAGCTAAAGCTGTTTTCCCTGATACAACTCTTGCAATGGAAGGCGATATTTTTTCAATTGCTTAAAAACAATCCATCAGTTTTTTCCGGTGTTCTGTTGCAATTTCATTTTTCTTAATTCAGCATCAAGATCTCGCATCACTAATTTTATTCCCTCTCTGAACTCCGAAAAAAGTCGTGGCACTTTTTCTAGATTCTCCATATCTCTACTGTATTCCTCAATATTGGTAATAATTTTTTTCAATTCATTCAACTCGAAAATCGCAATACTTGATTTTACTTTGTGTGCAACAGCATGAATTTCTTTCCAGTTGTTTGTCGAAAGTCCTGCTTCTATCTTTTGAACTGATTCAGGTGCTTGCTTCAAAAAAATCTCTACTAATTGTATTGCCAAATCTTCATCTCCTCCGGTAAACTTGTCGAGAAATTTTAAATTGATTCCCGGTTCATTCGGTTTTGTCAACGAACGCTTTGGTTGTTCTTTACTTGCTTCTTCGAGTGGTTGTATGTATTTTAAAATTACAGAAAAAAGTTCTTCTGATGTATAAGGCTTAACTACATAATCATTCATTCCTGATTCTTGTGCTTTTGTCTTTTCTTTTTCGGATGCATCGGCAGAAATAGCTATGACCGGTACGTTTTCTAATTTATTTTTTAATCGATGTCGGATCTCTTTGGTGATATCATACCCGTCCATTCCCGGCATCTGAATATCCATTAAAATTAGATCGTAATGATTGGCATATAATAACTCTAATGCCATACTTCCATTTATAGCAGTGTCCAATTGCTCAAAGCCAAATTTTTTGAGCATATTTTTAATTAGTAATTGATTTACTTTATTGTCTTCTACAATTAAAACTGAAACATGTGAATAATTGCCAGGTAAAATCTCTTCGCAAATTTTTTCCGGCTCTGAACCATTCGCTAAACCAATTTTGAAATTTAAATCAATACAAAACTCCGAACCTTTGTTCTCTTCGCTTTTTACACTTACAATTCCTCCTTGCAATTCTACCAACTGCTTTACTATTGTTAACCCAAGTCCTGTTCCTTCGTACCTGCTTTTATTACTTCCTACTTGTTCAAAGCTCTCGAAAATTGTTGCCAATTTATCTTGAGGTATACCAATTCCGGTATCGGTAACTTTCATTCTTATTTTGCAAACATTTTCTTTTTGTTCTACAAGTCGTATGTCTAAATTGATCTTCCCAGATTCAGTAAACTTTAATGAATTCCCTAAAAGGTTTACCAAAATTTGATTCAAGCGAATCGGATCTCCTAATAAATGATCTTTCAAATTGTAATCAATTCTACAACTCAGTTGTATCCGCTTTTCATCTGCTTTGATTTGTATGATCTGAATAATTCCTTTGATCAAATTTCGTAAATGAAATTCAGTCTCATTGAATTCGATTTTTCCAGCATTTATCTTTGAAAAATCGAGAATGTCATTTATAATTACCATTAAATTATTTGCCGATAATTTAATCGCGTCGATGTATTCTTTTTGCTCTCTCGTCGGATTTGTTTTCGAAAGCAAGTGTGCCATTCCTAAAACACCATTCATCGGTGTTCGGATTTCGTGACTCACATTGGCTAAAAATTGCTCTTTTAATTTGTCTGACAATTCAGCTATCTCTTTTTGCTTCTTTAGATCGTCGAGATCATACTTTATATGTAGCGCATTTGTCTTTAAACTAATATCTTCTGAAGTTGACTTTTTGTCGAGCTCAAAATAACTTACATGATGTCGATAAGCTGCTTCGAAGTCACCTATTTTTTCGTATGCTGTCGCTAAAAATTGGTGGATCTTTATTACTTGAGATTCTATAGGCGAATTTTCTGCCAATGCGAGTGCTTTAGTAAGAACTTCTATGGCTTTATCGTATTGGGTCAATTCAATGTAAAGGTTTCCTAAGCTCTTCTTTAGCTGAGCGCGCACAATGAGTGAACCACCTTCTTGCGAAATATTCAATGCTTCTTTGAAATAGCTCAATGCCTTTTCGTAATCTTTCAATTTCGTGTAAAGGATGCCTAGACTTCCCATCACTTTCGCTTTTGTATCTACATCGGTAATAAATTCAAATTGATGTGCAGCACGCAACAAATAATATAGCGATTTATCATATTCATCTAACCAATTATAAGCATTGCCAATCTGAAAATAAGAATTAACCATTTCAGGCTTTTCTTTTATGCCTTCGAAAATTAATAACGCTTTTTTATAATGATCAATTGCATTATCATATTGTTGGAGATATGTGTAAAGCTTTCCTAGTTCATTATAGTTGCGAGCTATGCCTTCATTGTCGCCTTGTTCTTTGTTTAATTTTAAACTTTGTAAAATGTATTGCAATGCACTTGGGAAATCGCCAAGTTTAAAATAGATACAACTAATCTCTTTTAAGCAAACCAGTTGAGCCGGAATATCGTTGAGTCCTATATAAAACTGATGGGCTTCGGTAAATGCTGTAATCGATTGTTTGAATTTTTTCTGGAGTAAAAAACATGATCCTTTGTCACGAATAATTCTCGCCATTCCAAGCTTGTAATTTGCCATTACAGCAATTGAAAGTGCATCATCGAGCAACTGCATGGCCTGATTTACATTCCGCTCACGAAGTAATTCTGCTCGCTTTATTAATATTTCTACGCTTTCTAAGGCCATTGCAAAATAGATAGTAGGCCTGCTAAAATACAGGTCATGCTAATTATAGAGATTTAGTGATCGATTGTTGTACCAAAAGTGATAGGTTTCTTACAGAAAAAGTATTTACTCACCTTTCTTCGTCCACCTCAATGAAGTAAATTTTCTTCGACCGTAAAGATAGTAATCCCACAAAATGCTGTGTTTATAAATTGTTAAAAGTGGCTTCCTGATTGGGCTCTCGGCACCGCTGGTATACGTTTTACTTATCTCTTTGTAATCTCTATGGGCCTTTAATACAGCCAGAGCATCTGCTTTACCGTTGGTAATCAAAAATTTTAAAGCTGCTAATAAATCAAAAAATCTTCTTTTTTGCAAAATTTTACTCTTTTTATCTCCTCCGTTTTTGTAAATCATCAACAAATTATTACGAAAGTTCAAGTATGTTTTTCGCGGATTATTCTTTGCCAATGTTCCTCCACCTACATGATAAACGGTCGATTGTCCACAGTAATACACTGAATTGCCCGCTAACTGCATTCTCCAACACAAGTCAATTTCTTCCATGTGTGCGAAAAATTGTTCATCTAATCCATTCAGTTTTTTATAAACATCGGCTCTCACAAACATACATGCTCCCGTTGCCCAAAAAACCGGAAGTGTATCATTATACTGCTGTTCATCTTTTTCAAGCGAATTAAAAACTCTCCCTCTACAAAATGGATAACCCATATTATCTATAAAGCCTCCGCCGGCTCCGGCATATTCAAAGGATGTCTTGTCGTGGTATGAAAGAATTTTCGGCTGACAAGCTCCAATCGAACTATCGCTTTCCATTAATGTCAAAATAGGTTGTATCCAGTTTTCAGTTACTTCTACATCGCTATTCAATAAAACATAATACGTTGCGTCGACATATTTTAATGCCTCATTATAACCACCTGTAAAACCTAGATTACTTTTGTTTTGGATGATTCTAACTGTAGGAAATTCATGTCTTATAAATGAAATAGAATCATCTGTACTTGCGTTATCAGCAACAATCACTTCTGCAAGCGACTTACTGTATTTCACCACAGAAGGTAAAAATTGTTCGAGCAGTTTTTTGCCATTCCAATTTAGGATTACTACTGCAATTTTTATTGACATATGGTCTGGCGGCTGAACTTAACAGTGGAAGTGGTAAAAATACTAGAAATTCCTTAGCGTGGATTATTAAAATTTTCTTTTGTCTTACTTCCGTAAATATCGTCAGCTTTCTCAATGTCTAAATCCGGACCGTATTGTTGCCCTCTTGAATGTAGGTCTAACTCCCAATGTGAATTAAAAATTTCTCCCTTTGCATCTGAATGTAAGAGCTTATAATTTTGAGTCACCATTTCTCTACAATAGAAAATAAATTTTTTATTGGTCTGATTGCCTAGTGTCAGAAAATGCCAAATCTCGTACGGAAATGCTTCCGGATCGTCCTTATATTCTGTCATCGTACTCGGAGCCCCATACTGCAAATAAACTCTTCCCCGATCGGTTTCGTAACCTCTTCTATTAAGAGCGCCAAATGAGCGATTCACTTTCGTTACTTCAATCATATAATTTGTCCATGCTGTTTGTGGATCGGCATTGTTTCTCTTACCCCAAAAATAGTAAAGAAATTTTTGCATTGATTTTACATCATGTATTACCATTTGATTTTCCTCTACATTGATTTCGCTGGCTGACGAAATAGGGTATAAAACATCGATCAAATAAACGAGTGTATCCGGATTTGTAATGTTGCTTACAAAGGTATTCGTGATATTTAAATTTTCATAGTCGGTACTCACTATCGGTTTACGAACGGTATTCGATCGCTGAAAAAATATTTTTTTATATGCTAAAAGCTTATTGTATTTATTTACTACTTCTATATTGACATTCCAATTTCCACTCGGTAAATTTTCTAATGGAAATTCACCAAGTATCGGATTCACCGCTTGTGCTTTCTCTTTTCTTGAAATAACCATATCTTCTAACAACTGATTGTTATTGTCGTTCGATAAATAATATCTGATCAAAAATGGATCGTTGTTCGTCGAAAGTGTATTGTAAACCTCTGCATAAAAACGAATCTTTTTTATTTCTTCCGGATAAAAATTGTCGGGGAAAGGAGTAAGGTGATAGCCGTTTTTTGTGAAGATGGAAGTTTCTGTAGAAGGAGAATATGATTCTAACAATTCAATGTCCGAAATTTGAACGGTGTCTTTATTGAATTTCAATTCAACATTTTGTTCCATTCTAATTTCGGGATCGTTTGAGTTAATATCCTTTAGATATAATTCAACCGAATATTTACCCGACTCTAAACTGATTCGTTGCTGATTAATGAAGTCGGGAATCAATGTGTCTTTTGAGGTAAGTTCAGGACTTAGCAGATTGTATTTTTCAAAGTGAACAATTTTATCGCCGTTCTTAAAAATCCATTTAACTTCAATTTTACTCTGTATCGTTCCTTTTTCCGTTTTGATCGCTTTTGAAGTATTCCCAATAATTTTTAAGTAGGTTTCAATGTATGGATTACCGGTAGGATTGTCGAAAGTGCCAAACGACAAATATGCCGTTAATTTTGCTTCAGATACCGTAACAACTGAGAATGAAAGTAATAGGAAGGACAATAATTTTTTCATCGAGCTATTTTTGCTTCTTTAAAATTAAGAATTATAAATTAAACCACATGATAATTTATTTAATCTTCAGTAAGTTTAACAAGGCAATGACAAAGATTTGTTCATGTGCTTTTTATTGTGCTTTTTTGAGGTAAATTAACACTCGCAAATTGAGCCATTGCCCGGTATGAATTTATTTCTCTTCCTTGTTTTTCTAGTCAGCGTTTTTAGTGTGTTTTATTCTTATGTTCTTTTTCCTCTGCTCTTGAAAGTTTTGGCAAACGGAAAAGGTGTTGTCAATTTACCTGACGATAAAGAAACATCTGTTTCAATTCTAATTGCAGCGTTTAATGAGGAAAATGTTATTCGTCAAAAAATCGAAACGGTACTAAGTTGCGATTATCCCAGCGATAAAATCGAAATATTGATTGGTTCGGATTGTTCTTCTGATAAAACGAATGACATTGTCAATGAACTAATCTTAAAGGATAATAGAGTTCGCCTTTTTGAATTCGATAAACGTAGAGGTAAACCTTCGGTGGTAAATGACTTAGTAAAGGCAGCTAAATTTCCATTGATCATTCTAACCGATGCGAATGTTTATTTCGAAAAAAATACTATTACAAAACTCGTTCGACATTTTTCTGATGAAAAAATTGGCTTGGTTGGAGCCAATATTCTAAACATTGGAATAAAGAAAGACGGAATCTCAATGCAAGAGAAATCATATATTCAACGTGAAAATTTAATTAAGTACTACGAAGGGATTGTATTCGGAACTATGATGGGACCTTTTGGAGGTTGTTATATTCTTCGAAAAAATTTATTTGAAAATGTACCGGCCGATTCGCTCGTCGACGATTTTTATATTTCTATGAAAATATTGGAAAATGGATTTAAATGCGTGAATGATTTGGAGGCAATTTGTTACGAGGATATTCCCAATGAAGTGTCGGTAGAGTTCAAACGAAAAGCTCGTATCTCTGCAGGTAATTTTCAGAATCTTTCACGCTTCAAAAAATTTCTGATGAATCCATTTCACGCCGCCGGCTTTTGTTTTATCAGTCATAAATTTATTCGGTGGATTACTCCGTTGTTTTTATTGTCGTCGTTGGTAAGTCTATTTTTTTTAATTCCGAGATCTAATTATTTCCTCTTTCTTTTTATTGCAGAGTTAGTATTGTTAGCAACACCAATCTTCGATTGGCTTCTGAAACGAGTAGGAGTGAACAATAAATTAATTCGTTTTGTAGCATATTTTTCAATGATGAATCTAGCATTGGTAAAAGGATATTTTATTTTTCAAAAAGGAATCAAAAGCGGCATGTGGACACCGACGAAGAGAGGAGTGGAATAATGAGTAATGAATAACGATTAACCGCCGAAAAGCGGAATGTTTAGTGAGGTGCACGTACTATTTTTGATGGTTAGCTATTAATTCCGAACAGCATTACGCTTTACTATCGTAATTCGAGAGGGTCTGATTTGAACAAGACCTTACTTATCTGTAAATCGCATTCAACCAATTAATTCAACTGTGTGCTGCTGAATGATCCACCAACAAACCTTCACATAACATTCTGCCGAAGAATGAATCGTAATTATTTTATATATTTGGCTCAAATTTAATTTTCCAATTGAAGTGCAAAAATTTAACAATCGAAAAATATTACTTATGAAGCTTAAAAATAACATATTCCTAATTATTCTATTTTCACTAATTAGTTTATCTGTTGGTGCCCAAAACAACATGATTATTAAAAGTGGGCATGAAAATAATTTTGAACGAAATGAACAGCTAAGAAAAATTCTTGGATCTGATAATGAAGGATTTTATGTTTTAAATTCCAGTAGCGGAATTGGAATGATGGAAAAATTTATTGTTCAGAAATTTGACAATTCTACGCTTACTAAAATATGGTCGAAAGATTTCTCGTTAAATGTTTCGTCGGAACCATTTGAAGGAGCATATTTTGTAAATGGGAAAGTGATTATTCTTTATTCAACTTGGGAAAAGAGCGATAAAACTAAAACAATAAATATAAAGACAATTTCATCATCAGGAGAAGTTACTAATTCTCCAACAAAAGATGCCAGAATCAATATATCGATGATGGAATTTGCTAAAAGAAAATTCTTTTTTTCCTTTTCTCCCGATGGGTCGAAATTGTTAGTTGTAAATAAAATGCAAGACAAGAAAAAGCCAGAAGAAGTAAGTGCAATTTTATTGGATATGAATGGCTATAAAAAGATTTGGGGAAAGTCGATTCAAAATATGTATAATGGAAATCAACTAATTTCCTACAATTATCGAGTTGATGATAATGGAAATTTATTTTATTTGGCTTCATATCAAAATTCGGAAGTTCCTCGCAATATCTTTTGTACAATTGAAAGCAAAGGGAACATTCCTAAATGCACAGAATTAAATGCTAACCTCAATCAAATTTCAAATTCGTTTTTATTTGCTAGATTGAAGACATTGAATCTAGGGGATTATGGAATTCAACTTATTGAAAATGCAAATGAAATTTCATACGAATTTTCCGGAACAGATAAAGTTGTTGTCGTTGGTCTGCTAAAAGATATTCAGCAAAATAAAAGTGGGATATTCATAAATACCATACAGAAATCAGACTTTAAATCAATTTCTATGAAGGTAAATTACTTTGATTCGAAGATGGAGTCATGTATTAAAGCCATTGGAAAAGTGAAAAACCCATTTGATTACGATTACTGCATAAATCAAATCATCAATCAAAACGGAGCGTTCTTAGTTTGTGCTAATGTGTTTAAACCTTCAGGATACAACGATCTTACATTATTAATCGATCGTTACGATGATTTGTTTTTCTCGCTCTCAAATGACGGAATGAATTGGTCAGGATCAGTGGCATCTAATTCACGACAAGTTGGAGGTGGAAAACATGAAATTCAATTATACTCAAAAAATGGGAAGTCTTATTTAAGTACAGGCTTGCCAGAAACGAATGAAATTGGCTCTACAATATTTGAAAACTATAAGGAGACTATTGAATCGGCACGAAAAGAAAAAAACGATTTGTTGATTTCTGAGTTTTCGATTAAAGGTGTAACAAATGTTTATTCCGGTTCATTAAACGAAAAGAAAAGCTCTGAATTGCTACTTGGTGATTTCCTCACCATCAACGGAGGATTTTTAATTCCACTTACAGACTTTAACAATATGACCAGTGCAAGTAAATCTTATAAGTTTGATTTGTTGGAAGTGAAATAATGTAACCGATTGCTCCTAACAGAAATATAAGCTAAATGGTGCAATTTTAAACTTAAGTACACACGCCTAGGACTGAATGACGGTAATGAATTTACTCTCATGCAAAATGTATTACAAGCACATTTTCAACTCTCGAATTACAATTTTCGAATCACAATTCTTAAAAATTACAATTCTCAAATTACAACTCTCAAATTACAACTCTCAAATTACAACTCTCAAATTACAACTCTCAAATTACAACTCTCAAATTACAATTCTGAAATTACAACCCCCAAATTTCAACTCTCAAATTACCATTCTCAAATTACATCTTACTAAAAAATAAAGACAAAAAAAATGCCCCATTAAATGAGGCATCTGATTTTTGAAGCGGAGAGTTAGGGATTCGAACCCCAGGAGGCTGTAACACCTCAACAGTTTTCAAGACTGCCGCAATCGACCGCTCTGCCAACTCTCCGAGGGCAAAAGTAGTATAAATTCTATTCTGACAAATTCTAATTGCGCATTTTTCTTGCATTTTGTTATTTTTTTTCATCACTCCCCCTTTGTTGCTTGAATATCAATACTAAATTTGTTGCGAACTATGGCACAAAAAAATGCAATCACCTCGCCGCTAAATATTATTGTTGTCGTAGCCGCTTTAGGTTACTTCGTCGATATTTACGACCTCATTCTTTTTCAAGTAATTAAGAATCCCTCGCTCGAATCGCTAGGGCTCAGCGGACAAGCTCTCACTGATGCAGGTTTGGCATTAATGAATTGGCAAATGATTGGCATGCTGATAGGAGGTATTCTCTGGGGCATTTTGGGCGATCGCAAAGGACGCGTGTCTGTACTCTTCGGATCTATTCTCCTTTACTCAATAGCCAATCTTGCTAATGCTTTTGTAACTGATTTACATTCCTATGCCGTGCTACGATTTATTGCCGGAATAGGACTCGCAGGTGAACTGGGAGCTGGTATTACTTTAGTGAGCGAAACGATGACGCAGAAACATCGCGGATATGGAACCATGATCGTTGTGTCGTTTGGGGTGCTTGGCGCTGTCGTGGCTAATCTGGTGGCTAAACATGGTGATCTTTTTTCCGGCGTACTCAACAGGATTACCGGTCATGAGTTGCTCAACTGGCAAGTAGCTTATATTATCGGTGGTGTATTAGGATTGTTCTTGTTGGTTCTCCGATTCGGTGCTTATGAAAGTCACATGTATCGTTCCCTCGAGACGGATGTTGTTTCGAAGGGTAATTTTTTCAAACTCTTCAGCCAATATGAACGGAGAAAAAAATACTTCAATTGTATCGCAATCGGCGTTCCAATTTGGTTTATGATTGGAATTCTGATCGCGCTTGCAAAAGATATTTGCGCCGAAAAAGGAATAGTGAATGTCAATACCGGAAATGCTGTGATGTTCTTTTACCTGGGAACTTCCTTTGGCGATTTTATGAGCGGGTATTTAAGTCAGGTTTTTAAAAGCAGGAAAAAGATCATTTTCTTATATCTCGTTCTTACCACCATTTTTGTACCTGTCTATCTTTTTGCCAAAGAAATTAGTCCGACGCTCTTTTATTGGATCTGTGCTTTGCTTGGTTTATCGGCCGGCTACTGGGCCGTTTTTGTCACCGTTGCTTCCGAACAATTTGGAACAAATATTCGCTCTACGGTTACAACCACGGTTCCTAATTTCGTTCGTGGTTCGCTCGTCTTACTTACTTTTTTACTAAATTTCTTCCGCCGTTCGCTCGATCTTTCATTGGTAAACAGTTGTTTGATCGTCGGATTTTTTGCACTTGTAATTGCATTTTTTGCTTTAAGTAGGATGGAGGAGACGTATCATAAAGATTTGAAATACATAGAAATAATGTAGTTAATTAAAGTAAATTAGTGATATGGAAAAGAGGAGAACATTGGTGTTAGGAGCTTCCGAAAAAACGGAACGATATTCCAATATGGCTATTAGGAGTTTGGTTCGCAATGGGGAGTTAGTTGCTGCCGTTGGAAGGCGGGAAGGGGAAGTGTCGGGAGTCATAATAGAAACAGGTATGCCGTCATTTGAAGATATTGAAACCGTGACAATGTACTTATCGGCCAATAATCAGAAGGGATTTTACGACTATATTTTGTCGCTCCATCCCAAACGAATTATCTACAATCCCGGAGCCGAAAATCAGGAGCTGGAAAAACTTGCAGCCAAAAAAGGTATTGAAAATATCGAGGCGTGCACGTTGGTGATGCTAAATACCGGGCAGTACTGATAGGTGATTGGGCAAAGGATAAAATTCAGAATTCAAAATTTTTTGGAAAAAATCTGCGCTTATCTGTGGTTTCTGTGGGCAAAAAAAATGCTGTGATTATTCTCCCGCAGAAACCGCAGAAAACCGCAGAAAAATTAGTTCAGTTTGTAGGGGGTTAAATCAAAAACCATAAACTACAAATTACGATTCACGATTTACAAATTACGATTCACGACCTCCGATTCACGAAAAAAAAATCTGTGGTTTCTGTGGGCAAAAAAAATGCTGTGATTATTCTCCCGCAGAAACCGCAGAAAACCGCAGAAAAATTAGTTCAGTTTGTAGGGAGTTAAATCAAAAACCATAAACCACAAATTACGATTCACGATTCACAAATTACGATTCACGACCTCCGATTCTCGAAAAAAAAATCTGCGGTTTCTGTGGGCAAAAAAAATGCTGTGAATATTCTCCCGCAGAAACCTCAGAAAACCGCAGAAAACCGCAGAAAAATTAGTTCAGTTTGTAGGGGGTTAAATCAAAAACCATAAACCACAAATTACGATTCACGATTTACAAATTACGATTCACGACCTCCGATTCTCGAAAAAAAAATCTGTGGTTTCTGTGGGCAAAAAAAATGCTGTGATTATTCTCCCGCAGAAACCGCAGAAAACCGCTGAAAAATTAGTTCAGTTTGTAGGGAGTTAAATCAAAAACCATAAACCACAAATTACGATTTACGATTTACAAATTACGATTCACGACCTCCGATTCTCGAAAAAAAAAAGACCACCCAAAAAGGTAGTCTCTTATGCTTTTTTAGAAAATAGAAATTATGCTTTCTTTTCTTTGATACGTGCTTTTTTACCACTGATACCGCGTAAATAGAAGATACGGGCACGACGAACAATACCTCTTTTGTCTACCACGATCTTGTCGATCTTTGGCGATGAAAGTGGAAAAATACGCTCTACACCAACGCCGTTGGAGATCTTCCGTACTGTAAATGTTTGTGTAACTCCCGAACCCTTACGTTGTAGCACAACGCCTTGGTATTGCTGGATACGTTCTTTATTTCCCTCGATGATTTTGTAGAATACAGTTACTGTATCACCGGCTTTAAATTCAGGAGTTTCGCGTTTTTCATTTATTTGTTCTTCCGCAAATTTCACTAAGTCCATGATAATGATTGTTTTCGATTCGGTTCAGCCCGAAATCGGACCGCAAATATAGATAAATATTCAATACCGCAAATAATAATCTTATTGATTTTTCAATAATTCGGGCCTTCTTTCTTTGGTTCGTTGCACCGATTGTTCATACCGCCAATTTTCAATCTCTTTGGCATGGCCCGACAATAAAACATCGGGTACTTTCATTCCTCTAAATTCTGCCGGCCTTGTAAAGACAGGAGGCGCCAATAAATTGTCTTGAAAGCTGTCTGATAGGGCGGAGGTTTCATCATTCAGAACACCGGGCAACAATCGAATTAATGCATCTGCTATTACCGCTGCTGCTAATTCTCCACCTGAGAGAACATAATTCCCAATGGAAATTTCTCTCGTCACAAAACTCGCTCTCACTCGCTCGTCAACTCCTTTGTAATGGCCACACAGGAAAATCAAATTCTTTTTCATCGACATCTTATTGGCCATTGGCTGATCAAACAATTCACCATCCGGACTCATATAAATTATTTCGTCGTAAGTGCGTTGTTTCGCCAGCTCTTCTATGCATGCAACGATTGGTTCAATCATCATTACCATTCCGGCTCCTCCGCCATATTGGTAATCGTCAACGGCTTTGTGTTTATTGGTCGACCAATCTCTGATATTGTGCACATGAACTTCTGCAATTCCGCCAGCTATTGCTCGCTTCAAAATGGAATGTGAGAATGGGCTTACCAACAAATCAGGTACTACTGAAAGTATATCTATTCTCATTTGATGTTTGTCAGTTTGTTTTGAATTGCTGTAACAACAAATTTCTGTTGAGAAACTTCACCTTTCGCTGCAGGAATCGTTTCGCTTAAGTTTTTATCGATGCTCTTTTGATAGTCACGATTATCACTTTGTCGACCGCTTATTTTGTCTAGTGATTTGTCTTTATTATCTCTCAATTTTTCTAATTCTTTTGTCATGCTTTTCAATTTCTTATCCTCAATTTTTAATTGTTCGGCAGTTCCGGTGAAATGATTGAGCAATGTTTTTTGTTCGACGATATTATTAGATTTCAAAACTTGATCGGCTTCATTCGCTTTTATATCGTCTCTTGTTCTGGAAACAAAGCGATCGTTTTGGTCTATTTTTTTTCTAAAATTCTCGTTTTCAGACTCCAAATTCGACACTTTTTTTTCTAAATCATCTGACTTTTTTATCTCTTGTTTTAATTCAATTAGAACTGCATTTTTATATTCTGAGATTCCAAATTTTCTCATGAAAAAAGAAGCAGCATTGGCTTCCGAAGTGTTGGTTGAACTACTTATATAACTCGAATCATTTTTTAAAAAGAAAACAGTTAGAATAGATTTTGGTCCGGCGGAAGTTACAGTGATAAAAACGGTTACAGAATCGGAAGTTATATCAGTAATTGTTCCTTTAGGCAATATCAATTCACCGTCTTTTTCTGATACACTTCTTTTCGTATTCGAACGCAAATAACTTTTCCAATCGCTTTTTGTGTTCTTAACCGTTGCTTGAGGAATTTCAAGAATAAATGCGTTTCTAGTTCCTAAAGAAAACGATTTATTTTGCTCTGTTACTTGTAATGAATCTTGTGCCTTTGCCAAGAAGCTTGTCAATACAATTACTAGTGTAAAAAATTTCATGTGATAATTTTTAATTAAATAACGCAAAAATTAATGACAATACCTTTCGGTTGTCGACACAAAGGTAATTTTCTCTACGAATTCGGAAATGAAAGTTTACCTTTACCGCCTCCGAATAGATTCTATGAATAAGATAAAAGTTGCTATCATCCGTGAAGGTAAGGTGCCTCATGATAAGCGCGTAGCCTTTACACCTGAACAATGTGTACAAATAAGCAATGAATTTCCTCAGGTTGAGCTTATTGTTCAGCCTAGCCCATGGCGTGCTTATAAAGACGAAGAGTATTCAACGCTCGGTGTTGTGCTTTCAGAAAAAATAGATGATTGTGATATTTTAATAGGAATAAAAGAAGTTCCCAAAGAAGAATTATTACTGGGTAAAAAATATTTGTTCTTTTCTCATACGATCAAGAAACAACCTCACAATAAAAAGTTGATTCAAAAATTGATGGCAATGGGAATTACAATGATCGACTATGAATGTTTAGTCGATAAAAATGAGAATCGCATTATTGGATTCGGAAGGTATGCCGGAATAGTTGGAGCATACAATGGAATTAGGGCGTATGGAATGAAGTATAAAATGTTCGAGTTAAAACCGGCTTATGAATGTCATGATAAAAAAGAGTTATTCGCTGAGTTAGAAAAAGCGAATATGCCGAATATAAAAATTGTGATTACCGGTGGAGGCAGAGTGGCCAATGGTGCCAGTGAAACCATGGGCGCAATGAATATGAGAAAAGTAACGCCGTATGAATTTTTGAATTACTCTTTTCGCGAACCGGTATATGTTCAGTTGCATTCACACGACTATTTTGAATCGAAAGATCAGTCGCCTTTTAGTAGTTACGATTTCCATCATCATCCATCAGATTATCGATGCTTCTTTAGCGATCCGTTTAGCTTCGTTGCAGTAACCGATTTGCTTATTCATGCTACATTTTGGGATCCAAGAGCTGATATACTTTTTTCAAAATCAAGAATGCGTGATCCCGATTTTCATATTAGCGTGATTGCAGATGTTACGTGCGATATTGATGGAAGCATTCCTTCAACCAGTATGGCAAGTACCATCGAAGAACCATTTTATGGCTATGATCCGATGACAGAAAAAGTTATAGGAGCGTTCGATAAAAATGCGATTACAATAATGGCAGTCGATAATTTACCCTGCGAATTGCCACGCGATGCTTCTGATGGATTCGGTAAACACTTAATTGAACGTGTACTTCCGGCTTTGTTTGGCGAAGATAAAGATGGACTAATTGATAGAGCAAGCATTCTAAAAAACGGAAAACTCAGCGAGCGATTTGCGTACTTGAGTGATTATGTAGCGTGAAATAATAATTAGCACTTATGAACCGCTAAGTTTATTGTTTAGCGTGAGTGTTCTCTATAAATAGGTGAGTAGTAAGTGGTGATTAGTGAGTAAAAAAATGATCGCAAAGCAGAATGTTTAGGGAGGCGGAAGAAATAATTTTGATGAGCAACTTTTAATTCCGAACGGCATTCTGCTTTACTTAGTGAATGGTGAGTAGTAATTAGTGAGTAAAAAAAATCACTCACACTTGACTTTACATTTTTTTATTCGCATTGAACCAATTGATTCACCTATGTGCGGCTGAATGAGCTTTCGCACCTGCCTTCGCACAACATTCTGCCGAGCAGAGAGTCGTAATTTGAGAATCGTAATTTGACAGTCGGTAATTCGATAGCAAACTTTCAATGACCTTTACTTAGTGAGTAGTAAGTGGTGATTAGTGAGTAAAAAAACCACCGCAAAGCAGAATGTTTAGTGAGGCGGAAGAAATAATTTCGATGAACAACTTTCAATTCCGAACGGCATTCTGCTTTACTTAGTGAGTGGTGAGTAGTAATTAGTGATAAAAAAAATCACTCACAGTTGACTTTACATTTTTTTACTCGCATTGAACCAATTGATTCAGCTACGTGCGGCTGAATGAGCTTTCGCAC
>JANLPR010000202.1:0-62648 GCA_031367345.1 Bacteroidota bacterium | reverse complement strand
TCTTACTTCTTACTTCTTACTTCTTACTTCTTACTTCTTACTTCTTACTTCTTACTTCTTACTTCTTACTTCTTACTTCTTACTCCTTACTCCTGTACTCGATAGAAATTTATTTAAATGATTAATCATTGTTACATTTTCAAATAGATTGTAAATTCCAAGTTCTTTCATTCGACCTCGATAATACCACAGCATGAGGAAATTAATGTTGTCCATTTTTCCAGGTGTAACAAATATGTATTTAAACAATGTGATGAAAAATCTTCTTAAACTCCCTAAATACATTCGTAAAAGTAAAAAGTGTGCAACTCCTTTCTTGTTATATTTAAAGTAATACGTGAAGAAATCAATGGTGATAGATTCACTTCCAAGTTTACGATATAGTTGTTGCATATTTATCCACGACATTCTATGTGCATTTATTACATGAACTAGTTGAAGATTTTCATTGTAATATAACTTTAACCCGAGTACTCTAGCCAACCAGCAAAATTCTGTATCGACTCCGGAAACCAAATGATCTCTTCTCCTGGCATCAGCAAAAATAAATCCCCCTGCTATGCCGGTATCCAGAATGGATTTTCTTACAACAATGCCTGCTCCCCATAAGTAACCACGGCTCTCAGTTATATTTTCTATCTCTTTCTTCCCTTGTTTTCCAACGGCGAATTGATGTATATAATTTTTTAACCAAAATGGTGGTTCAATCATGTACATTGGTTTATTATTGCCGCCAACAATCCCACAGTCAGGATAGTCTATAAAATGCTTATATACATTTTCTAGCCAATTGTCAGCTATAATGGTATCGTCTTCTAAATATGCAAGTAGCGAAAAAGTAGATTCTTTATAACCCTTTAGTTTAGCATGCAATAATCCTTCTCTTTTTTCACTCACAATTTTCATGGATATATTTTCATTATTCCATTCATCTTGTGCAAGTCGTGTAATATTTTCTGAAGGATTATTATCAACCAATATTAATTCCCATTTGAAATTTATTGAATTTTTTTGTTTGCCTAAGGCCTCTAAGCATGAATGAATGGTTTTTTCACCATTATAACAACAAACTATAACTGATATTCCTGAGTGTGTCTCTAGATTGATTTTTTTCTCTTCGTGATAAAGTTGTTCTATGCCTTCTTGCCTTAGATTAATATGTAGTTCATTATCGGACGTTACTGAAGTTTTCATTAGTCCATTGATCTGATCTAATTCATTCTTAGGTTTTGTAGAAAATGGACTTAGGTGTGGAATGACAATTTCTTGACGCAATGTATCGTAACCGCTTTTCAAATGTAGAAATTCATTAACATAGCCTTTTAAGAATGCTAACTCAGTTTTCTTACGTATTGGATCTTTATGTTTAAGCTTATTGGTGAAATATACTCTGAAGAAATATTTTAATGTTGCAAAAAATTCAAGCCACCATGGTGATTTTATTTTTATGGAATTGTCAAATAGTGATCGGTAAATTCTCAATGTTAACTCAGCTTGACCGAATCCTTCATGCATTTTATATAAATTATCTTCATTCATTTTATTTGCCGGAATAAAATGTTTCAATGATAATTTTTCCTCATACCATAGGCGATATCCTTCTGAATGGATCAACATACAAATCTCAGCGTCTTCGCCTGATGTTAATTTACTTTCTTTTCTGCCTGTTAGTCTGATCCTTTGGCCATCATTAAAAATTTTATTCCATGCTTCTTTTGAAATTGATAATCCTGCGCCCCATAAATATTCTCCTGTATTAAGAAATCCTGATTTTTTGTAAGGATTACCTACTGCAAATGTTTCTGCGTAAGAATCAAACCAATCTGGCGCCGGTAATGTTTCGTGCACAGCTTCCGATTTTCCGCCTGCTGCTCCAACTCGCGGATTATTTATGAAAATTGAGTTGACCACTTCAACCCAATTATTTGCGATCCAATTGTCGTCATCAATGAAACTAAGTATTGAATACTTTGCAGCTGCAGCGCCGCAAATACGAGCATTTGTTAGTCCTGGTTTCTTTTCAGTGATTATTTTGAAATCAACATTTTTATTTGTGCTTAATAGTTCAAAAGCTAATCCCGCTGTGGTGTCTTTACTATTATTGTCAACAATTATAACTTCCCAATTAATAGCAGAAGGATTTACTTGCTGTTGCAAATACTCTAAGGTAGGTCTCAATCGACTTACACTGTTGTAACAACAAATAATAATACTAACTCCTTGGTTGCTCATGATTGTGCTTTAAGTCTAAAAATACTAATCAGATCTAGACAAAATTTTTGAATGTTAACAGAGTATTGATATGGACTACGATCAATTTTATTATCAATTACATCAATAATCCCTTGTGCTAATTCATTTGCATTATGTCTTTCGAAAAAAAATATATTTCTACTTGATTGTTCTTTATTTACAGCCAGATCACTTGCAATAACAAATTGACCAAGTGCTTTACAATCTTCAATAACAGTACTCCATCCTTCGAATAAAGATGGTTGAATTACTGCTTGTGCATTTTTCATCAACAGTAATTGGTCTATCCTTGGTATAAAGCCTAGAAATATTGTATTTGCCTCTAATTTATTTTCAGCAATAAATTTTTCTAGATTGGAAAAATAATCTTTTGCCCTATACGATGATTGTTTGCCGCTAAAAACTATAAATACCTCCGGGAATTGTTTTCGAACACTTATAATTGATTCTAGTATCAATTGATGGTTTTTATGTGGCCAAAATTGGTTAGACACAAAAAAATATTTTTTAGGTAAATTATATTTTTTCAATAACTCTTCTAAATTAATTATAGGTAAATCCGGCAATATTGATACAAATCGCAACACGCTTAACTTATTAGTATAAGGACTGAAGAATTTTTTATAATCATTCTTTGAATCTTCAGAACTGAAAACTAATTCGTAGTTAGGATTTGTTCGTACAATATTTAAATAATCATGTACATATTTTAGTTCTTCTTTCGATACAAAATTCGGATAATACATTTCCTGAAAATCAGGTTTCCAATAAATTCTATTTTTAAAATGCCAAGTTTCATCGCAATCTACAAATGGATAGAGCAGTGTCGACTCCCCAGGAAATTGATACCTCCTTATCAAATTTTTGCCGGAAATGATTCTGCTAATTTTATTAACTATTCTTTTTAGTATTGTTTGACCAATTGGCCTATGACAATAAAAATTAATGTACTTATACTTGAGCTCTTTAATTTCATCTATAGGCGATTTTTCTGAATGGATAATTAGTAATTCCGGTTGTATATTGTCATTCAACATTGCAAATCCCTTAATTAGATTCTGAATGTAAATGACAATACCGGCTGAAAAATCATAATCAGCTTGATAGTTTAGTGCTATGCGTTTTCTTTTAACCACTTAGTATAATTTTGTAAACCCAATTCTAAATTTACTTGCGCTGTAAATCCTAATTTATTTATCTTCGAAATGTCAGCTCTCCAATTTATTGGATCGCCTGCTTTGGTTTCTCCTCCAAAAACTATTTTAATAGTTGAATCTTTTTTATTTGCAAAAATTTCTGCCGCTTCTTTGATGGAATTTTCGATGCCTGAAGCTACATTATAGACTTCTCCTTGAAATTTAGATTTATTTATGAGTATATCGAATGCATTAATAAGGTCTGAAATATAAATGAAGTCACGACTTTCATTTCCTGTTCCATAGAGTGTAATTTCATTCGATTTTTCTAGTTTTTGATGCATATCCCAAAAAAGTTGTTTCCGCAAACCTTCTCCATAAACTGAAAACACTCGTAAACTTATTGTCGGGACATTATAAAGTGAATAATATTTTTTACAAATAATTTCAGCTAAATATTTATTCCAACCATAGGGTGACATTGGTTTCACTTCTGAAGCCTCTGTTATTGGAAGTGATTCTACTGATCCATAAACTGCTGCACTTGAGATATGGACAAATTTACAGTTGTGTTGAAAGGCTTTAATATTCTCAAGCAATAAATCAACAAGAAGGGTATTCAAGTGAAAATCTACATCAGGACGTTCAATTGAATAAGGAACACTTCCATTTCCACCGGCATAAATACAAACATCGTATTGTGTGTCTTTAAAAATTTTAGAATAGTCCGGATGCATTTTATCTACTTGGAAATAATGTTTATCCTGATCATCTACTTTGATATCACACCCCGTAATTTCATTACCCTCTTTTAGTTTGAAAAAAGTGGTAAGATGCGATCCAATAAATCCCCTCGATCCAATAATGATGATCCGCATAGGTCAGTGTGTTTTAATTATTATTGCCTGTCCGGTTGGTAGACGTAGTATTTCATGCCCTACAGAAGCAGCAAATTGATCGAAGGCTATTTTTTGATTGATGTGCAACGGAAAACCATAATCGTCTAATACTATTATTCCAAACTTAGTAATCTTATCCCAAAAATAATTTAATGCAGCTATTTCCGGTACTACGTTATTCATGTCTATCGATAAATAACTTATTTTCTGTGTGTCGCATAACTCTAATGTTTCAGGTATACTTCCTTTAATAATCTTGGTATTAAAATCTGCGAAAGTTTTTTTTACTTCTTCATGGGTGTCTCGATAGGAGTAATCTAGTATTCCAATTTTCTTTTCTTCATCAGTTACATATTTAGAATCTAAACCTGAAAACGTATCCATCAAGTAAAATGTTTTGTTCAACGAATTGAAATCTGTATAATCGATGATTGCTCTGGCATATGCTCCTGTATTTACTCCGCATTCTACAAAATCTCCTTCTAATACTTTAGCATAGTCCGCTGCCCAACACACCACATGAATCCGCCACATTAATGTAAAATTGGCCCATGGATTTGTGTCTTTTGCACATTGATATGCGCTCGCAAATTTTTTATCATCTATAAAATCGCAATTTGTACTTGTAGCGAGACCATCAGTATTGTAAACCGGTGGACCGTAAATAGCTTTGAAAAGAGCAGAATTATCTTCGATATGCTTGTAGTTTTTCAAAAACCATTTTGTGCGAACATAAAATCTACGAATAAAAAGTGGTAGGATTGCGCTCATAGTTGTTCAATATTTTTAATGAATTTCGCCGGATTCCCTGCTACTACAGTATAAGGTGCTACATCTTTTGTTACACATGAACCTGCACCAATTACTGCACCTTCTCCTATTTGTACTCCTTTTAAAATAATACTTCTTGCACCTATCCAAGCGTCGTTCCCTATCTTTATAGGTGATGTTGGTAAACCAACCCAATTTTTATTTCCATTCATCCAATCTATCGTGTCATTCTTCCTTTTGCTCGGGTCTAAATGATGGGTGTCGGAATCCTGTATGATACAGTCGAATGAAATTAACACATGATTTCCTATTTCTATTTTTTCTGCACAACCAATTAATGAATTGCTTCCTATAAAAACATTATTTCCAACTATTATTTTTGCATGTGGAGTATAGGTGGTAAGCGTTCCTTCTATCAATGAATTCTTTCCTATTGTAATTGTTGAATTGTTATCTGTCTGGTATATATGTCCTTTTATAATTGTACCTTCTCCAAATGCATGTATTGAGTGCGACTGGTTCGATGGTATTGAACGAAATAAACTAGTAAGTTTTTGAATTATTTTCATTTATAATTTTAGTTTATTTATTCCCACTTGCAAGCTAGTATTATGTGACCATAATCTTTTCCTTCATATTGTGAAAATGGTGTACCTGTATCTGCAACTCGAATTCTACATTGGCCTTCTTGAATATCATAAACTTTCCCATCACTCTTAACAACTGCAAAATGAAATCCATAAATATTCGGAGCTATTAAAGAAGATGGAATAACTATTGTTCCAATGTATTTACCATTGCTGAATGGTAGTTCAATGAGTTTTTTATGGATAGTAAAGATCCTGTTTCCGTATTTGTCTTGAAGCGCTACCGAAACTAACTCATCATCGATCGATCGATTGGAAGCAATTGTTAATTGCAATTTTATTTCTTCGTTAAAACCTATAACAGAATTGGGTTTGCCAAATTGATCAAGTGTAAATGCCTTTTCAATAAAAAGTTCTTTACCCGCAGTCAATTTCTGATCATGAAGGTAAATGTTCTCTGTTTCTTGATAATCGAAAGAAAGATATTTTGAAGTAACTACATCTGTTTTATCGCTTATTATTATTTCACCATTATGCATTAAAAGGCCTCGGGAACATAATTGATTTACTAATCCCATTTGATGACTAACAAAAAGTATTGTTCTTCCGCTTCTCGTCACTCCTTCCATTTTTCCGATACACTTTTTTTGAAAATCAGCATCTCCAACAGCTAACACCTCATCAATGATCATTATTTCGGGATTTAAAAAAGCGGCAACTGCAAAGGCTAAACGCAATTGCATACCACTTGAATAATGCTTTAGTTGTGTGTCGAGAAATTTTTCTATTCCCGAGAAATCGATAATGGCATCAAATTGATCAACGATCTCTTTTCTTTTCATTCCTAAAATAGAGCCGTTTAAAAAAACATTTTCTCTTCCAGTCAATTCCGGATGAAAACCTGTTCCAACTTCAAGTAACGAAGCAATTCTTCCGCGCGAAATTATTTTACCTTCTGTAGGTGGTGTAATCTTTGATAGCACTTTCAATAAGGTCGATTTTCCGGCGCCATTTTTTCCGATAATACCAATACTCTCTCCCGCATTCACCGTGAAACTTATATTTTTTAAGGCCCAAAATTCTTCTGCTTTTTTACTGCTGAAAAACTTAAATGGATTGGCAAGTTTAGTACGCAACGATTCATAAGGTAAAGACTCGTGATAAATCTTAAACTTCTTGGAAATATTTTGAACTTCTAGTATTGGTTTCATCAGGCGATATCAGCAAAATAATATTCTGTCTTCCTGAAATATGTAAGACCAATAAAGAATAGTGTTAGAGAAATTAAAAGCGACTGACCTATAACAACAATATCGGTAGAATTTCCATTGATTGAATTGCGCAAGATTTCAATTGCTCCGCTCATCGGATTTAGTTGGAGTAGGGTAGCGACTAATTTGTTTTTAATAATAGTTACGGGATAAATAACAGGTGTTAAGAACAGTAAAATTTGAATCATAAAAGGAATGATATATCGGAAGTCTCTGTACTTTACATTCAAAGCTGCCAATAAGCATCCTGCTCCAAATGTAGTTAAGAGTGTAATTAAAAGTGATAAGGGTAATGCAATAAGCATATGAAATACTGAAAAGGATGGAAGGTAATAGAGTAAAACTCCCAGGAACATAATCAATGTCATACTAAAATCAACTAGCGTTCCTAACACTCCGGAAATAGGAATGATTAAACGTGGAAAATATATTTTCTTAATTATGTTTGCGTTCACAATCATGCTGTTTCCCGCCGTTGAAATTCCTGTTGCAAAAACATTCCACAAAATTAAACCGGAAAAAACAAAAACCGGATATGGAATATTATATGCACTTATGTCTAAATGCTGTGAGAAAAAAACAGTAAAGATAATCATCAATAAAAATGGTTGCAAGATAGCCCATAAAGCTCCAAGTACAGTTTGTTTGTATTTGATCTTTATATCTCTTAGAGTGAAAAAATAAATCAGCTCACGAGAATCCCATAATTCCTTTATATTGAATTGCAAACCTTTTGCAGGTTTGATTTCATATTCCATAGAAGCTGCGTTTACGCAAACTTACAAGAAATCCCACTTTTTATCAAGAAAGAGGTGTAAAATGTTGACTTCTTTTACGAACGACTTATTTTATCGTGTGAGCAACGATTATCTGACGGTAATAGATTTTTTCATTGAAAATAATCTGTAAATTGTAGATTCCGTCTAAGAGGTCTTTTACATCTACGTTATAATCGGAATATCCTTTCAGAATTTGGCCGTCATTGATCGTTTTAAGCTTTCGTCCTATTTGATCATACAGTGTAATCAACACTTGCGATGTATATGGTGTTACGATTCGAAAATTGAATTCGTCGGTTACAGGATTGGGATATGGATTAATAACCGATATGTCAGATTTTTTTGAAAAACATTTTTCATTGTTAGAAAGGTTATTATCAGGGAGATTATTTGGATCAATCGCTTTAACGCAGTAGTAATCTGTATTAATTCCTTCCGATAAATGGAAGGCTGCACTAAACTTATACGTTTGATTGCCTGCAATTCCACTGGAAATTGTCCTAACCATTTGTTCTCTAATAGAATTACCATCTCCTAAACGCGCTTCTAGCATCACATTGTTAATTTCCAATGTGCCTAAATTTGTGAGTCGTGTTACAATATAAAAATAATCGCCGGAGATATAGGATGAATCGCCTGTTATGGCTATGTCGAGGATCGGCTGATTTACATAAATGCTTTTCTTAATGCTGTCTTTGCAGCCAAACTGACTGGTCACTATATGATTAATCTGAAATAAGCCGGTATCGTTATAAGAATAGGTAGGATTTTGCGAGAAATTCATGCTTGTATCTACTCCAAAATTCCACGCATACGAGGACGCTCCAATTGATTGATCAATAAAATTTACTTCTAGCGGAGGATTCCCATACTGTGGATTGAAACTGAAATTTGCAGTTGGCAGCCCATGAATTGTAAATGGGTGCATCAGCGATTTTGAACATCCAATATCACTTTTTACTGTGAGTGTAACGTGATATGTTCCTGTGTCTGAAAATACATTACTCGCTGTTTGACCCGTAAGATTGATATTACCCTCGGTAATTTTCCATTTATAACTTGAAATTGTACCTGTTGAAACAGTTGAGTTATCGATGAAAGTATAATCTGCTTGTTTACATCCGGCAGGTGTAGAAAATGCCGGAACCGGAATTGGACTTACCGATACTTGCTTGCTCGCTGTCGAAACACAACCTTTCGAAGTGGTCACATTTAATGTTACCTGATAGTTTCTGGCCGATGAATAATAATGAGCAGGCTCTTTCAAAATATTTGTTTGTCCGTCGCCAAAATTCCATAAGTAGGTGCTATCTAACGTAGAACCCGGATTGAAAAAAGTCATGAGGTCTCCAAAACAAGTAGGTGAGTAGGTAAACTGCACCGGCGCTGAGGGGTTTACACGTATGTTTTTTATTATCGTATCACTGCAGCCGAAATTTGTAATTACAATTAGTGAAGCAGTGAAATTGGCTGATGTATCGTACGTATGTGATGGATTTTGTAAGGCAGATAAATTAGTGCCGGGATTAGAAAAGTCTCCGAAATTCCATGAATATTGTGTAATGCTACTCAATGAATCTGTCGTACTTTGATTAGTGAATTGAACAGCTTGCTTACTGCAAGGAAGTATTGTACTGAAATTAGCATTTGGTTGCGGGTGAACCTGTACTGTTTGCTGTACTTGAGATGTACAGCCTTCCGGTGATGTAACTAGGAGAGTAACCGGATAATTTAGTTGTGAATTGAAGGTGAAAAATGTAGTCGCAAATGATGATGAATCGTTCGCAGTAAAATGCCACATGTATGATGCAATTGAACTTCCCGGCGCTGGTGTAGATAAATTCGTGAAGCTGGTTGATAAGCCCAAGCATGTAGTAGTATTACTGAAGGCCGCAATAGGACTCTGTATAATACTCACTGTTTGTTGAGATGGACTGCTGGCACAACTGGACGGTGAGTAGGCAATCAGTGTCACCATGTAATTTCCTGGTTGAGTAAAAATATGGTTCGGCGCAGAAATTGTATCTGTTGTTCCATCACCAAAATCCCAATGCCAAAAATTTAAGGTATCGCCAACAACCGAAGACAGATCTGTAAATTGTACATTGTTGGATTGACACAATGGTGTTGGGACACTAAATCCGGCTGTTGGAATATTGCTGATACGAATATCTTTTACAAGCGTATCATTACAACCATTCGCTGCCGTCACAGTCAATATCACTTGATAGTTTGAAATACTATTTGCAAAATTGTGTGTCGGTGATGCTGAAGTATCTGAATTCCCATCTCCAAAATCCCAATTGTAATTTGTAATCGATGATCCGTTCGCATTAGTGAGATTACTAAAGTTTGTTGCTTGTCCTAGACATGTATTCAATGGCAAAAAAATTGCTATCGGCGATGACAAAATTACTTGATTCGATGAATAAGAAGCACTGCAGTTTGCATCGCTAATTACTATTAAGGATGTAAGATAATTTCCTCCGGTGCTATAAGTATAATTCGGATTCTGTAAAATAGAAGTGTCGCCGGTACCGAAATTCCATACCCATTGTGTAAGAGTACCACTGGCAATTGTTGATTGATCTACAAAAGATAGTGGAGTATTTGAACATCCTGTTGCTGACATAAAATTAGCAGTAGGCTTTGGTGATATTGTAATCGTTTTAGATCTTGTGTTATAACACAAACCTGAACCTGTTGTCAATGTAACGGTAAATTGTCCTACGGAAGTATATTGGTGCACAGCATTGATTTGAGTATCAATAATCCCGTCGCCAAAGTCCCAACTCCATGATGTAACATTACCCGATGCTATGATTGTAGAATCGGTAAAATAGGTAGAATCGCCAAAACATAAATTGGAAATTGTAAAATTACTTATCGGTGAATTGATAACTTGTATTTGTTGAACTTGCGTTGATGAGTTTCCAAATTGATCATATACCGTTAACGATATCGGATGTATTCCGGCTGAATTGAAACTGATATTTGTGGGGGTATTATCGGTACTGATAGCCGATGAAACGTCAGTATTATTTTCATACTTTATTGCTTGTATGTTGAAACTTCCACTGTTTTGAATCAGGACTATCTCCGAATTTCCTTTTCGAATTATTTCTATTCCTTTCAAATTTGTGCCGCCATAATTTTCAGTTCCTAATGGTGTAGGAGAATTATTCCCCAAAGAATTTCCTAAATCATATTTTCTAATATCTGAACTACTCCAATTAGTATATACTAATTTCCAACTGGCACTATCTTTTACAAGAGCAAAATCGGATGGTGTTCCATCGGAAATTAATGTTGTAAAAATAGGAACGTTACTTAATGATGTACCGAAATCGGCTCTGATAACACTGCCGGAATTAAAGCCTGCAAAAAAAGCATAGTAGTTCCCACATTCTTTCGCGATCAATCCATCCATAACGCGCGATAATAATCCGGGAATCATAACTGGTGTACTTGGAGTTGGAATATTTAATATCGAAGTTCCAAAATCGAAAAGCGTATAGCTGGCAGCAGTAAAATTAGTTGCTAATGCAAAAATGTTTCCGGAAGAATCTTTTTCTATTTTTACTGACCATGGATTTGTCAAATTACTTGTCAAATTCGTGTGAAGTACAGTAATTCCGTCGGGCGTATTCAATAAACTCGATCCCAAATGAAAACGTACCAATGAATAATTTCCATAATCAACCATCAACCCATACCACTCATTATTCTCTTGGTAAAAATCAACATCTGTCGGTTGGTATAATACTCCCAAGTCGCCCAAATCTTGAATGTAACTTACCGGTTGATCAAAACCATTTGCGTAGATAGCGCGGAATAAATTGCTGGAACTGCCTGAGGCAAAATAGGCGATACCTGTATCGTTCTGTTCAACAACGGTGATGTCACGACTCCATTGTGTCGGCAAAAGCGTATCTGATATTTTAGAGCCTGCCGCACTGAAATGACCTGGTGTAAAATCCCAAAAATAGGAAGATGCATTCAAACTCGAATTCGTAAATGGAATAGGACTGCCGGCGCAAACTGATGCCGGTAATGAAAAAGACGCTGTCGGACATTGTGCACTTACTTTTATGTTTGCTAATGATAACACTAGTAGCAAAGCTAAAGGAAGTATTTTCCATAGGTACTGATTGTTCATCTAAATTTTTCTTTTCGTTACCGGTAAATTCCGGGAGTAGATTTTTACTCTAACTGCTTACGAAAAAAAACACTCAAAAGTTTTAATTTCAGATGCTTATGTATTGTGATTTAAAATTCGAATAAGTCATTGAAATTCCATCTTTTAAACTGATTTTCGGACTCCAACCTAACTTTCTAATTTTGGTTGAATCCATCAGTTTTCTTACAGTACCATCTGGTCTGGAAAGATCAAATAAAATCTCCCCTTTATAGTCAACTATTCCTTTAATCAACACTGCCAGTTCTTTGATTTTAATGTCATCACCAAATCCTACGTTCACAAACTCTTTTTCATTATAATTCTCCATTAAAAGAAAACAAGCTGCTGACAGATCATCAACGTGTAGGAACTCTCGGTACGGTTCGCCGCTTCCCCAAACTGTTACATTGGGTTGTTGATTTATTTTTGCTTCATGAAACTTACGGATCAGTGCCGGAAGTACATGCGATTTTTCTAGATCGTAATTGTCGTTCTGCCCGAACAGATTTGTTGGCATTGCAGAAATGAAATTACATCCGTATTGATCAGAATATGCCTCGCAAAGTTTGATGCCGGCAATTTTAGCTATCGCATATGGCTCGTTCGTTGATTCTAGTTTCCCTGACAATAAATATTCTTCTTTGAGAGGCTGTGGAGCGTTTTTCGGATAAATGCAAGAGCTACCAAGAAACAATAGTTTCTTCACCTGGTTTATTCGAGATGCTTCAATTACATTCAACTCAATAGCCATGTTGTCATAAATAAATTCAGCTCGATATACATTGTTAGCGTTGATCCCGCCAACTTTTGCTGCTGCTAAAAAAACATATGCGGGTTTTTCTTTTTTGAAAAATTGAAATACCGAATTCTGATCTCTTAGGTCGAGCTCTGAAGATGTTCGGAGTATTAAATTTTGAAACCCCCGACTTTGTAAGTGTCGAACAATAGCGGAACCAACCATTCCTCTGTGTCCGGCAACATAAATTTTGTCATTTTTATTCATGGTAGTTTTTAACATTATGACCACCTTCTTTCAAATATTTATCTTTTCTAAACAGATCTAAATCTGATTCCATCATTTCAGTCACCAACATTTGCAAATCATATTTTGGTTTCCAGCCTAATTTTTTTTCTGCTTTGCTGGGATCTCCAAGTAAGAGCTCTACTTCTGTTGGGCGAAAATATTTTTCATCAACCGAAACAACTGCTTTTCCAATCGGTAGTTGATAATTAGCATTGTTACATTTGCCTACAATTCCCTTTTCACTAGTACCTGTGCCTTCAAATTTCAATTCAATCCCTACATGTTCAAAAGACATTCTTAAAAAATCCCTAACTGTTGTTGTCTTTCCTGTAGCAATTACAAAATCTTCAGCTTTGTCTTGTTGCAAAATAAGATACATAGCTTCAACATAATCTTTTGCATGGCCCCAGTCGCGCTTTGAATCCAAATTTCCCAAATACAAATGGTCCTGCAACCCTAAAGCGATTCTGGAAACACCTCTTGTAATTTTACGAGATACAAATGTTTCTCCTCTCAGTGGTGATTCATGATTAAATAATATTCCATTGGATGCAAAAATACCATAGGCTTCTCTGTAATTTACAGTTATCCAATAAGCATATAATTTCGCTACAGCATAAGGTGAGCGTGGGTAAAAAGGTGTAGTCTCTGATTGGGGAATCTGCTGCACAAGTCCATATAGCTCCGAAGTAGAGGCTTGATAAATTTTTGTTTTCTTAGTTAATCCCAATAAGCGAATCGCCTCAAGTATTCGTAGTGTTCCTGTTCCATCAGCATTGGCAGTGTATTCTGGTATTTCAAAACTTACCTTTACGTGCGACATAGCACCTAAATTGTAAATTTCATCTGGCTGTACTTCTTGAATGATACGAATCAAGTTAGTGCTATCGGTCAAGTCTCCATAGTGTAATTTAAAACGAACATTTTTTTCATGTGGGTCATGGTATAGATGATCAATTCGATCGGTATTGAACAAACTGCTTCTTCTTTTGATTCCATGAACCATGTATCCTTTTTCTAAAAGGAACTCTGCAAGATACGCTCCGTCTTGTCCTGTAACTCCGGTAATTAAGGCAACTTTCATAATCATTTTGTAAGTCTTCAAATATACTATTTTTCTATTCTGTAACTTATTACTTTTCAATTTCACAACGTATATTCTGTTGTTTTTTGGTGAATAGGATCTGTTTTATTTTGAATTTTCCAATTAATAGGGTAGAATTAGTAAAGTGCTTTAAGTTATTTTTTCTATTCGAAAAGTAGTATTTTGTTGGCTTAATGGTTAGCCTAATGAAACTGGTATTTGCGACAAATAATCCGAACAAATTAAAAGAGATGAAACTGCTTTTGCCTCAAAGCATTGAATTATTGAGTCTCAAAGATATTGGTTGCGATGATCAAATTAATGAAACAGGTAAAACGATCAGAGAAAATGCCTATGTCAAGAGTCGTTATATTTATGAAAAATTCGGAATGAATTGTTTTGCCGATGATACAGGTCTTGAAGTGCAGTCTATCGGCGGACGACCAGGCGTCTATTCAGCTCGGTTTGCAGGACCTGCTTGTCGCTCTGAAGATAATATCCAAAAAGTTCTTGCCGAACTGAAAGGTACTGATAATAGAAAAGCTAATTTCCGAACTGTCATTTCTATGATCATTGATGGCCATGAAACGATTTTCGAAGGAATTGTTGATGGTGTTATTACTGAAATTCCGGAAGGCGAAAATGGTTTCGGTTACGATCCGGTTTTTCTTCCTGATGGATTTAACCAAACTTTTGCTGAGATGACTGATCAGGAGAAAAATTCGATTAGCCACAGAGGTATTGCAGTTCGAAAACTTGTATCCTACATTGATGAACTCTCTGAACTAGCTTCGAATTAATTATTTTAACGCAGATCGTTTTTTCTTATTGACACTCCAAGTAGCAGTAAAGAATATGGAAAACATAAGTAAGAAATAAATGCTGAAAAGCACTGAATAAACTGTCGTCCATTGTTTAAGAAACTTTTCCATAACCACTACTAACAACAAACTTATTAAAGTAACAGCCCAAAAAACCAAGGCAACCTGTCTGTCACTTAATCCTAAATATGCCAAGGCATGTGTTGTATGATCTTTTCCTCCTACAAATGGACTTTTACCTTGAGAAAGTCTATTAATCACAACTGTTGTAGTGTCGATGATCGGCATAATAAAAACAATTAATGGCAAGAAGAAATTTCTTGCACTTATAAGTTCTCCATTCGGTGGTTCTGCATTCCATAAATAACGAATACTTATTGCAGCTAAAAACACTCCTAGAAATTGACTGCCTGTATCACCCATATACATTTTTGATGGATGCCAATTGAAAAATAGAAAACCAAATAATGATGCAACAACTCCCAACATAATAATAAAATATACACTATTGTATTCGTGATGGAAAATCATTACTGCGAGAGCAGAAAGGATGATGCTAATACTTACTGTTGTAGTAATAGCGTCCATATTATCCAGCATATTCATCGAATTCATAATTCCCACCACCCAAAGTATGGTAAGTATGTAGTTAATTATTTCTACATAACTCAGTGAGATTTCTGAACCTGTAACTAATAATATTATTCCGCAAGTAATCTGCGTACTTAGCTTCAATGTTGGCCGTGTGTTATAGGCATCATCTGCTAATCCTAATAGAAAGCCTAACATTCCGGCTAGTAGAACACCAATGAACTGCTTGTTTAAAAATACCTGACTACTATCAAAGAAAATCGGGTAGATGATAATTGATAGTAAAAAGATAATATAGAACGAGAATCCACCAACAGCCGGTTTTGATTGTGATCCCCAACGTATAATTGTGTCGTCCTGATTTCTTATTCCTAACGATTTTACAAATTTTAAGAATAAACTATTTATCAAAAAAGAAAATACACCTGATACTATAAAGTATAAGCTATACACTAATATGTAATATTTTGGATTGTCGGTGTTCATTTTTTTACTGTTCGATCGGATCTTCTATTTATCTGATCAAATTTTTTTGGTTTAAGTATGTACTTAATTTTATAGGTCCCTAAATTAATTAATCGAATGATAACGAATATTCTTTAAATGTTGGTAATACAAGATCTTTTTCAGAAACTATCGGGTCTTTTACTCTCCAGTCTATGTTTAAGCTTATGTCGTTATAAACAATTCCGCTTTCTGAAAGTGGATTATAATAATTGGTTACTTTATAAAAGAAAACTGAATCGTCTTCCAAAACAGAGAACCCATGTGCTAGTCCCGGTGGGATCCAGATCTGTAAATTATTTTTATCACTGACTTCAATTGAATAATTTCGACCATACGTTTTAGAATCTTTTCTTATGTCAACTATTACGTCCAATACACTTCCTTTGAGTACTCGCACTAATTTACCTTGAGAATAGGGTGGATGTTGAAAATGAAGTCCTCTGATAACTGATTTTTTACTCACCGACTGATTATCCTGAACAAAACTTTCGTTGATGCCTGCATCTTTCAAAATCTTCTCGTTGAAGGATTCGAAAAATGATCCACGTTGGTCTGAGAATATTTTGGGCTCGATAATTAAAACTCCTTGTATGGGTGTTTCTGTTATTTTCATAAAGATCAATTAATAAAGAAACTCTTTTTAATTTTTTGCCAACGAGTCAAAACTTTTTTATTTGAATCTTCATCGTAATACCCGTACCCATATCCATACCCATATCCATATCCATACCCATATCCATACCCATACCCATATCCATATTTGAAGCGAGCGGTATCAACTCCATTCAAGATCACTGATAATTTAGATATTTTATTTTCGTCAATCAATTTGTTTAAGTTTTGTAAGAAAACTCGCTTTGAATAAAGTGTTCGAACTATGTAAAGAGGATAATCTGCTTTCTTAATTACTTCCACACCATCGGTTACAATTCCAATCGGTGGTGTATCAATGATTACTATATCATACTTCGACTTAAGTAATTCTATTACTTCTCCCATCTTCTTACTCAAAATTAATTCTGATGGGTTAGGAGGTATTGGACCTGCCGTTATAAAGTCAAGATTAGCTAAACTGCTTTTGTTTATACAGTTTTCTGGAGTGTCTTTACCAATAAGGATCGTACTCATCCCTTTTACATTTTCCAAATTGAATCCTAAATGGATCTTTGGCTTCCGCATATCTAAGTCAATGATCAAAACTTTTTTCTCGGAAAAGGCAATAACTCCTGCCAAGTTGATAGCTACAAATGTTTTCCCTTCTCCTGAAATAGTGGAGGTAATGGCAATCACTTTAGGGCCTGGATCGCTATTAATAAACTGTAAATTTGTTCTTACCGATCTGAACGATTCTGAAATAGCTGATTTAGGGTTTTTATCTACAAGCAATTGAGAAATTGGAATCAAATTTTTATACATTGGAATTACTCCAAGCATCGATGCATCTGTGTACTGATTGATCTCTTCTAACGATGTTATCTCATTGTAAAATAGATAGCGGAAGAATATAATCAAGAAGCTAAAAACAAAACCTCCTAATAAACTTCCGGCTAAAATTAATCGACGATTTGGAGTGATTGGAAACAACGGAACTTTTCCTTGTTGAAGTGTTACGTTGTCGGTTACAATGCCGGCACGAGTTATCGAAAACTCAATTTTTTTCTCCAATAATAACTGATAAAACTTTTGATTGATTTCGTATAATCTTTCAAGTCGCGCCATTTCTGCTTCTTTACTTGGAATGCCGGAAAACGCACTTTCAAATTCATCGATCTTATCATCAATGCTTTTTATTTTTTCTGTAATCGATTTCTTCGAATTAAAAATCGCATCTGAAAGCATTTTACGTTGACGCATGATTTCTTTTTCCATGGCAATCATGGCCGAATTCTCCGCTGTTGCCTGAAATTCTAAATTGTTTTTTCTGTCTTCAAGATCTTGAATTCGTTTTACCATTTCTTTTACCAGATCATCAGTAACTGTTCCGGCAATCAATGGAATTATTTGATCTACTTGTTTGTTGAGTCCTATTTCTCTTTCCAATCGCAACAACACTGCTATGCTTAATTGCATTTCTGTTCGTTGGTCAATTAATCCGTTAATTCGGTTCAATACATCCTGACCATTCTGCGTTGGTAAACTTACTTTGTTTGTTTGCTTAAATATTTCTAGTCTCTTTTCAGAATCTCTCAATTCACTGTCAATGGAATTAAGTGTTTCATTAATGAAATCAATTGACCTGTTTGCTCCGGTCGATTTATCTTCTTTCACATAACTATCATACTCAGCAGCCATAGTGTTTACAAAGTCAGCTGATTTTTGTGGATTCCTATCTTTAAATGAAAGTTTTACCGTTTGCGCAAACTGATTAGTAAGAACAACAGACATATTATTGTAAAATTGATCAACTAAACTTGCAGGATTATTAATACGGAAATAGAAAGGATCTTGTTTTATTTTTTTCTGCTGTACTTCAATTGCCTTATAGTTGCGAATTTTATTGTTCAATTTTATTCCGGGCAAATTGTACCATTGGTCTACATTATAAATTCCTGATACTACTTGCTCGTGAAACTTATATTTCATTTCATACTTTGAATCAGACACAAAACTTAAATAAAATGGAACTCCATAAAAATCAGAGTCGGTCATCATAAAGCTTATCTCAAATGGTGTTTGAGTATATAACTCATAGTCTAATACATTTCCTTGCGAGTAATAACTCACGTCCAATGGCATTTGAACCAACACTCGTTGAAACATTAATTTTGAACGAAGCAATTCAATACTTCCTGCTAAATTATTTCCACCCATTCCCATCGCATCATTAAACGAAGGATTTTGAATGTTCAAAATTGCATTCGCATTGTTTACTGTTCCAATTTTTATAACCGATTCCGATTGGTATACCGGATGTGTGTATCGTAAGTAAATTATTGCTCCTGTAAACGAAATAAATAGAATTGCGATAAGCATAAAGAAATATTTCTTAACGATAATCGCAAAAAGTTTTAAATCGAACTCTTCGTTGATATGCGATATTTTTTTTCTTCCCATCTTATTTCGTCAGGTTTTTAATATTCAAAATTAAGATGACAGCAGAAACTAAGCTTACTAAAGGTACGACGTCTGTTGATATACGCTTTGAAAATCTTGATCCGGCATCTATATAAATGATATCGTTCGATAAAATTCTTAACTGAGAGTTTTTCAAAGATTCAACAGTAGACAAGTCTGCTTTAAATACTTCCGGATTTCTAGGATCTCCTCTCAATATTTTGATGCTATACGATTTACTTAACTCACCAATTCCGCCGGCTAATGCCAATGCTTCAAATAATGTTGTGTTTTCGTTTACAAGGTGAACCACAGTTCCTCTGCCTTGGTCATTTAAGAAAACAAGTGCAGTTCGATTTGTAATATTCACTGTAACGTAAGGGTCGTTGAAATACCTCGAGTAGAGATTTTCGAGTTTCGTTTCTGCTTCTCTTATGCTCATTCCAATTACCGGAACGCGTCCAATAACCGGGAATTTGGCTGTGCTGTCTCTATCTACAACATACGTAAGCGTGCTATTACCACTATTTGGATCGGCCGACATGGTTTTTTCATATTGGGTCAGATCGACTAATTTAAAGCCATTATTGCTGTAAATGTGCATTTCAATTTTATCGCCCGGCTGAATAATATAAACAATAGGCTTGTTTGAATTGAGAGAATCAGTAGCAAACTGGTATTTGGATGGTGTCTTGAACATTCTGTTGGGCGTTAATCCTCCACAGGATGTCAGAAAAATAAGAAGAATGAGTAGTCTGTACATTTGATTGAGTAGTGAACAAAAATAGAACTTTAAAATGAAAACTAAACTCTTTTTTAACGCCGCTTTGCTTTTGCCAATAATTGCTTGTAGAGAAGCGAAACCTCTTTGATCATTCGTGTAAAGTGAAACTTTTCTCTAACGAATTCCCAACCATTCGATCCGAGCCTTGTTCTCAATTCTTCATCGTCAACTAATCTAAGTAGTTGTTCTCCAAACTCTAAATAATTATTACTGTCAACTAAAAGTGCTGTTTCGTTTTTCAATACTACATTTTCAATTCCTCCTACGTTTGTTGAAATCACAGCTTTATTTCCTGCTTGGGCCTCAATCAAACTTACCGGAGTTCCTTCATTGTACGACGTCATTGCCACAATGTCTAATCCTGAAATCGCTATATCAATATCTTTGATCCATGAGCAAAAGGTAACTGTAGCTTTTCTTGGATTTTTAGGAAAGTAAGTGTAGTCTAAATTATTTGCTTCTGCTTCCGTAAACAGTAGCTCTCTGCTTTCTCCATCGCCAATAATAAAAGCTCTTACTTTTTTATCGGTCTTTTTTAATACCTGCGCTATGCTTGCTAGAAACAATGGATGGTTTTTTACAGGTACTAAACGACCAATAATACCAATAGCAATTTCATCATCTTCCAACATGTATTTTAAACGAAATGTTTTTCTTTTTTCATTTACCTTTTCAGTAAACTTTCGCAAGTCAAAACCAAGCGGTATCATATTGATTTTAGAAGGCTTGCAAATCGAATATTTATACCCGAGATCTTTTTTTTGTCGTTCACTTATCGCAATAATAGCAGAACTTCGCTTTCCTAAATATCGTTCTATCAATAAAAAAATTTTAGTCTTGAATTTAGAAAAATAGGAATGAAATACATGACCATGAAAAGTGTGAATGATTACCGGAACGTTTTCATGCAAGGCTGCTAATCGTCCCAAAGCTCCGGCTTTTGCTGCATGTGTATGAACAATGTCCGGTTTAAATTCTCGAATCATCTTTCTTAGCATTTTGTAAGAACGATAGTCTTTGAATGGATTCAACGACCTATGCATATCGGGTATGCTCTCAAAGTTCAGCCCCATCTCTTGAACGATGTAATCTGAACTTTCTTCTGAATCCTGTTTTGTACCGGCAACCAGCAAAACCTCGAATTCGGGAGAAAGATATTTTGTTAAAATGGCTACATGAAATGCAGGACCACCTAAATTAAGTCGGTTGATTATGGAGAGGACGCGCGGCACAAATTTGTTTAAGAAGGTACAAATATAGAATTTGCCTCAAATTCAACCATGTCTTTTTGTTAATCCACGATTTTTGATGGATAACGATCGTAAATAATAGGTAGAATGAAGATTATATAAAGTTTTTTCTTTAAAAAGTGAGTTTAGTATGGTCACTCATGAAGTTTTTCTATCTTCGCGCCCTCCAAATAATAAAAACTATGAACAAAAAAGTTCTTGCACTCGCAGCTTGCTTTAGTATTGCAACGCTGTTTTCTTGCCAAGGTCAGAAAGGAAAATCTTCTGTAAACCTTAAGTCTACCGTTGATTCTGTTGCTTATGCAATTGGTATTTCTATCGGTACTAACATGAAAAAAGACGGTTTAGATTCTTTGAATCTTGACGTATTAAAAGCAGCTATCCAAAGTGCTATAAAAGGTGATAGCTTAATGTTGAACTCTGCCCAATCTCAAGGTGTTATTCAGTCGTATTTAGGAAATAAGGCTAAAGCTAAAGGTGATGCTAATGAATCTATTGGAAAGAAATTCCTAGCAGAAAATAAAAAGAAGCCTGGAATTGTTGAACTTCCTGATGGACTTCAATATCAAGTTGTAAAAGAAGGTACCGGTCCAATGCCAACAGCAAACGATACTGTTAAAGTTCACTACAACGGAACATTGATCGATGGAACTGTTTTCGATTCTTCTATCGAAAGAGGAGAACCGGCCGAATTTCCTGTTGGTGCTGTAATTAAAGGATGGACTGAAGCTCTTCAATTAATGAAGGTAGGGTCTAAATACAAACTATTTATTCCTTCGACTCTTGCTTACGGCGATCGTGCTGCAGGACCGAAAATCGAGGCCAATTCAACGTTGATCTTCGATGTTGAATTAATATCGATTAAAGGGAAATAATACCCCTTTTAGTAAAAATTTAAAAGCTGCCTTCTCACAAAGGCAGCTTTTTTTATGGACGCTTTGGTCTTTCAAATATATTCTTTAACTTGAATTCTTATTCATATTTTTGAACGTTAGATTTCGTTCCAATCCGTTTTTATTTCAACTTAACAAAACCACAACTATGAAAGCAAATGTTTACTTTTTACTATTATTGACTTTAATTTTTCATCTATCGGGCTATAGCCAGCCGATTCCGTATTCATTACGTCCTGATGTTTCAATAAATAGATTAATGTCGGTTAACTTAGGAGTTACTCGCTTAGATAAAGATCCGATTAGTGGTGCACTTTTCTATTGTACTTATTCCGGAAATGTATATCAAGTAATCCGTCCTAATGGTTCTAATGCGTATGACTCGCTTGTGGCAGATTCTAATCTCCATGGCATAACCTACGTACAAGGTATGTGCTTTAAAGATTCTTCTATATTTATTAATGGTAATATCAATTCCAATTCTCCTTTTACAAGAGGAATTGTTTCACGTGGTAAACTTCAGCCGGACGGAAGCAGAATTTGGAATGTCGTTGCTCTTTCTGATCCCTATGAAACAGCCGATTATTTTGATCACCTCTTCAGTGGATCAATTGTTAATCAAACAGGCGATTCGATTTATGTTTGTAGCGGTGCTCGTGGCGATCATGGTGAAATTCAAACGCGCTATGGTTTATTTCCGGGTATTCGGAATAAATCTTTTACTTCATGTATTTTGAAAATTCCAATTGATGCTGACAGCTTAGTTATTCCCGACGATTCACTTGCTTTGGATGCACAACAATTAGTTCTTTGTAGAGGAATAAGAAACACGTATGACTTTGCGTACAATAGCAACGGCGATTTGTTCGGAGCAGAAAATTCGGGTGACAGAGATATGGACGATGAATTAAACTGGATTCGTGCCGAACATCACTACGGCTTTCCTTGGATCATGGGTACCGAAATTAACCCTCAACAATTTCCCGGCTTCGATTCTTCGACTGATGTCATGATCAATCATACTTCAACCAGCTGGGTGCAAGGTTTCTTTACGAACGATTCACTCTTTCCGCAGCCGCCTAGTGGATTAATATTTTCTTCTCCATGTTTGAATTTTGGTCCAGATGGTGATCAGTATAGAGATACTACCAATGGAATGATTATGGACGCAAGTGATCAAGGTGGAACTGTAAGTAGTTTTACCGCTCATCGATCGCCACTCGGTTTAGTGTTTGACAAAGACAGTATTCTCGATGGTCAATTCAGAGGTCAGGGTTTTGTTACATGTTATACACGTGGCGATTCATTGTTTCCCGGTTATTCAACTTTACTTGCTCCTTTCGGTGACCCGGGCGAAGATATTCTGCACCTAGAAATGGAAAAAGATTCGGTAAACGATAACTATACGTTTCATGCTACTCGAATTGCAGGCGGATTTCCACATCCGGTCGATATGGTTTTAGATAGTAATGTATTGTATTTGATAGAAGTTGGTTTTGGAGGCACGCCAACATTATGGTCGATTGAATTGCCCGCTTATAATTTGAAAGTAGGAGAGAACAACGAATTGAAAGCTAGTATTTATCCAAATCCTGCCGTCGATGAATTGATTATCAATTATCAACTCAATGGTGGTGTCGGTTCTTATTTCACGCTCTATTCAATGCAGGGAAAAGAAATTCTTTCAAAGGAATTAAAAGCTACTACTATTAATAATCATGAAAGTATTTCTACTGTGGAAATTCCGTCAGGTATTTATTTAGGACAGTTCAAAACTAAGTCCTCTTCAAAAACAATTAAAGTAATCATTCAACATTAATTTTCATTAAGGAATTAGTGTTACGTACTCTCCGGCGGTTTTGCTTTTGTTGAATTTGCCGAAGATTGCTTTTGTATGAATATCATTTATTTTGTTGGTGAATCTAAAAACTATAGTTTTGCTTATAGGAGAAAATGATAAAACTTCGTGCAAAAATTAAACAACAGAAATAAAACGGATGAAATAGTTTAAGATGATCAAAAATTACCGGCTGCGTGAATTAGATTTTTTAAGAGGTATTGCAATTCTGCTGGTATTGGTCAGACATCAACCATTCAATCATTTTCTGCAATGTATGGGTTGGATAGGGGTGGATCTTTTTTTTGTGTTGAGTGGTTTTCTTGTTTCCGGTTTGCTTTTTCGAGAACACATTAAATATGGGAAAATTCAACCTGGCAGGTTTTTGATCCGACGTGGATTTAAAATTTATCCGATCTATTATCTATTTTATTTTGTTTACTTAATCCCACTTTTGATGAGTGGTCATTATGATTTAAATAAAATCATTTCTGAATTAACTTTTACACAAAATTATTATACAGGCTTTGGCTATGCTAATCCGCCAAGTTGGTCATTAGCTATCGAAGAACACTTTTATTTCGGCTTGTCATTTTTTTTATGGAAATATTTTAAAAATAGTACAGTAAATCAAGAATCAAATAGTGATTCAGTAAAGCAGAAAGTTTTCGAAAATAGATTGATTGCTATACTTTTCTTCATACTCTTTCTCAGGTTGGCAAGCAATTTCTTTTTTCCTTCGTATGTCGCCTTTAATTTTACTATGACGCATTTACGAATTGACTCATTACTTTTTGGTGTTTTGATCTCGTATTTGTTTCATTTCAACAAAAATAAATTAATAACTATTTTTAATAGAAATAAAATAAAACTACTAATAATTTGTGTTGCCGGTTTAATCTGGACACCTTTTATAGATAGTATTCCTTCCTTTTTCGCAAAAACATTCGGATTCACGATGCTTTATCTTTCGTTTGGGATTATTCTAACTTATGTTTTGATCACCGAAAACATCAATGAAAAATTAAATAAATATTTCAATACTAAAGTGGTGGCGGTGGTGAGTAGAATTGGGTATTGCTCGTATTCAATTTATATCATTCATTCTTTTGTGAATATTCAAATCGAGAATCTACTTAAATCGTATGAAATAACATCACATTCTTTTGTGATTTTTGTATTTACTTCTGTTCTAAGTGTGCTGTTAGGATTTTTTATGACCTTCAGTATAGAAAAATATTTTCTGAAAATACGTGACACCTATTTTCCAAGTCGTGAAAAATATATTCCACCTCAAAATTGATTGACTAATTCATGTAAGAATTATTTTATTTTTTCGGTATCAATAATAACTTTTATTCCGTTTGCAATAATAGCTGCTCGTCTCATATTACCCAATTCAGTATGGTGGCACTGATCTTGAAAATAGACTCTATTCGTATCTGAAAACGGAAAACCAATTAATGAATCTTGCGAAAGGTCAATTAATCCTATAGCATAGCTTGAGTTAGTCATTACAAATTTGTTTTTCTCGTTCTTAAAATCATGCTTCAACAATGAAATTACTTGTTGTCGATTCGATTCAAAATCAATAGGAGTGAATTGATTTTCTCTCGGCGTTGGTGTAATTATAATGCATTTTTTTTCACTCAAAGTACAATACTGTTTTATATGATCATATGCTTCGTTGGCAGAAGCTTTGAAAAAAAGATCATTCGAAATTTCATCGACGATTAATAGATCACATTCTGTTTTATTTACTGCTTTAATGTTTTTGATCATCTGGAGTGTGGTTTGACCACCAACACTTACGTTGATAATTTTACATTTTAATTTATCGCGGATAAGTTCCGGATATGGATGCTTTAAAAGGTATCCATTAGGAATAGAATTGCCATCAAACAATAGCGTAAGTTGTTCATGTTTCTGATGGTCCTTTTCATAACATGAAGTGAAAACCAAGCAGAGTAGTAGTGTATAAATTGAAATTCTGATCTTCATTGAATGGAAATTTACTGAAGTATTCGATTGTTTTTTGGTGCTTTTATGATGCTAAGTGGTGTCAAGTTCTGAATTATTTTGGTTATAAAAGTTGAAAAATGGACTGTGTTTTAAATTTTATTGAAAATTATTATGTTGAAAACCAATATATTAACTTATATGTTTGAAAATATTTAGTACTATGTATTGCATAATACCTTAGAATGAACATATCTTTGCTAAGCAAAATTTAAAAGATTGTTCATTTTTCACTTTAAAAAAATCAAGTCATGAAAACAAAATTGTTTTTAGCCACCATCCTGATCTCGCTCACAGGATACGTTTATGCAAGCAGCGACTCCGTTGAGTTTGCAAACGATAGCAGATCTCTAAAAGATTTTTCATCAATCATTATTAATTCAACTGCCAACGTAATTGTTTCTCAAGAAGAAGGAACGGCCATCAGAATTGAAGGCGACAAAAAAGATGTACAAGCTACAACCACCGAAGTTGCAAATGGAACGCTTTCAATTTATGGAACTAATTCTAATCCGGTTACCATTTATATTTCAACGAAAGAATTGAATCTTATTGAGGTAAATAGTAATGCAAGAGTTTATGCTCGTGGCGTTATTAACTCTGATGTACTTCTAATGAAAGTAAATGGAAATGGAACCATCAAAATGGATGTTCGAGCGCTTACTCTAGGATTGATGATAAAGGGTGAAGGTAGAATTATTGTTTCAGGAAGCACAGGAGATAGTTTTTCAAAAATAATTGGGAAAGGAACAATTTATTCTTCCAATCTTGATTCACGGAGCGTAAGGTCAATAAAAAGTAATCCATTAATTGACTGTAAGCTTTGTAGCACCATAGTGCCAAAATCTTTCAATAAATAAATTTATTAATAACCATCTAAAATAAAAGCAATGAGCAGTAACTTAGAGAATACCCAAGCTCAAATGCGCAAAGGAGTACTGGAGTTTTGCATTCTCTCAATTTTGTCGGTCGAAGAAGTTTATCCTTCCGATATTATTGCAAGAATGAAACAGTCAAAGTTAATCGTAGTGGAGGGAACACTTTACCCACTGCTCACGCGATTAAAAAATGGCGGATTACTTCAGTATCGCTGGGAAGAAAGTAAATCTGGTCCACCGCGCAAATATTATTCATTAACACCGCTTGGAAGTAAATTTTTAGAAGAACTTCGTCTTACCTGGAATGAATTAGTCGAAGCAGTAAATCTTACCACTCAAAAAATAGATCATCATGAATAAGACCGTAACAGTTAATATTGGAGGCATCGTTTTTCATATTGATGAAAACGCCTACGAAAAATTTAAATCCTATCTGGAATCGATCCGTCTACATTTCACCTCGGCTGAAGGACGTGATGAGATTATGCAAGATATTGAAGCCAGAATTGCTGAAATGTTTCAAGAGCGAGTTACCGGCGGTAAGCAAGTAATTACTTTGATGGATGTTGAAGATGTAACCTATTTGATGGGTCGACCTGATCAAATTAATGATGAACCGGAAGGTAATAGTCAGGCCGATTCAAGTGGTAATTCTACTTTTTCCCCAAAAGAAGAAAGTGAAAAAAATCAACATGGAAATAAACGTTTATTCCGTAATCCGGATGATAAAGTATTAGGTGGTGTTTGTTCAGGTGTTGCTGCGTACTTTGATGTTGATCCTGTTTGGGTTCGTTTACTTTTCGCTTTCGTATTCTTTGTTTTCGGATCTGGATTTATACTCTATATTTTATTATGGATTATCGTTCCGGAAGCTGATTCGTCGTTAGAAAAATTAAAGATGAGAGGCTCACCGGTAAATATAAGTAATATCGAAAAAAATGTAAATGAAGGGAGTAAATCAAAAAAGTCGACCATGACTAGTCGTGTCTTTGAAAGCTTCGCAACATTAATCAAATTTTTCTTTCTGTTTATCGGAAAGGTAATAGCAGTCTTCTTTTTATTCATCGGACTAGTAGTGTTTTTAGCGCTCTGCTTTTCTCTCTTAGTGTTGTTTAAGATTCCGGGTGTGCATTTCCCAATCTTTATTCAACATGTTTTCCCTGATGGATTTCAGTTTGGATTGGCTTTTTTAGCAGCAGTCGTTTTAGTTGCTATCCCATTCTTAATGCTTGCGTATGCCGGTGCTCGAATGTTATTTAATATCAAAAGAAGTTCACGCATTTTCGGATTCACAGCTCTAGGAATATGGTTGCTCAGTTTAGGAGTATGTATATTTCTCGGTATTCGAATTGCAAGTGAGTTTTCTCAGAGAACAAGCATTCGCCAAGTTTTACCTATAACGCAACCACGCCAAAAATATGTGCGACTAGAGTTAGACCGATCGATGGACAATCCCGGAAAAGATTATGATGATGATTGGGATAGTGAAGATTGGAATAATGAATTCTACTTTAGCGATAAAGATGGTCATGTGCAATCCGGAAATATCAAAATGGATATTGTGAAAAGTTTAACTGACTCATTTGAAGTTCAACAGATTTTTTACGCTCATGGGTCGTCTAAAAAGAATGCGTCGGAAAATGCAAGCCATATTTCGTACTCTGTAACTCAAATGGATTCTCTTATCCGTTTTAGTAAATATTTTCACCTCGATAGCTTCGATAAGTTTAGAGGACAAAAAGTGCAGATACTCCTTAAAGCTCCTGTTGGTGCTAAAATCTATTTAGACCCATCATTGAAAGGTTTTATCTATGATGTAGACAATATTCAAAATGTGTATGATCATGATATGCTAGGTAAAAATTGGGAGATGACGACTCAAGGGTTGAATTGCCTCGATTGTACCGGCAGTGAAGATACGATTGATGGAAAGAATGGGATTCATATCAATAAAAAAGGGCAACATATCCGTATCGATAATAATGGTGTATACATTAGTGGTAAAGATGAAAATGGTGAGGAAGCTTTCGTGAAAATCGATAGTAACGGAGTTCAAATAAAATCAAATGGTAAATCCGAAAAAGTAAATTAAAGAATCGTTCAACTCTTTTTATTTAAATGGAATGAAGAAACAGTCGGAGGTAAGCCGGCTGTTTCTTTTTTGGAGGATATTCTATAATGATTATCTCACAATCATAATTGTTTATCAACAAATTAATACTTTTGAAGGATAATTTGTTGATAAAATTTCAATGAAATGGCTCACGTATCAAAAGATTTAGCACATTTGTATATCCGCATTATGATTGTAATGCAGTCTGAACAGAAAAACTAAAACTATCTATACTATGGCTACGGCAGAACCAAAAGAATCCGCAAAAGAAAAATTAAAAGCGTTGCAGTTAACGATCGATAAGATCGAAAAGACGTACGGAAAAGGTACGATTATGAAATTAGGAGATGAACCGATTGAAAAAATTGAAGCCATTTCTACAGGATCAATTACGCTCGATATTGCATTAGGAATCGGCGGATTTCCTAAAGGACGAGTGATTGAAATCTATGGACCTGAATCTTCAGGTAAAACAACGTTAGCGATTCACGCAATAGCGAGTGTTCAGAAAAATGGTGGCATTGCAGCCTTCATCGATGCTGAGCATGCATTTGATCGTTCTTATGCTCAAAAGCTGGGAGTTGACATAGAGAATCTATTGATCTCTCAACCTGATAATGGTGAACAGGGTCTTGAGATCGCTGAAAACCTGATTCGTTCCGGAGCAATTGATATCATCGTTATCGATTCCGTTGCTGCTTTAACTCCTAAAGCAGAGATCGAAGGTGAAATGGGCGAAAGTAAAATGGGCCTTCATGCTCGTTTGATGTCGCAAGCTCTAAGAAAATTAACCGCTACCATCAGTCGTACCGGCTGTTGCTGTATATTCATTAATCAGCTTCGTGAAAAGATTGGTGTAATGTTCGGCAGTCCCGAGGTTACTACCGGTGGTAACGCTCTAAAGTTTTATGCGTCTGTTCGTATCGACATCCGTCGTATCGGTCAAATCAAAGACGGTGAAAATGTTGTTGGAAATCGTACGAAAGTAAAAGTGGTGAAGAACAAAGTTGCACCTCCTTTCCGTCTAGCTGAATTTGATATTATGTATGGAGAAGGGATCTCTAAAGTAGGGGAGATCGTCGATCTTGGAGTTGACAAAGGTATTATCAAAAAGTCAGGATCGTGGTTCAGTTATGGCGAAACCAAATTGGGTCAAGGTCGTGATTCTGTAAAACAATTATTCCTTGACAACCCTGAGTTGTCGGATGAAATTGAAGCGAAAATTCGTAGTTTAATGACAGACGGACCAGTAACTGAATAATTAATTGATCATTGTTGTTCGGAGTTTAGGTTTGTTTAAGATGTCATAGTTCATCTTCGGATACCAAAGATTAATTCATTATTTTTATAGCCACAAAACAAAACTGTTTTGTGGCTTTTTTAGTGCTCCAAATTATGACCCACACAAGAATTCCGTTAAAACTTCTTTTTACTTGCCTGATTTTTACCTTTTTAATCGCTTGTCAAAATAAAAGTACAAATCAGGATGATAAGAAAGTGATCTTAAATCCGAAGAGTATGGAGGGATTAAATCAAGCCATTGTAGAAAATCCTAAGCAAGCCGATCTTTACTTTCAACGGGCACAGTTGTTTCTCAAGAAAAATGTTCAAAGTCAAGCGTTCAGTGACCTGCTTACTGCCACCAAATTAGATAGCAACAATACGCAATACCTCATGGTATTAGCCGATGTTGCTTTCAAAACCTTTCAAATTAAAAAAGCATCTGAAACATTTGAACGTGTAGTAAAAATAGATCCTCAAAATAAGGAAGCTTATCAAAAGTTAGCAGAATTGTATTTTTATATTAAAGGCTACCAACGTGCTTTGCTCTATACAAATGAAGCTTTGAAAATTGATAAACAACTGGCGAAGGCCTATTCATTACGTGCATTCATTTATAAAGAAATGGGCGATACGGCTAAAGCAGTTTCCTCATTCAATACCGTTCTGGATTTGATCAACGATGATTATGATACGTACATTCAGCTGGGGAATATTTATGCTGTGCGGTCTAATTCTCTGGCATTGCAATATTATAACAATGCGTTGAGAGTTTATCCAAACTCTACTGAGGCTTTATACAACCGAGCACTTTATTATCAGAATAAAAATGAACTGGAAAAAGCTACGATTGATTATTTGGCAATCATCAAATTAGACCCCTCTTATTCCGATGCATTTTTTAATCTTGGCTATATTAATTCAGTAATCGGTAAAAATTATAAGGATGCAATTGGTTTTTATACCGATGCTATCCGCACAAATGAACATTACGTTGAAGCATATTATCAACGTGGTGTTTGCTATGAAAACTTAGGCGATAAATCGGCTGCAATGAAAGATTATAATGCAGCCTTAGGCGTGGTGCCTACCTATAAGCCTGCTTTGCAAAAATTAAATCGTAAGTAGGCTTCTGCTTTTGGTTAACATAATAATTAGCCATTCAAACATTTTCTTTTTGGTAATCAATGCAAGAGTGTAGGGGAGGAAAAAGAAAACTTATTGCATAAAAAAAGAGAACCGTGAGGTTCTCTTTCATTGATCCATTAAAAACTATGGCGTAGTTTTTTTACTTTACAGAATCAATCACTGACTTGAAAGCTTCCGGGTGGTTCATTGCTAAATCGGCAAGTGTCTTGCGATTTAATCCCAGATTTTTAGCGTGTATCTTACCCATTAATTCTGAGTAACTCATTCCGTGCTCACGGGCTCCTGCGTTGATACGAGAAATCCATAGTGAACGGAAATTACGTTTTTTCTGACGACGGTCACGGTATGCATAACCTAAACCTTTTTCTACTGTGTTCTTAGCAACTGTAAGAACATTTCCTCTCGCGCCCCAGTAACCTTTGGCGAGTTTGAACATTTTTTTTCTCCGAGCACGGGATGCTACGGAATTGACTGAACGAGGCATTTGTTTTTGTTTTTGGCGGAAGCGTTCTGCATTATCAGAAACTTTGTGCTTTTAGCCGGGTTAATACTAATTAATTGTAAGAGTTTAGATCACTAACATTTTCATCACTCGATCCATATCACCGCTAGAAACTAAAGCTGTTTGCGTTAAATTACGCTTACGCTTTGTTGACTTCTTGGTTAGGATGTGACTTTTGTACGCGTGCTTTCTCTTGATTTTTCCGGTACCGGTTAACTTGAACCTTTTCTTTGCACCGGAATGCGTTTTCATTTTTGGCATTACATTGATTATTTAAACTTTGTTTTCTATTTCGTCTTTTTTCTTGCTATCGGCGCAAGGTGTATAAACATCCTATTCCCTTCTAGCTTTGGTAATAATTCTACCTTTCCATATTCTTCTAACGCTTGTGCAAACTTCAAAAGAATAATTTCACCTTTTTCCTTGTAGGCTATCGTTCTACCTCTGAAGTGAACATATGCTTTCACTTTATTTCCGTCTTCCAAAAAGCCCATCGCATGCTTCACTTTGAAGTTGAAGTCGTGTTCATCTGTGTTTGGACCAAAACGAACTTCCTTTACTACTTGCTTGCCTTGCTTTGACTTTAATTCTTTTTCTTTCTTCTTTTTATCGTACAAGAATTTTTGATACTCCACAATTCTACACACAGGAGGATCTGCCGATGGAACAATCTCAACAAGATCTAACTCTTGCTCTTTTGCCATTCTTAGCGCATCTTCAATTGTGTAGATATCACTTTCAATGTTCTCTCCAACTAAACGGACTTTCGGTACTCTGATCCGATCATTGATTCGATGTTCATCTTCCTTCTTTACAGGTCCTCGTCCGCGTTGATAGGGTGGACGACTGCCTCCCGGTGTATACGGTCGATTGGGTGCGGGCCTGCTATTGCTTTGATTGGGTGCTGCTATTGTAACCTCCTTGTTTCTTGTGGTGTATAATTAATTCTTTTTTAAGCTATTATCTACTTCTTGTTGAACCATTTTAGCGAACTCTTCTATGCTCAAACTTCCGATGTCTCCGCTTCCATGTCGACGAACAGATACTGTATTTTCGGTAAACTCTTTCTCTCCGATAATCAGCATAAACGGGATCTTTTTCATCTCCGCATCTCTGATCTTCTTTCCTATCTTCTCGTCTCTGTTATCTACAAGGCCGCGAATATCGGAATTTATTAGCAATTGTAAAACTTTTTTAGCGTAGTCGTTGTATTTTTCGCTTATACTAAGGATACTTACTTGTTTGGGAGCTAACCATATAGGGAAATTTCCCGCAAAATGCTCAATTAAGAAGCCTATGAACCTTTCATGGGTCCCAAGTGGCGCTCTATGAATGCAAATTGGTGTCTCTAATTTGTTCTGACTGCTCTTGTAGGTGAGCCCAAAACGGCGAGGAACGGCAAAGTCAACTTGATTGGTCGCTAACGTAAATTCCCTGCCAATTGCACTCCATACCTGAACATCGATCTTTGGTCCGTAAAACGCTCCTTCATCTTGGACTTCGATATACGGAATCTTCGACTCGATCAATACTCTTCGTACCATATCTTCAGTCTCTAACCATAACTCCGGTTCGTTAACATATTTTTTTCCAAGTTTGTCTGGCGAGTGTGTAGAAAAACGCATTACATACTTTTCAATATCGAATATCTTAAAGTATCGAATGTACATTTCATTCACAGCTCTAAACTCATCTGCAAATTGTTCTTTCGTACAATAAATGTGCGCATCGTTCATTTGTAACGCGCGTACTCGCATCAAGCCAAATAATTCTCCCGACTGTTCGTAACGATAACATGTTCCATACTCAGCCAATCGAATTGGAAGATCTCGGTAACTTGGATTCAGCTCTTTAAAAATCTTGTGGTGATGTGGACAATTCATCGCCTTCAGATAATATTTTTCGCCTTCAAGAATCATTGGCGGAAACATACTGTCTTCATAGTACGGTAAATGCCCACTTGTTAAATACAGCGACTCTTTTGCAATGTGTGGTGTTCGCACTCGCTCATAACCTGCTGCTTGCTCAGTAGCTTTCGCTAACTTCTCCAACTGCTCAATGATCACTCCGCCATTTGGCATCCATAGTGGTAAACCTGGACCTACTTCGTCGTCGAAGGTGAAAAGTTCTAACTCTTTTCCTATCTTTCTATGGTCTCTCTTCTTGGCTTCTTCAACCATCGTAAGATATTCATCTAACAAACTCTTTTTTGGAAAGGTAATTCCATAGATCCTTGTCAACTGTTTGTTCTTCTCATCACCTCGCCAATATGCCCCAGCAATGTTCATCAACTTCACAGCTTTTATAACTCCTGTTTCAGGAATATGAGGACCACGACACAAATCAGTAAATTCTCCTTGCTGATAGAAAGTAATCTTTCCATCTTCCAGATCTTTTAACAAGTCAAGTTTGTACTCGTCATTTTTCTTGGTGAAAAAATCTATTGCATCTTTTTTCGAAACTTCCTGACGCACATATTTCGATCCCTTTCTGGCAAGCTCCACCATTTTATCTTCGATCTTTTTGAAATCGTCAGACGAAATACTTTGTCCGCCTAAATCGACATCGTAATAAAAACCGTTTTCTACAGGTGGGCCAATACCAAATTTGATTCCGGGAAAAATAGTTTCCAATGCTTCCGCCATCAAATGTGCGGAGGAGTGCCACATCGTACTCTTTCCTTCTTTGTCTTCCCAAGTAAGTAGTTGCAACTTTGAATCGGCATCAATAGCTCTTGTTGCATCCCAGGTTTCCCCGTTTACTTTCGCAGCAAGTACATTTCTGGCCAGGCCTTCACTGATGCTTTTAGCTATTTCTAAAGCTGTTGTTCCCTTTGGATATTCTCGAACATTATTGTCGGGAAAGGTAATTTTAATCATAGTTGAACTCATAATAAGAATGCGAAGATAAGAGGTTTTTCAAACTTTTCAGTCTATAAATCTCATACTTCTAAAATGCTTTTAATGTCTGGTTTAAAATATTTTTGACTTTTTAAGATCTTTCCGTCTTCTCGATATATTGGCTTACCATTTTCATCCAATTTGCTCATATTACTCCTATGGATCTCATCGAAAACTTCTTCGATTTTGTCTTGTAGTCCATGTGCAATGATAGTCCCAAATAAAATATACATTTTATCGCCAAGTGCATCGGCAATCAGCGTTAAATTCCCTTCTTTACAGGCTTCCAAATATTCGTCGTTTTCCTCTTCCATTAGTCGGTGTCTGAGCTCTACTATTCGTTCACTCACTGCGGAGGATGGTTCCGTTTTGTAATCGAGTCCGAAGGTATCGTGAAACTCTTTTACTCGGTTAATCTTATCTTTTAATGTCATGGTGTTTATGTTTGAATGATTCCTACGTTATATGCTTTAGTAATAGGCGAATGATTTGCAGCTTCTATTCCCATCGAAAGCCAGGTTCGAGTATCGAGTGGATCAATTACAGCATCAAGCCATAACCTCGAGGCGGCATAGTAGGGCGATATTTGCGAGTTGTACTGATCGGTAATTTTTTTCAACAAATCATTTTCTTCTTTTTCAGTGATCACTTTTCCTTTTGACTTTAATGAACTCACTTGAATTTGAAGAAGAACTTTGGCTGCTTGAGCTCCGCCCATCACTGCTATTTGTGCAGTAGGCCATCCAACTATCAATCTGGGATCGTATGCTTTTCCGCACATCGCATAATTGCCGGCTCCATACGAATTGCCTATGATCACTGTAAATTTTGGTACCACACAGTTGCTCATTGCATTGACAAGCTTGGCTCCATCTTTAATAATTCCGCCTTGCTCACTACGTGAACCAACCATAAAACCGGTAACGTCTTGCAAAAAGACTAAAGGAATTTTTCGTTGATTGCAATTCATGATGAAACGAGCCGCTTTATCAGCCGAATCGGAATAGATTACTCCTCCAAATTGCATTTCTCCTTTGGTGCTTTTCACAACTTTTCTTTGATTGGCAACAATGCCCACCGACCACCCATCAATTCGGGCTAGTCCACAAAGTATGCTCTGACCAAATTTATCTTTGTATTCATCAAAATCACTATCATCGACCAAGCATTCAATTACTTCCCGCATATCATATTGCTTTGAAGCTTCAGTCGGAACTATACCATAGAGATCTTTCGGATTTTTTTTCGGTGCCACCGATTTTACTCTATTGAATCCGGCTTTTTCGAAGTCGCCGACCTTACTAAAAATATTTTTAATATGATCTAATGCAGCCTGGTCGTTCGGGAATTTATTGTCTGTTACGCCAGAGATTTCACATTGTGTAGTTGCGCCTCCTAATGTTTCGTTATCAATGTCTTCACCTATTGCTGCTTTCACTAAGTAAGACCCGGCTAAAAAGATGCTTCCTGTTTTATCAACGATCATTGCTTCATCGCTCATGATTGGTAAATAAGCGCCTCCGGCAACACAACTTCCCATAATGGCTGCAACTTGGATTATTCCCATTGCAGACATCACTGCATTGTTCCTAAAGATCCTTCCAAAATGTTCTTTGTCGGGAAATATTTCATCTTGCAACGGAAGAAAAACACCTGCACTATCGACCAAATAAATGATTGGCAATCGGTTTTCCATAGCAATTTCTTGAAGTCGCAAATTTTTCTTTCCACTCATCGGAAACCACGCCCCGGCTTTTACTGTGGCATCATTGGCAACAATAACACATTGTTTCCCCGAAACATATCCGATTCCTGCTACAACACCAGCAGCCGGGCAACCTCCATATTCTTCATACATCCCTTCTGCAGCAAAGGCACCAATCTCCAGAAAATTGCTTCCTTTATCAATCAAGTAATCGATTCTCTCTCTTGCTAAAAGTTTCCCTTGTTCTTTTTGTTTGGCAGCACTTTTAGGCCCGCCTCCGGCTGAAACGATGGTTAATTTATGCTTCAATTGATCTACCAATTGACGCATCGCATCCTCATTTTTATTGAATGAATTGTCTGTCATATACTCTTATAAGTGGTGTAAAGATATTGATGTATTTTACTTTGCAAGAATATGTTAATTAATTCCCTTTGGCTGTTAGAAAGTTCTTTTCAATCCCACTTTTTGAAGATAAAAAAAACAGCTAAAAGGAGAAAAATAAATCCTACTAAGTAATTCCATTGGAGCTCGTCGGTTTTGAAAATATAAATAGCACAAAAACTGAAAACAATCAGTGTAATTACTTCCTGAATAATTTTCAATTGAAAGAGCGAAAAGGGACCTCCGTTTCCAATAAAGCCTATTCGATTTCCTGGAACTTGAAAAACATATTCTAGGAATGCTATTGACCAGCTGATAAGTATTATTGCAAACAAGCCACTTGTTTCGAATAGACTCCATTTTTTAAACTGCAAGTGACCATACCAAGCAAAGGTCATAAAGAAATTAGAAATGATCAGGAATAGGATGGAAGTTACGCCTCTTAAAAAGATATCAATTGTCGGCAGGTTTTGGATTTAAAATGCCTCCGAATTTAAATGGGATGAATTCAAATTTTGAGATTACAATTTCAAATTCTTTTAAGTTGGATGGTTCAATCATTCTATAAAGCCAGACATTAATACTCACGCGTTCATTTTTGCTTTCGTATGTTTTTTCAGGTTTAATACACCAATGAGAATAATTTTTCTTGGAAAATATTTTTTTGTTTTCATCGGGGTAAGCTGACTTGAATGAAATTTTGTTTTTTCTTAATGCAAAAGTGTGAATTGACCTCTTGCTAAAGTCATTATTGAATCGATAAGCTTCTGCTTCTTTGGGTTGTATTACATACTGCGAATTATTACTATTCTCTTTTCCCCATTTCGAAAATTCTACATCCACTTCTTTATGATAATTCATCGAATCTCCTCTGTCGTACAAGAAAAAACCTGCAACAATGTCTTTGTCTAATGGCGTTACCAATGAGTCAATATGAAAAACATACTTTCCATAGCCCAATGTTTTAATCATTCTGACTTCTGCACAATACCACTTTTCATTTCTTACTGTCATTCTTAAATGCAATTTTCCTAATGAATCCACAAATACATTTTCTCTGCTACTGCTAAAAAAATTATTGCCGGGTCCCGTGTGTTTACCATTCGATTCTTTTATCTCCCATTTATAACCCGAAAATTCAATAGTATCTCCTCTGAAATTTGTTTGTGTACTCAAAAGCTCCAGACTTTGATTTGCTATAACCATTCTCGATATTATTATCAGTACTAAAGTTATTAGTAAAAAGTTGGTACTTCTTGATCTATTGATTACAATTTTTTTCATACTATACTTCATGACCTTGGATGGTGTTTGATAATGGATGCGCGTAAAAAATCTCTATCAAGGTGTGTGTATATTTCTGTAGTAGTGATAGACTCATGGCCTAGCATCTCTTGTACTGCTCTAAGATCTGCACCGCCTTCTATCAAATGTGTAGCAAACGAATGTCGGAAAGTGTGTGGGCTTATACTTTTTTTCAATCCACTTTTTGCTGCCAGTTGCTTTATTATTAAAAACACCATTACTCTGGTTAAGTGTCTTCCGTTCTTGTTCAAAAAAACAAAATCTTCTGAACCCGATTGAATTTTTAAATGACTTCTAATTTGTTCTAAATAGATCTTCAAATGTTTTATAGCTACTCCTCCAATTGGAACCAACCGTTCTTTGTCGCCTTTTCCAATCACTTTTACAAATCCAATTTCAGAATGAAAATTAGATAGCTTGAGTGTAACCAATTCACTTACTCGTAAACCGCAACCATACAATGTTTCTAAGATTGCTTTATTTCTTACTCCTTCCGGTTTACTCATATCAATTACTTCAATCAGCCCATTAATATCTTTTATTGATAATGTATCCGGTAGTTTTCGTCCTAATCGCGGTGTCTCCAATAATAATGATGGATCGTCAATTATTATATTTTCGATCAAACAATATTTGAAAAAACTTTTTAATCCGGAAATGATCCTTGCCTGACTTCTAGCACTCAATCCACTTTCATTGATGGAAACCAAAAATCCACGCAAATGTTCAATTGAAACTTCTTTCGGTGAAACATTTTCCTTAGTCGAAACTAAATACTGCTCAAGCATCAAAATATCGTGCAGGTAAGCTTCAACAGAATTCTCAGATAACGATCGTTCTAGTTTTAAATAGGATTTGAATCCAATGATATAGCTCTTCCAGTTCAGAAAGTAGTTTTTTGGTATTTAGCAAAAGTGTCGAAAAAGTGCTTAGAACCTCTGACTTTCCTCAAAACTTTTCCACATCAATTATTCAATAATTGTAAGTATTTTCGACTCATTATTCAGAGAGATTTATGACGATACATATCATCAATGGCCCCAATCTAAATTTACTTGGCAAAAGAGAACCGGCCATCTATGGAAGTTTATCTTTCGAAGAGTTTTTCGAGATTTTAAAAACCGAATTTCCCGACGATAAACTTACTTATTACCAGAGTAATGTAGAGGGGGAATTAATCAATGAACTTCAAAGAATCGGTTTTGATGCAGATGGTATTATTCTAAATGCCGGCGGATATACGCATACGTCAGTCGCCATCTCTGACGCAATTGCTGCTATTAAAAGTCCGGTTATTGAAGTTCATATCAGCAATGTACTTGCTCGTGAAGACTACCGACATGTTAGCTTGATGGCTAAAAATTGTATTGGTATCATTTCAGGTTTCGGTCTTGATTCGTATTCGCTTGCAATAAAAGGGTTGAAAAACAGATTGAGCCGTTCATAGAATTGCACTTCATCGTTTTCGTTTTTTTATTTTACTTTGAAAGCAAAGGACATACTCTTCTTAAGTTTTCGCTGTAATTGCAGAATTCTATTTTTTGAATCTTCGGCTAGCATCTCTTTTTCTGTATTATTATTAGCCTTGTAAAAATTAATGTGGCTATCTAACATCGCTTGAAAATCTACAATCTTGTCGAGTGATGATGGATCATTCAAGAGTAATGGTGATTTTAGAAATTGAAGATCGAGTGGTAAAAAGGTAGCTGCACTTATTGAGTCTCCGGGAATTGTAGACATAAAGCATCCGGAGACATATCTATTAGGGCTGTAAAATTTTTGTTCAGAATACAAATAATGTGTTTTAGGATCAGTGAGAAAATTAATGTTCTCTGCTTTGCAATTATTTTCAATTTTTAAAACCAATGTGCGGAATGAATTATTCAAAGGGATTGTATTTAAATCACAACCGGTATTACTGACTTGCTCCGGATGTTCTTTTTTTAATTCTGAAATAAAATTGTCGTACTCCGGTTTTATCTTTTTATAAAATGAAGGATATAGTATTGGTAAAATTCGATAGTGCGTAAATTTCATGTCATAATTGAGAACCACTAAATCGGTTCTGAAATTTTCAACTATTCTGAAGTAGTAATATTGAATGACGGTTGACCAATCGGAAACTAATACAACACTATTTTTTGGTGCAGATTTATCAAGCAATTCCATAAGCCCATCACTCACTGGATATGTTCTACGATTGTGATCTGTAAAATTAATTCCTAATTGAAGTAGGAGTAGAATGGGAAATATAAAATGTAATTTTAATTTATCTACATATACTAATGCCCCAATAAAAACCGGAATCGTTAAGATTAGAAAGGGTAGAAGCATGTATGCATCTGTACTTGACCACTGATTATTTTTTAATTGATACAAAAAGAGCAATGAAAAATAAGTAAGTATTATAGTCGTAAGTCTAAATTTTCTGTTCTTAATGAGAACATAAATTCCCAACAAAAAGAAAGGAAGAAAAAGATATAATTGATCGAATGTTAATTTGATAAAGTAAGGGAAACGTGAAGCTATTGTTTCACTACTTGCTGAGCTTAAGTTTTTACTATACGATCCTCCTTTTAAATGATAGAACATACCACCGAGTGTATCAGGCTTTCCAAACATAAATGGGTATTCATGCTGAGCCCTTAAATACATCCAAAAGTAAAATGTAAAAGTTACTGTGGCTGAGATTAACACGAGTAGAATGAAGGGCTTTGAACGTATTATTGAAAAAAAATCAATTGAAGTCGAAGCGGCTTTATTTTTTTTTTGTTTGCTGTAATTGAAATTTAAATAAGTCATTCGTAAAAAATAAAAATGTAAAAGGTAAGAAAGCAATCATTGTGAGATGATGATTGGCCAAACCTAAACCAATTCCTACACCTGCTGCGACAATAAATTTCCACTCTTTCGTAATCTGATAATATGTTAATCCAATTAATGTAATGGCCATGCTCAATACCTGGAACGAGTAAACTTCAATAGTATTCGCCCATGCCCAAGTTGTTGAGCCTGTTGAGAATGCAATCGCACATGAGGCGGCCACTATAGATTGCTTTGTTGAATTCGTTCCGCTTATTTCTTTCCCAATTTTTATAAATGTAAAATATAGTAGGAGGGAAGATAACGAAATGCAAAAGGATGAAAATAAATTTAAAGATTCGATATTTTTTAAATGAAAAATAGTCGAACATTGTTCCCAAAGTCGAGCAAAAAAAATGTAAGCCGGTGTTCCAGGTGGATGCGCAATGCTTCCTAGTTTTATAACCAGCGCAAACTCTGCCGCATCATCAAACATTAAAGCATTGACGGAGGTAATTTTGAAAATAATTAATGGGAGTAGAAAGGTAAGTATAGCTAATATCCAATCGATACTTTTTCTTTTTGTGCTCATTGATATCTTGAAATAAATGTTTCTCGTTATTAAATTAGAATTCTAAAATAATTTAATTATCTCATTTCTCCAAATTAAAATAAATACGCCTACCGTTGCTACAGCTACGCCTGCCAAAGATTGAGTAGTAATTTTTTCTTTTGTTAGAATTCTGGCGATGAAAAGTGCCATGACCGGTACTAATGAAAAAATAGTTTGTGCAACCGATGGTTCTATAAGTGTAATAGTATACAATGACAAACTTACTCCTAATGTTGGTCCAAAAATGGTTCCTGCTATTGCATATTTAATTCCACCTTCCTTATTAATCAGTATGGGAAAAATTACAGCATTTATATTCCTGGACAAAACTGTAAAAATAAAAAGTGATGCTGTAGCTATACTTAATCTGATAAATGTAGCATGAAAAGTTTGCAGTACTATTCCTAAATGGCCTTCCAGAATCATTCCTTTTTTTGCCATTACCAGTCCTGCACCTTGACAAAGTGCGGAGAGTACTCCTGCTATAATTCCTTTTGTAATGTGCGATTTATCGGTTAGTGGTATTTTTAGTCGTTCTCTCTTTCCAAGACTAATAAAATTTACTCCTATTATTGTTATAATAATTCCTACTATTCCTATCAATGAAATTTGTTCGTTAATCAATAGCCAACCGGAAAATAATGTAGCTGCGGGTGCAAAGGTAGAAAGTACGCTTCCTAATCGAGCACCAAGAATAGAATACATTTTAAAAGCAAAATAATCTCCGATCGTGAGGCCAACAATTCCTGATAACCCTAACCAGATCCATGCTTGAAGATGATCGTGTCTGAATATTGCAATAAATCCACTCTTATCAATCACTATACTTATGACTGTGATAAAGACAAGTGCTAATACTAATCGGAAATGATTGAGTGGGTTAACACCTAAACGACGAGCGGCTTGCGTAAATGGAAAAATACCGAGCGACCATGTAAGTGTTGTCAATAAGCCGAAAATGATTCCGGGCCCCATAATTAATTTGAATCATAATTACGTTCGCCGAAAATAGCCGAACCGATTCGTATTAATGTAGAACCTTCTTCCAAGGCAATTTGATAATCGCTGCTCATGCCAATCGAAAGCGTATCGAATGCAGGAAACCTATTCATAAATTTTTTCAATTCTTTAAACTCACTTCGAATCTTATCATCGTCTTCTGTGAAAGTTGCCATTCCCATAAATCCTTTAATCTGAACATTTGTCATTTTTGATAGATGTTCGCTATTTAAAAAATCGTCTGCTTCTCGGTATGATAAGCCAAATTTCGTTCTTTCATCTGCTATATAAATTTGCAGCAAACAACTCGTCGTTAAATTTAATCTCTGCGACATCTTTTGAATTTCTTCCAAGAGCTTAATGCTATCAACTCCATGGATTAATTTAACCAATGGTAAAATTCCTTTTACTTTATTGCTCTGAAGATGGCCTATAAAATGCCAACTCACATCCGAAATATTTTCTGCTTTAATGGCTAGTTCCTGAACATAATTTTCACCGAAAATTTGCTGTCCGTGACTTTTCAACTCCAAAATATCTGTTACCGGTTTTGTTTTGCTAACTGCAACTAATTCTGCTCCAAATGGTTCCAGTTGAGTCTTGATCTTTTGGTAGTTTGTTAGATTGATCATATTTTGTAAAATTACTTTTTATGCCTTTTATCATACAATTTTATTTTAAGTTTGTTACTTCTTTATTCACAACTACTTTTATGAGTTTTATACAATTCCGGAAAGCTATTTCTAACTTAATTATTAATTTTTTTTCCAAAAAGCGCCAATATTTAGGTGATAAGAGACAGTTGAATTCCGTTTACGAATTTAATGCTCTCGATCCGGATGGAATAAAACTCGATATTTCTGAATTCAAAGGGAAAAAATTACTCATTGTAAATGCAGCGTCTTATTGTAGATATACCACGCAATATTCAAATTTAGAAGAGCTAAAAAATAAATACAAAGATACTTTAGCTATTTTAATTTTTCCTTGCAATGATTTTGGTCGGCAAGAAAAAGGTAGTGATAGTGAAATACAAAGTTTTTGTGAAATAAATTATCATCTCACAATTCCAATCATGAAAAAGTCTAAAATCAAAAAAGCAGGGCTTAATAATATTTTTTTATGGCTCACTAACAAAACATTTAACGGTTGGAATAATCAGCAACCTCTTTGGAATTTTTGGAAGTACCTTCTTGATGAAGAAGGTAAATTAATGGCTGTATTCCCTTCCAGAGTTGAGCCTACCGATATTCAACTCATAGAATTAATTGAAAGCTAAAAAGTCCGGTAAATTATTTACCGGACTTTTTTTAAACTAGACTATGAATTACTAATCCACTTCTAAGTTTAGGTTCAAACCACGTAACTTTTGGGGGCATAATTAATCCGCCATCTGCTATATCTATAAGTTGTTTCATCGTAACAGGGTAAAGTGCAAATGCAACTTTCATTTTACCACTGTTCACTCGTTTTTCTAATTCACCTAATCCTCTTAATCCTCCAACAAATTCAATTCGCTTATCAGTGCGAAGATCTTTAATGTTTAAAATGGGTTCTAGAATTTGATTAGAAAGTATCGTCACGTCCAATACTCCTATTGGATCATTATCGTTATACGTTGATTTTTTCGCCACAAGTTTGTACCAATTGTTTTCCAAATACATTCCAAACTCATGAAGTGAAGTAGGTTTGTGAATTGTATTTCCTATCAATTGAACTTCAAAATTATTTTTTAGTTTTTCAATAAAATCAGCAGCGCTTAATCCGTTTAAATCTTTTACTACTCGATTATAATCCATGATCGCCAATTGATCGTCAGGAAAATGAACAGCTAAAAAGAAATTGTACTCTTCCTTTCCTGAATGATTCGGATTTTTAGCTTTCATCTCTTGTCCAACTAATGCTGCAGCTGCGGTTCTATGATGACCATCGGCGACATAGGTTGAAGGGATTTCCGAAAAGTGTTTCGTAATGTTCTTCGTCTGCTCATCGCTTTTTATAACCCAGAAAGTATGTCCAATTCCATCATCTGATACGAAATCATATTCGGGTGCTGAAGTTATTACCTCTGCAACAATTTTATCTAGACCAATGTGTTTTGGATAAGCAAAAAATACCGGTTCGTAATTCATTTTACTGTAACGAACATGATTCTTGCGGTCTTCTTCTTTATCAGGACGTGTTAACTCATGTTTTTTAATTACATTATTAAAATAATCGTCGATAGATGCACACCCAACAATTCCATATTGTCGCCTTCCATTCATTGTTTGAGCATAGATGTAGTAATATTCTTTATCATCATCGAAAAATATTCCGTCCGATTTCATTTTATTGAAATTCGAAATTCCCTTTTCGTAAACATCTGCTGCGTAATGGTCATGCGCATCATCAAAATCTATTTCTGGTTTAATAACATGGTAGAACGAAATCGGATTTCCTTCGCATTCTATTCGTGCTTCTTTTTCATCTAATACATCGTAAGGTTTACTTGCTACTTTCTCAACAAATTCTTTCTTCGGACGAATGCCTTTGAATGGTTTTAATATTGCCATTGGTTTTTCTATTAATTCAGTTTAAGTATACGTTGTATTGACTCTGTTAATGCAATCACATCATCTAAAGTTAAATCGCCCATGTGCCCAATTCTGAAAGTTTTGTTTTTTAATTCATTGTAGCCGTTTGCTATCAACATATTTTCTTTCAACAATTCCGCATTCAGGTCTGCAACTTTTATGTTACGTGTATTTTCTATTGTTGTAACAGTCATCGATTCAAATCCAGGCTTTGGGTAAACTTTAAAGAAATGATTGGCCCAATTAATTACATACTCTGCCATTTCAATGTGTCGTATAAATCTGTTTTCAATTCCTTCTTTTAGTATTCGATCTAATTGAAAATCTAAAGCAAACATGTGCGACAACGAAGGGGTACATGAATATTGATGGTCTTTCTTGTCAATAAATTCACAAAGTGTAAGCATATCTAAGTAATAGCCTCGATAGCCAATACTTTTAAATCGTTCTTCAGCTTTTGTTGATACTGAGGCAAGCGCTAATCCGGGTGGGAGCGCTAAAGCTTTTTGCGAAGAGGAAATACAAACATCGATACCTAATCGGTCAACTTCTATTTTTGCTCCTCCTAATGAACTTACACAATCAACCAACCAAATTACATCCGGGTATTTACTTATTATTTCAGCGATTGAATCAATAGGATTCATTAACCCTGTAGATGTTTCGTTATGTGTTAATGTAACTACATCATACTTTCCGGTTTTCAAATATTTGTCTACTGTTTCCGGTAGTGTTGGATTTCCGGAAGTTTCTTCGTGTAAATCGGCTGCTATTCCATTTCTTTCTGCCAATTCAAACCAACGTTTTCCAAATGCACCTACTGAAAATACAATGGCTCTTTTTTTTGTCGCCGAACGAATGGCGCCTTCCATTAAGCCTGTGCCGGATGAAGTACTTAAAATAATTTTATTCGTTGTAAACATCAGCTTCCTCAGTTTGTCAGAAATGTTTCTTTGAAGTACTGAAGCTTCCGGGCTTCGATGTCCAATCATAGGTGTCCCCATTTTTTCTAGTACTGAAGGGTGGACATATGTTGGTCCAGGAATAAATAATTTGATTTGGTCAGACATCGTTTCTCATTTTGGAGGGCGAATTTAACAAAAAAAGTAATAGATTTTGCCCTTAATCATAGCTAAAGTGAAGCCCTTTGCTTCATTGTACTATTTTATTTGGTGGGCGGAGTAGGAAGTGGCTTCTCTTGAGAATCTTCCGTTCTCGCATCAATGTCTTTTCCTAATTGATACCTGCCTTTTACTAATTTGAATGAATCGTATGTTCCGTCGGGTCCTGTAAGTACTTGTATATCTCCGTCTTGTTTTGATTTTGGCGAACTCAAATGATCAAAAACAATCTCTTTGCCATTTTTGGAAAACTTCAACGACATGCTAGCCTGTGAGGTAAAAGAAAAAACAATTCTGTTTCGGTAAACTGATCCTGTTTTGAATAATGAATATCCAAATTTTGCAGACTGTTCATCGAAATAAAGCACTTCAATTATTTTTTTTGTCGTAGTTTGATTATATCCTTTCCAACCTAGCAATATGTAATATTGTTTTCCTTTGAATTTTAATTCCTGAATTGAATAGTATGCTGCGCCAAGCCATTTTTGAGAGCTCAATTTTTCTGTTTCCGGTTTAATTATACTTGCGGTAGAGTCTTTTAATTGTAGCATGATAACACTATCCTTTATACTCTTTCTATATTGTATAAAACCAAAGTAATAATAATTAGTGCCGTCAAAATTTGGATATGTGTAAGTGTAGATTTTTAGAAGTTTATCAGGTGACTCAAGTACGGAGACATTTTTAAAAGCGGAAATATTTTTATCAAATGTTACATATAAATGTATGCTATCCGAAAGCCGTTGATCAAATTCAATTTGTGCTTTGGCACGAATTAAATCATCTGACCCCCGTTGCATTTTTGTAATAAGTACTGAGAGAGAATCTGAATTTTGTGAAAATAATTTTTCAGTTCTGAAAAAAAACAGATTCAGAAAAAGTAATAAAAAGTAAATGGATTTTTTTGTTGACATAAAAAATAAAGGCCGCAAATGAACTAACGTTTTGCGGCCTTCAATATTCTTTTGATTAATTATTAACCATGCATCGCTTCTTTCTTTCCTAACAATGCATCTTTCGATTCACGGAAATTCGGATCATCAACGCAGCAATCAACAGGACAAACAGATGCACACTGTGGTTCATCGTGAAAGCCTACACATTCTGTGCATTTATCCGTTACAATATAATAAGCGTCCATCGATAAAGGAGTCTGAGGTGTATTTGCATCAACCTCTGATCCATCCATTCTTTTGAACATACCTTTTATTGTTGTGCCATCTGAAAATCTCCATTCAGCGCCACCTTCATAAATTGCATTATTGGGACATTCCGGTTCACATGCACCACAATTGATGCACTCATCGGTAATCATAATTGCCATATCTCTATACTTTTGGTATTGTTTGTAGTTGATGCAAAAATAAGTAGAAAAAGCTTAAATCAAAACATCGGATGACTATCTTTTATAAACCAGGTTGTTATCTTTGCGCCAATGGTAGATATCAAGAGCGTTTCCAAACAGTTGAGGGCAATTCTTAGCGACAAATTGTCTCTATATAGGTCAAATCCGGAAGCAGAATCTGAGTTAAAAGAGGTGATGCTCAGGGCTTTTCAAAAAAATGCCTGGTTCACGTCCGTGAATATTGTTGCTGCTCTTGAAGAGTGGATATTTGCCTTATCTGATGAAAATGTGAGCCATTGGTTGAGTTTATACCATCAATCAATTCCGGTAAAGGTCTCAAAGCGGATTGGAGTTATCAATGCCGGAAACATCCCTTTTGTCGGAATGCACGATCTTTTAGCTGTAATTTTCTCAGGTCATAATTATATTGGAAAAAATGCAAGTGATGATCAACACTTACTTCCTTGGATCGCTCAGCAAATAATTTCAGCTGAACCTGCATTTGAAAATAAAATCAGTTTTGTAGAACGACTTGAAAAAATGGATGCGGTGATTGCTACAGGTTCTGATAACTCAAGCAGATATTTCGAATATTATTTTGGTAAATACCCAAACGTTATTCGGAAAAACAGAAATGGAATTGCCATATTAACAGGTAATGAATCGAATGAAGAATTAAAGCTATTAGGTAACGATATTTTTTCCTATTTTGGATTGGGCTGTCGCAATGTTTCGAAAATTTATATTCCTGCCGACTTTAAATTGGACAGACTTTTTGAAGCTGTCTATGATCAAAATGAGGTGATGAACAATCAGAAATACATGAATAATTTTGATTATAATAATTCTGTCTTGTTATTGAAACTCGTTCCGTTTTTACAAAATGGATTTTTAATTATGTTAGAGAATGAGAAAATTTCATCTCCCATTTCTATTTTACATTATGAACGTTATGACAATTTGCAATCACTCACTAATAAATTGGATGAAATGAAAGATCAAATTCAGTGTATTGTTTGTAGTGAAAAAACAATAGGAGAGGAGTATGCAATTAAAAATATTCGAGTTGGATTTGGTCAGTCTCAAAAACCTAAACTTTGGGATTATGCCGATGGCATAGATACTATTTCATTTCTTTCGAATGTATGATCCAAAAGAAAGGCTACTCGCATTGAGTAGCCTTTCTTTTTTAAATCCCAAAAGTTGGAATAGTATGAAATAATCTTTTCCATCTCACTTTATTCAAAAAGTCAGCGTTGGTATCCCAACTCATCCAAATGAAAACGGCTTTACCAACAACATGATCTTCCGGTACAAATCCCCAAAAGCGCGAGTCGGCGGAGTTATGACGGTTATCGCCCATCATAAAATAATAATTCATTTTAAATGTATAGGTTGAAGTCTCCTGACCATTGATAATTATCTTGCCGTCTCTCTCTTCTAATTTATTTTGTTCGTACTCTCCAATCACTTTCCGATACTTAGAAATATTTGTTGTGTCAATGGTAATTGTTGCTCCCTTTTTAGGAATATAAAGCGGACCAAAATTGTCAACGTTCCAATCATATTTAGCATCGAATGGGAAAATAAAATCTTGATAAATTCCTTTTGGTACTGTGTTAGCATCAATGTGTTTTACATTGCCAAAAGTTTTCATTTCTTCAGCCTCTTTCGATGTTAAATGAAAATTGAATTCTACCGGAGAAAGTGCTTCACCATCTCTTAGTCCCAATCGTTGAATTGCCGAATAACTAAATCCGGTTCCATCGGTAACTACATGATACGACGATTGTGAAAAGTCGGGATTGATAAATATTTTATCGTTTATATAAACTTGTCTTTCTCTAATTGTTATTGTATCACCGGCTACACCAATGCATCGCTTAATGTAATTTTCTTTCTTGTCAATTGGTCGACCTTCATTTTCTGCCGGCCAGTTGAATACTACGCAGTCTCCACGATGCACTGTTCCAAATCCGGGTAAGCGGTGATAGCCAAGTTTGATCCACTCTAAATATGATTTACCCCCAACTAACGGCAAGGTGTGATGTGCAAACGGAAACGAAATCGGCGTCATTGGTATTCTTGCTCCGTAACTCACTTTTGAAACGAATAAAAAGTCACCAACTAACAACGACTTCTCCATTGATGGTGTCGGAATAGTATATGCTTCAATAAAGAATGTACGAATAATGGTAGCCGCAATTACAGCGAAAATAATCGCATCCATCCATTCACGCCATACTGCTTTACGTTGACCCGGACGAGGTTTAAGTAAGAACCAAACGCCAATTGTGAAAATACCAAAAACGATGTCCTTAATTAGATCCCAGTTAATTCTGAATCTGCTCATAAATTGATTAATTATTTATTGGATGAAAATGAAAACTAATAAACGGAGATGATGATTTCTATTTCTTTTGTCAGGACTAAAATACGTAGTCTTCGATTAATTATTGGTTAATGCCTTGTTAAGAATTCAATTAGTCTCATAAATTGAGCATATCCTTCATTTCGAAGATGCCTTTTTTACCTTGTATCCATTCGGCTGCTTTTAAAGCGCCTATTGCAAATCCATTTCTGCTAAGTGCCTTGTGAACAATTTCGATCTCATCTACATCAGAAAAGTATTTTACAATGTGCGTGCCAGGTACTTCGTCTTCTCTTGTAGAGAAAATTGGAAGTTCACCATCGCTTTCAACTCCCATATCTACGCTCTCATCGGCTTTGTAATTTACCCATTCCTTTATTCGGTCTACATTTTCAATAATTTGTTGTGCCAATGAAATTGCTGTTCCACTTGGAGAGTCGAGTTTTTCTAAATGATGACTTTCATGAATCAATACTTCATCATATTGCTCTTGCTGATTAATTAATGCTGCTAATTTTTTATTTACTTCAAAAAACAAATTAACTCCAATACTATAATTCGACGAATAGAATAAACTGCCATTGTTTTCTTTGCAATCGGCTACAATACCATCAAATTGATTTAACCAACCTGTTGTTCCGCAAATAACCGGAACGCCTGCTTTGAAACATTTACGTATATTCTCTACCGCTGCATCTGGCTGAGAAAATTCTATGGCAACATCAGCTCCTTTTAAATCTCCAATGTCGATGTATTTCGAATTTGTTACATCAACTCTCAATACAATTTGGTGACCATTTTTTAAAGCTACCTTCTCAATGGTCTTACCCATTTTACCATAACCAACAAGTGCAATCTTCATGTATCTGTTTTTTAGTTTTTATTTAAAATTAAAAGTCAACTGTATTCCGGCTAATGTTCGACCTCCTTCTATATTAAATAGAGTAGGAGAGGTATGTATTGAAAGGTTGTCACTCACATCAAAATCCATTAATTGCGAATCTACATAAGCATCTAAAATATTCAACGTATAGAGAACTCCTGATAATATATAACTCAAATCTCGATTCCTTCTATAATAATCTTTCCTTACTGTGATGTCTGCATTACTTAGATTCGGATACGCATCGTTTGTCAGCGAATCATTATCTGTTCGGAAAATAAGTGCGTTTTTAAATTTCACATATTCTGTATTGTTTGTCTGAATAAAATAAAATAGTGTTCCAAATCCCGCATAAATAATCGGGATCTTCCAATATTTATGATTGTAAGCTTGGCCTAATCCTGGTACCAATGCTGAAAACAATGCCGATTTATTAGCTCGATGTTTTGCCATGGTACTCAGCGAATCTTTTTGCTCACTTGATCCATAAGAATTGCTGTTGCTCAAAAGAAATATGAACAAACAAAACAATGAACGTTGAATGGTTGACTTCATCAGTACGCTGACAGCCGATCAATAATTGAGTAATTCGAGAATGCGATTAAGGTCTTCATCGTTCGTATATGGAATTACAATTTTTCCGCTTCCATTTTTTGCCCTGTTCAATTGAATTTTAGCTCCGAAATGACTCGTAAGTATATTTTGAATTTTACTGAACTCAAATGAAAGTTGGTCTTTTAATTCTTCTTTCTTTTTTTTGATGGTCGATTTATTACCTGTTTGCCTAGCAAGTAATTCAACATCTCTTACGCTCAGATCTTTTGAAAGTATCTCTTTGAAAATAAATAATTGTTTGTCTATTTCATCTACACCTAAAATAGCTCTTGCATGACCCATCGTAATTTTACCATCTCTTACCGCTGCTTGAACATCGGGAGGTAATTTTAAAAGTCGTAGAAAATTAGTTACTGTACTTCGGTTTTTACCTACACGCTCACTTAATTCCTCTTGCGTCAAATTACATTCATCAATCAGGCGCTTAAAACTCAGTGCAACTTCCAATGAGTTTAAATCTCTTCGCTGGATGTTTTCAATGATTGCCATTTCTAGCATTCCCTGATCGTTCGCTACTCGAATGTAGGCAGGTATCGTTTTAAGTCCGGCAAGTGCTGACGCTCTGAAACGACGCTCTCCTGAAATTATTTGGTATTGATCGTAGCCTAATTTTCGTACGGTAATCGGTTGTATGATTCCTTGTTCTTTAATCGAAGAAGCAAGTTCTCCTAATGAAGTATCATCAAAATCAACTCTGGGTTGAAAAGGATTTGCCACTATCTGACTCAATGGAATCTGAGCTATCGATCCTACAACGCCCGACGATGATTCTGTATTGCTGGTAACATCCGTTTCGGAACTCTCCAGTAAAGCACTTAGTCCTCGGCCTAGTGCACTTTTCTTAATGCTCATCTGTTACATGTATTTTTTTATCAGCCTCTTTAATTTTTGTCAGATTGTTCTTCTGCAAAATTTCTCGTGCTAAATTTAAATAATTAATTGAGCCTTTACTCGTAGCATCATGCATGATGATCGTCTGACCAAAACTTGGTGCTTCTCCTAATTTCGTATTTCGCTGAATGATGGTGTCGAAAACCATTGTCTGGAAATGCGTTTTTACTTCTTCTACCACCTGATTCGATAATCGTAAACGACTATCATACATCGTAAGTAATATTCCTTCTATGGCCAGCTCCGGATTTAATCGGCTCTGAACTATTTTTATGGTGTTCAATAATTTCCCTAATCCCTCCAATGCAAAATATTCACATTGAACAGGTACTATTACTGAATCGGCCGCCGTTAATGCATTGATCGTAATTAGTCCTAATGAAGGCGAACAATCAATGATTATAAAATCATATTCCCCTCTGATTTTCTCCAACACATCTTTCATCTTCCGTTCTCTTTGCGGCAAATTGATCATTTCAATTTCTGCACCTACAAGGTCGATGTGTGATGGAAGTAAGAATAAGTTAGGTGTTTCAGTTTTTAGAATAATATCTTTTGGCAACACTTCATTAATGATACATTCATAAATACTTGTCTTTATCGTTCTCGGATCAAAGCCTACGCCTGATGTCGCATTTGCTTGCGGATCACTGTCGATCAAAAGAGTTTTGTATTCCAGTACTGCCAAACTCGCAGCTAGATTCATGGCGGTGGTTGTTTTTCCAACTCCACCTTTTTGATTGGCAATGGCTATGATTTTTCCCATCGAATTATTTTTAAAATTATTAGCGCTCTATTTAATTTTTACTTGAAACTTTTCGTCTCCCCAATATTCATTAATGTCAACTCTTTTCCACTCATTTCAAATTTCGACTTGGCCTCACTATGATCTATTTTAATTTGTTCAAAGGTGTCATAGTGCATTCCAATTATTTTATCGCAATTGATAAAACCTGCTGCAATCACGGCATTGTCGATTCCCATCGTGAAGTTATTTCCCAATGGCAAAAAGGAATAATCCATTTTTTTAAAATCGCCTATCAATTTCATATCGTAATGCAAAGCGGTATCACCTGCGTAATAAATATTTTCGTCGTTTGTTTCAATCAAGAAACCCATCGGATTTCCTCCATAACTTCCATCGGGTAGCGATGATGAATGAACAGCATTTACACATTTAATCTTCCCGAAATCAAAAATCCAATGACCGCCAATATTCATAGCATGCGTCTTTTGGACTCCTTGCTTTACCGCCCATTCAGTAATTTCATAATTAGACACCAACGTTGCATTCGTTTGCTTTGAAATCTCAACCAAATCTGCCAAATGATCCCAATGACCATGCGAAACTAAAATATAGTCTGCTTCTATAGTTTTAATGTCGATTTTCTTAGCCAAAGGATTGGGACTAATAAATGGATCAAATAATAATTTTTTCCCGCTTAATTCAACTAAAAAGCAAGAGTGGCCGTAATAAGTAATCTGCATAGTGTTTCACAAAATGCAAAAATAAGCGATTTGTCCTATTCTTGCGGTCTAAAGTTACCAACAATTCTCTGGTATTTTCACTCTTAAAACTCAAACACTTCATTCTTTTTTTACAAAACCACAATGGAAATGCTAACTTTTACCATCTGATTTCTACTTTTTAGGTTTGAGCCATTCAGAAATGTGTAATGTTATGTATTTTAATGATTTAGGCCTTTATTTTGACTATTATTTGTGTTTTTATCTTCCTTAGCCCAATTTATTTTTAAACGCTTTTTGCACATTTAAATTATTTTCTATTTTTGTCACGAATCATTCTTAAAATCCTATTCGACTATATGTCAGATCAAAACAATTCCCGTGAAGAGATATTTTCAAAATCAGTGAGAGCCGGAAAACGCACTTATTTTTTTGACGTAAAAAGCACTAAAGCAAACGATTATTATCTCACCATCACTGAAAGTAAAAAACGAATCGGAAATGATGGTGCTCCGTTTTATGAGAAACATAAAATCTTTCTTTACAGAGAAGATTTTGAAAAATTTATGGATGGCATGAATGAAGCTTTCGATAAAGTGTACTCTATCAAAGCCACTGAGCCTGATCAAAATGATTCATACTCCAGCCCTGATCCTATAGAAACTTATAATAACACCGACACTTCGCCAGGTACTACTTCTTTTAGCGATGTCAATTTTGATGATCTTGGAAATTAAAAAAAAGCTGTCTATAATTAGACAGCTTTTTTTTAGAACTTCTCTTTCAAATAATTTCCTGTATACGATTCTTTACACTTAGCCAAGTTTTCGGGCGTTCCTTCAAATACCAAATGCCCACCCTCTTCGCCTCCTTCAGGTCCTAAGTCGATCGTCCAGTCTGCACATTTTATAACTTCTGAATTGTGCTCTATCACCAAAATAGTGTTGCCCTGATCAATTAGCATATCAAAGGCTTTCAAAAGTTTTTTGATATCATGAAAATGTAAGCCTGTTGTCGGCTCATCGAAAATAAAAAGTGTATGCGAATGATTATTTCCCTTTTGTAAAAAGGATGCAAGCTTTATTCGTTGCGCTTCTCCACCCGATAATGTGTTCGACGATTGGCCAAGTTTTACATAGCCCAATCCTACATCGGCCAAAGGCTTTAATTTATTCGCAATCTTTGCGTCGTTGCCGGTCGACTTCAACGGACCGGTAAAAAAATCAATCGCTTCATCGACGGTCAGATCTAGTATGTCTGAAATGTTTTTTCCTTTGTATTCAATATCAAGAATTTCTTGCTTAAAACGTTTTCCATGACAGTTCTCACATAACAAATGTATGTCGGCCATAAATTGCATCTCAATCGTAACTTCTCCTTCTCCTTCGCAAACATCGCAGCGCCCACCTTCTACGTTAAATGAAAAATGCGATGGCTTGTATTTTCGTGATCGTGATAATGGTAGTTCTGAAAACAATCCTCTCACCTCGTCGTAAGCTTTTACATAAGTAACAGGATTGCTTCTCGATGATTTACCTATCGGATTTTGGTCAACAAATTCGATGGAACTAAGTTTATTGTAATCGCCGCTTATTTTATCGAAAGCTCCTGTTTGTTCTCCATATCCTCCATGAATTTTTTTCAATGCCGGATAAATTACTTTTTTTACCAGCGATGTTTTGCCGCTGCCACTTACTCCTGTTACTACGGTCATTATTCCTAGAGGAATTTTTACCGTTATGTTTTTTAAATTATTTTCTCTTGCTCCTTCAATCTTAAAAAAGCTAGTCGCGACTCTTCTACGATACGGCAAGGCAATTTTTTCTTTTCCGCTTAAATACTTTCCGGTATAACCACGTTCATCATCTAAGATCTCTTTAAAACTTCCTTGAAAAATTAAATGACCACCGTCTCTTCCTGCTTCCGGACCAATATCAATTAACTGATCGGCAGCTTTCATTATTTCTTCTTCGTGCTCTACAATAATCAACGTATTTCCGATATCACGAAGCGACTTCAATACTTTAATTAATCGACTTGTATCTCTCGGATGTAAACCAATACTCGGCTCATCCAAAATATACATTGAACCAACCAACGAACTTCCAAGTGAAGTGGCTAAGTTTATTCGCTGCGATTCGCCTCCTGAAAGTGTGTTTGACAATCGGTTCATCGTTAAATATCCCAAGCCAACATCTGCTAAGAAATTTAAACGGTTCACAATTTCTACTAAAATTCGTTTTGCAACTTGCTGCTCGTAATTGCTTAACTTCAATTGTTCGAAAAATAATTTAGATTGCGATACCGGTTGCAACACAACATCCGTTATGGATTTTCCTCCAACTTTCACGTAATTCGCATCGGCTCTCAGGCGTGTTCCTTTGCACTCAGGGCAACTGGTTCTTCCTCTGTAGCGCGAAAGCATTACACGATATTGAATCTTGTAGCTTTGTGTTTCTACCCATTGAAAAAATGCTTTCAATCCTTTGAAGTAGTTATTTCCACTCCAAAGTAATTTTTTGTCTTCGTCGTTCAATTGATAAATCGGACGATGAATTGGGAAGTCGAACTTGTATGCAAATTTAATTAGCTCATCATTCCATTCTTTCATCTTTTCTCCTCGCCAGCAAACAATCGCACCATCAAATACTGAAAGAGACTTATCCGGTATTACCAAATCTTCATCTATTCCTACGATCGAACCAAAACCTTCGCAAGTTTTACATGCGCCATACGGATTATTAAAACTGAAAAGTTGTGTGCTAGGTTCTTCAAATGTAATTCCATCGGCCTCAAAACGATTGTTGAAACTGATTTGTTTATTTTTAAAATCGCCATCTAAGAGCAAAGAGCATTCGCCTTGTCCTTCGAAGAAAGCAGTTTGTATTGAGTCTGCTATTCTCGAATCATTCGCTTCATCGTTTGCAGATACTGAAATTCGATCAATTACAATTTGAACTGTTGAGCGAATAGGATGTGTAGGAATACTTTCTATTTCTTCCGCCTTTTTCTTTTTCGCAGAACTAGTTTTTTTTGCAGAAGTTGTAAGTGTCGAAGAGCTTCCGCTGATGTTCTTTAATACGTTTGCATATTCTTTCGAAAGCAAGTCTTCTACTTTATAAACAGTTTCTGCTATACTTACACGAATAAATCCTTTTTGGATTAAGATGTTTAATTCATTCTCCATACTTCTTCCGGGATGTAGGTAGAGTGGAGCCAACAAGAAAATTTTACTGCCTTCTTTTAGTTCGTTGATATAATTAACTACTTCTTCTACCGTATTTCTTTTTACTAATGTACCGGAGATAGGAGAGTAGGTTTGACCTATGCGAGCGAAGAGTAGTTTTAAATAATCGTAGATCTCCGTTGATGTGCCAACCGTTGAGCGTGGATTTCTGGTGTTTACTTTTTGTTCAATTGCAATTGCCGGAGAAATACCTTTGATATAATCGACATCCGGTTTATCCATTCGTCCTATAAATTGACGCGCGTAGCTACTTAAACTTTCTACATATCGTCGTTGACCTTCGGCATATAAAGTATCGAATGCTAACGATGATTTACCAGAGCCTGAAAGTCCTGTTATAACAACAAATTTGTTTCTTGGAATGGCAACGTCAATATTTTTTAAATTATGGACCCGAGCACCTTTAATAAGTATAAACTTTCGGGGATCTAATTGATCGAAATTCTGCATAGTTAGTTAAGAGTCGGCGAAGTTACAGATTTAATCACCTTCTTTTAAGCTAAGAACAATCGCAAAACAATCGATTACGGAGTTTTTTTAAACGAAAATTGTCGGTTAGGGTAAAAGTTTGTAAGATTTTGTAATTTTTTTCTTGCAAATAGAGAAACTAGACATTATATTTGTTGTATACAATGAAGTAATCACTTCTGCGATTCACACAATTTAGTAGTATCACATTTAAAAACGGAGGAAGCATAGTTATAATTCTACTTTAATAATTTAATTCTAATTAAAGCAGAACAGCTATGTCAAAACTCTCATCTATGGATGATAGGGATCTTGTGGGTCTTTATCAAAACGGCGACCAGCTCGCTATCACCGAACTTGTACATCGTTACAAGCAACGAATTTTCTCGACAATTTATTTCCTGGTGAAGAACCAAGAATTGGCCGAGGACCTCTTTCAAGAAACGTTTATTAAGATTATTTCTAGCTTGCGTAAAAATCATTACAGCGAGCAAGGGAAGTTTTTGCCTTGGGCATTACGAATTGCGCACAATTTGGTAATCGACCATTTCCGCAAAGTGAAATTGATGCCTATGCAGCACGATACCGATGAATACAGCGTCTTTGATGTGATTCCGGCGAACAATAGAAATGCTGTGGAGCAGATTATTTATGATGAAAAAATTCTAAAAGTTCGCTCGCTATTAGAAAAGCTCCCGTTTGAGCAAAGAGAAGTGGTTATTTTAAGACATTATGCCGGATTATCGTTTAAAGAAATATCAAAAATGCTGGATATCAACATTAATACTGCCTTAGGTAGAATGCATTATGCCATCATAAAAATGCGTGAAATGGTAAATGCATCTCCGGGAATGCTGAAAGATTAAAATAATTTTCTTTTCATTCCAATAATGCTAAAGTAGTAGCGTTCAAACTGTATAAACAACTACGGTATGAACAGAACTACTACTTATTTAGATTTATTGAATTATGCATACAACGATTGCGACCTGATCAATAGTGATCGTGTTCAACGTGCTATTGATGGCGATCCTCAAATTAAAAATGATTTTGATGAAGTAGTCAATGTAATCAATACGCTTGATCAAGGAGTGCCTCAGGTTTCAGATAAATGCATTGAAAAGATCCTTCAGTTCTGCTAAGATTAGAAGGCAAAAAAAAAGACAGCGGTCGTTGACTGCTGTCTTTTTTTGTTCTCTCTAACCTTTTTTCTTTTTAACTGGCCATAGGCGTTTCTCTTTTTGAATTATGACGACAAATTAACCTTGGAGCAAAGTCGAATCAACTAATTTTAGTAGAAACCTTACATTTGCTTGGTGAATAAACCGCTTCATAGGGTAAACAATTGATTTCTTGAACTATTATTTTGTCAACTGATTTTTTTGCCCCAACAAAAAGGATTTCTTATTGCTAAATTTGGTCATGCAAAAAGCAGAACGCTACAAAGCCATTCTCAATTACTTTTCTACCCACCATCCATCTGCTGAAACGGAATTACACTATAAAAATCCTTATGAATTATTAGTAGCTGTTATCCTATCTGCTCAGTGTACCGATAAGCGAGTAAATCTCGTTACGCCAAAATTATTTAAAGAATATCCCGACGCAGAACATTTAGCTGCGGCTCATCCTGATGATATTTTTCAGCTGATAAAAAGTATCAGCTATCCCAATAATAAAGCAAAGCATCTTTCCGGAATGGCTAAAATGTTGGTGAATGATTTTAAAAATGTAGTTCCTTCCGAGATTGAAGATCTTCAAAAGTTGCCGGGAGTAGGGAGAAAGACGGCGAATGTGATAGCTTCTGTAGTTTATGAAAAAGCAGCCATGGCAGTCGATACGCATGTGTTTCGTGTAGCAGCACGCTTGGGTTTAACAACAGCTGCGAAAAACCCTTTGCAAGCAGAGTTGCAATTGGTAAAATATATTCCGGAAAATCAAATTGCCATCGCTCATCATTGGTTGATCCTGCATGGACGATATGTTTGTATAGCTAGAAAACCGAAATGTGAAAGCTGTGAGTTGACTGCGTTTTGTAAATATTATGAAAAATCGATACGTGTAAAGAAAAAATCGAATACAGTTTTAACTAAATCTAACTAACAATTTCGGTCGAATAATTGTTGACCGTCAGTGTCCTGGCTTTAAATTTATGTTTGCGTGACTTAGTTGAGTGCTTATTTCTATCTTTGCCGCCATCCAAAATAACTATAAATTAACTAATAAATAATAATAATTATGATTCGTACATCATCAGCCAACTGGCAAGGAACTGGAAAAGAAGGAAAGGGAACACTTTCTACACCAAGTGGAGTTTTAGTAAATGCTCAATACTCTTATGTTTCACGTTTTGAGAATGGCATCGGAACCAATCCGGAAGAATTAGTAGCAGCTGCGCATGCAGGTTGCTTTTCTTTGAAGCTAAGTTTTATACTTACAGCTGCAGGATTTCCACCCGCTAACATCGATACAAAATGTGCTATTACGTTAGACAGTGGAGCCGTGACTTTAGCGGCACTTACAACAGTAGCTACAGTTCCGAATATTACAAAAGAAAAATTTGCAGAGTGCGCGGAAGATGCAAAATTGAATTGTCCAATTTCTAAATTGTTGAATACAGCGATTACGCTTGATGCGAGTTTGGTTTAAGTAATAAAATTGTAAAAGATAAGATCCGTTTTGCTGCTAAGGTGAAACGGATTTTTTGTTTGTGATTTTAAGATAGTATTTATATAGCTTTTTCTTGGAGAAAAATTAATTAAACATTTCCGTTGAAAGTTTTTAATAAATTACAAGCACAGGCGAAATCGCGCTTCGCTAAAGATTGCGTTTTTCGAATTGGCAATCTCCCACGCAAATCAGAATTTTTAGAGAGACCAAGAAGAGAAATAAAATGCAAGCTATTATTCGCCGAACGGAATTCTGCTTTTGGAAGCAATAGATTAGATACTCACAAAGGAAGTCGTGATTTAATTAAACATCTCCGTTGAAAGTTTTTAATAAAATACAAACCACTCGCTTCATAAATTTTGGTTTCAATTTTTTGTAATTGCATTTTAAAAGCCAATTCGTTTACGTAGTTTTTGTTGAGTTTCTTGTTTGTCTTTGGTTAAAAGGTAGTTCATTGCTTCATATACATCCTTGAATTGTCTATCGTACTTTGCTTCTAGTTCTTTTAGTTTTTCTGCAAGGTCTTTATTCGTTAAAGCAAATTGTCTGATTAATACAAATGCTCGCATAATTGAAATGTTTACTTGTATTGCTTTATCTGAGTTTAAAATTCCGCTTAGCATAGCTAAACCCTGTTCGGTAAATGCATGGGGTAGATATTTGGAATACCTTCCTTTTCCTTTTTCAAAGGTTTCATTTTGCAACCTTTGACCCTTTGAAGTTTCATTTTGAAACCTCAAAAGATCCCATTCATGTTTGGTTAATTGAAACATAAAGTCCTTCGGAAACCTTCTTAAATTTCTTTTTACTGCAAGGTTTAAATTTTTGGTTTGTACTTCATACAATTCAGCAAGGTCAAAATCAAGCATTACTTTTTGACCCCGTACTTCATAAATTTTGGTTTCAATTTTTTGTAATTGCATTTTAAAAGCCAATTTGTTTGCGTTCTTTTTGTTCAGTTTCTTGTCTGTCTTTCGCTATAAGGTAGTTAATTGCTTCATACACATCTTTGAATTGCTGGTCGTACTTTGTTTCAAGTTCTTTGAGTTTCTCATTTAAGTCTGAATGAGTGAATGCATATTGTCGCATTAATACAAAAGTCCTCATTATTAAAATATTTACATCGATTGCTTTATCACTATTTAAAATACTGGAAAGCATAGAAACTCCTTGTTCGGTAAATGCAAACGGCATATATCTTGTTCCGCCTCTTTTGTTTGAGGTGCTAAAATTGGACCTCAAAGTATCCCATTCCATTTTGGATAATTCAAACATAAAATCCAAGGGAAACCTTCTAATATTAGTTCTTACAGCTCTTTTTAAATACTTTGTTTCCGTTTCATAAAGTTTCGCCAGATCAAAATCTAACATTACTTTGTGACCTCGAATCTCATAAATTTTGGTTTCAATTTTTTATAGCTGCATTTTTCTCAATAGGTAAATGGAAAATTCTAATACCACTTTTTTTTTGAGGACGCAAGATGCGTCCTCATAGTTTTAAATGCAAAATAGAGTAATTTATAATTTGAAAAGTTTCATTTATGCGGTAAAATGCTTCAATGTTGGTTAAAGTGAAGAAAATTGTTTTGCTCGGTTACTTTCCAATACAGAGGTTGTTACTACTCTGGTAACTAAGCGTTACCGTTTAGAAAGTAACAGTTGAGTAACAAAAATGCTTTTATCAAAATCAAACAACAACAAGCAAAAGAAAACTTTTAAGTGAGTAGTGAGTAATAATTGGTAAGTAAAAAAAATGACCTTTACTTCTTACTTCCAAAAACTAATTGGTGAGAAGTAACTATTTGCAGAGTAAACTGACCCTTGACCTTTGACCCTTGACCTTTTTATTCACTTCACCACCTTCCTACTCACCACTTGCGTTTTAGTAGTGAGTTGGAGGTAATAAATGCCTGCGGAAAAATTGTGGAAGTCTATTTGCAAGTACTCACCGTTGTTGATTGTGGTAAAAGGTAAGTCTTGCACCTGACCGATTGAGTTCACCAGGGTGATGCGTTGAACCGGTTCTTTTAAGGAGTGTGTAATAAATAAGTCATCACGAACAGGATTGGGGAAAACAGAATAGGCCGCTACCGATGGTTGGATTGCAGCGATGCCGGTAGAGAGCGTGTCGCAAAGCGAGTTAGCATCAGCACCTAAAAAATAGTTGGGATAATTCGGCATGGTAAAAGCATCCCACCTAGGCAGCGGCAAGCCACGCTGCACAAAATTACACGCCAGGCCGGCACTATCAGGAGAGTTAATGACGTGGAAGTATTTAGAACCATTACCACAGTTGATATAAATTTTTCCATCGGGAGCCAATGCAGCCAAATAAAAATTTTGATAAAAACCTTGTTCTCGGTAATTATCATATACACCTATAGTCGTTTTAGAATTGATTATAGGTGTAGCTAAGAGATCGAATTGATAAATATAGGATAAGCTGGAAATGTACAAGTACCTACCTGAAGGAGAAAAGGCAGCACCTCCAATAACGGCAGAATCGTTGATGTTGATGTGAACAAAATGAGAGAACGTTCCGGTGCAACGGTCGAAATCGAAAATATCTAAATCGTTGTAAGGCTCATAATAAGCAAACTTATCGCCTTGTGGTGAAAACAAG
>JANLPR010000199.1:0-2326 GCA_031367345.1 Bacteroidota bacterium | reverse complement strand
GCTCTTGCCGATAACCCCAACTTTTCCATTGCCGTCTTTAACAAGGCCGCACCATCTTCTGTCAGCTCACACACGCTCCGTAAAATTTTTGTACTCATCTGCGAATTAGAATACACGCCGTCTTTCCCTTGAAAGCGCTCGGCTTGTAGCTGGCGCGCTTTCACAACGCGCTTTCGAACATCCTCACTTTTTTCGCCCGATATTTTTGATGTCAACTCTTTGAATGGAACCGGTGTTACTTCTAAATGAATATCTATACGATCTAATAATGGTCCCGAAACTCTATTCAAATATTTCTGAACTACGCCGGGTCCACACACACATTCTTTCTCGGGATGATTATAGAATCCGCACGGACATGGATTCATAGAAGCTACTAACATAAAACTCGCCGGGTACTCAATCGAAAATTTAGCTCGTGAAATTGTTACTGTTCGTTCCTCTAATGGTTGTCGCATTACCTCTAAAACGGTTCGCTTAAACTCAGGCAACTCATCCAGAAACAATACGCCATTATGAGCCAACGATATTTCTCCCGGTTGCGGAAAGCTTCCTCCTCCTACCAGTGCCACATCACTAATTGTATGATGAGGCGAACGAAAGGGACGCACGGAAACAAGCGATGCTTCTTTTCCCAATTTACCTGCTACTGAATGGATTTTTGTTGTCTCTAGCGCTTCGTTCAATGTAAGTGGTGGAAGTACTGTCGGTAGTCGTTTTGCTAGCATTGTTTTTCCGGCTCCCGGTGGACCAATTAAAATAATATTATGTCCTCCTGCTGCTGCTACTTCCATGGCCCGTTTAATATTTTCTTGTCCTTTCACATCGGAAAAATCAACATCCGATCGGCCTTGATTAGCAGCAAACTCCTCTTCAGCGTTTACTTCTACACGTACCAATTCACCATTGCCATTAAAAAAATCGACAACCTCCGAAAGTTTTTCTACTCCATACACTTCCAATCCTGCAACAATCGCTGCTTCTCGTGCATTCTGAACGGGAAGTATAAACCCCCGGAAACCTTCGCTTAATGCCTGGATCGCAATAGGCAGCACGCCTTTGATCGGTTGCAAACCTCCATCGAGCGACAACTCGCCCATGATAATATATTTCTCGAGATCCAATTGATTAACCTGCGAAGAAGCTGCTAATATTCCTAATGCAATAGTGAGATCGTACGCAGAGCCTTCTTTTCTGATATCGGCCGGAGCCATATTCACTGTGATCTCTTGCTTTGGATAAGCGAGATTACAATTTTTTAATGCTGCCACTATTCTCTTCTGACTTTCTTTTACTGCATTATCAGGAAGGCCAACTAAAATAAAATTGACGCCGCTACTCAGATTAACTTCTACTGTTATAGTTGTTGCACTCACGCCAAATACCGCGCTCCCAAATGTTTTTACCAGCATAATATTAAATACAATTACAAACCACTTGCGCAGTTCAGGTGTGTTAATAATTGCCGGGGATTTTTTACTTACTACTTGCAGCGATTTTATTCGCCAATCTTTAATCAATTTATAAATTGCCTGATTCAATACAATGGATCAACGAATGGATCACTTTAATATGAATTTCTTGTGCGCGATCGGCATACTCTGAAAAAGGTGCTCTTATTTCGACATCACACATTTCACTCATCAAGCCGCCATCTTTACCTGTTAATCCCACTACTTTCATTCCTGCATCTTTCGCAGCACGGATGGCTTCAATAATATTTTTAGAATTACCACTTGTACTTATCGCTAATAACACATCACCTTTTTTCCCTAGTGCTTCTATGTATCTCGAAAAAATAAAATCATAGCCATAATCATTCCCAACACAACTAATATGAGAAGGATCAGAAATACTAATAGCCGGTAACGCCCTTCTATTTTCTCTGAAACGACCGCTCAACTCTTCGGCGAAATGCATTGCATCACACATACTACCTCCGTTTCCACAAGAAATTATCTTCCCTCCATTGCGAATACTTTCGACCATTACCTTAGCTGCGTTATCAATTTTAACAAGGTTACTTTCCTCTTTTATAAATTGATTCAACACTTCCTCTGCTTCCAAGAAGTTTTTTTTTATCTGACTAAGATTTTCCATATCACCTATTTTCACGACAAATGTACAAAAGAGTTTACTTACGATTCAAATCTTTTCAAACTCTCACTCTTTTAATAAACACTATTTATTGAACTCAAAAATGAGTTATGAAATTATATTTACTTCCATCTCGAGCATGATGCCAAATTTTTCTCTTACGCTTTCTTGAACATGTTGTGCATGCGCAATCAATTCTTCGCCTTTTGCTTTACCATAATTCACTAAC
>JANLPR010000120.1:0-2575 GCA_031367345.1 Bacteroidota bacterium | reverse complement strand
ACCAAGTTTTTTCAATTGATCGAGAATAATTCCACCATATTTATCTTTCCATTCAAATGCATGTTTAAGAAAATCTTCTCTAGTAAGATCTTTTTTATTGATGCCTTTTTCTTTTAGCATACTCACCACTTTGGCTTCAGTAGCAATGGAAGCATGATCGGTTCCCGGCACCCAGCAAGCGTTCTTGCCAAGCATCCGAGCTCTTCGAATAAGTACATCTTGAATGGTGTTATTCAACATGTGACCCATGTGCAAAACACCGGTAACATTTGGAGGAGGAATAACGATGGTATACGGTTCACGTTCGTCGGGCACACTACGGAAAAAACCGTTTTTCATCCAATAGGAATACCATTTATCTTCGGTTAGCGAAGGGTCGTACGTTTTAGGAATTTCAGACATAATAAAGCAAAATGTGATTTAGAAGCGGCAAATTTAACAAAATTGGTTGAATTAAGAGGAGAATTTGAAACGAGAAATGAACGATTTGTTTACAAAAAAACGATTGAAAATGATTAAAAAATAGGGACTACAGTTTTTTCAAAATAAACTCAAGCGAAATCTTATTTAGTTCCGCAAATAAACAGCAACGTTGTGTTTGTACTTATCAATTTTCCTCTAATCAGAAAGTTATTGATTCACTTTAATAAAAAATCAATTCCTTGAATGAAGACCAACTTTATTTCCTTCCGTGTCTAGAAAATACGCCATAAAACCATTTTCACCAATGGCTGTTTTAGGCAATACAACTTTCCCTCCTGCTTGCTCAACTTTGGCAAGAGGAACATTCAAATCGTCGCCGCCATTTAAATAAACGACAGCTCCTTTTTCCGAAGGCTCGTACCCTTCACCTTGAATAATACTTCCTCCAATTGAACCATTTTGCAAATCAGCTGCGAAAAAAGCAGACTTCATTCCCATAGCTTCCATCAGTTGCATTTCAGATCCTAATACTGCTTCGTAAAACGATTTTGCTTTGTTGAAATTTTTTACCGGAATTTCAAACCAGTTAATTGCATTTGCCATTTTGTTTTTGTTTTAAAAAATGAATATTAAAAAAATTACCAACTATACTTTAAAAATAAAGATTCTCCATAGGTTAAAAAATTAGCAAGACCTGATAAATGAGTTAGAAATATATTAATGACCAATTGTAAAAAATAAATTCTTATACTGTTTAATTTAATTTCAAATAGCTATCTTAAAGTTACAAATAAAAAATAAAAGACCCACACTTTAAAAATATTTAAGGCACAAAACTTGTAAATCTGCTTACTTTTTAAAAATTCGCCATTCTTTCGGATAATAATTGTTCACTCTTCTCTCTAGCACTTTTACCCATCCTAAATTAAAGTTCTGATATGTAATTAACGTCCATCCTACTGGGCAATTTTCCAAAATGATTGTTTCACATCTTAAATAATTTAACGCTGTTTCAAGATTGACTTCTATTGAAGGTAATTCTTTTCGAATAGAATTCGACAATGCTAACTCTTGCGAAGGAATGAAATTTTTCTCTTTCCTTGTTCCCATGAAAATTCCTGCTTGACGGATAAAAAGTTTTTTACTTAAATAAGTAAAAATGGAAAACCAATCTTTCGGAAATGCATACAATCGATCATCCTTCACGATAGAAGTTAGCTGCGACGAATCTATCATGTAATTCTCGAGCTCTGCCAATGACAATTTATCGTTATTTTTTGGCGACTCACTTTTAATTCGTAGAGCTTGACCAACAGAATCTTTTTTTAGCATCGAACAAAAAAATCCTTCACTCTTAGTTGTATGCGGATAAAAATGATAACCGAAATCCGACTGAATAATTCCTGCGTGGCCTTTAACATTATTTACTAAAGAATATTTTTTTTCATTAATAAGATATTCGACTTGATCTTCATTTTCACTTTTCTCAAAAGTGCAGGTAGAATAAATAAGAATACCACCCGGTTTCAGTGCCTGATCGATTTTTTCTAAAATATCAGCTTGACGAGTAGAACAATTAGTAACAGCGCTAACACTCCATTCATTTGCAGCCTCAGGGTCGCGACGAAAAAGACCTTCGCCACTGCAAGGAGCATCTACAACTATTATGTCGAAAAGTTCGCCGGCATGTGCAAAATCACTTGCTTCGTTTTGTGTGACAAGAGAATTTGAATAGCCCCATTTCGCAATATTTTGTTGAAGAACTTTATTACGAGACGAAATCACTTCATTACTCACAAGCAATCCTTTTCCATTCAATAAAGAAAGCAGGTGCGTAGATTTCCCTCCCGGAGCCGCACATAAATCGAGTACAAGAGGATTTTTAATAGTAGAAAGGGCAGATAAAAATAATTGCTCTACAAATTGAGAAGCAGCTTCCTGCACATAATAGCAACCAGCATGAAATAATGGATCGAGCGTAAATGAAGGTCGTTCGTTGAGATAATAGCCATCTTTACTCCAAGGAATAGCTTGAGTCGGCATTGGCAATTGAACAGCTTTTGCAGTGTTCATGCGAATACTTACAGGAGAAGTTTGAGAAAGTCCATTCAGAAAAGCGATATAATCGTTTCCAAAATAAAGTTGCATTCGT
>JANLPR010000085.1:0-30803 GCA_031367345.1 Bacteroidota bacterium | reverse complement strand
ATAACAATTTATCGGTGTTGCATTGACTGAAATAACAATCGGTGCCGGTTGTGTAATTGTTATTGTTACACTGCTACTGCAACCGTTTGCATCTGTTACGTTGTAGTTATATGTTCCTGCTACTACTGTGAATGTACCTGTACCTGTGTAAGCACCTGTGCCACCTGTTGCAGAAACTGTTACTGTTGCTGAGCCACCATTACATGCAATTGCAGTTGCTGATGACGAAGCTACTAAAGCTGTCGGCTGAGTTACTGTGATTGATGTGGATGTTGAACAACCGTTTGCATCTGTTACAATATATGTGTGCGTTCCTACTTGCGCATTGAACACGCCAGTACCTTGATAAGGTGCTGTACCTCCGGTTGCACTAACAGTTACCTGTGACGTTCCTCCAAAACATAATATTGGTGTGTTTGAAATATGAATTGAAATTTCAGCGCCCGGCTGTAATGTTACAGTTACTGTTCCTGTGCATCCATTTGCATCGGTAACAATGTACGTATATGTACCGGCTCCAACATTATAAACGCCTGTTCCTACATAAGGCGGAGTACCGCCCGTTGCAGAAACAGTGATTGTTCCGTTTCCACCTAAGCAAAGCGGATTAACTGTTGTTGCTGAAACTTGAATTCCACTGGTAACGTTTGGAAGAATCACCTGACAACAAATCACATCTCCACATGCATTGGTTATACAAACATTGTAAATTCCAGGTGGTGCAACCAAACATGATGTACCGTTTTCTGATCCTGCCGGTGCATTCGACCAGTAGTAAGTGTATGGTGGACATCTGAAACAATTTATAGGAACACATATCATTCCTAATCCTGTTGCACAATTGACCGGAGTAATTGTTGGGAAAAGTGCAGGTACTCTGAATCCATAATTTATTTGTTGACCATTACACAATACTATTGAGAATGTAATAGAATCACATGCTGTTAAATTCTCTCTAACAAGCGATGTAGAATTATTCTCCCAATGATAAGTATAACTTTCACAATCAAGATTTGTGATTACTGGCATAACTGATGATCCACAATTACTGTAATTGAATGAAACAGTTGGCGGATGAATAGGAGCTTCTGTTAATGTGTAACAACATGTAACATGTAATCCAACACCATTGGTGATCGTGACACAATATGTTCCTGCTGCTAAATTTGAAATACACTGAGTCGTTGCTTCATTACTCCACAAGTACGTTAATGGTCCTTGTCCGAAGCAGGCATTCACACACAAACTTCCATTCGCTTGACAACATGTTGGATTCACCACATTCGTAAAAGATATTCCCGGTGCTGTCAGATAAACTATTGTTGAACATCCTCTACTATCGGTAATCGTTACATAGAGTGATGTACATGGATTGTTCAATGGAATACACTCTGAAGTTGCTCCGCCTAACCAATCGTACGTATACGGTCCGCAACCACCTTGTGCTATTACACAAGCACCCGTTCCACAATTTGAATACGTAATCAATCCTGTTAATGGTGGTGCACTTGATGGTACTACTACTGTTTGTTGAACGATATTCCCACAGCCATCTTGAACATACAAGATGTATGTGCCGGCATTCAGGTTACAGAAGATCGTTGAATCTTTTGTTTGCGCATGACTATAAGATAAAAGCGAATTGCATGGATTGATGTACGTATAACTATACCACAAACAACAGCCCGTAAAGGTTGCGTGAATACAACCCGTGCCATTGCATTCGTCAGGATCTACGCTGATCACATTGATCGTTGGAAGAACGGCTTGTGGTCCGCTGCAATCACAATCATTACCCACAACTACTGTATCATGAACGATCGTAATACATCCGATTGAATCGGTGATCGTCAACGTGTAATTGCCTGCTGCCAGATTTGTGAGATTTTGTGTCGTGGCTCCATTGCTCCAGCTGTAGGTGAATGGCGGATAACCTCCGGCCACTGCTACATCGATGCCGCCGTTTGGATTATCGCAACCGATATTATAAACCGTATCTGTTACGTGAACAATTTGTGCTGAATCGCCCGGCGGAAGATAGAACGTGCAACAAACTCTGTTGCCACATGAATCCTGAATACACACGGTATAAATGCCCGATGGAATGTTTGAATAACAGGCCTGATTAATTACATTGCCTGCAATGATCGGTGCCCATTCGTATGACACGACTGGACAATGGAAACATTCTGTTGCCACACAGATTGATCCGAAGCCGGTGTGACAATCAACAGGTGTGAGTGTTGGAATAACGCCCGGCACTCTGAAGCCATGCGTATATTCACTGCCATCGCACATCACAATCGTTAACGTAAGTGAATCACACGAATGTGCTCCTTCGAAGAACGGTTGTGTACTTCCGTTTTGCCAATGATAGGTATATGGACAACCATTGTTTTCTATGTATGCATTTACCAACGCTCCGCAGTTCAATACATCGAAGTGTACGTTTGGCGGTGTTACTCCTCCCGGAGTTAATGTGTAACAACATGTAGCCTGCTGACCGTTTGCATTTGTAATAGTTAAACAATAAGAACCAGCTGCAAGTCCTGTTATACATTGCGTCGTTGCTCCATTACTCCATGAATAGAAATATGGTGCCTGACCAAAGCATACAGTAGCGCACAAACTTCCATTTGCTTGGCAGCAAGTTGGGTTCACTACATTATCGAATGTGAAATGTGGCGGAGTTACTACTAATGTAAACGAACAACCATTTGCATCGGTAACTGTAACCATCAAATCAACACAGTCTATATAATTTGAAATACAAGAATTTGTTTCTCCATTTGACCACAAATAAGTGTACGGTCCGCAACCACCCTCTACTCCAACACATACTTGACTTCCACAATTTGCATAGGTAACAAATGCTAATAATGGTGGCGCTACAGAAGGAATAGTAACAGTTTCCGTAGCAATATTCCCGCAAGGGTCTTTTACAATTATTGTATATGTACCTGCTTTTAGATTACAGAAAATTGTTGAATCTAATGATGGTCCAACTGTGTCGACTAATGCAGTATTACAAGGGTTATGATAAATGTAACCATATCTCAAACAACATCCGGTAAAACTTAATTTTATACAACCATGACTGTTACAGCTATCAGGAACAATACTGTTCACTGTAATTGTTGGTGGCGGTGGCGGTGGGGTTGAATTGCATCCACAATTCGTTTCTACTCGTACAGTATCATGAACAATTGTTTCGCATCCAACTGAATCGGTGATTATAATATTATAGAATCCTGCATCTAAATTGTAAACTTCAGATGTTGTAGCTCCGGTATTCCATGAATATGTATATGGAGGAATACCTCCGCTTACAAACATTTTTATCGCTCCATAAATGCTATCACAACCAATATGATAAACTGTGTCGGTAACAACCACCACCGACGAATCAAATGGAACTGTTACACAACATGAATCAATACAGCCACAACAACTTAGTACTTTTACGCAATAAGTTCCCGGTGCTGCATTTTCAATGAATGGTTCATGTGATCCATTGCTCCACTGATACTGGAAGTTTTGGCATGCTCCGTTGTTAACAATATTGACACCGACAGTATAATGACATCCTACATGCGTCAAGTTACAGCTAACTGTAAATGTCTGTGGACTGAAACATACATTATCAATTCCAACTACTTCACCTGTACCACCTGCAACTTCTGTTACAAAAATTACATCAGTAACATTCGATGCAACAGCTTGCCAGTCGGCAATTGTTGCCGGTGCTATCGGCGCCCAACTTCCTCCTGCATTCGCAGTCGGGAACGTATCGATACTCGTGCATGCTGCTATTTTTTTCCATGGACTATTCTCATTAACAACTTGACTCGATGTAAAAATAAATCCTTTATTGAGAACACTGTTCCATATTTTAAACTGCGGCTGAACATTTACAGTAGATGTAAGTCCGTCGTTAAATATTTTAAAATCATAACTGAATTTACCACAACACCATTTTCCATGAAAGAGAGTATCTGCTTTAACAGCTGATGCACCCGGAAGATCTGTCGCTTGTATATAAACATCACCGGCATATTGTCCGGCAACATTATTTGTGATCACATTCACATTCGGTTCCAAAATATATGGTCCGAAATTATTCAACATACCATTTGTGAAATCCTGACAAGAAGTATCTACACATGCAACAACATCAATAATAGGAGAACAACAATCTCTGAAAGTGATCTTCAATGTATCTGACGTATCTGAACATCCCCAACTATTACTAGCAATCAAACGGAACATTCCGCCAGGTGGAAGTACGGTAAGGTTTTGTGTTGCACTATAAAATACGAATGTTGGTCCAACTAACTTTTCCCATGTGTACGATGCAAAACCGAATGGCCCCGGAATTAAGACTGTTGCACATTCATTACAAAATTCATAACAACCGGAAGGAACGCACGACAAGTCAGGCAATGGATGTATAGTAAGAATGTTTGAAACAGCTTTACATCCAAATTGATTTGTTGCTGTTACAAAATAATTTCCTTGCATTGCAGCAGTGATCGACGTGCCAATTTGTCCAGTGCTCCATGTATACACTACCAATGGTGCAGGGATTGGTGTTGCATTGAAAGTGATCAATTGTCCTTCGCACAAAACACCAGCCGGATTAGAAGTAATTACAGGTGTAACGGGAGCAGGATTTACGATCACTGTAATTGTATCGGATTGAGTACAGCCAAAACTATTGGTAACAATAACTGTATATGGTCCGCCATCTGTCAATTGCATATTCGGAACGATGAAAGGATTGTTTGTTCCTGTTGCCACAGGTCCCGCCCATAAATAAGTTCCTCCGCCAACCGGTGGTGTTTGTAATTGCAATTGCTCGCCTTCACATAAAACTGTATCGCCTGTAATGTTGGCAATCGGTTTCGGATTTACAGTAATCGTTACCGGAGCAATAGCAGGGAATGGACAGCCGCTTGCTGTTTGTACAATGACAGAATAAGTACCAGAAACTTTTACATACAAATTCGGACTTGCATTTGCAGGTGCAGTCAATGCCGGTGTCGGTGACTTCGACCACAAATACGTTGCACCTGTCGGCGACACCGATAATTTTATTGAATCGCCATCACAAAATGTAAGTGGTCCTGAGGCAACAATTATTGCTGATGATGGTACTGCATCGATGAACACATTATAAGATGCAGCTGCCGTACATCCGTTTGCACTTGTAACAGTAACCATGTACGTTTGAATTCCCGTTCCAACAGGAATAATTCCCAAGTTCGGAGAATTTGTTCCGACAGGAATACTTCCCGGCATTTTTACCCAGGCAAAACTCACTCCCGCTGCACTTGTTTTAATTGCTAGTGGTTCACCCTGACAATAGGTTGTTTGTCCGGTGATGGTCACTGTTGGTGATCGAAGAATGGTTACTTGCACCGGACCTGCTGTATATGGACAACCATTAATATCGGTTCCTGTTACTTTGTAAAATCCTGATGTCTTTACCCAAACCGGATTTGTAGGGAATGGTGGCGGTGAAATAAATTGCCATGTGTATGGACCAAGGCCGGAAGCAGTAAGCTGCACTGAATCGCACGTGCCCGGTGCTACAATTATTGATCCTGCAATAGGTGTTAAGACAGTAACATTTTGTGAGGCAACACTTGTACAACCATAAATATCGGTGACAGTTAACGATGCCGTAAATGGCCCGGGAGAATTTGCATAAATTAAACTCGATGGATTTGTATTTCCTGTTGCACCATTTCCATTGTTGAATAATCGTGAAGCTTCATTCGCAATATTCACCGAAAGATCTGTGAACAATGCTGCTGAGCCTTGACAAATTGGAGTAGAGATATTAAAATTCGCAACGATTGGAATAGGAACTACAATGGTATTTGTAACCGAACACGTTCCTAATGTTACAGGATCAAATGCTGAAAGAGTGATCACATGCGTTCCCGGACTTAATGTTATTGGTGCGGGGAATGCGGTTGATGCAATTGTAGTTGATGTGGTAACATCGTACCATGTCCAGTTATAACTGGCAGCATTTCCAACATACAACGATGTGTTAGCAAAATTAACCTGCATTACTCCTACTCCATTACATGCAAATGTTTTTGTAAAGCTGAGATCAAACGGAACGGTAATAATATGTTCGACGGGGAATGTGTCTATACAAACTCCGCCTGAGGAATTAGTTCCTGTTGAAATCCCATAGACAATAACTTTGTAAATTCCGGGTATCGCATACGTGTGTGATACCGGAGAAGTATTTCCTGCTGTTCCTCCATCACCAAAATCCCAACCTAACAATGTTGCCGGGCCAAAACTTGTAAATGTTTCTGATAAACATATTGGTGGTGCAGTTGTGAAATCGATCGTGTCTGCCAGTGTACATCCCGGAGGCGCAGTGCCTGTACATGGCGCTTGAAATACTGTAATTGAATTGGATGTGTTTGTACAACCAAATGCATTGGTAACAACGCATGAAAATGTTGTTGGTGTAGATATTGTTTGAGTAATTGATGGTGTAATTCCTGAAGGCGTCCAAGCAAACGAATATCCTGCTTGATTTACTGCTGCCATTGTTACTGTTGCCGGCCATGCACAAACTTTTGAAGGTCCTGTTATTATTGCAAGTGGTAACGGATGAATAGTAATAGTAGAATTCACCGAAGCTGTACATCCATTCGCATTTATTACCGATAACGAAACTGCAAATGTTCCTGTAGACCCATAGGTAACAACAGGATTATTCACAATTGATGACGGCGGACTTCCTCCTGCAAATGACCAGTTATAATTTACTCCTCCAGTTCCTGTAAATGTAAGTGGTGCACCAATACATGATGGCGATGGTATTCCAATACCCGGTGTAGGAAGCGGATTGACCTTTACTACAAATCTCAAAATTGTATCTAAGCATGTCGCTTGGATATGAAGTCGTACTGTATCGGTTCCCGGAGTATTCCATTTTATTGTATATGTATTAGGAGAATTTCCTATTACACTTCCCAATGCAGGAGCAGACAGTGACCAATCGTAACTCGCTCCGGGGAATAATGGTTCAATAAAAGTATATGACGTTGTTGTTCCAAGACAAACATTTGAAGGCCCTGTAATATTTGGAAGCACTGGAACCGTATCAACATGAATGGTTGTTTTAGCTGTGTCTGAACATCCTGCTGCATTTGTTACATACAATTGAATACTGAAATCACCTGATGATGTATACGTATGAGTCGGATTTGTAAGTGTAGATGTTCCTGCATCACCAAAACTCCAGTTCCAAATTGGTCCCGGACTACTTGTTGTAAAACTTACGAGATCATTGATACATGGATTTAATGGCAAGTAAGAAATGCTTGGCACCAGTGGAAGCGGAAACAAATTCACCGGAAGCATAACAGAGTCTTCATAACATCTTGAAATTTTCAATTTAACTATTGGCGGTGTTCCTGCATTTACCCAGTTGATCGTTACGAAACTCAAACCATTCGCAGTAATAATATTACCGGCAGTTGCCGGAACAATTGACCACGTGTATGTACCATTACTGATTAATGGTGTCGGAATAGAATACGTGATACTACTTTTTACACAAGCAAGAGAAGCACTTGCCGTAATCGTAGGCAAAGGAAAATTCGGCCACGTCTTAACAACAAATGAAGCAGTAGAATTCGAAACACATCCCGGTGCTGCGGTCATTGTTTGATAGACGGAAACAGTTCCTCCACCCGGACTCCAGGTAATGGATACACTGCTGGTATTTATCGGAGGATTAATAATTCCTCCAACAACATTCCATGTATAAGTTACTCCACTCATATTTGGAGCAGTGCTGAAATAATATGGTTGTCCTGCACAAACTGTATCGGGACCTGTAATTATATTCGGCGTAAGTACTTGCACTACTTCTACTGTTGTCATTGCTGAATCGGTGCAATAAACTCCAGGTGGAGCATACGCTGTTAACAGATAAATTCCCGGACCAGCATTCCATGTATATGTATTGAACAACGACGTTGTTGCAAATGGTATAACAGTAGCTGATGGTGTTACTAATTTCCATGAAGTATTTGGTTCAATAGTATTTGATGTGAGATTCATTCCGTTGAATGGTGCACTCACTACTCCAGGACAAACTTTTAGAGGACCGGAAATTCCGAAGTTCGGTTTTACATTGATGGTGATCAATCCAAAACCTCCGCAGCCCGGATCGTGACTGCAACTTCCGTCAGGTAAATTACATCCTTGACCTGTTAATACATTTTGGTAATTCACTTTTAGAGTAACGATTCCAAAAAATGTTGGATTCCAGTGAATCGTTACACAACATGTTCCATTACCGGTAACTGTTCCTGCCAGAGAAGGCAATAATTCCCAGCTATGTGTATTGCCGGGAATACATTGAATGCAATAAGTTGATGTACTTCCTGCGCAAACAATTGTATCGCCTGATACAGGCAATGTTGCCGGAACAATGTCGACCGTTTTAATCGTTGCATTTGTACAAGTCGATGGTGGTGTGCAACCCGATACACTGAGTGAAATTGTACCTGCCGGTCCTGCTCCCCAAATTACTCTTGCAGAATCGCTGGTTGCCGTTGGAACAGGATTAAATGTTCCACCTGTAACTGCCCAAGTATAATTTGTGCAATTAGCATTTGTGTGATACGTAACAGTATCTCCCGGACAAACAACGGAGATACAATATATATCAGGGCCCGATGCTGAGTCTACGATTACGGTGAATGCGGTATCGTGTGGACTACCACAATCGTCGAAAACTGTTAGTGTATCATAATATGTTCCTGGTGGATAATGCCATGCGGGCTCAGTATGATTTGCATTACTCGAATAAAATCCATTCCCAAAATTCCAAAGTCGACCCGTAGTTCCAGTCGAAAGATCATTGAAAGTGATCGGTTGTCCGTTGCAAATATTTATTACTCCACTTACTATTGGTGGCGATGTTGTGAAGTTGATCGCATAAGGTGTCGGCGGATTTCTAATTACATTTTGTGTACATGAATCGATTGATCCATTTGGTTGACGAACCCACCACTTAACAACAGTTGTTCCCAATGGATATATTCCCGGAGAATTATTCCACATTGAATCAAAAACACAATCTGTTCCTGCTCCACCTTGTCCGGTTCCACCAGTAGAACCACTCGAAGTATCTCTGTATGTTGGCGGCACCAATACAATCAATGAATCAGGAAGACCGAAACAAAATGATGTATCGCGACAATTCAGATGACAACAACTTGCGCCAACATTTACCTGAAGTTGAACAGTGACATTATTTGCATCGCGAACAATAAATGTATAAACACCAGGACATAAACTGGAAACACATGCTGTAGTTCCAACTGGTCCACTACCTCCCAAAACCAAAATTGAATAGGGAGGCAATCCACCTGTTACCAAAACTCCGGCTGAACAACTGCATGGCATTACGGCCGAGCAACAATTTGTGTTGCACAATGGATCTTTCACAACAGTTAATGGTCCTTGAGCATATACGGATGTCAATTTTCCCATTAACAGAAAAAGAAAAAACACCAGCATCTTTGCAGAAATACTCGTTTTCATTAACGGACGTTCTTCTTTTAAAAAGTTGTCATTCGTCTTTTTGTTTTGGTGTGTAGAGTAAAATTGTATCATGTTAATTGTGTTTTTTTGTGCATCTATTTGTCAAAAAATGTGACCACTATTCCGGATCGCTCGATTTCCTTTCCCAGTCATAGATTTGAGAAGGCGACAGGTCGAATTTCTTCGCAATTGCAGCAATTGCACTCTTATTTAGCTTGAGTTCGTGCAATACTTTTGTTTTAAATTCTGCAGAAAATTTCCTCCGCTGGTTTTTCATCAATCCGTAAACAATGGTTTTTAACTGTCTAAAGGTGAAATTCCGATTGAATTTTAAACCGGCACTTGTAACAGGCGGTACAAAAAAGTAACAGATGGTTCAATTGAGTTGACAATTGGTAAAAAATGGAAAAACTTGCATCTTAAAAAAAATAGAAAAAACTTATTTAGTCATCATTTCAACAAACTCTTCCTTTTTTCTCCTTGAAATTTCGACCGTAGAATTATCGCTCATATGAACGAAATATCCATCTAGTCTACTAAAACGTTTTACATGTTTCAAATTGATCAAATGGGAATTGTGTGAGCGAAAAAAACTGTATTCATAAAGCAGTTGCTCGTATTCTTTAATATTTTTTGTTCCTGTGAATTTCTCTGAGGCAGTATAGATATGAGTATATGCACCATCGGCATGTAGTCGTATTATTTCCTCAGGCAGCAAGAATGCATAACCGTCTTTGACGGGAATTGCGATTTTAAAAGTTGAACTCGAATTTAAATTTTCAAGTAACCCATTGTATCGCTGAGGATCCTTTTCCGATAGCTCTTGCGAAACTTTATCCACGGCATGTATCAAATCATCCGTGTCTATCGGCTTCAAAATATAATCAACCGCTGAAAATCGAATTGCTTTGATCGCATAATGTGCATGTGCTGTTACAAAAATGATTTTGAAATCGATATTCTTCACTTTTCTAAGAAGGTCGAAACCGGTGCCACTTGGCATTTCAACATCTAAAAAAACAAGCTGAACTTTGTTTGTACTTAGAAACTTTAATGCTTCGTTGACCGATGTTACTTTGCCTGTTACATTAACCTTCGGACAATATTCTACCAACAATTTGATTAATGAATCATGGTTTCTTTTTTCGTCGTCAACAATCAGAGCTGTTATCATTTGCAATCCTTGAATAAAAGTGGCTTAAAGCAAATCTAAAACAAAAATCAGAATGAATGAAATTATATTTCAACTTCTGCTCTTGTACCTCTCGATTTCCCATTTTCATCTAATAAGTCATGTATTTGTGCATTTATCTTTTTGCCAAAACTTCTATTGTACGCTTCAATCCGATCAAAAATTAATTGTGTCCCCTTCGAATTATGTAGCTCAGGATTCAGATTGTTCTGTTCATTTGCTTCTTTACAACCAATTCCATTGTCTTCTATTGCAATCAGAAGTCCATCTCCGCTTCGCTTTATATCTATTAAAATTTTACCTCCACTTTTCATTTTTGAAATTCCATGCTTAATAGAATTTTCAACAAACGGTTGTAATAATAACGATGGCAATTGATATTCCGAAAGATCAATCCCTTCTTCTGCCTTGATCTCAAAGTCAAACCCATTTTCAAATTGTTGCTTTTCAAGATCCGTGTAATTTTTCAATGCGTTCAATTCGTCTTCTAAAGAAACTACTTGCTTGTCTGAATTATCTAAAACATATCTAACCAACTTTGAAAAAGATGTAAGATATCTTTCGGCAGATTTCAAATCGTGACTTTGCATGTATATCCGTATTGAATTCATTACATTAAAAATGAAATGCGGATTCATCTGCGCTCTGATCGCTGTCAATTGCAATGACGCTTGCTGCTTTTCGATTTCATTTTTCCGTTTAATCTTTCTGATTTGATTTTTGTAATAGAAAAATATTATCAATGCTAGAAAAAGTGATACAAAACCCTTAAACCACAAAGTCTGCCACCAGGCAGGATGAATTGTGAAACGAAAACCTTTTGCTTCATTACTCCAAACACCTGAAGCATTCATGGCATAAACTTTAAATTCATACTCTCCGGGAAGTAACGACAAAAATTCCACTTCCCTGTTCGATGATGTTAATGTAAGAGTATCCTTTTCATGCATCAATTCATAACGATAAAGGATATTACCAAAACTTTTAAATGACACAGCATTGAATTCGACGTGAAGATTATTTCGGTCGTACGCAAAATCCATTTTTCCGGTGAAGGGAATCTCATGGGCATTTAGCCTCACAGAAGAAATATAAACTCGCGGCTGCATTTGATTTTCAAAATCGCACTTGGCATCAAACATCGAAAGTCCGGGGTTAGTGGCAACGAAAACTGTATCATTCAAAATAACAATTTCGTTAATTGCATCACTCAACAAACCATCGTTGTGGCGAATAACTTGAATGGAATACTCCATAGAAAGTTTATTTTTGAATTCGATCTTGTTTATCCCTTTATTGGTTGCTACCCAAACAATATTTTTATCGAGGGTTAATTCATTTGTCAAATTACTCGAAAGACCGTTTGATTCATCAATGTGATAAAGTGAGTCGTGATATTGAATATACAGCCCATCTCCTTTTGTTGCAAAAACAAGTTTACTTCCTAACTTTTTAATATCGTCAATACGAATTTCATCCAGCTTTTTCAAATATACTTTTTCACTACGATTGTTTGTGTCTATTTCAAAAACGCCGTGATTGCCGCCAACAATTAATTTCCCGTCAGGTGTTTCGGCAAGTGTATTTATTCTTTGACTTGTTACATATTTCGTTATTAAAGAATCACCTTTTACTTTAAAAACAAATGCAGTTGCTGAAGTATATATTTCACCTGAATTTATTTTAATAAAATCGGATTTCACTCCTATTGGTATATTCGTTTTCCAAATATTAAATTTATTATTTAAAATGTACCCTGGATAAAATCTGCTCACATAAATTCTTTTATCGTTGTCAAATGTTGTCAAATCAGTAATTGGAAGTTTCACTGTTGTATCAGTTAACTCATAAATTCTTTTGATCGTACCATTTTCATATTTCAAGATAGAACCTGTCCAACAACCAATATAAACACCATGAAGAAAATCGCTTGCCAAACTGATTGGCTTTTGATACTTCCCTTCGAGGCGAATATTTTTGATTTGATAATCGGGCAAATAAAACAAACCGTTTTCAAGTGTCGTAAACCAGTATCCATTTTCATTATCCTGAAAAATAGAAGAAATTGTATTTTGTTTAAGGTAAATTTTTGGGATAGCTTCCCAATTTCCCATTTCAAAATAATAAACGCCGTCTTCCGTGCCGACCCAAAGATTTTTCTTTGAATCTACTAGCATTGACAAAATTATTAACGGTGCAGAAAATATTTTTGTTGTCACTTTATTTTCTACTTGAAATATATTTTTTCCGATAGAAAATATAATTTTGTTTTTATTTACTCTTATAAATTTGAAGCGAGTCGACTCTGCCGTTCGCAAACTATATTCCTGAACATTTCCTGAATAGTTATGTTTTACGAAAACGTCTTTCTCTGCCGGATTGGAAGCAGTAATAGAAAGTACACTTGCTCCATCTGAAAACTCCTGAATGTTATAATGCGGTTTAGTTGTCATTAACACAGTATCTAAAAATGTCATCACACCATTTTTATCAAATCTTATTGCTCCCCGTTCCAAAATTGATACGGTAATTGCTCCTGTACTGTCAACATAAAACCCTTCCGGCATTCTGTTTATTGATTTTAATAACAACAAATTGTTGTATTTATATGGAAAGATTTTTTCATTCTCAAAATAAAATATCCTTCCTGAAAATGTGTACATCCATAATCGACCATGACTATCGAGACACAAATAGAATACAGTATTATCAGACAATCCGTCTTTCGTCGTAAAGGTTTTAAACTCGTATCCGTTAAATCGTACTACCCCTCTATCTGTTCCAAACCAAAGATTCCTGTCATTGTCTTGCAAGCAACAATACACTTCACTGCTTGGCAATCCGTTTTCTGTTGAGTAATTTTTAAATAACGGAGTAGGATCCTGAGCACTGACATCCAGCCGCAGAAAAAATAAAACAAGCAATAAAAGTCCGGTTAAAAACGGCTTCGCAGTTAAATCCATAAAAATGGTCTTGCCGTAAATTTGATGAATTTTTCTGAAGAATAAAAGCCTTTTCGGTTAAATTCAAGTCCAATGCAGACGTTTCAGGACGCTAAATTGATATAAATTGTTGTTCAAGAAAAATTCCAAACGTCATTCCGATTGGGTAGTCATGTAGTGTTGATGCAACGTTTGGAAAAATTTGAAAATTAAATTGAGACATACCAAGTACTTCTACTCCATCCTTTTTGAGATAGATAGTTTTTCTCAACCAAAGTTCTGAAGTACTTATTCAACGTATTTCTATTAGCGACTGTAAGTTTTATAATCTCACCAATCGAAACTCTTCCATGTTCGCGTGCGAAATCTAAAATGTGAATGCAGCCGTTTCGAATACTATTCCAATTTGATTTGCTTTTTCGTCGAAAGCGGCAACGGAATTTGAATTTGTTTTATAGCTACTACGATGCCTTTCATCTTTGCTACTATACTTTAAAAGATCACGGTATAATTGCCGAATGCAATTTTCTGAAATCGGAATGCTTTGACATAAATCAAATACTGTTTCCATCGCTTTAGCATATCCGGCAACTTCTTTTTCGTCACTAGATTCAAAAGACTTGATTTCCAGCTTTGACAGTAAGCGTTCAATCTCCTTATTGGAAATTTCAATCCTTCGGCCCCCATTTGACCGAAAAAAATAGCCCCCTGACAATTTAACCTTTAAGCCCAATTGCAGCAATTGTTTCAGAAGATTCTAGCTGGGTGCTGAAAATGGCGATGAAGTGGGGGCTCTGCTGGTAGAATTTCCGTCCCAATCAAAGCTAATAAATAAATTGCGTTCAAAACAAATTATGCAAATTGATCAACGAAATTTTAACCGAACCCTTTGGGCGGAATATTCTTATGCTGTAATCCTGTGCTGCTAAAAATATAATCTTCCGGTCGAAGAACTATTGACATTAAAGATTCTTACGAGCGCGTGAATAAAAACACTAATATAATATCAAAAAAAATGACAACCCTTAAGTTGTCATTTTTTTTTATTTTGATCAGATCATTCTACAATAATTTTTTTCGTTGTGATTTGATCCTCATTGATTCTCATTCTCAGAAGATAAATTCCTTTAGGAACGTCATTCAAATCAATTTCAACTTTGTTGCCCGCTTCAAAAATAGTTCCTGTATTTACTTGCAATATTTTTCCAAGAAGATCAGTTACTTGCATCAAATATTGATCACCTGCTACACCACTGAATACAACATTGAATTTTCCGCTTGTCGGATTAGGGAAGATCGTGAAGTCATTTAATTCTTCTTCAGTATTATTTTCCTGACGGCAGTTAAAGAAAGTCGTAATTGAAGCAGCCGGACTGCTTCCACAAGCATTGTTAGCTTTTACTGTTATTGCTCCTGCATTATTTACAAATGTTACTATGATTGAATTGGTATTTGCACCTGAAGTGATTTTCGCTCCCGGCGGCAATGACCATGTATAAGATGTTGCTCCATAAACTGCAGGTGTGCTGTATACAACTCCTGTAGCTTTTTTGCAAACTCCCAGTGGACCATTGATAACTGTCGGTACTGCAGGAATAGCATAAATTGTTTTACATGTTTGTACTGATCCGCATGCATTACTTGCTGTTACGCATATATTTCCTGAAGAAAATCCGGTTGCAAAATTAACAGTAATATTCGGAGTTCCTTGTCCTGAAGCGATCGTAGCTCCTACCGGCATACTCCAGGTATATGTACTTACACTCGGTAAAGGTGTAACTGAATATGAAATTCCATTTTGTCTGCACACTCCATTAGGAGCACCAGCAATTGCACTTAGTGTTCCCGGAATTCCATTTAATTGATATATTCTTGCCGGACTCTGGCCGCAAGAATTCAACGCCACTACTGAAATGGATGCTGCTGTAAAGCTTGGAAATTGTATGTTAATAGATGTGGTTCCTTGTCCACTTAAAATAGTTGCACCTGCCGGAACAGTCCATACATAATTTGTGGCCAATGCCACCGGTGCAATAGAATAAGTAGTAGATGGAAGACTGCATAATCCTGTATTTTGTCCTGTGATCAATCCCGGTAATGCAGGGATTGCATTACTAAAAACTGTAGTTACAGTAGCAGAGCCTACGCAACCGTTATTATCAGTAACAGTTACACTATAAGGACCAATAGCAGATGTAGTGATTGAATGTGTTGTTGCTCCTGTTGTCCAGACAAATCCTGCATAGTTAATACCCGCATCAAGAATTGTAGAACCTCCATTGCAGAAAGAAAGATTTCCTGAAATTACAGGAGTAGGAACAGGAAACAAAGAAGCCGTTTGTGCAGCAGTTCCTGTGCAGCCATTGTTATCTGTAACAGTCACTGTATAATTTCCTGCTGTGTTAACACTGATGTTCTGAGTAGTTGCACCGCTATTCCACATATAAGATGCAAAGCCTGTGTTAGCAAAAATATTTGTTGATCCACCCTGACAGAAAGAAGCATTTCCGCTTATGTATGGTGCCGGTGCAGTATGCTGGATAGCATTTACTGTTGCTGATCCTGTACACCCACTCGAATTAGTTACTGTTACTGTATATATTCCTGCAGAAGATACAGTAAGAGTTCTGCCTGTACTTACAGGTAAAGTTGACCAGGAATATGAACTGTAACCTGCACCTGCATCAAGTGTAATTGAACTTCCGGGACAGAAAGAATTATTTCCTGAGATGAATGGAGTAGGAACGCTGGACTGTGAAACATTTACAGTTCTCTTTCCTTTGCAACCAAGAGTACTTACAACATTAACTATATAAGCATTTGCAGTAGAAACAGAAATTGAACTTGTCGTAGCACCTGTTGACCATAAGTATGAAGCATATGTAGAACCTGCATCTAATGTTGTAGAAGAGGATGGACAAAATGCAAGTGCTCCGCTGATGGTCACAACAGGTATTGGATTTACTGTAACACTCACCGGTGTTGAACTTACTGTATCACATCCCAGCCCTGCATTGTAACTTACAAAATAAGATGAGGTCGTGTTAGCTGTTATCGTTCTTGTAGTTTCACCTGTTGACCATTTATTTCCAAACGGCTGGCTTGATGTTAGTTTCACTGCTGTATCACCAACGCAAAATGTTGTTGCTCTATCTGCCGTTACAGCTACTGTTGCTAGTGGCAATGCATTTAAAGATACTGAAGCAATAGCATTACACGTAGAACCGCTATTCACATTAACAGAATAAACTCCTGCAGTGGAAACAGAAATAGATTTCGTAGTAGCGCCTGTCGACCATAAATATCCGGCAATTACATAAGCAGGATTATCGATCCAGCCGATTGCTATTGCATCAATTGCATTAAAACCGGCAACAGCAGGAGAATTGATAGCTACTCTTATTTCAGATACATTGAATGAAGTCAAAGGGAAAGTTATGTGGTTGATACGCGAAGAAGAAGTAACAGGCATCGCTGAACCGGAATAAACAACTTCGTAAAGTGATGTAGACGGATTTTTAACATATACTGTATCCACTGCACCACAGCCAAAAGTTTCATAGATGTCGACATAACTTACCGGAGCAGCGTTTGAAAAGCCGAGTGTAAGATATTCACGTGAGCCATCAGGAGTGTTGCTGATCCAGTTATTGTTATTAATTGTTGCAGCAGGATAAACGTTTTCTGTACCAAGTATCTGTTCTGCACCGTAACCTGATTTTGAAGAGCTATAAGAAATAATTCTGTTGGCATAACGTGTACTGATGTTTAATGCAGTAATCTCATTAGTGTCATTGGCACAAATGGAAAATTTCCCGTCTATCTTAACTGAAGGAGCAGAATTTACAACTTCTGACCGTATCATTAGTCTTCCGGGCAGAGCATAAGAGGATATTGATGTTCCGGAAACGGAAGCTTTGTAGAATGTATTTGATCTTACATTTGTTCCGTCATACTGAACGCCTAAAGGAAAATATCCATTCAATGAATCCTGTGACTGCACAAGCCCGACATAATAATCCGAATTTGTAAATGACGGGACTGACGGAAAATAAAATGAATGATATCTGTTGATATCATTTGTTCCCGGAATAAAATGAGATGAAGTATCTATTACAGTTCCTGAAGAATCAAGGATAACTCCGTAGACTATATGATTTCGTGATTCCTGAGTCAGATATACCTGTACTGAATTGACAGCGCCACATCCACCCATTGAAAATCTGCTCAACAACATTCCTGACAGAGTATCAAACCCTGATGTGGAAACACTTGCTGAATTGTCATCAAAGGAAACAATATTATTATTTACATTCTGGATAAGTGTGAATGAATTGTTGAAAGTATAATTTTCTCCTGTCTGCGGTGCAATTGAAACTGTTATGGAATCTCTTTCATTTACAGAAGCAGACCAGCCATTAAAAGTGATCAGCAATTCTGAACCGGCATCTACTGAGTCTGTACTTGAGGCAGAAAATAATTCCATTCCTGTATAAGCGTTCTTTACTTTCATTGTTGAAGTAAAAGGCTGACGGATTGATGTATGATTTTTTATCAGCGCTGAAATTTTTTCCGGATTGCTGAATACTGATGAGTGATTCCGAAGTGTATAAACGTTGGCAACTTCAACACTGTCTTTAAGATCTGAACTACCTAAACGTGTTTCAGGACGTAAATGATTTGCCGTAAGAATATTTTCAAAAACTGATGGATTGGACGAACCAAAACTCTGAGGGAAATTCAATGAATCATTTTGCTGAAACCCTTTAACAATAGAATCGCCATACGTACACATTGCTTTTCCAATGCTGCTGCAATTTTTTATTGAGTCGTGCTGATATTCAAATGCAACATATAAACCGTTTCCTGAATATGTGAATGTTGAAATTCCCGAACCTGCAAAGTTTACTCCGTAGGCGCCAATAGAATTTGGAATAATCAAACTGTCATTGTGAACAAGCGTCATAGCAGAAGGAACTGAAACAGCAGATGACCAGGTGATGTAACTTTTAATCCTGTAACGTAATTTATAAGTAGCGGAAGCACTACCATTCCATGTAAGAACAACTGATGATTCTGTTAAACTGTCAGCCGAAAGAATGGAAGGCGAGTAACATACCACAGTGCCTGTAGTTGTAAAATTCGTTCCTGCTACATAAGCACCGTTTCCTGCAGTACAAACTGCGCGGATCTGCCATTCGTAAGCCGTTCCCGATTTCAAGCCGCTTACTGCTAATGAATTTGTAAATGAAATACCATTCGTCCAAGCAATTGTGTTTGCGCGACGGTATTGAATACTATAACGTGATGCACCTATTGCTGCGGTCCATGTTAATGTTGCAGTACTTCCTGTGACCGATGTAACATTTAAAGCAGTCGGAAGATTACAAGCAGCTACCGGAGTTTCTGTAGTAAAAAAATTGGAAACAATATTTGAAGAGTCAGCTCCGCAAAGAGAGATCACTTGAATTTTATAAACTTTATTTGGCAATAATCCGGTTAAGGTTTTTGTAGTAGCAGTAATTGTATCATTGATCCATGAATTTCCGTTTGACGAATCATGTTGTAATACAAAAGCTGATAACCCCGAAGAAGCAGGAGCAACCCAGCTGATCGTTGCTGAATTTCCTGTAATATTGGTAATAGAAATATTCGTAGGCTGATTGCAGGCATTAATAAAATTGGTTGAAAAAGAAGACTTAGCTGTATCAGCAGCGTTTCCTGAACATCCGATCAATTGCCATTCAAAATCACCTTTCACTAATCCTGAAAGAGAAAATTTATTTCCTGTAACAAGTGTGTCTGTCCATGCACTGTCTTTTCTACTGATAAAATCAGTTGTGTTCTGTAGATACACTTTGAATTTTCCTTTAGAGACTGAATCGGGAGCAGCTGCATTTGTGAATCCAATAGAATTGATATTCATTCCGGACGTGAAGCCGGCTTTATGCAATTCCGAAGATGTGATCAGATAAAAAGCACGTTGATACTTTAACGAATCCTGCGGAGCTACAGAAACGGCAGCTGAACCATTTGTAGGAAGTGTAACAGGGATTTCACTGATGGGTGGAGTTGAAAAAGCGCTGATTGTAAAGCACGTCATCAACAGGAATATAATTTTTTTCATGTTCTGTTTTTTATTGTCGTTAGGACAATGGGCATTGATAAATAATTTTCTGTCAGGCAATAGTATATAATGTCGGTTATCGCCGGCAATCGTATAAGCTGGAAGAGAGATACTTTTACTGAATTATCGTACTGAACCGGAATTAATCTGTTTTGACTTCAGCAATTGTGAATTAATTTCATCCTGAATTTCTCTTATAAGTTCTTCACGGAAAGATGAATTATTTTTCATCTTTTTAAATACCGGTATTTGCTGGATCTTTTCGTCCATGGAATTTAATCTCTCTAGGAAAAGGTCTACACCTTGTTCTACTTCTGATTTACTTACCTGGAAATAGGTATAGCTGTCTGTGTTACGTGCAGGTCCTACATTAGCAGAAATTCCATTGGAAGCAGTCAACGTTTTATATCCCGGGATTGCTTTCTGTAATCTTTCTTCACGAAGTGAAATCGTATTTCTTAACTTATCTACGTCATTTTCCAAACCCTGGATCACAGAAATATTATCATTCACATTTAATCCGACTGCAACATTAATTGAATTGATGCCATTGGATTCTGAAGAACTCCATGCTATACCTAAAATCTTTTTTATATCGGATGAACTAATATTTTCCGGAGAAATTGCAATACCCATTCCGCTATTATTTCCATCAGGAAGAATATAATCTCCTGCAGTAACGCGGCCGGAAACTTTTATTGCAACTTGTCCGAGGAAAGCTACCTTAATGAAATTATTTTCTTCGCCTGCCTTCGGACTGTTTCCAAGAACGATCGGACGGATAGATAAGACCATGATCTTGTCAGCATCCATTGTGTTCCTTGATATTTTTCCGTTTTTCAATCCGACAACATCACCAGGAAACATTTTTTCTCCCGGATTCATCAAAGGAAGATATTCGGCATAATCTCCGGCGCCTGATTCATAGGTAACACCATTTTTATTTGAAACGCTATTTGTAAAAGTTGTATAGGCATCAACTGTTTCAGCAAGTTTCACTGCGGCAAGGCTTGCAGCTACGGCACTGTTCGCAACGGAAAAAATTCCTGCTGCAATCATCGAAGGAATAGGAGTTGTTACACAAACACCTAAACCAACACAGCCTGTTGATGATGTTAAGGCTCCTACCAATGATACACCTGCAGCTACACCTTTTACAATTTGTAATGTTGAAATAGTAGTAAATGCAGAGATACTTACGATAAAGTTCTTGTCGAATTTTGTAAACTCTGCAGTATTGGAATACTCTCCTGTAGCATAACCTTCAATACGTCCCTGCATTCCATTTGCATCCCAGAAGGACATAAAATTATTTGCATTGGCTTTACTGCCTGTTACACGAATAGCGATTCCCTGCTTTCCTCCTCTGACCTGTAATGGATAATCAGAAAAATTACTTTGTATTCCTGCTGTTAATGACGGTACATTGATTGTTACCTGTCCCATGTTATTCAATTGACCTAATAATGTTGTAGCTCCTGTAACTTTGATTTTATTTCTGAGAGTCAGGGAATCAAAAACAAATAATGTTTTCCGAAGCATTGCTATGCCATCTACACGAGATGAATCGAAAAAATGTGCGAAGCCACCTATACTCAATTCTTTTCCTATGCCAACACCGCCGGCAACTACGATAGCGCCTGAATCAGGAATGAAAGAAGGTCTTCCGTCTGTTACTTTAACCTGACCTTTAAGTGTTGTATTACCGGCTACTTTCGCTCCGCCACCAACATTAAGATTTTTTGCAATTCCGATTCCACCTGATACAACCATTGCTCCTGTTGTAGTGGAAAACGAATTATAATTACCATTTGTTAAAGTGAGATGACTTTTGAAAAGTACATTTGAATCCACTCTCAAGGTTCCTGTAAAAACTGTAGGTGATTGGCCGAAAACAGTTAATGAACTATAAAGGTCTGTAGCGTTATTTACTTTTAAGGTTCCTGTTAATAAAGTAGGCTTGATATTATTTACATTAAAGTTATTATTAAGATTAGTAGACTTGTCTACCCTCAAAGTTCCGTTTAATATTGTCGGACTGACATTGCCAACAGTGAATGGGCCATAGTTTATTGTTGCTCCCAGCATTGTATTAAAGAATACATTTTTCTTTACAGTTAGATTGGAATCGATCACAACATCATTTTTAACTTTAAGGTCACGGTTAATGATGAGGTCATGTCCGACATTCAGGTCAACTCCTATGTTCACATTATTAGTGATATTAATATTACCTGTACTGTATATTCTCATTCTTTCGATTCCATTCGTTCTCCATACCAGATCTTTCAGATCTGCAGTTCCTAAATAATCAATGGCAGGATTAGTCAGAGAATTACCTGTGACCTTCCATGAATTAGCTGGCACTGCATTGATAGTATTTCCTGATGAGCTACCTGAAAGGACATAGGGAACATATTCCGTTGAAGCTGAATTTGCTGTTGCTGCATGAAAAGCATACGGAACAGCGAGTAAGCGTGCGAAACTCACGGGAGTAAATTCTGTTTCGGATTCTTCACGGATATCAACCTGCATCCAGATATTTTCAGTACTCCATGGAATACCATCAAAATTTCCTGTAAGTGTCGATCCTTTTCCGACTGCAACAATAAACAAACCTGTATGATCAGTTACTGTTCTCTGAATTTCAGTATAGTAATTAATCTCTGCGTTCGATTTATTGCCAAGCAATTTTACTTTAAGGAAGATGGTTTTATCTGCAAGAATTTCTCCTGATTTATTCCTCGCTACAGCCTGGTAATTCATCCCATGCGGAACATTTTGAGCGATTGAAAATCCAGAGATCAGAAAAAATAAAACCGTTATTATGTATCTTGTTTTCATTACAACAATATTTGTAAATTTATTTGAGGCTTGTTTTTCTCTTAAGCCTTGTAGAGTTTTTCGGAATCGGTAATTACCTGAATAATTTTTTGTCTAATTCTTTCTGGGCATTCAACTGATTATTCACTTTTAATAAAACCGTTTCAACTATAGATTTTTTCATTGCTTCATTCATACTTAATTTTTGTATAAATGATTTGTCTGTTAATTTTTCTGAGTCCTTGAAATTTGTTATCACTGCATTTACTGCCAGAGTAATTTCGGCACGGTTGAAAGGACGGTAAACGATGTTTTCAGGAGATACATCACGCAATCTGTCGTCTGTATAATTTCCTATTCTTGCAGCAACAATCTTCGGATCAGTAGTCCGGTTTCCTATGTATCCCGGAGCCACATTTCTTAAAACCGCATCTGTTTCAGCAACCTGCTGTTTAAGGAGACTAAGTTCGTATTTCAGATTATTGATCAGCGCCTGATTGTCGTTTACATTTAAACCAATTGCAATATTGATCAATGAAATTCCAAAGTTGTTTTTGCTTTCTGACCAGGCAATTCCTGCGATCTTTTTTATGTCTGAAGATTTGAGATCCTTTGGTGAAACTGCTATCCCTATTCCTAAATTATTTCCATCGGCAAGAATGTAGTCTCCTACAGAAACTTTTCCGGATACCTGCACTTCAACCTGACCAAGGAAAGCAACTTTTTTATAATCAGCTTCAGTTCCTGATGCAGGCATATTTCCTAAAATGATAGGTCGTCTTGAAACCACCATTATTTTATCAGCTCCTGTAGTATTGCGTGTTACTTTACCACCTTTAATTCCTACTAGGTCGCCAGGTAATATTGTTTCATTTCTGTCTGACATAGCTATATATTCAGCATAATCACCTGAACCGCTTTCGTATGTAACTCCGGTTTTAGTTGAAGCCATTTGATCAAAATTGGAGCGTTCAGTATTTGCAAGATCTAGTGCAATGCCATTTTCAACCAAAAGCACAGTTGCACCTGCAACATTCACAAGTGAAGCAACGATGTAAGAAGGAAGTGGAGCAGTGGCACAAACACCAAGTCCGACACATGCAGTAGAAGACGTAGCTGCTGCAACTACATCCGCAACAGCAGAAGCTTCATTGAAAGTTGCAGTAGCAACATTTAATTGTGCAAATTCAACTTTTGATCTCAATCTCTGATCTTCGATACGATAGTCGGATGTATTCGCATATTCGCCCGGCGCCATGCCTTCAATTCTTCCCTGCATTCCATTCTGATCCCAGAAAGAAATATAGTTATTGGCTGATGATTTATTTCCATCAACACGGATAGCAATTCCTTGAGCAGCACCTTTTACCTGAAGCGGGTAGTTGGTGATTGCATTTTGAGCAGAAGAACCTAATGCAGTTGCATCAATTTTCATTCTGTCGTTTGCAAGTATTGATCCGTTGAAAGTAGATGTTCCTGTTACATTCAATTTATTATTTAAAGTAACCGAATCAGCAACGTTCAATGTCTTTCCGAAATAAGCATCACCATCACCGCGTAATGAATCATACAAGTGAGTGTAACCTGCAACCTGAATCTGTTTTCCAATTCCAGCACCACCTGTAATTACCAAAGCCCCGGAATCCGGTCTTTCAGATCTTCTTGTATCTGTGAGTAAAACCTGTCCGTTCAATTCAGTTTGTCCGGCAATTTTTAAGTTACCACCTACATTCAGATTCTTTCCTATTCCGACACCGCCTGCAATAACAACTTCTCCATTGGAAGAATCGGTAGAATTGAAAAGTGGATTATCGAGAGTCAGGTGATTTTTCATGATCACATTAGAATCTGTACGCAAGGTTCCTGTGAGAACAGTTGGCGACTGACTGTTGACCGTTAAAGAATTGTAAAGATCAGTGGCAAGATTTACTTGTAAAGTTCCGGTCAACAAAGTTGGCTTAACATTATTAACAGTTAGACTGTCGTTAAGATTCGTTGATTTATCAACCTGTAAACTTCCTGTAAGTAAAGTCGGACTTACTTTATCGACTGTAAATGGTCCGGAGTTCACCGTGGCTCCTGCTATAGAATTTAAATTGACATTTTTTTTCACTGTCAGATTTGAATCTATTGTTGCATCATTTTTTACACGCAGGTCATGATTTACTATTGCATCATGACCAATCGTAAGATCAATTCCGATTGTAACACTGTTGTTCATTAATATTCCGCCTGTACTCAGAACTCTCATTCGTTGAATACCATTAGTTTTGATGACAAAGTCTACGTTATCTGATGTTCCAAGATATTCTGTAGGTGGATTAGAAACAGTATTTCCTGTTACTTTCCATGCTGTTGCTGGAACAGGTCCTGCATTGATCGTATTACCATTTGAATGAACATCCGGTAAAACATAGGGAGTATATGAACCGGCAATTTCATCTGCTGTTTCAGCATGATATGCATAAGGTACAGCCATTAGTTGAGTACCGCTAAGAACAGTGAATTCGGATTCACCTTCTAATTTAATAGAAACAAACATCCATATCATTTTGGAACTCCATGGAATGGTATTAAAATTTCCGACTAAAGAAGTACCTCTTCCTATTGTTGCCGAAAATATTCCATTTTTGTTCGTATGAAGTTTTTGTAATTCTTCGTAATAAACTTCTGTACTATTTGCAGTCTGACTCTGTAAAATGATTTTCAGAGATAAGTCCTGATCAGCGACTGGTTCACCGGCCTTTCCTCTTGCTACTGCCTGGTAATTCATTCCACGGGGAATTGTTTGGCCGAAAGCGAAATTTGCGATCACTGCAAATAAAAATGAGATTATATATTTCTTTTTCATCATGAAGTCATTTTGTAATAAATTGTTCTGAACTATTTAGCAAAGATTATTTTGAAAGTTTTTTATCAAGTTCTTTTTGAACTTCAATCACCTTTTCAATTTTTTTCATTGCTTTATCGATCGTTGATTCCAGAAATGCAGGATCTGATTTTATTTTTTTAAGGAAGATCTGACTGTTCTTATCGTTTTTATTTTCATTCATCTGAGCAATGACTTGATCAAAAGCAACTACCATTTCTGCCCTTGAAACCATCTTATAATTTATATTTTCCGGTGTAGGAGTTACTAAATATGGTTGATTACTTGCTGTGGGAGCTCCTGCAGCGGCATTGGCATCTTTGTATGCCGGAAACAGATTTTCAAGTTCGCGGTCGCTTGCTGCGATCTGATTATTCAGTTCTGAAATTTCATTTTGCAACTCTTCAATTTCCTTGTGATTATCTACCATATTCAATCCTACTGCAACATTGATAGTAGAAATAGTTTTTCCTGTTTCAGATGCTGACCACGCAACTCCTAAAATTTCTTTTTTCTGTGAGGGAAGAAGTTCTTCTGAAGAAAATGCTTTTCCAAGTCCCAGATTATTTCCGTCAGGAAGAATAAAATCTCCGATAGAAACTTTACCTATAACTTTTACAGGAACCTGCCCGAGAAAAGCGATCTTTTTATATCCAATCCCAATTCCGTCTTTCGGCATATTTCCCAATACAATTGGTCTTACTGATGCAACCATTATTCTATCGTTTCCTTCTGTAATGCGTGAAATTTTTCCGCCTTTCATTCCAACGATATCTCCCGGAAAGATTTTCTCATCCTTATTAGCCATTTCCAGGTATTCAGCATAATCACCTGCTCCGGACTCATATGTAATTCCGTTTTTTGTTATTGAACTTGCATCAAAATCTGATTTTGCCGTATAGGCCTGGTCAAGTTGAACTCCTGAAACAGTAAGTATCGCTGTTGCCGCCGCAAAATTTACCAGTGATGCGACGATGAAAGAAGGAATAGGTACTGTTGCACATACACCAAGTCCAACACATGGAGTTGTTGAAATTAATGCAGCACCTAATTTTATTCCTGCTTGAACTTCATTCAATGTTGCAAAAGCAATGTTGAGTTCATTCAGATAAACATCGTCATTTAATCTTTTATTCTCTTGTGCATAATCTGCAGTCAATGAATATTCGCCGGCCGCAAGTCCTTCAATTCTTCCCTGCATTCCGGATTGATCAAAGAATGAACTGTAATTATTTGCCATTGCTTTATTTCCTGAAACCTGCACGGCAATACCTTGCATGCCTCCCTGAACCTGTAATGGATAATTTGTAAACAGACTTTGATCGGCATTCACAAGTGAAGCACCATTAACTGTGACAGCTCCTGTAACATCCGTTGAACCGTTTAATGTACTTACACCGGTAACTCTGAGTTTATTCTGAAATGCTGCAGAATCAGTAACAGTAACTGTCTTTCTGAAATTGGCATCACCTTCAACGCGGAGAGAATCGTACAAATGTGTATATCCACCTACGCTGATCTGTTTTCCAATTCCTACACCACCTGAAACAACCAGTGCACCTGAATCGGGACGTATAGAAGGACGAGGATCATTCAATCTTAATTGGCCTGCAAATCCGGTTGAACCCGACACTTTCAGGTCACCACCAACATTAATATTTTTTCCGATACCAACACCACCTGCAACTACTAATGCTCCGTTAGAAGAATCAGTAGAATTAAAATTTGCATTGTCAATTAAAAGACGATTATTAAAAGTCACATTAGAATCTACTCTTAATGTTCCTGTCATAACTGTTGATGACTGATTATTTACGGTCAGGGAATTATTTAAACTAGTCTCTTTATTCACGCGCAACGTACCTGTGAGCAAAGTCGGCTTCAGATTATTTACCCTTAAACTATCATTCAGATTCGTGATTTGATCCACTCTTAATGTTCCTGTAAGAACAGTAGGACTCACTTTGTTTACAGTGAAAGGACCATAATTCATTGTTGAACCTCCGGAACCATTCAGCATCACGTTTTTCTTTACTATCAGATTTGAATCTATGACAGCATCATTTTTTATTCTTACATCATGATTAACTGTAACATCACGGCCTACGGTGAGATCAATTCCGATAGTAAGACTGTTTGTAATATTTATATTTCCTGTGGAAAATATTTTTAGTCTTTCTATTCCGTTCGTGTTTAAAAGAAGGTCTTTAAGATCTCCTGTTCCGATGTATTCCAGAAGCGGGTTACTTGCTGAATTGCCCGGAGTTTCCCAGGCAGTTGCGGGCACCGGTCCGGCGTTGACAGTTGTTCCACCTGCAGACGAACCGGGAACGGTATATCCGGAAGTACCGGAAACTGCTGTTGCTGTTTCAGCATGAAAAGCATAAGGCACAGCCATTAATTCGCTAGTACTTACTTTTGTGAAATCATTATCTGCTTCTGACATCACATAAATTTCCATCCATATTCTTTCGTTACTCCAGGGAATAGAATAAAAATTTCCTGACAAAGCAGATCCTTCACCTACAACTACAGAAAATAATCCCAGTTGATTGGTAAACACATGATGTGTTTCGCTATAGAAAACAGTGGGGGCAATGCTTTTGGGATCCTGAAGATTAATCTTTAAGACCAATGCTTTATTAACCAGAGCCGAACCTTCGTTATTTCTGGCAACTGCCTGATAGTTTATTCCCTGGGGAATACTTTGGGCAATAGACGACAGATAAAATATCGAAAAAATTACGTTGAGTAGTAATATTTTTTTCACAGTATATTTTTTATAATAAATTATTTAATTTTTAGGATCTTGAAAGAGCGGATATTCGCACCTTGGGCATTGTTTACCCGTAAAAAATAATATCCGTTTTTCAATTGAGACATATCAATGTCTCTTGAGTTTTCCGAATTACTAATAGTGACAGAAACGATCCGGCCATTTTCATCTGTGAGAGAAAAAAGTGCTTTTGAGAGCTCTTCGAGAGGCATTGTAACTTTCAGCGTTGACAGAACCGGGTTAGGAAAAACGTTGATCTGAACATCAGAAGATGTTTTATCGGTAAGGGATAAAACAGACAATGTCGGTTGATGAAAACCTTCACTTAATGCTTTGTTACCATAGGTAAAATATCCGATAGAAGTTTCCCCCAATGTCCATTCCAGACTTATGTTTTCCGATTGAAAAGTATTGCCTGCAGGGGAGACGATCACAGGACTAAGGCTCTGTGCATTAAGACTATAAGCAAATAAAAATGGAATAGCAAAAATAATTTGTAAGGGTCTTATCATGATTTTATTTTTGAAAGAAATTTCAATTAAAAACAAACGAATTGCCCGATGTTGATGAATGACATCACGCATTGATTACATACAGTAAATACACAGTATTTTTGCCAGCTATGAAAAAAGCACCGTAGATTAAAATAAGTTTAGCAAAGTAAGATAATATTCAAACTATTCTGTTTTATTATTTAATAATTCTGTGAATGTATTTATTAACTTGGTAAAACTCGCCAAATAAAAAAATTCATTCATTCATAAAAAAAGTGTATATGCTGCAAAGGCTGATGCAGCGCGGTGTTGGAGATCATGATCCTCCATTTCCATGAAGATAAAAAATCAATCCTTTAGAACTATCCGCTTTAAATAATAAACCATTCAGTACTACATTGTCTTTCGTTCTAATGTTTATCTCTTCAAATTTTTGATCGAAATTAAATTGATAGTTTTTATCCAATTTTTTCGGGAAGAAGATGAGATTCTCTTGGAAATAAAATAAAGCTCCACACAGACTAATGTAGATGGCCAGTATGATCTTAAATATGCATCTTTGTCTTGAGCCATTTCGACGAATGCGATTTTACTTCTTCCAGTAATTTCATCAACGTTATTTTCTTCGACAGCATACATAATATGTGAACATGATCGGCATTCCCGCCAATCTTAATCGTATGACATTCTAAATTATTACATATGCCTCCCATGTATGCATGCAATTCGTTTTCAATCTCCGGTAAAATAATTTTCTGCCTGTACTTCGTGCTAAAAACTATATGCATATAATTTTGAACTAACGATTAGCCCATACGACTTTCGATTTATTATTTTCAATATATTTTTTTATTGATGATGATTACCGTTCTTTTTTCGATGGGCGTTGCCCGTCGCTGATGGATATCGCCCTTTCAGGGCTTGCAGTTTCATCTGCAGTATTGAACATACAATACAAATAGCAGACGATTGAAAAGAATAAATCATATTAATTATTATTAACTCACCTACCCTACTCCACTAAATAAAAATCAATAATGGCTCCAAAATAAGCATCCTTCCAGCCTTCAACGATGTCTTCAAAATCATCATCGGGAATGTTGGTATGTACTAATTCTGCTGAAGTTCCTTGTTTGTGTGAATGCAGTTTGATCGTTACAATTGAAGGTTCTTCCTGATCGCCAAAATACCATTGTTGAACTACTTTCTTGTTTTCTTCAAACTCCAAATTTTTTCCACTGATACTTTCATCCCACATTGAAAATTCTGATCCGGGTTCTGTCGACATTTTAACCTCTCCTCCTGTCCATAAGTGAATGGTTAATGGATTTGTTATGGCCGCATACACTTCTTCCGGTGTGGCAGGAATAATAAAATAAGATTTATAGTTTTTCATTTATAATTAAGTGGTAGATGGGTATTGGAGGATGGTTTGAACTAACAGTCCAAGGTACAGACGCAATTGATTTTTACCAAATATAAAAATAAAAAGACAAAAAAATAATGTTGTTGTAATTCAATGTTGCAGCTGTTTTTCGCTAGTATCTGGCCTTTGAATTAACACGATGAGCCTTGACGGTGGATTAGAAATCACACGACTCAAAACAAATAATTTTGAAATTCTTCGAAGTGGTGGTTGGGATCATTGGCTTTCACTAAGGCTTTGTGAGGCATTTGTATTGCTTTGAAGGTCTAATTATGTTTTGATGGGGAATACTGCGCAGCGGAACAATTTATCCCTCTACAATTCCTATTTCGTCTGTTGCTGTTTTTTTTTGCAAAAGTAGATTGCGCTACACTTACACACAATCTAATGACTTCCATTAACCCATCAAGGAATTATTTCAAAATTTAAGCGTTATTGAAATAGTCGATGCAAACAACGAAGTTATACTTTTATATTTAGCATTCAGTGATTGGAGTGAGGCGTGAGATTGCAAACTTGTTTTATTTTATGGGATAGATTGTCGGTTAGCTAAAAAAATG
>JANLPR010000128.1:0-3407 GCA_031367345.1 Bacteroidota bacterium | reverse complement strand
CAGAATTAAATCCAACAGAACATATTTGGGATTACATACGTGAACAAAAAGAATTTAATAACTATACGTTCAATTCACTTGATGAAGTAGATAATCAATTAGGAGTTGCCTTATGCGATTTGCACAATGAAAAAAGCATTATTAGTTCAATGTGCAATTTTGATTGGATAAATTCAGCTACTTGTTAGCGGTTTAGTATAAATACGTTTACACAATACATAGCAACTCCAGGAAATATGATTCATTTCAATGGATGTAAAAACATTTCAATCAAGAATCTTGAATTAGATGGGAATATGGAGGAAACAGTACTTGGAGGAGGATTTACCGAAACAATGCAAGTGCCCACGAGAGGCATATTTTTAAATGCTTGCCAAAACATAACTATTGATAATGTGAATGTTCATGATTTTGGTTATGATGGAATTACTGTGTACTATCAAGATTGCGGTGCAATAGCTCAATTTCCTCCTCAATTTCCACCTTTGCCAGTTATGAATTGTAATATAAGTAATTCTTTTTTCACAAGAAATGGTAGAAATAATATGACATGGGGTGGTGGTATTGGAATGAATGTCTTTAAAACGGAATTCAATTATGCTGGACAAGGCCGATTAACATCGCAACCAGGTTCCGGAATTGATATTGAATTTGAACAAAGTAATATGCCTACTGCGCAAGGCTCATTTGTTAAATGCAAGTTTAAATACAATAGATTTTGTGGTGTGAATAACAATTCTGCACAAAATCTTACTCAAAACGTCCAATATGACTATAAATTTATTGGCTGTGAGATTGTTGGATCTGAAACTGGTATTGCTGCATATCCAAATGCAAGACAATTTTTGTTTGATCATTGTAATTTTGTCGGACATGTTCAGTTTCCATATTCTTCAATATTAGGAACAAATAATCCGAATAATGATAATATACGATTTACACGGTGTAATTTTTCGGAAGAATATTTGGACCCTGAAATTTTACCCTGGGTAAGGAAATCTTTTGCAAATACTCCTTCCGAATCGGTTATCTGTGGTGGTCCAGAACATCGTGCATTAGCAGAATTCCAATGGTTATTGCGTGGAAATTTCAATAATTGTACTTTTAGTACTAATTACACGTTAAAAATTATAAGTATAGCCCAAGAAGTAGCACAAAGTGGATTTCCTGTTTCTTCGTTCAATTTGAACACTATGAGCAGTTGTCATTTTTTAAATCATGGTCTAAACGCATGTGAATGCGACAACGAATTAACTTATATAAATTATACTGATTTTGGTAATGATTATGTAACTATTCAAGATATACCTGGAGGAATGAGAGGAGAACCCATTACCGGATGTCCTATAGGCCGCTACGATCCTTCATATTACTACAGGGGTCAAGAGAATGGGAATAATTTAATACTTCCCAACCATTGGCAACCCGATTACAGATCTGCGTCAATTGATCCACCTGCAACTAAATATTTAAATCCTATTCACCCTCATCGCGAAACATCGTTTTTTTGGTGTAGCCCATGTCCTAACATTGTTGGCCCTACCTATTACTCGTGTGAACCTCCAGCTAGAAAGTCTAGTAAATCCACAAGTGATCAGGTTGTGAAAAATGATTTTAGTTTTATGCCAAATCCGGCAAATAATTTTATATCTTTAAATAATGCAAAAAATAAATATTATAAAATAATCGATTGTCTTGGAACGCAAGTTCGTTTTGGATTTTCGAACTCAGAAGCAAATTATATTGATATAGCGAGTCTACCGTCTGGAATTTATTTCTTCATTATTGATAATATTGGTCAGAAATTTATAAAAATCTAATGATAAGGAAAATGATATTGTTTCTTTTTATTGCATGTAATTGTTTGGCTCAAACTCCAGTAATTCAATGGGAACAGACGTATGGAGGAGGGCAGATGGATGAGGCGTTTTCAATTTTCAATGATCAATATGGTAACTTTTTGGTTGGTGGTGAGGCAAGTTCACATGCACTTGTGTTTTCAATTGACAATTTAGGAAATCAAAATTGGTTGAAAAGATTTGGTGGAACCTATGGAACAGAAAACGCATCACAGATTTTAAGAAGTTTTGATGGAAATATAATATTTGCAGGCCGAGCGAGTTCTACAGATGGCGATGTCGTGGGATTACATGGAGCACTTCCTGGGGATTTAATAGGTGAAGATGATTATTGGGTTGTTTGTTTAGATACATTAGGAAATATTTTATGGCAGAATTGTCTTGGAGGAAACTTTAGCGATGTAGCATATAGTATTGTTCAGTCACCAGATAGTGGATATTTAATCTTTGGTAATATTGGTTCTAATGACGGTCAAGTAAATGTATATTATGGAATTCATGATCTATGGATAGCTAAATTAAGTCGAACCGGATTATTGCAATGGAGAAAAACTTATGGTGGGTCCAATAATGAAATAGCCGGGAAGATCATTTCAACAAATGATGGGGGCTTTATTTTTTGTTCGAGCTCACGTTCTTTTGATTATGATGTGTCATCTAATTTTGGGGCTTATGATGCATGGATAGTAAAACTTTCTTCAACAGGTTTAATTCAGTGGCAACAAAATTATGGTGGGTCTAGTGATGACTTTGCTAATGATATAATTCAACAAGATGATGGAAGTTATTTTGTTGTAGGAAATACAAGCTCTACTGATTTCGATATTAACGATCCAAAAGGACAAGGCGATATACTTGTAATGAAAATAGATAGTTTAGGAAGCTTAATATGGAGTCGTTGTCTAGGTGGAAGTCAAAACGATGCAGGATTTTCCTTGTGTTCAACAGTAAATGGGGTTGAAGTCGTTGGGTATACTTACAGCGATGATTCAACCGTGTCAGGTAATCATGGGTATAACGATGTTGCCGCTTTCGAAATCGATAACAATGGAAATTTATTATGGTCTAAATGTCTTGGAGGTTCAAATGTTGATGTCGCGTATTCAGTTGTATCAACAAGTGATGGAGGATCTGCTATAGGTGGTTATACACTTTCTTTAGATGGTGATGTAAGTGGTCCTATCACAGGCAATGAGCAAGCATGGGTAATCAAACTTTCACCTAACCCTGTAAATATTTCTGAGAAAAACTATTTGAAAATCTCATTTGGTGGTGTAATTAAAAATGGAACCTTTTACTTGAATTATTTATTAAACAAAAATAAAAGCGGGATGTTGTCACTTTATGATTTATCTAGTAAATTGGTTTTCGAAAAGAAGATAACTCTTAGTAGCGCTTCGAATAATATTCAATTTCCTTGCAATGTTTCAACTGGTTTATATGTAATAAAATTCGAAAATAATGATGAAATTATTTCTAAGAAAATCATTGCTATAGATAATTATTAGAAATCTCATTAGATGGTTTTGTTTGCGATAAATTAAAATT
>JANLPR010000127.1:0-43448 GCA_031367345.1 Bacteroidota bacterium | reverse complement strand
AGCGAAATCTCGTTTTTAAGTGCAAACAACTTTTGAATTTGCTAGCAGATTTTTAAGTGAGTAGTGAGTGGTGATTAGTGAATAAAAAAATTAACCTTCTTACTTCTTACTTCTTACTTTTTACTTTTTACTTCTTACTTTTTACTTCTTACTTCTTACTTCTTACTTCTTACTTTTTACTTCTTACTTTTTACTTCTTACTTCTTACTTTTTACTTTTTACTTCTTACTTCTTACTTCTTACTTACTTCTTACTTCTTACTTCTTACTTCATACTTACTTTTTACTTTTTACTTTTTACTTTTTACTTCTTACTCCTTACTTCTCATTCTACCACCACCACTTCCGCCAACGGACTTACAAAATATGTGCGTTCAGTTGTTAACTCCAAACATCGAAAGCGAGTACGGAGCAATTCACCCTTTTGAAAGATCATCCCTGAGCGCGATTGATTTAATTTAAATTTGGAATTCAGTGGAAGCTCTTCAAGGTGTATTATTTCCAATAAGCCATCTCTCTTATCGTATTTTTTCAACGCTCTGAAAAGATGGTGGTCGCTACAACTACTAGCTGCCGGATTTATTAAATAGTTATGGAGTGCAATTGAAACGTCGTCAGGGAATATTCGTTGAATTAAAAAATTACTGAGTAATATTTTGAATTCATTCTTCCATTCTTTTCCGTGAGGCTCATGTCTAAATGGAAATTTAATGTATGTATGCAAGTGTGCAACCTCATGAACAAATGTAATTAGAAAAGCATATCTATTCAAATCGTGGTTTACGGATATATGATGTCCTTGACCTTTGTTTAATGGCTTGTAATCACCAAATTTAGACGCACGGCCTTTTGTAATTTTTAGATGAATATTTTTTTGAATAATCCATGATGTACATTCATCTACAGTTTGCTCCGGTAAATATTTTGCTAATACAGTGGCGATCTTTTCTCTCGACATGGTATTTTTTTCGAAAAGTGTTTACTTATTTATTTGAGAAGCTGATAGGCAATCAAGCTTGCAAGATAAGCCATTCCACTCATATATAGAATCTGAATTAATGGGTACTTAATACTTTTTGTTTCTCTGAACACTACTGCAATTGTACTTATACATTGCATGGCGAATGCATAAAAGAGCATCAACGATATTCCCACGGCGAATGTATATTTCGGACCACCTGTTATAGGGTCTATTTCATTGCGCATTTTCTCCTTCAATGTTTTTTTACTCGACTGTTCATCTCCTACACTATAGATTGTTGACATGGTACCAACAAAAACTTCTCTTGCAGCAAAGGATGTGATCAAGGCAATTCCGATTTTCCAATCGTATCCCAATGGTCGAATAGCCGGCTCAATGATGTGACCTAATTTTCCGGCGTATGAATGTTCCAATTTTTCCATTTGGATACTTTTGTCTATTTCATCTTTTGGCAGTGTTCGTGTAATTGAATCTGTCATGTATTTTTCTTCAATACGATCAAATTCACCTGCAGGACCGAAAGATGACATTACCCATAAAATAATAGATATTGAAATAATAACTTTACCTGCATCAAAAAGAAAAACTTTTACCTTTTCAATAATGTGAACACCTATTGTTGGCCATCTTGGTATGCGATATGTTGGCAATTCCATTACAAAAAAACTACGCTCTTTACTCTTAATAATATTTTTCATCACCCACGCTACACTGATAGCAGCAACAAAACCTATTAAATACATAAGCATTAAAACGAAGCCTTGCAGATTTACTCCATACACGTATTGAGAAGGAATAATTAGTGCTATCAACAGAGTGTAAACCGGTAATCGTGCGGAACAACTCATCAGCGGCGTAACCATTATTGTAATTAAACGCTCTTTCCAATTCTGTATCGTTCGTGCACTCATAATGGCTGGAACTGCACATGCTACTCCACTCATTAATGGAATAAGTGAGCGTCCATTCAAACCAAATTTTCGCATTAGTTTATCCATCAAAAAACTTACGCGCGACAAATAACCGGTGTCTTCTAATATTGCAATGAAAAAAAAGAGTAAAGCTATCTGTGGAATAAAAACTACGATGCCATTTAGTCCTGCTAAAATTCCATTTACGAGTAGGTCATTTATAAGTCCCGGTGGTAATGCACTCTTTACTTGGAAGCTTATCCAACTAAATGCACTGTCGATCAAGTCCATCGGGTATGTAGCCCATGCAAAGATGGCTTGGAAAATTAAAAACAGTACAGCGAGAAAAATAAAGTAACCCCAAAATCGATGAGTTAATACGCTGTCTATTTTATATGAATACGATTTGTGTACCGGGTTTTCAGGTGATGAAACAAATTCGTTCATTATAGCCGTGATCTCTTTGTATCGAGCAAGCGTTTCTCTTGCTTGCATCTGCTGTTGATCAAATTCATATTCGGCACACACCGCACGGATTTTCTCTTTTTTAAATTCAGGAATTTCAAAATTGCTAATGAGATTCAAGTTGTTTGCAACAAGAAAAGCGTTGTAATTACTTTTTACATTTACTGAATTTCGAATTGTATCTATTACTTCCGGTGCAAATGGATGAATGTCTATAAAATCATTTATAGGCGGAGTAAATGGTTGAGTGATCACTTCTTTCAACTCTTTTATTCCTTCTTGTTTCCTTGCAGTCATTGCTACAATTGGAATTCCTAATCGAGCCGATAGTTTTTCAAAATCAATTGTTGTTTTTTTAAAACGAACAATGTCCATCATGTTGATCACTAGTACTACCGGAATTTTTAAATCAACAATTTGAGAACACAAAAATAAATTTCGTTTCAAATTTGCTCCGTCTGCAACAACAATAGTAAGTTCGGGATGTGCTTCGTTTTGAGGATCGCATAAAAGTTGAAAAGGAATTCTTTCTTCCGGCGATTTAGGATAAAGTGAATAAGTGCCCGGAAGATCAATAATTTCCGCATCAATGGTATTTCCAAATTTATCTTTAAGACTTAAAAAGCCAACCTTTTTTTCAACAGTTACTCCGGGAAAATTTGCAACTTTTTGCTTCAGTCCTGTCAACGCATTAAATACAGATGACTTCCCACTATTGGGATTTCCGATCAATGCTATTTTTAATTTTCTAGTCACTTGTAATTATAAAAGTTCACTTGTTGTATGCATTTCAATACGAACTGTCGATGCTTCGGCTTTCCTCAAACTGAGTGTATATCCTGAAACCGAAATTGCAATTGGGTCGCCCAATGGTGCTATTCTAATAACTTCTATTGGCTCACCCGGAATACATCCCATTTCGAGCAATTTCAATGAGAGTTCATAATCAGTAAATGAATCGATTGTCCCTTTTTGGCCTTTTTTTAACTCAGAAAGCAATTTGACCATAGATGTCGTTCTTATTAAGAATCATTTTAAACAAGAGCCAAAAGTATTTCTATTTTTTAAATAACAAGAGGATTTTCGTCATTAAATCAATGCTATTTATCCATTTTAATACTTTTTACAAAATATCATTCTCAAAGAATTGAAGACTTGAAAATCAATTCATTAAGGCCGAAAAAACCGTAGATTTTTTTTTTGAGAGAACTAATTATTCCAAATCTAAGATGGCTTCTCGTTTTGCATCGTATTTTTCTGTCCAAATTTAGGGCAGTCGCACTTCTTTTTAAAAACAAAACATCCATTCAAGGTGAGTGTTAGTATTACTCCTAACGCCAAGATATAACGGTGAAAATGTTTCTGCTTTTTATTCATCATACAAATATACTGTAAGATTATACATGACGAAGCTAACTGATGCTAAATAAAAAGTTATAGATAACAAGTTGTTGATGTAAGCGAATTCTTTCTGCTTGTAAAGCATCTATTTTATTATTTTTACAGCCTTATATGAATTCACTTTTTCACTTAGGCAGATATTGGATCTTTATGAAAGATCTGTTTATTAAGCCTGAAAAATTTTCGATCTACTGGAAACAGTTTACACGTGAACTGGATAATTTCGGCTATGGTTCTCTTGGTATCGTAGCATTGACTTCTGTTTTTATGGGAGCTGTAATTACTATTCAGACAGTTTACAACTTAGTTAATCCGCTTGTTCCTCTTTCGGCTGTTGGTATTGTTGCACGCGATTCAATTATACTTGAGTTCTCTCCTACAATGATGTCGCTTGTTCTCGCCGGAAAAATCGGCTCAAGCATTGCTTCTGAAATTGGAACAATGAGAGTAACGGAACAAATTGACGCTCTTGAAATAATGGGTATCAACTCGTCAGCATATCTGGTGCTTCCAAAAATATTTGCAGCTCTATTCATCTTTCCTTTTGTTGTGATCATCTCTATGTTTTTGGGAATTACAGGTGGGTGGGTTGCAGGTGTTGGTGCCGGGGTTATTAGCTCTGCCGATTATATAAAGGGTATTCAAGATTCATTCGTTCCATTCAATATCGTTTTTGCAATTATTAAAACACTCACGTTTGCTTATATCATCACTACTGTTTCTGCCTACCATGGTTATCATACTCAAGGTGGAGCACTGGAAGTTGGACAATCGAGCACCAGTGCTGTTGTATATAGTAGTATTCTAATTCTAATTTTCGATTACATCTTAACTCAATTGATTCTGACATGATCGAAATTACGGAAATCAAAAAAAGATTTGGCGATCGCGAAATCCTGAAAGGTATCTCATCTGTCTTTGAAACTGGTCACGTAAATCTTGTAATAGGAGGAAGTGGTAGTGGAAAAACTATTCTAATGAAATGCATGGTTGGACTGGAAGAAATTGATAGCGGAGAAATTCATTATGATAGTAATGTTTTTAGTAATCTCAGCAGAAAAGAACGCAAACCATTTCGTCAAGAAATTGGAATGGTTTTTCAAGGCGGCGCTCTGTTCGACTCGCTTACTGTGGAGCAAAATGTTATGTTCCCTTTAAATATGTTTACCGAAATGTCACTCGAAGAGAAAAAAGATCGTGTAAATTTTTGCTTGAATAGAGTTAATCTTCATAATGTAAATCATCTCAGCCCCTCAGAACTGTCTGGCGGTATGAAAAAAAGAGTTGCAATTGCTCGTGCTTTCGCCCCGAATCCTAAATATTTATTTTGTGATGAGCCGAATTCCGGACTTGATCCGCAAACATCAATTGTAATCGATAATCTTATTAAGGAAATCACTCAGGAATTTAATATGACTACAATTGTAAATACGCACGACATGAACTCTGTGTTGGAGATTGGCGACAAGATTTTGTATTTATATAAAGGAGAGAAATGGTGGGAAGGAACGATTGAAGATATTCTCCGCACCGACAATAAAGAATTAAACGATTTTATTTTTGCAAGTAAACTTGCGAAGAATATAAAGAAGACAGGATTGATTTAGCTATATATTTTTTATTCAATTAGTTTTCTTTGTTTCATTTTCTCAATAGCTTAAAATAGTCGTCATAAAAAAAACCGCCCCTTTTGGAGGCGGTTTTTTATTTCATTATTTTACTAATTATTTAGCAGAAACAACAACTGTTTTGTTTGTTACTCCTTTGTCTGTAATCATTTGTACCGTGTATGTACCGGCAGCTTGATTGCTTAGGTCAATTTTCTCGCTAGAGAATGAATTGAATGAAGTTGATTTAACAACTTGTCCCATTGCATTGATCACATTAACTTTCACATTAGTGCTAGTTCCATTGTTCAAAATGTAAACAAATCCTTTTGATGGGTTAGGATACACTGAGAAGCCTTCGTTATTTTTTACATTATTGATTCCAACTAATGTAGATGATGGCGTGTTTAATCTTGCAATGAAAGCAATCTTGATACCCGCTGAATCTACATCCCTCCATGCAGTTCCACCATTGTAAAATATTTTACCTCCAGTATAGATATCGTGTGATGCCCCCAAAGAGATATTATTAGTGTCTATTTGTTCAACTCCTAAAAAATAATCAGTGTTTGCCAAGATGTTAACCGGTGCACTGAAAGGTAGGGTAATAAAAGCTCCACCTGTATCTGCTGCTGTAATTGTATATGGATTCGACGCCCCAATGATTGCATTTGGCAAGCCTGCTGCTACATCATAAACCGAAACAGCAACATGATCTCCTAATCTAGGGCCAGCTAAGTAAATCGTTGCTGATGTTGTTTGTGATGATTGATAAATGTGGTACATCTGTCCAAGTGTTCCTGCAAACCCTGGGAAACCAAAACTTCCTGCAAAGTTATTTGGATCAAAATCTATATAATCACGGGCATAAACTGAATCAGATACATAAACATATGAATACGTTGTGTCATTACTTCCGTCTACATCACCTGCTGTTGCAACAACTTGCTCTATATAATAAATTCCAGTATCAACCGGTGTGTATGGCACTGTGTTTACAATCAATGCAGAAGTATCACCCGGATTTAATGTTCCTGAAAAAGCTTCTGTTCCACTGTACACCAAACCAGAAGTTGTGTTGTACACGTTAAACGACATACTTGCACTTGTAATAGCTTGTGTTCCTGAATTGTGAATGCGACCTTGGATAATTAATGCTGCTGCATCTAATACCGGCAATATTGCATATTCTCCTTGGCGAACATTTTGCAATGCCTCAATATCTAAACCTGGAATATCTGAAATGCTGATATCATCAATCATCCAAGAATATGCACAACCTGCATTTACAGCGTCAATTGAAGTTGGACTGTAAAACTGGAAACGAACATAAACTGTTGCTTGGTTTGCAGCTACTGAACTAATGTCGACACTCACAATGTTTGGATTGATTGCATTGTTGTTTGCACTGTATTGGTTGAGTGTTAAAGCACCATTTACTTCAAATTTTGTCCAGTTAATATTGTCTGTACTGATGAAAATATATGTTGAATCGTAATATCTTCTATAGTATTGCGAAAAAGTAAGTCTAACAGCACTATGTCCTGTAACATCTATAGGATTTACTGATGTTAAATTTCCAATTTGGTTATGGGTACAAATCGAATCTGAATCGAACTTTGCAAAACCGTTAGCTGCTGATGCAGATGCAATCGTTGTTATTGGAAAACCTCCTGCCGGTCCTGTCGTTCCGATTACCCAGTCGCCTGAAGTTCCTGCTTCAGAAGTTATAGACCAGTTTGCTGGTGTTGAAAAACCATCTGACCAAATCACTGCATTTGTAGTGTTTGGATTGTTTGCATGACGCGTAACAAGTGATTTTGAAGAAATAGATTGACTGCCTACGTTTTTCGTGGCAGCAGTTTTGCGCGCTAATTGTGCATGTGCGGAAAATCCACCTACGACAGCTAGTGCGATCAATGCGTATAATTTTTTCATTGTATTTTGGTTAGAGATTTTTAAGAAGGGCAAATGTAAATTTTTTATCAATTATGTCAATCAGTTTTTGTCATAATTAACCAATAATCAACCGTGTTTTTTCGAATTTGACCGTATCTTCATTTTATGCAAAGGATTTAGCACAAAAAAACTGAATTAGAATCTATTGTAAACTAAAAAAGGCTGTCCCTTTTGGAAGGAACAGCCTTTTTTTAACTAAAATTCTTATTTCGTAATATTCACTCTTTCATTGCTAACTCCTTTGTCGCTTATAACACGAACAATATACTGTCCGTTAGCTTGAGTTGAAAGATCGATTACCTCTGATGATAATGAACTGTAAATTTTATTAAATACTATTTGACCCATTGTGTTTAATACTGTAACAGTAAATAAATCAGATTTTAACGTGCTGTTCAAGTGAATTAATCCGGTTGATGGATTTGGATAAACAACAGTTTGTCCTTTAACTACCGGACGGATACCAACTCCTGTTGATGTTGTAATGTTGATGTCGTCTAAACGTAAACCTGCTAATGAATCACCACTTACTGCATGAAAACCGAAGTAATAGGTTCCTGTTGTTGTAACGTTGAAAGGAACAGAAACCGGAACATAAGCTAGATTACTTACTAATGTTAACGGTGAAAGTGTTTGTACAATTGCTGTATTTACTTGAGCTGTCGCTAAAACTGATTCGAAGAACGTAGGTGTTGATGTGCTTGTTGCTCTGTAGTAGAAAGTAATATTGTATTGTGCCGTGTCTACTAACTCAAAACATGAAGTGTAAACGTAATCATTGGCTACTGCAGCATTAATACGAGCACAGAATGTTCCTGTTCTAGGAAGGATATTCGATAATTCCCATGTGATACTGTCGTGATTCAAATCTTCCAGTGCAAAACCGGATAAGTCGTCTGTTAACTCAAAACCATTTGTATATCCCGGACTAACAATTGGCCGTGGACCTGTGAAAAATAATGCATTTGCAGTGTCATTGCTTTGAACTGTATCTCCTAACACCGAAATATAAACTTGAAGCGTATGATTTCCAGCGGCAGAAAAATCTGCAGTTGTTATAAATGAAAACGACAATGTTTGTCCGGGGGTTATTGTAGTTGATACATTCTCTAACTGCGGTGCGCCATTGTCTGCAATGAAATTAATATCGAAGTTATTGATGTTTGTTCCGCCATTGTTATAGATTGATACGGTTACTGTTTCTGCATTCGATAAAAGTGAACAACTGTTTTGTGGAGCATCGATGCTTGAAAGTACGGCATCTGTACCAACTGCTTCATACAATGTAATATCATCGATCATCCAGAAATAGTCATAGTCTCCAACAAATCTAAATCTTAAAAATACTGTTACTTGATTTGCTGCTATAGATGAAATGTCTAAATCAACTCCATTTGGATTTGGTGTAGCACCGTTTTGTGCAAGTCCTGCACTTGCATCTAATACTTGTGTCCAAGTTGTTCCATCTGTACTCACCGATACTGTTGCAGACTCTAAATAATGTGCAAGCAATTCGTTAAAAAATAAATGTACGTTAGAATGTAATGAACAATCTATTGCATCTGTGATTAGATCTGCATTTTCACCACCAACACTTGCAGTGCTTGCATCACTGTCGTAAATCATATAACCGTTACCGGCCGATGTATTTGTTGGACTTAACGAATCAAGTCCGGGATAAGAACCTTGATGGGCAATTCCTGTTGTTGTAAAACTCCAGTTAACTCCATGCCCTGCATTATCAATTGTTTGCCATCCTGCAGGAAGTCCGGCAGAAAAATTTTCATAAAAAAATGGTGTAAGAGTTTGCATCCGATTTTGAATGCTATTTTTTGTCACTTTACTTGTCTTAATGTGACGATTAGATTTTACTCCGGCGCCAAAGGACGATACCGAACTTAGTAGTAGAAAAATAAGAGCAATACGAGTATAATTTTTCATGCGAATAATTTAGTTGTTTAATTGATTTTCGGACTCAAATGTATTATTTTATCGTCATAACTCAAAAACTGAAACGATAAAAATCAAGAGGTTATACAGCCTCTTCCATGTACGATTCTATTGGTGGGCATGCACAAACTAAATTGCGGTCTCCGAAGGCATTATCTACTCTGCCTACTGTTGGCCAAAACTTGTTAGTACTTACAAATGTTAATGGAAATGCAGCTTTTTTGCGTGAATAGCTATAATTCCAAGTGTCTGAACAAATAATTTGCATAGTATGGGGCGCATTTTTTAACACGTTGTCTTTCTTGTCAGCAAGTCCTTTTTCTATTTCTTCAATCTCTTTCCTGATCTGGATCAGCGCATCAGAGAAACGATCAAGCTCTTCTTTCGGTTCACTTTCTGTTGGCTCTATCATAATTGTTCCCGGTACCGGAAATGACATAGTGGGGGCGTGAAACCCATAATCCATCAGCCTTTTAGCAATATCTTCTACTTCTATTCCGGCCGATAATTTAAATGGTCGGCAATCAATTATCATTTCATGTGCTATTCGATTCGCAGCTCCTACATATAAAATCTGGAAGTAAGGCTCTAATCTTGCTTTGATATAATTTGCATTAAGTATTGCGTATTTCGTTGCATCTGTCACTCCTTTACTTCCTAACATCTTAATATAAGCATACGAAATCAATAGTATACTCGCACTTCCCCATGGTGCTGCTGAAACTGCAGGCGTACTTCCTCCCATTTTTATTAATGGATGTGATGGAAGAAATGGAATCAAATGTTCTGCTACTCCAATTGGTCCCATGCCCGGACCTCCTCCACCATGTGGTATTGCAAATGTTTTGTGAAGATTCAGGTGACAAACATCGGCTCCAATGGTTGAAGGATTTGTTAAACCTACTTGCGCATTCATATTAGCGCCATCCATATAAACTTGTCCGCCATTTTCATGAACGATCTTTGTAATTTCTTTTATGCCCTCTTCAAAAACTCCATGAGTAGAAGGATATGTTACCATCAAACATGATAAGTCTGCTTTATTTAATTCTGCTTTCTGTCGAAGATCTACTAAGTCGATGTTTCCATGATCGTCACATTTAACAACTACTACTTTCATTCCTGCCATTACTGCACTCGCCGGATTTGTACCGTGTGCTGAGGAAGGAATAAGAGCAACATTTCTATTATTATCACCTCTGCTTTTATGGTAAGCACGAATTACCATTAGTCCTGCATATTCTCCTTGTGCGCCTGAATTCGGTTGTAATGACATCGCTGCAAATCCTGTTATCTCACATAAATATTTTTCCAATTCATGAATGATCTGCTGATATCCTTCTGTCTGATCGAGAGGAGCGAAGGGATGAATAGAATTCCACTCCGGCCAGCTAACAGGAATCATTTCACTTGTTGCATTGAGCTTCATTGTACAACTACCAAGGGCAATCATTGAATGATTCAGCGATAAATCTTTGTTCTCGAGATGTGTGATGTAACGCAGCATTTCAGACTCTGAATGATGTGTATTAAAGACCGGATGTGTTAAAAATTCAGACGTACGTATTAGCGCTTCTGGTATGTGTGAAGTTGATTTAGCAACTAATATTGATTTGCTTTTTTTACTTTTTGCCAATACATCTAATATTTGCTGAAGCTCGTCTTCGCCTGTAGTTTCTCCTATACTAATTGAAAATTTAGAATCGCCTACGTAGTGAAAGTTTATTGATGCAGCGATAGCGTTTTCTTTTAATATGGCAATTTCAGTTCCGGCATCCAAAAGGATTGTGTCGAAAAAAGTTTTGTGAATAATTGTATAGCCAATATTGATTGCACTTTCTGCAAGTCGACAAGCATTCGAGTGAATTTTTTCGGCGATTGCTCTTATTCCTTTTGGTCCATGGTATACTGCATACATACTCGCCATTACAGCCAACAAAACCTGAGCAGTACAAATATTCGATGTTGCTTTATCGCGACGAATATGTTGCTCTCGTGTTTGAAGTGCCATTCTTAAAGCGCGATTTCCATGAACATCTACCGAAACTCCGATAATCCTTCCAGGCATTTCTCGTTTGTAACTTTCTTTAGCAGCAAAGAACGCCGCATGAGGGCCGCCATAGCCCAGTGGTACACCGAAACGTTGAGAGTTTCCAAACACAACATCCGCTCCCCATTCTCCTGGTGAACTCAGATGTGTAAGTGCCATCAAATCGGATCCTACTGCTACTTGTATCCCTTTTTCATGTGCATCTTTTACCCATGATCTGTAATCGGGTGTTGTACCTTCTGATGTTGGATACTGTACGATGGCTCCAAAATAACTTTCGTCTAGTTTTATTTTATCTACATCGTCAATCACTAATTCAATTCCTAACGGTGCTGATCTGGTTTTAAGAACATCAATGGTTTGAGGAAAACAAACTTGTGAAACAAATAATTTGTTGGACTTCGATTGAACTTTTTCTTTTGGTCGTGTAGCGAAAAACATATGCATAGCTTCTGCTGCTGCTGTTGCCTCATCGAGTAATGAAGCATTTGTGATTTCCATTCCTGTCAAATCAAGGATCATTGTCTGGTAATTTAACAATGCCTCTAATCTTCCTTGAGAAATCTCTGCTTGATATGGAGTATACGCAGTATACCAACCCGGACTTTCAAACACATTTCTTAAAATAACTCCCGGGGTAATGGTGTTGTAATATCCTAAACCGATGTATGAATTAAACACTTTGTTCTTTGATGCCACCTCTTTCAGCTCTTTTAAGAACCGATATTCTTCTTGTCCTTCCGGAAGGTCTAACGATTTTTTCAAACGAATACTTTCCGGTACTGTCTGACTGATCAATTCATCTAATGATTTAACCCCAATCTCTTTCAACATTGAAAGGGTATCTTCTGTATTTGGTCCTATGTGACGGTCAGAAAACTGTGAATTTGACATAAATTTGGTAGAATTATATTTATTGGGCAAAGGTACGATGATTTAACTTCGAAAAAGCACTCGTTGGTTCTTGTTGAAAAAAAAGTACTCTCTGAACGATTTATGCACTCTTAGGTGCTATGAATCGCTCCTCTCGTAAGAGCTTATTAATAACAACGCTATTGTAAAAATCGTTTACAATTCTGTAGCTATTTTTTTAGGATACATCTAAAAACAAATTCAGGTCAATTTCATTAATCCTCTTTCAATAATTTTAAGAGTTTTATTGTACTTTTGGTCATCATTATGTATACATCTCAAAAGCTTCTCTTCTTTATTTTCTTTTTTATCAGTCCGTTCTGTCAGGCTCAAGATACCATTGTGCTTATTACCGGCAAGGTAATTCCTGTTATGTCGGTTGACTTTCACGATTATGCTATCGATTACAGAACCATAGACGGAAGAAAGTTAAAATCGATTGATGCCGGTCGTGTGTTTTCAGTAAAATATCCAAACGGTGCTGAGCGAGTTATTTTTAGATCAGATTCGCTCGACGCAGCAGATTTCAGCGAAGACGAAATGCGAAGGTTTATAAAAGGAGAACAAGATGCGAGAGATTTTTACCGCAACAGAACTGCCAAATTCGTAGGATATGCCGTTGGTGGTGGTGCTACCATGTTTGGTTTTTTTGGTTTGCCAATTCCACTGCTTTTTTCTACCGGTATCGGTGGGTTTTCTCCGGATGTGAAAAAAAATCTCTCTTTTAAAATAGGTGGAAACGCCATTAGTGCCGCCGGGTTTGACTCTACGAATATCGTTAACTCAATAGTTGGTAGAAAAATAAATCCGGTTTTTGAAAAAGATTCAAAGTTTATCATTGCAGGTAAAACAATCACTTTTCCTGAAACAGTTGCTCTTGATACTGCTGTTTCAATGATCAACAAAAATTTTAAAGCACATCGTGTAATTGCTTCTAATGAAAATAATAAATTAAAACTTTATCGAAGTACCGATACTAGGAATATTGAAGATCAAGTTTACAGAGAAGGTTTTGAAAAGCGATCACGCGATTATAAGATCAGGACTTCCCTTATTGGTGGTATTGCCGGCTATATCAGCGGAATTTTTCTTTTCACCTTAATTTATCACAATTCAAAATAATGGCTTCGTACTTGAATAAGTTGAAGCAACTGTTTGATGAATTCATTTTTGGAAATTTTTTTATAGCTTTCTGTGCCTTAGCATTAGTTTACTCAACATGTATTTTAAATAATTTAAACCTCTATCTGACTCCTTATGCTGTATTCATTTTTTTTTCAACTTATTTATTCTACAATTTTCATACTTATTCTTTTCAGTTAAATTTTTCATCATCAAAAGCATTAAAAAAATCGATTAGCGCAATTAAAATTTCAACTTTTCGATTATTGACCAATGGCCTGGCTTTGTTAATTTGCACCTACCAATTATTCTTCTTTAAGGAATCAATTTTTATTTTCTTACTTCCTTGTGCTATCGTTACTTTCGCATATTCAATTCCTGTAATCGGGAAAAATAATAAAAAAAAATTTCGTGATTATTATTTATTAAAGTTGCCTTTGCTTTCTTTCGTGTGGGCTTTCTCGACTGTAATTATTCCTTTGGCAGAACAAAATATCGATTTGCTTTCGTCTTTTGTTGTAAAACAAATGCTCTGCCGATTTCTATTTATGTTTGCTCTTTGTGTGCCTTTTGAAATAAGAGATATGGAAATTGATAAGTTATATAAAGTAAAAACTTTTCCAATCGTTTTAGGTAGATCTTTTACCATAAAAACCGGAATCGTTTTTTTATTGCTTGAAATACTTTTACATCACTCAATGGACCTATCAAACAAAATAATAGTTGCACTCGATCTTTCATCTGTAATCGCAATAACATGGATCATCATTTTAAAAAAACAACGCGGAGAATATTTTTACAAATTATTTGTTGATGGAACTATGGTAATTCGTTTCATTTTTCTTTACCTTGCATTTACATTGTGATGAAAAACTATTCTACTGAAATATTCGAACACCTCATTCTGCTAATTCGTGCCGATAGCGATAATGAACGGGTATGGCTAAAAGAAAATAACTGCGAAGAACTAGCTCACCTATTGGATGCAATTGATAATGTTGAAAATTCCTTCCAATGGCTCTTAAAAAATAATTATCCTGAGCTTGCAGCTGTAGTCGATGGCTTAGCCGAAAATAGTAAAGCAAAGTTATTCCTACTCCGAAATGGTCACCCCGAATTGGCTGCTTTTGTTGAAGCTTGCTTTGGAAGTAAAACTGCCGTCGCTTTTTTAATAAAGAATAATTACAAAGGATGGGTGATGGTGGCCAAAGAAATTTTCGATCGCGATCAACTAAAAGAAAAAAAATCCTTTTGGGGGCTTTTTAGTTTAGGAAATCCTTTCGGTCGATGAGCTTGTAGCAACTAGTAACGCCGCGCATATTTTCTCAATGGCTTTATCTAGTATCTCTTCGGTATGTGCTGATGAAATAAAACCTACTTCATAACCCGATGGCCCTAGATAAACTCCCGCTTCTAATAATTCACGGTGCATAATTCGGAAGTATTTCATACTCTCCGAATCAATGTCAGATGCAGATTGTATTTTTTCACTTTCTGTAAAAGCAAACCAAAATATAGATCCGACACTAAATACTTTAAACATCAATTTGTTCTTAGTAGCGTAATCATTGATCTTTTTTGAAAAATAATTCGTCTTCTTTTCTAAACTTTCGTAAAATCCTTTTTCCAAACAAATTGTGAGTTGTGCAATCCCTGCGTTCATAGCTACCGGATTACCGGATAATGTTCCGGCCTGATAAACATTTCCATCAGGAGAGATATGTGACATTATTTCAGCACTAGCTCCATAGGCACCTACTGGCATTCCTCCACCTATTATTTTTCCATACGTGATTATGTCCGGTTGGATATTATAAAATCCTGCAGCGCCTTCAAATCCTATTCTGAAACCACTTATTACTTCATCGAAAATCAATAGTATCCCGTGCTTCTTTGTAATCTCTCTCAAGAATTCTAAATATTCTTTGTCTTGGATAAGCAAGCCGTTGTTGGCAGGTATAGGTTCAATAATTATTGCTGCTATATCATCTTTGTAGTCTGATAATGCAATTTCTAATGCTCTCTTGTCATTCAATGGTAATACCATAGTGTCTTTCGCTACAGATTCTGTAACTCCTGCAGAAGATGAAATTCCAAAAGTCGAAAGACCACTTCCCGCATTCACTAACAAAGAATCGACATGACCGTGATAACAACCTTCAAATTTTACAATTACATCTTTGCCCGTATATCCTCTTGCTAAACGTAATGCAGACATTACGGCTTCAGTTCCTGAAGATACAAACCTGATTTTTTCTACGAAGTGATTGTTTGATAAAATTAATTCTGCTAGATCATTTTCTTTTTTAGTCGGTGCTCCGAATGTAGTTCCGTTTTCTACAGCTTCTACAATAGCCTTACGAATCTGTGCATTGTTATGCCCGTTGATTAATGGTCCCCAAGAACAACAAAAATCTATGAAGCAATTGCCATCAGCGTCCCATATTTCTGCACCATTCCCTTTTTCAAAGAAAAGTGGTGTACCCCCAACGGACTTAAATGCGCGCACAGGTGAATTTACTCCTCCAGGGAAATATTTTTTTGCTACTTCAAATAAGGCTATTGATTTTTCGCGTTTCATGACTTTAAAATTATTCCACAAATTTAATGGTTAATTGTTCAAAACGAAATGATTTAATGCCGCTAAAATAGTTTTATTCTTGAAACCCTTATGGATCTGCTGATTATCTGTACTAGTTTAATAATTCAGTCTACATCGACTAATGGTTTCAAAAATTATTTATTTCGTCTATGATCTCTTTAGTTATTTCTCCCAAATTGTAGCATATTTGCACCCATGTTAGAATTCAAAAACGATCGTGCTTTTGCCAATGCTAAAGATGAAGCAGATGAATTAAAAATTTTTCGAGATCAATTTTATTTTCCCATAATGGACGGGAAAGAAGTAATTTATTTTACCGGAAATTCTCTTGGACTTCAACCTAAGCTTACACAGGATTATATTCTTTCTGAATTGGAAGACTGGGCAACATTCGGAGTAGAAGGACATTTTCACGGAAAAAATCCCTGGTTTTCGTATCAGGATATTTTAACAAATCAACTAGCAACTTTGTTAGGGGCATTACCTACTGAAGTTGTCGCAATGAATTCTCTCACTACCAATCTACATCTACTGCTTGTTTCATTTTATCGCCCAACAAAAGAACGTTATAAAATAATTTGTGAATACGATGCTTTTCCTTCCGATCTATATGCAGTACAATCGCAAACATCTTTTCATGGTTTTAATTCTGATGATGCGGTAATTATGCTGAAAGCAAATGAAGGCGAATATACTCTACGCACGGAAGATATTATTTCAGCAATTGAAAAACATGGTTCTTCCGTTTCTACTGTTATGCTTGGTGCAATAAATTATTACACTGGCCAATATTTAGATCTGGAAAAAATCTCCGCAGCTGCTCATAAAGTTGGTGCAACTGTTGGTTTTAACTTAGCTCATGCCACCGGAAATGTAATGATGAAACTTCATGATTGGGATGTTGACTACGCATGTTTTTGCACTTACAAATACCTTAACTCCGGTCCCGGTGGTGTTGCCGGTATTTTTGTGCACGATAAATTTTCAAACGATAATTCACTTCCGCGGTTTGAAGGATGGTGGGGTAATGATCCGAATACTCGCTTTACGATGTCGCGTAATTTTGTTCCTGCAAGTGGTGCTCGTGCTTGGCAATTAAGTAATGCCCCTGTTATTTCAATGGCAGCACTTAAGGCTTCATTAGATATATTTGAAGAAGCTGGGATGGATCAACTTCGAATTAAAAGTGTAGAACTTACAGGCTATCTTGAATTTATTCTGAATGAAATCAATAGTAGCTTTCTAGTAAAATATGGTAAATATGCTTTGAAAATAATAACTCCCGCCGATGCAGATGAAAGAGGCGCTCAGTTATCAATCATAATTCTTGAGAATGCAAAAGAAGTTCACCGTAAACTAACTGATAAAGGAATTATTCTTGATTGGCGTGAGCCGGATGTTTTAAGAGCGGCTCCTGTTCCGTTGTATAATACATTCTCTGATGTTTATCAATTTGGAGAATACCTTGCACAAATTTTAGACGTATAAATTATTATTTTGTCAAATAACATGTCTGATAAAAAAAAAGAAATAACCATTTTAGGTGCCGGACTCGTAGGGTCTTTGTTATCTATTTATCTTTCTCGTCGTGGTTACAATGTGTCGATCTATGAACGTAGATCCGATATGCGCTTACAAACTATGTCGGCCGGTCGTTCTATTAACCTGGCCCTTTCTGATCGCGGTTGGCGAGGATTAAAAGGTGTAGGGATTGAAAATGCAATTCGCGAAGTTGCTATTCCCATGGATCGTAGAATTATGCACAATGTGAAAAGTGAACTTACTTCTCAGCAATATGGTGAGGCCGGACAAAATATATATGCAACTTCAAGAGGAGTTTTGAATTGTGTGTTGATGGATGAAGCAGAAAAAGCAGGAACTAAAATCTATTTTGAACACCGATGTACCGATGTCAATTTAGAAAAAGCAACTGCGCAATTTTCACATGAAGACAAGGTGCTTTCAGTGCAGAGCCACGTATTATTCAGTGCCGATGGTGCTTTTTCTGCAGGGAGATTGGCTATGCAACTTCACACCGATCAATTTGAATATTCGCAACATTATTTGCAACATGGTTATAAAGAACTACTCATTCCTGCAGGTCAGCAGAGTAGTTTTTTGATGGAAAAGAATGCACTTCATATATGGCCAAGAGGAGGATATATGCTCATTGCATTGCCTAATTTGGATGGAAGTTTTACTTGTACTTTATTTTTTCCGTTCAAAGGAGAAGATTCATTTGAATCAATTAAGAGTGAAGAACAATGCGATCAATTCTTTCAACGCGTTTTTCCTGATGCCTGCAAATTAATGCCTGATGTCGCTAAGCAATTTTTTCAGAATCCAACCGGATCGCTGGTAACGATTAAATGTTTTCCATGGGTTCATAAAGATAAAGTATGTTTGATAGGCGATTCAGCTCACGCTCTTGTGCCTTTTTATGGTCAGGGTATGAATTGTGGCTTTGAAGATTGCACCATACTAGATCAATTGATGGAAAAATATGGCGACGATTGGACGAAAATATTGGATGAGTTTCAGTATTCAAGAAAACCTAATGCAGATGCAATTGCTGAATTAGCTCTAATGAATTTTGTTGAAATGAGAGATTTGGTAGGAAGCAAAGAATTCTTATTACGAAAAAAAATTGAAGCTCGAATTCATGAAAAATATCCGCAAAAATGGTTGCCACTTTACTCTCAAGTAACTTTTAGCGACATTCCATATTCCATAGCTCTAGCAAATGGTTTGAAGCAAGATCAAATAATGAAGAAGGTGATGAACATTTCGGATATTGAATCAAAGTGGGATAGCAAAGAAATAGAAGAGTTAATTATTAACGCAATTTAAAAAAGTGAATTTTATAAATAATAGAAAAAAGTTAGACAAAATTAACTGGAGTAAAGCATTAAATGATAAAACATTTTTAATTCAATTTATCATAACACTGTTAATACTGTCAACTTTTACTTTCATCTTTACGTTCTTTTTTGATTTTATTGAAGCTCGTTCCGGCTGGCAAATAAAGGACTTTGTATTAAACACCATTCCTGCTATTGATGTTAGTTGGGCTGTTTTTTTATGTTTATACTCTGCCATTTTCGTTGGAATGTTCGTCAATAGAACGCAGCCTTATACTATCCTGCTTATCTTGCAAACGTATATACTAGTGACTTTCGTGCGAATGTTGAGCATAACGCTCTTGCCCTTAGAGGCGCCTATAGGTTACATGCCTTTGCGTGAACCACTAGTGCAATTTTTCACCAATGGAGGTAGAATAATTTCAAAAGATCTTTTTTTCTCCGGACATATGACTACCGTGTTGTCGCTTTACTTTGGAACGCGATTGCCTAGAAGTAAAGGGTATTTATTAGCATGTGTTTTTGCTATGTTTATTCTACTTCTGATACAGCATGTGCATTATACAATCGATGTACTGTTTGCAATTCCTTTTACATGGCTGGTATATCAATTTTGTAATAAATATTTAGGCGGAAAGTGATCGAACAAAAGGATTAGCTTTTTTTTCATGTCCGATCGTTGTTGTTGGCCCATGGCCCGGATAAACAATTGCGTTTTCGGGAAGTAGGTATAATTTATCTTGAATACTTCTTTCCAACTCAGGGAAAGAGCCTCCGGGAAGATCTGTTCGCCCTATACTTTCTTGGAATAAAACATCGCCGGCCAAAAGCTGATTGGTGCTTCTGTCGAAATAAGAGAAACTGCCGGGACTGTGCCCGGGCGTAAAAATAACTTCTAATTTAGTATGGCCGAATGAGAAAATATCCCCTTCTTTTAAGAATAATTCTGGCGCCGGTGACGGTTCCACTATTATACCCCACATTTCACCATATACTTTTGCCGCTTGAAGCAGGTCAATTTCTAGTGCATTCATTACAATTGGAATGTTGTATTTTCCTGCTAAATAATTGTTACCTAAAATGTGGTCAATATGCGCATGTGTCAATAGTATCTTAACCGGCTTAAGTGATTTTTCTTCTATTGATCTACTAAGTTCTTCTTTTTCTTCCGCTGTATAACAGCCCGGATCTACTATTACACACTCCCCTGAGTCGTCGCTCAGTAAATACGTGTTTTCACTAAAAGGATTGAATGTGAATGTGTCTATTTTTAACATTAAATATCTGTTTTAAAAGGTCATAAAAGTGCAAAGATTCAATGTTCGTTGAATACTTATTGTACAAATTTAAGTACATTCGCACTATAAGAAGAACTTCACAGAAAATAATTATAAAAGCGTTCATTATTCGTGTTTAATTGTGAAAGGAATTTAATTCTTGTGGAGAGAAGTATAACTTTATGAAAAAATTCTTTCTTTATTCGTTTGCGACTTTTGTTCTGTTATCCTTTTTCCATCAGGATGCTTTTGGCCAATTTTATAACGGCTATTCAATGCAATTTGGTAAAAATCGCGTGCAATATTCTGAACGATTTTGGTCGTTTATGAAATTTAAAAATTATGACACTTATTATTATTTAGGAGGATTAGAATTAGCCACTTTTGCCGGTCGAACAGCACAAAATGACCTCGAAGAAATAGAGAAACTTTTCGATTATAAACTGGATGGAAGAATCCAATTTATTATTTATAACAAACTCGGTGATGCAAAACAATCTAACATCGGATTGGAAACAGACGATGCCGGAGTAAATAATACAGGCGGCGTTACTCGTATAGTTGGCAACAAAGTATTTCTTTATTTTACTGGCGACCATGAAGCGTTTCATGAGCAAATCCGTGAAGGAATTGCACGTGTTCTGTTCGACCAAATTATGTATGGCGGCGATGTAAAGGAGAGATTGCAAAATTCTGCTTTACTCTCCTTGCCTGATTGGTATATGAACGGTTTGATTTCGTATGCTGCACGTCCTTGGAACACTGAAATTGATAATCGAGTTCGTGATGGTGTTATTTCAAAACGTTATTTGAAATTTAATCATCTCACTGGCATCGATGCTATATATGCCGGTCATAGTATTTGGAAATTTATTATTGATACTTATAGTGAGTCTGCCGTCTCTAATCTCCTATACATGACTCGCGTCAATAGAAATATTGAAAGCGGTTTGATGTATGTCCTCGGTCAAAATGTAAAAGATCTCTCCTATAACTGGAAAGAGTCTGTAAAGGCTCGTTATGCAAATACCGATCTCAACCGAGATTCCATTCAAGCGAAAAATATTCTTAAACGTTCTAAGTCTGACTATATTTATTCGCAACTACATACAAGTGCAGATGGAAAAAATACAGTATATGTAAGCAATAACTTAGGTCGTTATAAAATATATCTCTATAATCAAGAAACGAAAAAGAAGAAACGCATACTCAAAAGTGGTTATCGCAGCTATGCTCAAGAAACTGATATTTCTTTTCCGGTTCTTGCTTGGCACCCGAGTGGACAATTAGTTGCTGTTATTAGAGAACGACGTGGAAAATTATATCTCGGAACTTATACGCTAAGTACTAAAAAATACGAAGAAGGACTTTTATTTAATTTTGAAAAAGTTTTAGATTGTAGTTATTCGGATGATGGACAATCGCTCGTTTTGTCTGCAATTCAAAAAGGGCAAAGTGATATTTTTGTTTACAATCTAAGAACTCGTGTACCGGAGCAAGTCACGAAAGATTTTTATGATGATCTTCATCCGCATTTTATTAATAACTCATCTGCAATTGTGTTTTCATCTAATCGTGTAAATGATACACTGGATGTGGATAAGAATGCACTCCTTCCTGAGCATTCTAATTTTGATGTATTTTATTATGACTATAAAAATCATTCTTCAATACTAAGAAGAATAACTAATACGCCTTCGTTTAATGAAACTCAACCGATGGCATTTGACTCTACTAACATCTCTTACTTGAGTGATGAGAATGGAATTGTTAATCGTTTCGTAGCTCATTTAGATAGCGCGTTAAGTTTTGTCGATACAACTGAACATTATCGAATGATCGTTGATAATTATCCGCAAACTAATTATGCCAGGAATATTTTGTCGTACGACATCAATCATAAAATGTCTTCTGTAAGTGAACTTATATTCGAAAATGGCAAGTATAAATTGTATGTAGGAAATAAAAAGGATATTCATTTGTCACAAACTCCCGTTCCAAAAACATTGTATAGAAATGAACAAGATCGAGCCTTTGCTAATCCGGTGGTTTCTCCTAAAAAGGATAAAGCAATTGAAGTGAATATTGTTGATGGTGATAAAAAGCAAGGTGTGGCTGATTCAAATCAAGTAAATATTGATAATTATGTTTTCCAAAGTGATTTTCCAAAGTCGAAACGGAAGGACAAAGACAAGGACAAAGAGAAGAAAGAAGAACCTGCGCCTTCTGAATTTATTATTACAACTGATACTTCTGTCGCCGTTACTAAAGATACCATTGGCTTTGTCTTGCCAAAACAACGTAATTACGAAACAGCTTTTTCTTCTAACTATTTTGTAAGTCAACTCGATAACTCTTTGCTAAATCAGAGTTATCAAATTTTTAGTGGCGGAAGTGCTGTTTATTACAATCCCGGTTTAAATGGATTTTTTAAGTTAGGTATTAGCGATCTATTAGAAGATTATAGAATTACAGGTGGAGTAAAATTAGCTGCCGATTTAAATAGTAACGAATATTTTCTGAGTTATGAGTATTTGAAGAAACGAGTCGATCGACAATTGACATTTTACCGTCAGGCCATTTTATTACCGACTTATGGAGCTAAACAATTCTCTCACGAGCTACGGGGAAGTTTGAAATATCCTTTTAGCGATGTGTCTTCACTTCGTGGATCTATCGCGTATCGGAACGATAAAATTGTTACGCTCTCTTTAAATAGAGCATCTCTGGAACAACCGGATGTAATGTTACATTGGGGAACGGCACGATTAGAATATGTATTTGATAATACTATTAATTACGGATTGAATTTGTATAATGGAACTCGATTGAAAATTTTTAGCGAGTATTATAAACAAATTGATCAGAAGAATACCGGTATGGTAATTCTTGGTGCGGATATTCGTCACTATATAAAAATTCATCGCGAATTGATTTGGGCTAATCGTTTTGCTAGTGGTACTTCTTTCGGAAAAGAACATCTGATTTATTATTTAGGTGGAACAGATAATTGGATATCTCCTACTTTCAATTACAATACGCAGATTGATTATACTCAAAATTATTATTTTCAAGCGTTGGCTTCCAACCTTCGGGGCTTCGAACAGAATATTAGAAACGGAAACACTTTTGCTTTGATCAATAGCGAACTACGATTTCCAATTTTCAAATATTTATTGAATCGCCCTATTAAATCTGATTTTGTGAAAAACTTCCAAGTTATTGGATTTGGTGATATAGGAACGGCATGGAATGGTTTGTCGCCTTACGATTCGACTAATGTGTTTAATAAGAGTATCGTTTTAGGAACTCCGTTTGTAGTTACATTAGTAAAGCAAAACGAACCCATTGTAGCCGGGTATGGTTTCGGTTTACGAACGCGTTTGCTTGGATATTTCATTCGTGCTGATTGGGCGTGGGGTGTAGAAAATAGAGATATTCAGCCTAGCAGATTTTATTTTTCATTTGGATTGGATTTTTAATTCGTAATATTTAAAGCATCGAACTTTATAACTTATGTTGAAAGAGAAAATTAAAAACTTCGCTTCCCAATATCGGGAAGATATTATTGCTTGTAGAAGACATCTTCATAAAAATCCTGAATTATCTTTTCAAGAGTTTAACACCCAAAAATTTGTTGAGCAAAAATTGACAGAATACGGTGTTACTAATCATCATCGCTTGGCAAATACCGGTGTTGTTGCTCTTATTGAAGGTAAAAATTCTTCTAAAAAGGTAGTCGCTCTCAGAGCAGATATGGATGCTCTGCCAATTATAGAGACCAATAAAGTTGAATATAAGTCGATCAACGAAGGTGTCATGCATGCATGTGGTCATGATGTGCATACTTCCTCGCTTTTAGGTGTGGCTCGAATTTTAAATGAACTTAAAAACGAATTTGAAGGTACAGTAAAACTTATTTTTCAACCTGGCGAAGAGAAATTGCCCGGTGGTGCAAGTATGATGATTAAAGAAGGAGTACTTAAGAACCCAATTCCAATTTCAATTTTTGGTCAGCATGTTATGCCGCAAATTCAAGCCGGTAAAGTAGGCTTCAGAAAAGGATTGTATATGGCAAGTACCGATGAAATTTATGTGAAAGTAAAAGGTAAGGGTGGTCATGGCGCCATGCCTCATTTAACCATCGATCCTGTTCTTATTACGTCCCATATGATTGTTGCGCTGCAACAAATCGTAAGTAGAAATGCAAAACCTTCTTTACCTAGTGTATTGACTTTTGGAAAAGTAATTGCAAATGGTGCAACGAATGTAATCCCCGATGAAGTTTATCTCGAAGGTACATTCAGAACGCTCAACGAAGAATGGAGAATGGATGCTCATAAAAAAATGATCACGATGGCTGAAGGTATTGCTGAAAGCATGGGCGGTAAATGCGAATTTACTATAGTGAAAGGATATCCTTTTTTAATCAACGACGATAATTTAACTGATCGTGCCAGGAAGTTTGCCGAAGAATTTGTTGGAAGTGAAAATATTGAAGATCTTGAAATATGGATGGCTGCAGAAGATTTTGCTTTTTATTCTCAGCAAGCTCCTTCTTGCTTTTATCGATTAGGGGTGAGAAATGAATCAAGAGGAATTACATCATCTGTTCATACGAGTACATTTGATATTGATGAAATGGCACTCGAAACAGGAATGGGATTAATGACTTGGATGGCCGTTCGTGAATTGCAAGAATAATAGAATATTTTATACAAACATGTCTATATAAAAAGGCCGGGAATGTAATTAGTTCCCGGCCTTTTTTAATTTTATAATATGTTAAGCATCGATCTTTGCATACTTAGAATTTTTCTCGATAAAATCTCTGCGCGGTGGAACTTCATCGCCCATCAACATAGAAAAAACGCGGTCAGCTTCTACTGTGCTGTCAATTGTTACGCGACGAAGTGTACGTGACTCAGGATTCATTGTAGTTTCCCACAACTGTTCTGCATTCATCTCTCCAAGTCCCTTGTATCGTTGTGTGTGTACACTATCTTCTTTGCCTGTATCTCCAACCATTCCTTTAATTATTCCTAACCTTTGCTCGTCGGTCCATGCATACGCTTGTTCTTTGCCCTTCTTCACTAAGTAGAGTGGAGGAGTAGCAATGTATAAATAACCGTGTTCAACTAACTCTTTCATGTGACGGAAAAAGAAAGTAAGAATTAAAGTAGTGATGTGAGAGCCATCGACGTCGGCATCACACATGATTACAATTTTATGATAACGGAGTTTGTCAATATTAAGCGGACGTCCTTCTTTATTTTCATCTCTGAATACTCCCAGTGCTGTGAAAATATTCCGGATCTCTTCGTTTTCGTAAATTCTATATTCCATCGCCTTCTCTACGTTGAGAATTTTACCTCTCAAAGGTAGGATAGCTTGGAACGCACGATTACGGCCTTGCTTTGCTGTTCCGCCGGCAGAATCTCCCTCGACTAAATATAACTCACAAGCAGCTGGATCGTTGTCGCTGCAGTCAGATAATTTTCCGGGAAGCCCGGATCCTGTCAATACATTTTTACGTTGTACTAATTCTCGTGCTTTACGTGCCGCATGACGCGCTGTTGCCGCAAGAATAACTTTGTCTACAATCATACGGGCTTCTCGTGGATGCTCTTCCAAATAATTGCTGAGCATATCACTCACGGCTGTGTCTACCGCTCCCATTACTTCGTTATTCCCTAGTTTTGTTTTCGTCTGACCTTCAAATTGTGGCTCTTGAACTTTTACAGAAACAATTGCTGTTAGTCCTTCACGAAAATCATCGCCACTAATTTCAAATTTCAACTTATCAAAAAAGCCTGCTTTTTCTGCATACGATTTTAATGTACGTGTTAACGCTCTTCTAAATCCTGCAAGATGCGTTCCTCCTTCGTGTGTATTGATATTGTTTACATACGAGTAAATGTTTTCTGTGAACGAAGTATTATACTGCATCGCTACTTCTACCGGCGTTCCATTTCTTTCACCTTCCATGTAAATAGGCTCAGGTGTAAGTTTCTCCCGTGCTTCATCGAGGTATAAAACGAATTCTTTTAATCCACCCTGACTTAAAAAAGAATCTTGAGGATGTGTTCCATCTTCTTCCGGCTTTCTTAAATCTTCTATATTTAAACTTATTCCTTTGTTAAGGAACGATAATTCTCTTAATCGTGTTGCTAGTACATCGTAGTGATAATCTGTTGTGATGAAAATGCTGCTATCCGGCTGGAATGTTACTGTAGTTCCGGTGCGATTTGTTTCGCCAACTACTTTAACAGGATAAAGCGGTTTTCCACAAGAATATTCTTGCATGAATATTTTCCCTTCACGAAATACTTCTACCTTCAAATGAATTGATAAGGCATTTACACAAGAAACACCTACTCCGTGTAATCCACCCGAAACTTTGTACGAATCTTTATCGAATTTTCCTCCTGCATGTAATACCGTCATTACAACTTCCAAAGCACTCTTATTTTCTTTCGTGTGCATGTCGGTCGGAATTCCTCGACCATCATCCGTTACACAAATTGAATCACCCGGTAAGATGCTAACATTGATGTTTCGACAATGACCTGCTAAAGCCTCATCGATTGAATTGTCTACAACTTCATATACGAGATGATGAAGCCCCTTGAATCCAATATCGCCGATATACATTGCCGGACGCTTACGAACGGCTTCCAGGCCTTCTAAAACCTGAATTGAATCTGCTGAATAACTTTGATTGTTTTTTGTCACTGTGGTGTCTCCAACGCTATTGGTTGGGTTTACTTGGTCGTTTATCAATTCGGACATTTTTTAAACTCTTTTTCCCCCGGAATAATTGTACTTATTATTCACTAAAATTTTTGCAAAAGACACGCTCTTTGTGGCTTTCACAAGGTTTGTAAATCTACAAAATAGGCACCTACTTACCAAGTAAAATGACTGAATTGTTGGAAGATTTATTCCCTTTTTTGTGTTCGTAAAATGTATGGTCAATTAGCAATTCGAGGCCAAATTTGCTACATTATTTGAGTTCAAAACCGAAGTGGCAAAATGATCGTTTTATCTATGAAAAAAGCCGAAAAATAGCCTTGTTTGTCAACTGCCATTTTTTTGTCTGTTGAGAGTAGAGGCTCAACTAATTTTTATACGTTGATTATTTATCAACTTCATAAAAAAGTTGTGTGTTATTTTAAGCATCATCTTGCCGATTAGTACTCAATCTCCAAATCAAATTGGCTCTTGAGCTCATTCATCGCCGGATTAATTTCGGCTAGCTTTTTAAATTTTTCGGATGGTGTATAGGGGACATCAGCACTTGAATCATTTATCCCAATGGCAATGGTCAATGTGATTTTGGTATTCGACAATTCCTTTCTTAAAAATCCAAGTAATTCTAGTTTCTCTTGATTCAAATCTTTTTCTGCCGCTGCTGTATCTACAGTAAAAGTCAACTCAATTTCATTAGTGATAATCGGCTTCCGCTTTTTCATCGCTGCAACTAATGACATACGACCTAAAGTTTCTAACTTATAAATGTATTTCGACCATTTATTCTCAAGTAGGTTCTGATCAAATTGTGTCGCAATTTCTACTGCTGTTTCTTCTAAATCAACACTTAGATTTTTATCTTTATTTCCATTCAGTTTTTCATTAATCGAAATGGATTTTTTATAAATCGGTGAAGCTGGTCGTACAGGATTTTGAGGAATGCTTGCGCTAACTTTTGGTGCTGTAGTGGTTTCACCATTTTTAGATAAATCAGCTACAGGCTCTTTTACTCCTGTTTCATTCGAAACTCCCGTCGTTTGAGCTGAAGGATTGTCATTGGAATTAACTGGTGAAGGTGTTTGAATTATTGAATTAATGGGTAGTTCAATTTTTTTTTTAATCCCTTCTGCAGAGGGAGAAGCGGAAATACCAACACACATTTTCATTAATGTAAGTTCGATGTGTAGCCGTTGGTTCTTTGCAGCTCGATATTGATAATCTGCCTTTCCGGCTAACTCTAATAAGCTTAAAAGCCATTCTCCGCCGCAAGTAACTGATTGTACTCTGTATTTCTCTTTTACATTCGGACTCACTTCTAGTAGCGGCAATGTTGCTGCATCTTTGCAAACCAATAGATCTCGGAAATGCGATGCTAACCCATTAATGAAATTATGTCCATCGAATCCTTTGCTCAAAATATCATTGAAGGTTACAAGTACATTAGGGATATTACCTGCATGCAGATCGTCTGTTACTCGAAAGTAATAGTCGTAATCCAATATATTCAAATTGGCAATTACATCTTTATAGGTAACTGTATTGCCGGCAAATGAAACAAGTTGATCGAAAATACTCAATGAATCTCGCAGTGCACCATCTGCTTTTTGTGCAATTATATGCAGACCGTCTTCTTCAGCAATTATTCCTTCACTATTGGCAACATGCTGCAAATGGGTTACAATATTTTCAACTGAGATCCGACTGAAATCAAAAATCTGGCAACGCGACAATATTGTTGGTATGATTTTATGTTTTTCTGTGGTAGCAAGAATGAAAATAGCATAAGAAGGTGGTTCTTCTAATGTTTTTAAAAAAGCATTGAAGGCCGACGCTGACAACATGTGAACCTCATCGATGATATACACTTTGTATTTCCCCATTTGAGGCGTATAGCGTACTTGATCAACTAGTGCTCTAATGTCGTCTACTGAATTATTACTTGCTGCATCTAATTCGTAAATGTTCAATGAATGTCCTTCATTAAAGGCTTGACACATTTCACAAACATTACAGGCTTCTATTTCTTCAGTGATATTCTGACAATTGATCGTCTTTGCTAGTATCCTGGCTGTAGTTGTTTTTCCGACTCCTCTAGGACCGGTAAAAAGAAATGCTTGCGCCAAGTGATTGCTGCGGATCGCATTCTTAAGAGTGTTTGTTATATTGGGTTGGCCGACAACTGTACTAAAGGTTACCGGACGATATTTTCTAGCACTGACAACAAAATTTTCCATACTGTATTCTACGGGTTTCTAGGAGCGCCAATATACGAAAATTACACTCGTTCACAGTGGCAAAGTCGATTTTAAACGGTAGAAAAATTCAACTTTGGATAGCTTTCTCGTCTTCTTCATTTTTGATCATAGTGTTAAAAAATATTTTTTCAATTTTTCTCATTCCAATTTAATCTGTTAGCATTCAGCGAATTTTTTTATCAAGAGAAGGTTAAGTTTTCAACAATACAAGGTTTTTATGAACATATTGACCTTAAAATTTTGGTAAACACTACTTATCAAATTACTTTTAACTCATCAATCACTAATTGAAATTTAATCCCTAAAACTAGCGTACAATGAACAAAGCTGAATTAGTTGATGCAATGGCATCTGAAGCGAAAATTACGAAGGCTGATGCGTCGCGTGCTTTAAAGGCATTTATGAATGTAACATCTAAGACTCTGAAAAAAGGAGAGCGCGTTGCGCTGATCGGTTTCGGAACTTTTACTGTTGCTAAACGTTCTGCTCGTAACGGTCGTAACCCTCAAACAGGTAAACCGATTAAAATTGCTGCGAAACGTGTAGCGAAATTTAAAGCGGGTGCTGAACTTTCTGCTAAAGTAAAGTAATCAGTCTCAAACAAAATGTAGAGTCTCGACTGTAAATAGTCGGGACTTTTTTATTTGTACTCGCAAATTATTTTTACATTACTATTTCTTCTGCATCCTTTAATGGTTAATAATTTTTCTGTAGAAAGAAAATATCTGTTTGGAATAGCTAATTTTATCAATTAATAATTATCACATTAAATTCCTCGCTTCAATGTTTGTTACTTATTCTCTCTCCGGTAATGTTGCTACCATCGTACTTAACCGCCCCGATAAATTTAATAGCTTCAATAGAGAAATGGCTTTACTTTTTCAAGAGCATTTAAAAAGTGCTCAAAGCGATGATCGTGTTCGTGCTATTTTAATCACCGGCGAAGGAAAAGCTTTTTGTGCCGGACAAGATCTTTCGGAAGCCATCGATGAAAGTGGACCAGGTATCCAAAAAATAGTAGCCGAGCATTATAATCCTATCATTTTACTTTTGCGCACAATCGAAAAACCAATTGTATGCGCCGTGAATGGTGTGGCTGCCGGTGCCGGTGCCAATATCGCTTTTGCATGTGATATAACTTTTGCTGCCCAATCAGCCAGTTTCATTCAAGCTTTTAGCAAAATCGGATTAGTACCTGATAGCGGAGGCACTTTTACTTTGCCTCGTTTAATCGGATTACAACGTGCCTCTGCTTTAATGATGCTAGGGGAGAAGGTATCTGCCGAGCAAGCTGCTCAAATGGGTATGATCTACAAAGTTGTTGCCGATGATGAGCTCATTACTCTTGCGCTTCAAACTGCATCAACTCTCGCGGCTTTGCCAACAAAAGGATTAGGTTTAACAAAGCGATTGTTGAATCAATCAGCTAATAATAATTTAGAAGAGCAATTGCATCAAGAACAAATTGAACAAGCGGAAGCAGGAAGATCTCACGATTATAAAGAAGGTGTAAATGCATTTCTCGAAAAAAGAAAACCAAATTTTATTGGGAAATGATCTGATTTACTAATGACATTTAAAATGATCAAACGGTTCCAGACAGTCTTTGCATTTGTAAAGAGCTTTGCATGCTGTTGATCCAAATTGAGAAATTTTTTCTGTATTCGTACTCTTACATCTCGGACAAGCAATCTTTACTCCTAGAATATCGCCTTTGTCAATTGATGTTTTTCCGGGAGGCGAGATGCCGTACTTTCGCAATTTTTCTTTTGCTTCGTCGGTTAACCAATCGGTTGTCCATACCGGTGAATAAACAGTTTTTACTTCTACTGTTTCTATCCCTTCCTGAATCAAAATCGATTTAATGTCTTTCTCAATTGCCATCATTGCAGGACAACCACTATACGTTGGCGTAATTGAAACAATTACTTTTTCATTCTCAATTTTAACGCTACGTAAAATTCCCAGATCTTTAATTGTGATAACTGGAATTTCCGGATCCGGTATCGTTGCGATCAGATCATAAATTTCTTCTTCGGTGAATTTGATCGATTTCATTTTTACCATTCTACTCCCGGAAAGGTTCGGGGCAGTATTTGCATTTCAGATAATAGATGCCCGAGATACTCTGTGTGAATCCCTTTGATGCTACCGGTTATCATAAAATTATCTTCAGGGTACACTAACGTTGCTATAGAAAAAACTTCACGAATTTTCTTTTCCCATTCGTTCTGCACTTTTTTCATATTCACTCCAATTCCAGCATTCAACAAAGATATATCGGTCTCGTTAATCTCAAATAGATCGCCTGTAAAACTCCATAAATTCTCAATGGCTACAATTGTTCGCAAATTGCTTTCTTGTGTACCCGCACCAAAACGAATGATCCATTCACTACTATGTCGAACATGATAACTAACTTCCTTTAATGATTTTTCTGCGAGTGCTGAAAAAGTTGCGTCTTTACTTTTTTGCAACTCAGTGTAAAAATAAAATTGATACACACTCACAAAAAATTGTCTCAACATAGTTTGTGCATAATCGCCATTCGGCTGCTCTACAAGAAGTTTGTTTTTATACTCTCTCGCATCTCTGAAAAATGCAAGATCGTCTTCTGTTCTTCCTTTTCCTTCAACCTCTCCGGCATAAGTCAAAAATGCACGCGATTGCCCAATGAGATCAAGTGATATGTTCGTCAATGCAATATCTTCTTCCAATATAGGACCATGACCACACCATTCACCCAGACGTTGTCCAAGTATCAAACTTGTATCGCCTATTCTTAAGGCGTACTCGAAAATTTGTTGATTTAAAGCAGACATTTTATTTTGTGTTCTGATGTTATTAATGATCAAATGAGACGCCCGGTGTTTTATAAAAATTTGGGTGACGATAAATTTTATCATCGCTTGGTTCAAAGAATGAACCTACGTCTTCAGGTGAACTACTTACAATATATTCTGTAGGAACTACCCATATACAGGTTGCTTCATTTCGTCTTGTATATACGTCTCTTGCATTTTGCAATGCTAATTCTTTATCAGGAGCATGTACACTACCTGCGTGTTCAAACGGTAATCCGGCACGCTTCTGAGTAAATACTTCCCAAAGTGGCCATTGTGATGCGCTCATTTCTTTACTTTTATATTATGCTGCAATTGTACTAGATGATTTTTTTTTAGCGTAAGCCTCTGCCGCTTCTCTCACCCACGATCCATTTTCATGCGAATCTCTTCTGGCTTTCATTCTATCTTTATTACAAATTCCTTTTCCTGTAATTACATTGTTGAATTCTGCCCAATCGATTTCTCCAAAATCATAATGTTTTGTTTCTTCGTTGAACTTCAACTTAACGTCTGGTATAGTAAGTCCGATATTATCTGCTTGCGGTACTGTTCTATCTATAAATCGCTGACGTAATTCATCGTTACTATACTTCTTCACTTTCCATCGCATCAACTCTTCACTATTAGGCGAGTTATTATCTGATGGTCCAAACATCATTAACGACGGCCACCAAAAGCGATTAATAGAGTCTTGAGCCATTGCTTTTTGTTCGGCTGTCCCCTGCATAAGTGTTGCTAAAATTTCATACCCTTGCTTGTGATGAAAATTTTCTTCCTTGCAAATTCTTACCATCGCTCTTGCATATGGCCCGTACGAACATTTTGCCAATGCGGTCTGATTAATAATTGCCGCTCCATCAACCAGCCACCCAATTGCTCCAATGTCGGCCCACGTTAAAGTAGGGTAGTTGAAAATACTGGAATATTTCGCTTTGCCTGTTAGGAATTCATTCAAGACCTCATCTCTGCTAATGCCTAATGTTTCAACACCACTATAAATATATAAACCATGGCCTGCTTCATCTTGAACTTTTGCAAGTAAAACAGTTTTACGACGCAAACTTGGTGCACGTGTAATCCAGTTGCCTTCAGGAAGCATCCCAACAATTTCTGAGTGTGCATGCTGGCTCATAATTCGAATCAATTGCTTTCTGAAACGCTCAGGCATCCAATCTTTCGCCTCTATTATTTCCCCACGATCTATCCGTTCCTGAAATTTAATTGCCTTTTCTTTTTCGTTCTGCTCTTGCATTTTTTTTGAATTATTATTCTTGCATTGACAATTTCTGCCAACGATATTATACTCTATGATAGTCGCCTTTCCATCTGGAAATCGCTTTTTTTATCTCTTCACTCGTAAGTTTATTCTCCACCGCTTCTTTACACAAGTCTATAAATTCACTGTCAGGTGAAAATCGTAATGCAATTATCTGATGCATATGAAGCTTTTGATCTAGTGGTTGTCCCGTCAATTGAAAGTGTCGCATATTTTCTTCTGATCTAATTATCCTGTCTTGAAGTTTCACTGCAAAAATTCTGATAAAATAATAAGCAATACAACAAAAGAGAGAGATTGCAATAAGTATCATAGATGATAAAATTCTATCAGGTTCATCAAGTAAATTGATGAAATTAACTATTGAAGCAATTAAGATTGCTAATATTAAAGCGGAGAACACGATATGAAAAAACGGATCGTATCGTCTATGGTTGGAATATGACTGTTTTTTCATCCTTTTTCTGTTTAACAAAGCTACTCTTTTTTGACTTTTTGTGCAAAATAGTAAGGTGTTGATTTTTTGTTTTACTTGCCTTTTAAATGAACTCTTCAAAAAAAGTCATTATTTCAGTAATCAGCGATCTGGTAACGGATCAACGAGTTCATAGAACTGCCTTATCCCTGCATTCTAAAGGTTTGAATGTCACTTTAATAGGACGAGTATTAAAAAATTCTCAGGCTATTAATGATCGGCCCTATTTTGTAAAACGTTTTTCTTTGCCTTTTGAAAAAGGTCCGTTGTTTTATGCTTTTTACAACGTACGTCTATTCTTTTACCTTCTTTTTAACCGTGCCGACGTTCTAGTATCTAATGATCTCGATACTTTATTGCCCAATTTTATCATCTCTAAATTGAAGGGCTCTCAACTGGTTTACGATAGTCACGAGTATTTTACTGAAGTGCCGGAATTAATTTCTCGACCGTTTATCCGATCCATTTGGCTCAGCATTGAGCGTTTCATTTTTCCGAAATTAAAGTTTGTATTTACTGTTAATGAATCCATCGCATCTATTTATAGAGAAAAATATAAAGTAGATGTAAAAGTAATTCGAAATTTACCCGCTCAACCCTCAGAAGATTTACTGATTTGGAAAAGAACCGATCTTGGACTTCCCGCTGACAAAAAAATATTTCTTTTTCAAGGTGCAGGAATTAATATCGACCGAGGTGCGGAAGAAGCAATTGATGCTATATCCAAAGTGGAAGAGGGGATTCTTCTTTTTATTGGTGGTGGTGATGTAATAAAAAAATTGCAAAAAAAAGTTGCTGAATTAAAGATCACCGACAAAGTTTTTTTTATTCCTAAACAGCCAATGGAAAAATTACTTGCCTTTACTGCTATGGCCGACATTGGCCTTACTCTCGATAAAGATTCTAATTTGAATTATAAATATTCGCTTCCTAATAAATTATTCGATTACATTCGTGCCGGCTTGCCTGTGCTTGCAACTGATCTGGTTGAAGTAAAGAAAATAGTGGAAGGCTATTCTATTGGTAAAATTACTCCATCGCTTTCAACAAATGACTTGGCAAAAACCATGAATGAAATGATCAACGATGCCGATTCATTCGCTATGTGGAAAGAGAATTTAAAAACAGCCGCCTTAGAATTGTGTTGGGAAAAAGAAGAGCAAAAACTTTTCGAACTATTTAATCATGTCATCTAAACAATTACATATAATTTCATTCGATGTTCCTTTCCCTGCCGATTATGGCGGTGTGATTGATGTGTTTTTCAAAATAAAAGCATTGCATAAAGCTGGTGTAAAAATTATTTTGCATTGTTTTGAATATGGTCGTACACCTCAGATTGAATTAGAAAAATATGTTGAAAAGGTATATTATTATCCGCGAAAAAACTTTCGTTCATTACTCTTTAACACTTTACCATATATTGTCTTAACTCGTAAATCTGAACTCTTAAAAGAAAGATTGCTAAACGATAATTTTCCAATCTTAATGGAGGGATTGCATTCTACTCTCTTGCTGAATGATCCTGACTTTTCCGACAGAAAAATTATCGTCAGAACTCATAATGTTGAGCACGACTATTACAATAGTTTAGCGGCTGTAGAAAAAAATATTTTTAAACGATATTATTTTTACAACGAGGCCGGGAAGCTGGCGAATTATGAAAGCGTTTTGAAAAAAGCAAGTATGGTTGCGCCAATTTCGCCAAAAGATACTCTACATTTTAAAGCAATTAATCCAAACTCAATTTACATTCCGGCTTTTCATCCTTTTGATGGAGTTCAAATTGATTCCGCGAACGAAAATTATTTCTTGTATCATGGAAATTTGTCTATTGGTGAAAATAATGAAGCTGCCTTGTATTTGATAAACGAGGTTTTTAAAAAACTGCCTTTTAAATTGATTATTGCCGGAAGTAAACCTTCTACTGATTTGCAAAAAGCTGTAAGTGAAAATGAAAATATTGAATTAAACCAAAATGGTTCTCCTGAAGAAATTTACAAATTAATCGCTAAGGCGAAGTGCAATATCCTCCCAACTTTTCAATCAACCGGAATAAAATTAAAATTATTGGCGGCTCTTTATTCCGGACGGTATTGTATCGTCAATTTGCCGATGGTAGAAAATACCGGACTTGAATCTTTGTGCGAAGTATGTAATGAAACGAGTGATATGATAAGTGCTGTAATCAGAGTTGCCGAAACAAAAAGTTTTCCTCTAGAATCAATTCAGCAAAGAATAAACATCCTTTCAAATAATTTTAATAATGAAAGCAGTGCGAATAAATTGATCGCTGCGATTTTTTAAATTCACTTATAAATTTTTTGAATCGTACAGTTTTCCATTCTCACATTTTATTATTCGCGCCGGAAATTTTTCGATCAATAAATAATTATGTGTCGCCATTAAAACGGAACAGCCTTTCTGACTAATATCTACTAGCAGTCGCATAATTCCTTCCGATGTTTCCGGATCTAAATTTCCTGTTGGTTCATCGGCAAGAATCATTTCAGGGTGATTTAAAAGTGCTCTTGCAATTACAACGCGTTGTTGTTCTCCTCCCGAAAGTTCATGCGGCATCTTAAACCCTTTAGTCGATAATCCTACATTTTCCATAACTTCTGCAATTCGTTCTTTCATTTTATTCTTGTCTTTCCAGCCTGTTGCCTGCAATACAAAAAGTAAATTAGATTGCACAGAACGATCTGTTAAAAGTTGAAAATCTTGAAATACAATTCCAAGTTTTCTTCTGAGAAATGGAATTTCTTTTTCCTTCAAATGATTCAACTGAAAACCTGCAACGCCTGCAGATCCATTTACCAGTTCAACATCACCATAAATAGTTTTTAATAAACTGCTTTTACCACTTCCGGTTTTACCTATGAGATATACAAATTCTCCTTTGTCGATCTTTAGATTTATATTCGACAAAATCAGATTTTTCGACTGATAAATATCGGCGCTTGTTAACTCTACAATCGTTTCTTCGTGCATACTACTTTTTTAAAATGGTAATTTCTGTATTTTCCCGAAAGGCATGGAACCAATCAATTCAATGATCTCTTTTTCTTTTTCTCCTAATCCTGCTTTCACAATTGCTTTCTCCGGTCTGTCGACTCTGAAATAGGCCAACAATGTAAAATTGTCGTCTCGCAACTGAACATAGTCGGGAATTTTAGCTGTGCCTTTTACTTTTAAAATGTACATACTGCAAAATTATAAAATATTTAGTGGTTAACAGTTCTCGCTAAAGAATTGTTTAAACGACTAATTAACAAAAAAGGAGATCGTGTGGATCTCCTTTTTCTTGAATTTTTATCTTAGTGTTATCGTAAACGTTTGCCCGTTCACAGTGACGGTGGCGAGATTGTCGCACGTCCCATTGCCAAAATCGAGCGTTCGTGTTGCTTTTCCGGTTGGAGTAAGTTCCATAATTCCTTGGGCAATCCACCGGCAACTATAATCAATGTGAATTGGAGATGTAATGTTCACTGTAAAAGAATTTCCTTCGAAATTTGTTCCTGATGCTGTTCCGGTAATTGTGTATTGATCATCGTTCCAACCTCCCATTCCTAGAGTAGTGTAGCCTGAAACCCATGTCCTGATTCGAGATGATGTCCAACTCATTGTTCTGTTAGTGGCGTCTGTTAATGTACCGTTTACTTCAACTTGATATACATATCCGCTAGGAGTAAGACCATGACATGTTACCGTTTTTGTACCCGCTATTTTAAACATTAGCGTTGTATCTTTTCCTACATAGTAATTGTTGAATGTGGTGTTAATCACTGTTCCCGAATCCATATAGGCGCCGGTATAAGTAAATTGTATAATTCCTCTGCGATACTTAGAATCACGACACATACAATTGCTTGTTCCAAAATCGACAACCACCGAACCTCCTGCGCCATTGGGAGTAACCGTAACCGTTGCGCATCCACTAAGTGGGGAATTGTTGGCTTCAATTGTTCGGTACGTGATTAATCCTCCTGAACCATTTACCATTGCTTGACTCACAATATTGCTGACATCTGCAAAAGTTCCTTCTGCTAAGGCATTATCCTCAGTTGTTTGTGTATCAAATTCTAAAACTACTTTTTGTTCTTTTTTACATGAAAAACTGATGGCAGCAAGAAAGCATAACGTGACAATAAAATTTTTGATTTCTGTTCTCATTGGCTCTTTTGTTAGTTTGATTGCTTTTTATCCTCTTATCTATCAACGTTGATGTTCAGATAAGATTTTGATTATACTTTCAAATTTTGATTTTGTTTCTAATGTTTAAAACTATGTTGGTAAATAGACATGGAAATGACCACGCTTGCCCTATGATTCAATAATTTTGAAAGAATAATCGTTTACCTCGAAATTACCCTTACAATGACAAAATTTTTTGCAGCTCTGCTGGTTCTTTTTTCTCTCAATGCTTTTTCTCAAGAAACAGCCATCTACAAAGACCAAGAAAAAGATTATCAAAAAGCACTCGATCTTTTTGAAAAAGAAAAATACGGTGCAGCACAAAAACTTTTTTTACAAGTTCTTGATTCGAAATCGCATTTGCAACGCGAAGTCCTTGCGAACTCTTCTTATTTCACTGCACGATGTGCTGCCGAATTGTTTAATCAAGATGCTGAATTTTTAATGCTCGATTTTATCGATAAATATCCTGCTAGCACTTATTACGATAATGCTATTTATGATCTCGGTGTTTACTACTATCGATTGAAACGATATAAAAATTCTATAGAATATTTTGTAAAGGTAGATCAAACAAATCTTTCAACGGAAAAAAAAGACGAAGTGAATTTTAAATTGGGCTATAGTTATTACATGACCAACGATTATGATAAAGCGTCGAAAGCTTTTTTTCTGATGAAAGATGGTAATTCAAAATATGCTTCTGCAGCTCAATACTATTTTGCTCATGTTGCTTTCGTAAATGAAAATTATGAAACCGCTTTGAATGCATTTCTTAAACTGAAAGACTCTGAAGCATTTGCTCCGATTGCTCCTTATTACATCACTCAAATTTATTATCGCCAGAAAAAATATAAAGAAGTGTTGAAATATGCTCCTTCTGTACTCGATACTGCCGCAACCAGAAATGGAATTGAAATTGGAAGAATGGTTGGTGAATCTTATTTTAGAACCGAAAGTTATAAAGATGCAATTCCATATTTATTAGACTATGAAAAAAATTCGCCTAATGTAAATCGTGAAGATTATTACGCAATCGGATTTTCATATTACCGCCTGAAAGATTTTAAAAATGCAGTAACTTATTTCCAGAAGACAATTGGAGCTGATGATACGCTCAGCCAAAATGCTTATTTTCATTTGGCCGATTGCCAGTTGAATTTAAACAACAAACGTTCTGCTCGTACTGCTTTTCAAAGTGCCGCTAAGTCTGATTTTAATATGTCTATCAAAGAAGAGTCGGCATTTAATTACGCTAAACTTTCTTATGAATTGTCGTTTCAGTCGGTGGCACTCGAATCTTTCAGAACGTTTATGCAAGATTTTCCGAATAGCCAGTATTTTGATCAAGCAAATGAATTGCTTATCGACATCTACACAAATACAAGAAATTACAAAGATGCATTGATCGCTCTCGATGCTATAAAAAATAAAACTCAAAATGTAAAATCAGCGTATCAAAAAGTTGCCTATTACAGAGGCGTGGAATTATTCATGGATAATAATTCGAAAGAAGCTATCCAGCTTTTTAAAACTGCGAATCAATATCCCATTAATCAATCGCTGGTTGCTGATGCAAACTACTGGACTGGCGAAGCGGCTTATAAATTGGGAAATTATGAGGATGCTGTAAAAGCGTATAATAATTTTATTCTCACTCCTGCTGCTATGAAAAGTGACCGATACAATTTGGCGAATTACAATGTTGGTTACAGTTATTTTAAATTGGAAAATTTTCCTGAAGCATTAAATTCATTTAGAAAATATGTGAAAGATAAATTGAATACCGATGTTTCTAGGTATAATGATGCAACTTTAAGAATAGCTGATTGCTATTTTATTGGTAAGGATCAGGCAGGCGCTTTGGAAAATTACAATGCAGCTATTCTTGCCAATGCAAAGGCTAGCGATTATGCGCTCTATCAAAAAGCAGCCATACTTGGCATTCAAGGAAAGTTTGCTGATAAAGTGAACACTCTCCAAAAATTATTTGAAAAATATCAGAAGTCTGTTTACTACGACGATGGTTTGTACGAAGCCGGACAAGCTTGTATGGCTCAAGGTAATTTCGAACTCTCATTGAAATACTTCAAGCGTGTAATCAATGAATATCCAAATGGAATTTATTTACGCAAATCTGAACTGGGTGAAGCGTTGGTTTATTATAATACTAAGCAAGATGACAAAGCACTCGCAGCTTACAAAAAAATTGTCCAAAAATATCCTAACACGAGTGAGTCGCATGAGGCTTTAGCGCAAATAAAAAATATCAGCGTTTCACAAAATAAAGTTGACGAATACCTTACCTATGTAAAAAATGTCCCGAACGGTGATTTAACTGAAGCGGCAGAAGATTCTGTGACGTATGAGGCAGCTGAATTATTATATACTCAAGGAAATTGTACGCAAGCTATTGAGTCGTTCGATAAATACATGCTGAAATTCTCTGATGCTATTTTTAAAGTATATGCTAATTATTACAAATCGGATTGTTTGTATAAAGCTAAAAAATATCAAGAAGCACTTCCGGGCTACGAATATGTTATTACGCAACCTAAAACATCATTAACCGAAAAATCATTGTTGAGCGCCGCTGCAATAAATTATCGCTTGAAACAGTATGAACGTTCATTGGCTCAATTTGAAGCGTTAGAAACTAATGCAGAAGAAAAAGATAATATTATGGCTGCTTATTCCGGTCAAATGCGTACTTCTTACAAATTAAAAGACAATGTAAAAGCACTCGCTGCCGCTCAGAAAATTTTGAACAGTGGCACTACCGATAAAGATTTAACCAACGAAGCTCATCTCATTACCGGTAAAGCTTATTTTGATAAAGGTGATTATGGTTCTGCTAAAACGGAATTAACAATTGTCTCTAAACGTACCAATAGCGAAATGACTGCAGAGAGTAAATATCTACTTGCAGCGATTGAATATAATCTTGCAAATTACAAAGAGTCCACTAAAATTATCTTTGAAATTCAAAAACAAGTTCCTTCGTATGATTATTGGATCGCTAAAGGATTTATTCTTTTGGGTGACAACTACCTTGCGCAAAAAGATACTTTTCAAGCAAAAGAGACGTACAAAAGTATTACTGCTAACTATGAAAAAGATCCAAACGATCCTGACGACCTGAACACAATCGCAAAAGATAAACTCGCAGCAATCGTCGCTTCTGATGCTAATAAAAATGCAGACAAGAAATCAAAAGCGAATGAAGTACCGGTAGATTCAGAAATTAATACAAACAAATAAGACAGAAGATAACGACACAATGAAAAAAATGAAAAACTATTTTCTGTACCCACTTTTACTTGTATTGCCTACGATTCTTTTTGCGCAAGATAAAACGCCAACGGAAAATAAAGAAGACTTAGGCGATAAAACATATATTGTTGTAAAAGATTATCGTCCTATCCTTGCAGAATCATATAAGATCTCCGATTCACCTGAAGGCGATACGTCTTCTACTAATCCTCCTGAACTTGCTTACAGTATACGTTCTCAAAAGGCGGAAACTAACTATGAAACATCAACGATCAAAGCTGTCAAAATAAAAGATGAACCTCTTGCTAAATTATATAAAACATATATCAAATTAGGTTTAGGTAATTACTCAATTTATAACGGTGAGCTGTATGTAAATGCTCTACGAAGTAAAAAAGGAGCACTTGGAGTTGCTCTTAGTCATCTTTCCGGTAGTCCGGGTTTAGCAAATGTAGGTCCTGCGAGTTACAGTAAAAATCATGGTGGACTTTATGGAAAATATTTATTCGATAATAAAGTGTTCGATGGTGAATTCAATTACGATCGTAATGCTGTTCATTACTACGGATTAAATTCTGAAGATACAGTGGCAGATAAAGCAGCAACGGCGCAGCGCTTTAATATGTTTGGCTTAAAATTGAATTTGGCAACCAATAATCTGAGTAAAGATAAAATTGATTATTCAGGAGGCATTGATTGGAAGTCTATAAACGATCATTACAAAGTAAGTGAAAACGATATTTTGGTTCATGGTTTTGTTGGCAAGAATTTAGAAAGTTTCTATTTCAGAACCGATTTGAGTTTCGATTATTTTCAGAAATCGAGAGCTGACTATGAATTGCTGAATATCAATTCTGATTTGAGTAGACATATTATTAAAGTAACGCCTATGATCAAATTGAAAAATGAAAAAGCGTTGCTCTCATTGGGATTGGAAATTGCTCTTGAAAAGAATTTAGAATCAACAGTACATCTTTTTCCAAAAATTGATTTTACTTTACCGATAGCTGAAAATGTTCTTTACTTATTTGCGAATGTTGATGGGGGAGTAGTGAAGAATAATTTTTATACTATGGCACTGGAAAACCCATTCGTTAACTCAACAGTACAACCTTTAAATGCGATCGACAAACTATCGTTGAAAGGTGGATTGAATGGTAATTTCTCTTCTAGAGTAAGCTTCCTTGCGTCAATCAAATATTCGACGTTCGATAAAATGTTGTTGTATTATAATGATAGCATCAATACTAATAAATTCGATGCTTTATTTGTGGATGGTAAAGTGCTGACCTTTCATGGTGAGTTAACTTATAGAGCGTCTGAAAAATTTATTGCAAACGTGCATGTTGACCAGCATAGTTATTCATTAGACTTTGCTCACAAAGCATGGCATAAACCAAATACAGAAGTTAAGTTGGATTTGAAATATAATCTCCGCAGTAAATTATATGTAGATGCTGCCGTTTTCTTTAGAGGAAATTATTTCGTGCGTGTTCAAGAACCAATTGGCTTCAGCGAAAAAAGCATTAAAGGATTTGCTGATGTGAACTTAGGATTGGAGTATCGGTACTCGAAAATACTTTCTGTATTTGCTAATTTAAATAACCTAGGTTTCTCTCGGTATTACTACTGGAATAATTACCCTTCAGAGCGATTCAATATGCTTGTTGGTATTACATATTCATTTTAGTAAATCTCCGCTCGTCAGACTCTTTGCGCGTCTGCCTTGTGCGGTTGGAGATTCCGACGTACACAGTACTTCAGGTTTCATCTAGTATAAATTTATTCTTGGGAAAAAACTTCCCGCTTCGACAACCATTCGTCCGTTCCTTTAAATGTAAAATAGATTCAATTTTTTACAAAATCTGTAAATCCCGCTGCTGAGTTTCGTCTGCGATGAATGTCTCAACGTGTGTTCTGTATATTTTGCTGGTTAAGGATTAGAAAAATTAGGACTAGTTAGTAATTACAGGTGGTGTTAGGCAAGTTCGACATAGGAGTTGTTATTTGCAAAACGATCAACTTTGAAAAGTGGATGAATATCCAAAGCTAAAAAACAACATACGAAGGTCCGTCGAAGCGGTCTGAGGATTTGTTTTATTGGATAATAAGAAAAATTTGAGTGAAGTCTGTCGCAGAAGGTAATACTATCTTATCAATGTAAGTTTGCCTGAATACACTCGTCCCTTTTCATCAGTAGTTCTATATATTAATTCTCCTTTTAAAAATTCTGGTAAAACAATAGTGTTTGTTTGATCCGATGAATTTAATTCTT
>JANLPR010000117.1:0-76646 GCA_031367345.1 Bacteroidota bacterium | reverse complement strand
ACAAGGATATTTCTCGGTCAGTTATTCGAAGTATTCGGAATCTCCCGCCAACTGGTTGCTTCCTTAGAAGATTGGTGCCCCGCTCGGCGATCTCGCTACGGCAGGCGTGAGTTGAGTCACGGAAAGATTGACGCTAAAGATTCCGCGAGCAGGCTGACGGCCTGAAAAAGAAAAAGGGAGCCTTGTTAGTCTCCCATTTTAATTAAATTGTCTGAAGGAATTCTCTGTATGTTTTTGCCGCACTTGTCGCGTCCTTTTTTTTCTTTTTTGAAAGATTTGTGCTAGATACTTGAACACCTTATGCTGCTTTAAATCTTATCTTTCCAATTATTTAATATCTATAGGAATATAAGTTAAATTTTGTCTTTCACCAGACTCAGGGAATCTCGCAATTATTTCTTGAAACACCAAGTGGCAAGGTGACTTTAATTGATTTAATTTCTGTTGCATTTCAGTTGTTAGCCTGCCATTGTTGTTTACATAAACGCTCGTGTCAGTACCTGAGACAACTAGTAACATATAAGAGTAAACCTCAACCGAAACAACTTCCCCTTTAGCGGAAATATAGAAAGCATCAACACCTTTTATCCCTTTTGCTTCTTCTAATGTTAATGTTCTCTTTCCAATAATTCCAAGATTACCATAAATTGTTGAATATGCTTTTTGCGCATAAGAGTGATTAAATATTGATAGAAGCAGAATGATTATTATGTTTTTCATATTTAATTTCCTCCTTTCATAACGTGTTTGACATTAACAATTACTCCACCACCTTTACGCGCAATTGCCCCGTTTCCAGTTCTAGTAGTTGTGCAAACAGTAGTGTAACCACTCGGACATTTACATTGAGAGCAACCGCCGGAAGCAGGTCTCCAATCACACTCACCAGGTGTATTGCCACATCCACCACAACATTCATAATAATATGGAATTTCCCTATATTCTGAAATGTCATCTGATGGATTGAATGGAATAAACCACAAATTTTCAGATGATGGAGCGTCAACGTAAAGTCGTTTAAGTTCATTTATTTTTGTCGGAAATGGCGTCCTATTATATATTTTTTGACTAAATCCATTAGTAAAATTAACAGGCACATATAGCACTTTTAATGTGGAATCTGTATCGGAATAATTACATTCGAATTGCAATTGCATCAATCCATCATTTCCATTTTCATACTTGTATGGACCTGTTAGGGCATATCTTTCTATAATCTTATTGCCCTGAACAATAATTCCTGACCCGCTATATCGTGATTGTGCGTATGTACCATTAGTGCAAATTGTCACGACGCAAGGATTAGACGTGCCGCTTCCGCAGTCGCAAGTCCCATCAGATTGCCAAGCACATTCTCCAGTAGTGCAATCATAAACGTTATGACATTCTACTGACCAACCGTTTGGCTTGAATAGTATTACAGGGTCAATGTCAAAAGGAATATACCAATATTTACCTTTTTGTTCCTCTGAAATAGTAAATTTACTATCAGATAAGCACAAGATCAGATATGTTAAAAAACTGTTGTTTTACGTTTTCTGTATTTACATAAATGTTACGTTCAAAACGGACTTCGTCACCATTAACATCGATTGTTATTTCGGCATACTCCTTACCATCTCCGATTTTTGACTTAAATTTATAAGTCTGTCCGCATAAATAAGAGGTTTGGAACAAAAATAATAATGCAACAAGAATTAAGTCTTTTTTCATAGGAATTAGTTTTAAAGTTTAATCAAATATATTGCTGATCCCTGTCGAAAAGAAATGTTTTAGAAAATAGTTATTAACTGCAAGCACCGATGAACTTGACCACCCTTTGTCGATTCAAACTGTAAAAGACAATAATTCCATTGCCATTGACTTCAGTCAATGGCAATGGTGCAAATGAACAACTTTTGTCCCTCCCTTTTCATTTAAAACACATCACAAACACCCACTTTTGCAGCTTATATAGTTTCATTGAATTCAGATCAAACAAATCAGCCTCGCTTTAGCCCAAACCCCAACTCCTCTTTTTATAGAGAAGTTGAAGCTGTATTAGCCAGCTTCCAACCCATTACGCTGGAAGAAATGGACCATGTTATGCTCTTCGATCGCTTTGATCAAAAATTTATTCTTCCGGAAACTTTTTTACCCACACTTTTAAAAAATCTCTCGGACGAATATTTTGCCTTAGAAGTTAAATCGACTCGTATCCACACTTACCACACTCGTTATTTCGACACTCCCTCTTTCGAACATTATCTCGCTCATCACAATCTACGAAAAAGTCGTTTTAAATTTCGTCACCGAATTTATGTTGAATCTGACCTTCACTTTTTCGAAATAAAAGAGAAAAATAAAAAAGATCGAACGGTTAAATCAAGAGTGATGGTGAAAAATAAAATTGCTCTTCCAGGCGAACAAGCTTTACTGTTGGTCGCAGCAGCAACAACTGCCGATGGCAAACAACTTGAACCAAAACTTTGGTCAAACTTTCATCGACTTACTCTTGTCCACAAAACCAGACAAGAACGAATGACGATCGATATTAATCTTATTCTTGAAAACGATCAACAGATGCATTCTTACGAGGGTGCTGTCGTCTTAGAATTAAAACAAGAAAAACAAAACTACTCCGCTCCTATTGTTCGTCTTTTAGTAGCTAACGGATGCCGACCCGGTGCCATGAGTAAATATACAACGGGCGTAGCACAACTCTACCCCGAAAATAAATCCAACTTATTCAAACCTACTCAACGATTATTAACTAAATACAAAATCTCAAAATGACTCTTTTACAAATTGCACAATCTGAATTGTTCGACAAGCTTTCTGATAAATTTTTCTGGCGCTATGGAATGAATTTATTTTTTATGCTTGTTTTAGTTCGAGCTATTTATTATCCCATCTATCGGAGAAAAGAATATGTTTTCACTTATTTTCTCTTCAATACATTAATTTTTATCATCACCTACCTTCTCAACAAAGTTGATTTGAGTATGGGAGCAGCTTTTGGATTATTTGCTGTCTTCTCATTGCTTCGTTACAGAACAGAAGATATCTCTGCCAAAGAAATGACCTATTTGTTTCTTAGTATTGCTCTTGGTTTGATCAACGCTGTAAGCCATGCAACATGGTTCGAAATAACTCTCATCAACGGCATCGTTTTAGTTTTAACTTTTTTATTAGATGGAAATCTTTTAATGAAAAACGAATTCTATTACGATGTTCAATATGAGAATCTGGCTCTCATACATCCGGATCGATATGAAGAACTGCTTCTCGATTTACGAAAACGTACAGGATTTAAAGTGCACCAAGCACGTATTGTAAAAGTTGACTTTCTGATTGATGCCGCTGTGGTTCGTATTTATTATTATTACGAAAAACCAAAACAGAAGAAATAATCAATTGCCGTTTGAGTTTTGCCACAATAATTATACGCTTTTTAGTGGCTTGTAAAGGGTGTTGAAACTTTGTATGAGATAAATCATGCCATTGCGACTGAATAATTGCTGCCTAGCTTCCATTAATTTTTCTTAACTTGCTAATTAAATTATTTTAGTCAACTAATAAATTTGGCACTATAGAACACCCTGCAGTTAAAGCGAGAACTTATGGAAGGAGAAAAGTCGAATATTTTATCAAACACTAAAAATTCAACCAAAACTTTTTACTCTTATTTGCCTAAGAGTTTGACAACATTTCTTTTTGAAACAGGTCAGATCTCACAATTTGCTGCTCGTTATTTTAAAGAAGTATTCTTCCCTCCTTACGAGCTCAAAGAAGTTATGAAACAATCCTACGACATTGGCGTGAAGTCAATGCCATTAGTGGGACTTACAGCATTCATAATCGGTTTGGTAATAACACTACAATCAAGACCAACATTAGTAGAATTTGGTGCTGAAGCATGGCTCCCTGCTATGGTAGGAATAAGTATCATTCGTGAAATTGGCCCAGTCGTAATTGCATTGATCTGTGCCGGAAAAATTGGGTCAGGAATTGGCGCTGAATTAGGTTCCATGAAAGTAACAGAACAGATTGACGCAATGGAAGTAAGTGGCACCAATCCTTTCAAATACATTGTAGTGACCAGAATTGTTAGCACAACATTGATGATCCCAATATTGATTATTATTGGTGATGGTATCGCCTTATACGGAGCTTATCTTGCAGTGAAAATAAAAGGTTCCGTGAGTTTTATACTTTTTTTCCATCAAGTTTTTGAATCGATAAAATTTAGTGATGTAGTGCCTTCATTCATTAAATCATTCTTCTTTGGTTTTGCAATTGGCTTGGTAGGTTGTTACAAAGGATATTATTCCAAAAAAGGAACTCAAGGTGTTGGACAATCTGCAAATTCAGCTGTTGTTGTTGCATCGATTTTAGTTTTTATTATCGATTTAATTGCTGTACAAATAACTGAATTCTTTGGATTCTTATGATCTTGGCAAAAGAAAATATAGTTGCTTCTAACTCCTCAATTGAAAATTATGGAGAAGCTATTATTCAAGTAAGTCATTTGAGTAAATCATTTGGCGATAATAACGTACTCACAGACTTTAATATCACTGTTAAAAAAGGAGAAAATATTGTTGTACTTGGGAAATCAGGTTGCGGAAAATCTGTCTTGATAAAATGTATAGTTGGACTGATACCCTATGATGCGGGTTCTATAAAAGTATTTGGAAATGAAATCAACCAATTAAATCAGAAAGATCTCGATCAAATTAGAGCTAGAATTGGTTTTGTGTTCCAGAGCAGTGCACTATATGATAGTATGACGGTTAGCGAAAATCTTGAATTTCCTTTACGAAGTCATGGGAAACATAAAACAAAAGCAGAAATAAAAGAACTTGTTGAAGAAACTCTTGAAAATGTAGGATTAATTCACGCCATCGACTTAATGCCATCTGAATTATCGGGAGGTATGCGAAAGAGAATTGGTTTAGCTCGTTCACTAATATTAAAACCAGACATCATGCTCTACGACGAACCAACAACAGGGCTCGATCCAATTACCAGTAAAGAAATCATAGACCTCATGCTTCGAATGCAAGAGAAATATCACACATCGTCAATTATAATTTCGCATGATATGCATTGTGCTCAATTAACTGCTAATCGACTTATACTAATGGCAAATGGGATAGACTATGCAAAAGGCAGTTATGATGAATTAATCTCTTCGACCGATATAAATGTTAAACAATTTTTTGAATAGATGAACAAAGAAATAATCAAACGAATTAATCTAGGCATATTTGTACTCGCAGGTATCCTAATGCTGATTTTCGCTCTATACGTAATAGGGAAAAATAAAAATATGTTTAGCTCAACAATCACAATCCATAGTACTTTTAATGATGTGAGTGGACTACAAATTGGGAATAATGTCCGTTACTCCGGAATTGACATAGGAACAATCGACAACATACAAATAATGAATGACACATCTATTGTTGTGACTATGATCATCGACGAATCACTACAAAAATACATTCGAAAAAATTCGACTTCAACAATCGGAACCGATGGATTAATGGGAAATAAATTAGTAAACATTGTACCAGGAACACTTGAGTCTGCTTTAATCAAAGACGGCGATGAAATTGTTTCTAAAAAAAGTGTTGACACTGAAAAAATGATGCGAACATTAGAATCAACCAATCTGAATATCGAAGTTGTTTCCTCAAATCTTAAAAGTATTACTGATAATATTATTAAAAGCCAAGGAACTCTTTACACTGTATTAATGGACACAACTATTTCCCAAAGCTTAAAAACTACAATTGAAAACATTCAAATCACTAGCAAAAACTTAACTACAGTAACTGAGAAAATTTCTTCAATTGTGAATGATGTAAAAACAGGAAATGGTGTAGTAAATGCCCTCATTTATGATTCTACGATCACCAATAATTTACATTCAGTTATCTCCGAAATAAAAACAAGCAGTGAAAAATTTTCGATTATAAGTAAAAATATTAGTCAACTAGTAACTGATGTAAATAATGGCAAAGGAACGGTTGGAACTTTACTAAACGACTCCGCTGCAGAAAATAATCTCAAACAAACTCTTATCAACTTAAGAACATCAACAGAAAAAATTGACCAAGAATTAGAAGCATTAAAACATAGTTTTCTTCTTCGTGGTTTTTTTAAAAACCAGGACAAAGAAAAGAAGAAATAATTTCGTCAAAATAGTTATAGCAACTACATTATTCTACTTCACCTCATCAAGTGCTTGTTGAATATCGGCTATTATGTCAATATAACTTTCAACGCCAACAGAAAGTCTTACCATTTTTTCAGTTATAAAAAGTTCTTTTTTCAAATCAGGGTCAACATCGCTATGTGTCATAGTAGCAGGATGTTCAGCCAAACTTTCTGTACCACCTAAACTCACTGCCAATTTAATTAGCTGCAAAGAATTAAGAAACATAAATGCATCTTTCTCTGCGCCTTTAATATCGAATGAAATCATACCCCCATTCGTTAAACATTGACGCTGCTTGATCTCATATTGTTCGCCATCTTTCTCGGTCAGATTGCCCGGAAAATAAACCCTCTCTACAAGCGGATGGCCTGTTAAAAACTCTGCCACACGATTCGCATTGAATGCTTGTATATCCATTCTAGCTTTTAATGTCTCGAGACTTCGAAGCAACAACCAACCTGTCCATGGCCCTGCCATATTCCCTAAAAATGTACGCAACGTTTTAACTCTACTTATCAGAACTTTTGAACCTAAGCATGCTCCGGCAATTACATCACTATGGCCTCCTATGTATTTTGTAGCAGAGTATAAAACAAGGTCAGCTCCATGCTTTAGAGGATGCTGCCAAACCGGGCCCATATATGTGTTGTCTACAGCCAAATAAACTTCCTTTTCATCTGTAGAAAAATGCTTGGCTATTTTTTTACTTGCACTTATATCAATTAAAATATTTGTTGGGTTTGCCGGTGTCTCAATATAGACCATAGCCAATTTTGAAGCATGTCCCGTTGCCTCTATCAACTGAATGACCTCTTGATGTGAGTGCGAAACTTTAAATGTAAGAACATGTATTCCAAATTTAGGAAGAATCTTTTTTATGAAATGATCGCTGCCGCCATAAAGCGGACTACTAATTAATAGTAAATCGCCAGGCTTTAAAAATTCCAATAACACTGTAGTAATGGCAGACATCCCACTTTCAAATACTGCACATTCTTCTGCTTCATCCCAAAGGGTTAAACGATTTTCCAATATTTCCAAATCAGGATTGTTGATTCGACTATAGATCAGTCCCATTTCTTCCCCTTCTTTCTTTTTACGTAGACCATAGGCCACTTCGAAGAACGCTTTCCCTTCTTCAGCACTTTTGAATACAAAAGTTGAAGTTTGAAATATAGGGCACTTAATTGCACCTTCAGAAAGTTCAGGACGATAACCATAGGACATCATTAAACTTTCAGGCTTCATTTTAGTTTTCATAAATTTTAGAATTAATGGTTTTTATTAGTAAACTTTTAGAAGGTAATGATTATTATTTAAGTTTAAAAATAAATCCAAAGCGTTGCACAAAATTTTGAAGATAAATATCAAAAAAAAGTTTCTTAATATCTATGATAACTATCACATTTCAAATAGGAAAAACAGCATGCTTATATGCAAAAAATGACTAATTTTAAAAGATAAAAAACATGTCGAAGTTCCAAGAAATAATTAACGGAGAAAAACCTGTACTGGTTGATTTTCATGCTGAATGGTGTGCACCTTGCAAAATGATGCCTCCTATCTTAAATGAAGTTAAAAATAAACTTGGTGATAATGTTGTAATCTTAAAAATAGATATTGACAAAAACCAACAGGTAGCTCAACATTACAGCGTTCAATCTGTCCCAACATTAATGATTTTTAAAAAAGGAAAAATTGTTTGGCGACAATCAGGAGTTGCACCTGCAAATCAACTAATCGAGCAACTTAAACAATAGTTGTATAGATATTACTAGAAAAAAAATGAGAACTTTGCTAACAAAATTTACTTTTTTTTAAAATTGACTTTCCCACTTTAAAGCATGACAATTATTAACTTTTTACTGCATTCAGAATGGCTCATTAATGAGTAAAAATGTTGTTACTTTATTTTTAATATCCATCTACTTTATATTCACCGGATGTAAAGAGAAAACAGGACGCTCTATAAGTAAAATATCACCTGCAAAGATTGCAATTGACACCATTCAAATAAAAGAAATTGAACACGAACAATCCTATCAAGGTCGTTTCCATTTTATTTATTCTTCCAATTCCATTTTCAAAAAAGCAAAGAAACATTTTTCGGATGATGAACTCTCCACTATTCTTGCGTTGAACAGAATTGACATTAACAGAATGCATAGAGTAAAAAAGCTCATTATACCTGATATCATTTATACTAATTTCATGGATTATGCTCCTTTCCCAAGTGTCATTGCTGAATTAGTCGAAATAAAAAAATTAATTGTAATTTCATATCCAATTCAAGCTTTCGCACTCTACGAAAGTGGTCGCTTAATTGTATGGGGACCTACAAGTATGGGGAAAAAAAGCACTCCTACTCCAATAGGACTTTTTCATACTAATTGGAAAGCAAAGAAAACCATCAGTACTGTTAACGAAGAATGGATACTTAATTGGTATTTTAATATCGTAAACCTTGATGGTATATCGATGCACGAATACGAACTCCCGGGTTATCCTGCTAGTCATTCTTGCATTCGGCTGAGAGAACAAGACGCAAAATTTATTTACGTTTGGGCTGACCAATGGATTGTAGAGAACAATGGCAGAACAATAATTGCAAATGGAACACCTGTGATCATCTATGGAAACTACGACTTTGATAATCATCCTCCTTGGTATAAACTTGAGAATAATCCAAACGCAAATAAAATAACAGCTGACTCTTTACTCAAACTAATTACTCCATATTATCAGGTTATAATACAAGAACAATCAATTAGAGATTCCATAGCAATAACAATTCACAAAATTACTATTCCTTCCTAAACAATTTTAAATCGAGAAGTATTGAAAAATTAGAATGCTCAGAGCTTACAAATTAAAAGATATTAAACACCTATGAATAAACTACCACTGCTAATTTGTTTTTTTCTGAGTGTAATATCATTTCAACAATCGAATGGTCAGAACAAGGACACTTCTGCTTTTAAAGTATTTCTAATTGGAGATGCGGGCGAAAATGATACAACCGGAGAAACGCTTACTCAATTGCGCTTACAACTAGAAAAAAGCCCCAATAGTGTGGTTGTTTTTCTTGGTGACAATTGCTATTTAAAACCATTTTTCCTTTTACCGGTTGAGATTGGTGGATTTAACGGCAATAAAAAGTCGGTTAAGCGAATGATGTCGCAACTAAATGTTCTTCAAAACTACAAAGGAAGTGCATACTTTATTCCGGGAAACCACGACTGGTGGAATAAGACAAATATTAAAGGCGGGAAAAAAAAATTGTTGTGCGAACAAAAATATATAGAAAACACGTTGTCCAATTTCCGCAACTTATCTAATCGCAACTTGGATTATTTTTTTCCGAAAAATGGAATGATCGGTCCGGTTTCAAAACAATTTGTCAATGATCAATTACGCATAATTTTTATTGACACCTATCGATTGATCATAGAAGAAGGGAAGATAAAAAAGAAAGATTCTCTGATCACAGCAAAATTTTATACCGACCTAAGAAATCAATTACTCGAAGCAACGAAGTCAAATCAAAAGCTGATTGTAGTTGCTCATCATCCACTTGTTTCTAAAGGAAAACATTCCATGGAACCTTCATTTATTGAAAAACTATTCTTTCGATTTGGAACTAGCAATTTAAATTTTGCCGCCTATCAAAAAGCAGTCACTAAAATCGATAGTCTGTTAAAGGAAAGTAAAAAACCATCCATGTATTATGCAAGTGGTCATGAACATTCATTAGAATATTTTTTTCAAGATAATATTCGTTACATTATTAGTGGGGCCGGGAGCAAAACAGACAATATTACAATTGGCGATAATCAAAATAAAAATGAATGCGTAATTTGGAATCAAGAAGGTTTTTTTGAGATTGAATTTCATCGACAAAAAGATAAAGTGTTTTTATTTCATAAGAATAAGTTAGAAAAAGAAATGAAAGTAGAATGTGTGAGCGGTTGTGAGTAATTAAACACATCCGATTATTTCACGTCCAACAATTCACAAAATCAACTACTAATCTCTTAGTAATTGATTTATGAAACAGCACAACATTTCAAATTCCGAATACTCCAAATGCCCAATAAATCCAAATCAAATCTTTATGAATAGAAAACTGCTTTTAACATATTACCAAATCGTTAAATTTTGCACAAAATTGGTATATTTTAGATTTTCGAACTCATATTTCCTACATTAATTAGGGTTAATAGAGTAGATTTAATTAGTTTTGTAACATCATATCCGCTTTAATTTTATACAGAGCCGTTGCATCTGGAAGCAAAAAATGACACTCTAATTCAATTAAGTTTTAGGTTAAATGTTTCGACTCAGTAAACACTTCTACATTTTATTATTCCTGTTTTTTTGCTTGAAGCAATCGAATGCTCAATCATTAATCATGAATGAAGTTTCAAATGGGACAACGGGTAATCAAGAATACGTTGAATTTGTTGTAGTAAGTAATACTGTTACTTACAGTTGTACTAGTAATATTCCTCCATGCATTGATATTCGAGGATGGATCTTTGACGATAATAGTGGCTACCATGGAACTTCAGGTATTGCTGTTGGTGCAGTTCGTTTTTCACAAAACCTTATTTGGGCTTGCGTACCTCTTGGAACAATTATTTTAATTTATAATGATGGAGATAGAAATCCGGCCATTCCACCTGACGATATAACAATGAGCGATAACAACTGTCGCATCATAGCTCCTTTGAATAGCACCCTCTTTGAAACTAACTTAACTACGCCTGGTGCTGTTGCTTGCTCCTATCCGGCAACAGGTTGGACTTCGGGAGGCAATTGGATAAATACAGTATTAGCTAATACAGGAGATTGTGCACGAATAGTAAATCTCGCCGGATGCGAAGTATTCTCCGTCTGCTACGGAACAGACAATCAGAATACACAAATTTATTTCTTTGGATCAGGATCGCAGAGAGTTTATTATTTCAACGATGTAGATCCAACCAATCAAGCTAACTGGACTAGCGGAAGTGCAAGTACAAATCCTGGCGACCAAACTCCGGGCGCTCCTAACAATGCAGCTAATGCAAATTACATAGGACAATTCAATAATTTTTGTCAGCCTATTACTCCATTAATTGTTACCGCAAGTAGTACTAATGCCGGTTGTACTTGCAATGGAAGTGCTACTGCAACTGCTACCGGCTCCATTGCCGGTTATACTTTTGAATGGTACGATTCGAATTTTAACCCCATTGGACAAAGCGGAGCAAATGCCACCGGCCTTTGTGGAGGAAATTATTATGTAATCGGAACCTCTCACATTGGTTGTTCAGATACAGCAATGGTTACATTGACTTCAACAAGCACTACGACACTTGCTGTGAACTCACAAATTATTTGTTCGGGAGCTACCACAAATCTTACCGCTACACCATCTGTATCCGGCGGAACATTTTTATGGGCTCCAGGTGGAGAAACAACACAAACAATTTCTGTTACCCCTACTTTATCTTCAACTTATACCTGCACTTATTTTACAGCCGGCTGTTCAACTGCCGCTACAGGAAGTGTAACTGTAAATCAAACTCCATTAGTCACTGTCAACTCTTCAACTATTTGCTCTGGATCTTCTGCTACGCTCACCGCTACACCATCCATCTTAGGTGGAAATTATTTGTGGTCGCCCGGAGGACAAACTACTGATTTCATTTCTGTAAATCCGAATAGCACTACAAGTTATTCAGTAACCTATTCGATTAATGGGTGTACAGCAACAGGATCAAATTCTGTTATCGTAAATCTTACACCAACCATTGTTGTAAATTCTCAAACGATCTGTTCCGGTCAACTAGCTACGCTGACTGCAAATGGTGGTACAACTTATTTATGGAACGACGGATCAACTTCCAGCTCAATCGCTGTTGCTCCATTATTTACAACGGTGTATTCTGTCACCGGTTCTACAAATGGATGTTCTAGTTCAGCAACAACAACTGTAACAGTAAATAACTCTCCAACGATTGTTGTAAATTCTCCATCGATATGTAATGGCCAACAAGCAACTTTACTTGCTCAAGGGGGAACAACTTACCTCTGGTCAAATGGGGCAACAACAAATTCAATAAATGTATCTCCTATAGTAAACACAACTTATAGTGTAACAGGTACAGATTTGGGCTGTTCTGCTACAGCAACATCAATAGTTACTATTGCGGCAAATTTAATTGTTAACGCAGGAATTGATGATACCATTTGCATCGGAAATTCAACACAACTTAGTGCTAACTCAAATGCATCTGCAACACTTTTTTCTTGGTCACCAATTATTGGCCTGAACAATTCAACTGCATCAAATCCCATAGCAACCCCTATTTCAACAATTACTTATACTGTTGTAATGACTGATGCAAATGGCTGCACAGGAAGCGACCAGATCACTGTTTACATTGAACCTATAGTGTCCGTTGCTGTTACTCCAACAGATCTAACTTGCAATGGAAATTCAAGTGGCAAAGTTTCAGTTACTTCTTCGGGTGGTTATCCTCCATATAATTTTGCTTGGTCGAATGGTTGTGTTGTGAATACATGCAACAATCTTATTTCCGGATTTTATTCTGTAGTAGTGACGGATAAATTTGGCTGCACCTCAAGCGCAAGCGCTTTTGTAAATGAACCGAGCCCAATTCTAGTCACAACCTTAAACAATTCGCCGACTACATGTTTTGCAAGTTGCAACGGAACAGCAACTCTTTCTGCATCCGGCGGAACTGGCGTATTCACTTACATTTGGAATACTGCCCCACTTCAACTTTCAAATTTAGCAAGCGGACTTTGTGCAGGAAATTATTTATGCAAGGTAACAGATTCGAATGGCTGTTTAAATTCTACGTCCGTACAAATCAATCAACCACTTCCTGTAAGCCTAAGTTCAATTGTGAGCACTACAGCTTGTAATTCTGGAACTAATTTATCTACTCAAGCTTCCGGTGGAAATGGCCCATACAATTATTCATGGTCACCATCAATCGGTTTAAACTCTTCCATTATTTCAAATCCAATTGCTCAACCAATATCAGCAACCGACTATTCCGTTATTGCAACCGATATAAACGGTTGTACATCGTCACCACAAATGATTACTGTTCGACCAACACTTCCACTTTCATTGTATGCGAATGGTCCAACATCTATTTGTGATGGAGCAACTGCAACATTGTCGTCTATAGCTTCGAATGGAAACGGACCGTACTCATATTCATGGACTCCTACCACAGGATTAAACAATTCATTTATTTCAAGTCCACTTGTCTCACCCTTAGCTAGCACTACTTATACCGTTACGGTTACTGATGCCTGTACAAATTCACAGAGCGCTTCAGTCGATATCGCCATTTTGTCATTGCCTATAGCAAACTTTTCAGCCGATATAAATTCAGGATGTGCTCCTGTTTGTGTGAAGTTCACCAATCAATCGAGTGCGAATGCGCTTAGCTATGTTTGGAATTTTGGAGATAATGGAGCGGCTTCTACGAACATCAATCCAAACTACTGTTTTGAAAATTCAGGGACTTTCTCCATTTCTTTAACTGCAATTTCTTCAGGTGGTTGTTCAAATACAAATACTATTTCTAATCTCATTAATGTATTCGCAAATCCTGAAGCTGATTTTAGTTTTACTCCGGATCAGCCAACTACATTGGAGTCGGGAGTAACTTTTTTAAATCATTGTTCGCCTGATGTAATCAGATGGTTTTGGGATTTTGGTGATGGAAAAAATTCTTCTAAAGCTGATCCATTGAATTTATACAATCCGACTCCATACTCTACCTATTTAGTTTCATTGATCGTTGAGAATATTAATGGCTGTAAAGACACGTTAAATAAAACGATTGAAATAATTCCTGAATACACATTTTTTATCCCAAATTCTTTTACGCCTAACGGTGATGGAATCAATGACACATTTGGAGCATACGGACTTGAGATCTCGACTTACAATTTAACTATTTTCGACCGTTGGGGAAAACTTATTTTCGAATCTAATAATCTAGCTATTCCTTGGGATGGAAAAGTTGACAATGGAAAAACAATTGCTCAGAATGATGTATACAATTGGATAATTCAAGTTAGAGACATTTTCAATCAAACACACAATTATATTGGCCGGGTTACATTAGTTAAATAATTATTGACAACCTAGAATTAGAATCTTTTATTAAAGACGTTCAATAAATATTTCATTTTTTAGTAATGATATTAATATTTTAATAAATTTACTCAATAAACTACCAGACAAATGAAAAGAATAGCACTCATTTTCCTTTATAGCATTATTGCTTCAATAGGCTATGCACAATCTCAAATCAAAATTCATGTTACTGACCAACAGTCGGGCGCAACTTTGCCTGGCGCATCAATAGTAGTGAAGGGTACAACAAATGGTGTTTCATCAGATGCTGACGGCAATGCTGTCATAAAAGCGAATGGAACAGACAGCCTAATGATCCAAATGATTGGCTACATCAACAAGGTAATTGGAATAAATAATCTCACTGAAATTAAAATAGGCCTTTCAACAGCACCACTCGAATTAGGCGACATTGTTGTTGTTGGTACAAGAACAGCCGGTAGAATAAAAACAGAAACTCCTGCACCTGTTGACGTCATTTCTGTTTCAGCTGTATCTATTCCAACGGGCCGAACCGATATCACCTCACTTCTGAATTATTCTGCTCCGTCACTCAACTCGAATAAACAAAGTGGATCTGATGGTGCTGATCATATAGACTTAGCAACACTCAGAGGGTTAGGTCCGGATCAAACATTGGTATTAATTAATGGAAAACGAAGACACCAAACAGCTTTTGTAAGTGTGTTTGGTACAAGAGGAAGAGGAAATTCAGGAACAGACCTCAATGCAATTCCTATTTCGGCAATAGATAGAGTTGAGATACTTCGTGATGGGGCTTCTGCTCAATATGGCTCAGATGCTATTGCCGGAGTTATGAATATTATTCTTAAAAAAAATGTTAAAGAATTTAGTGGCGATCTCAGCTTTGGGGGCTATTCAGATAGTAAATACAATCCTGCATTCAAACCTGAGTTTCAACAGTACCAACACGAAAATAAATTAGATGGACTTACTAGAACTTTAAATCTGAATTATGGAATTCCTTTAGGTAAAAAAGACGGATTCGTCAATTTCTCTTTGAGTGCTTTGAACCAAGAAAAAACATTTAGACAAATTTCAGATACGTCCAACCTTTTTACAAATGCCGACGCTTTGCCTATTAATATTTACCGTCGTGCAAATGGTGACGGTTCAGTAAAAGCAATAGGGGCTTTCTATAATCTTGAAACACCAATTGGTAATGGCTCAACTCGTCTTTACTCTTTTGGAGGATATAATTACAGCAAGAGCGATGCTTTTGCTTTCAGCAGAAACTTCTCTGCTCGCCCAGAACGTTTTCCAACAGACGCAAGTGGAAATTTAATTTTTGTTGATGGCATTATGCACAGAACTCCTGATGGTGAAGTTTATTTCGACCCGCATATTCAAACTAACGTAACCGACTTTTCGGTTGCTGTTGGCGCCAATGGAAATGCAGGAAAAGGATGGCTATGGGATTTGTCTAATAACATAGGTAAAAACGATTTTCATTTTTATGGAGACAAAACATTTAATGCTTCATTGGGAACAAGCCAAACACATTTTGACGATGGTGGATTTTCATTTTTACAAAACACTACAAATTTGAATTTCTCCAAACCATTTAAAAATATTGCTCAAGGACTTAATCTTGCCGCAGGAGCAGAAACAAGAATAGAACGTTACAATTTATATTCAGGAGAGGAGGCATCGTATAAAAATTACGATACGTCCGGTATAAAAGCATCGGGAGCACAGGGTTTTCCGGGATATCAACCGGCTGATGCTGTAACAGCAAATCGATCTACTATTGGAGCATATGTAGATGCCGAACTTGATATTACTAAAAGATGGTTGTTAACAGGCGCTGTTCGTGCTGAAAATTATAGCGATTTTGGTTTTACAAGTAACTACAAAATGAGCTCGAGGTATAAGATTACAGATAAATTAAACTTAAGAGGATCTATTAGTACAGGATTCAGAGCACCATCTCTTCAACAAATTAATTTCAGCTCAACATTCACGACAGTTCAAGGTGGATTAGTCGCTGAAGTAAAAATTGCGCCGAACTATAATCCAATTACAAAGGCTGCCGGAATTCCTGACCTAAAACAAGAACGGTCTGTTAATGCCGGTTTAGGATTTTCATATACTCCAATAAAAAATTTCAATATTACAGTGGATGGCTATATGGTTGAAGTGAAAGACCGCGTTGTATTGTCCGGCCAATTTGATGCAACAGATAATACTCTTGACCCTGCATTTCTAGCTGCTCTAAATAATTATCATGCTGCGTATGCGCAGTTCTTTGCGAATGCAGTAAACACAACCAATAAAGGAATCGACATTGTATTCGACTATAAAAAAATAACAGAAAAACATTCCTTCCGAGCATCTCTGTCAGGAAATTTACAAAAAATGACAATTGATGCCATTAACGTACCTGAAAAATTAAACGATACAGAACAACATAGAAAAACATTTCTTAGTGATCGTGAACAAGCATTTATATTGGCTTCTGCGCCTTCGTCAAAGTTTAGTATGAATTTAGAATATGGAATTAAGAAAATTACTTTTGGAACACGTATAACTTATTTTGGCAGTGTTACTATTTTAGGTTACGGAGAAGATGCTTTAGGTATAGACCCTAAGGTCCCAACAGATGCAGATCCTAATGTGTATGTGGCCGACAAATATGTTTATGGAGGAAAAGCTGTGACTGACTTATATCTTACCTACAAACTTTGCAAATCAGCTAAATTAGTACTCGGCACAGACAATTTATTTGGAGTACATCCTGACTTAGGAGCAGTTGCAACTGCTAAATATTGGGCATATAATAACGAACCAGCGGGCCCATGGGATGCTGTTCAAATGGGAGCAAATGGCATGAGAATGTATGCTCGATTGGCGCTAAATTTTTAACGAAAATGTTTTGAAATAATAAACTTCAATCTCTTTTTATCAATCTAAAACTCCATCAATCTAATTGATGGAGTTTTTAGTTATATCCGTTCTCAAAATTTTGCGACAATTTATTTTTACATCAATAAAAAATGAATTGAGTTACAAATCTAACTCTTGTCAAGAAAGAAATTATCAAGATGCTTCACCGGAATACTAATTTCTAATTCGCATCCTACTCCCGGAATGCTTGAAAGTTTAAAATCGCCGGCAAATAGTTCTACGCGACGTTTCATATTTGCAATTCCAATTCCCGCCCGAGTATTCTCTGGATCACAGCCCAAACCGTTATCCTTAATAGTTAATAACAAGCTTCCTTCCTTTTTGGATATTGATAAATTTATAGTTGTTGCATTTGAATGTTTCTGTATATTTCTTAATTGCTCTTGAATTATTCTGTATAAATTCAATTGTGTTTCCCTTGATAAAGAATAATTGTTAACAGAAGTATCGTACTTTTCATTAATGACATACTTTTCATCGCCATTAAAAGTATTAATTAAAACATGAATGGAATCTTGAAGAGTACCTTGATCAATAAAAATTGGCGCTAAACGATGCGATAAATTTCTAATTTCTTCAGAGGCTAATTTAATATATTCTTTACTCTGCTCATACCATTTCAAAGCATCCGGATCCAACACTTTCTTGATCATACCCATGCTCATTTGACTTGTAGCAAGGATTTGGCAAACATTATCATGCAGCTCTCCACCAATTTCGTATCGTTCATCTTCTTGCGTCTTAATAATTGCTTCTGTCAATTTCAATTCAAATAATTTTTTTTCTGTAACATCATATACAATGATTAATCTATATAGCTCATTTTCCACTTTTAATGGGGTTCCAAAAATTTCAACATTTATCAACTCTCCAGACTTTTTACGGTGAATTGCACCATCGGTATGACTAAATGTTTGATCAATCCTTTTTGTATTTTCAATGACACCTAACATAAATTCAATCTGACTTTCAGGTCGAATTTGAGCTATCGTCATTTGCAAAAATTCTTCCTCAGAAAATCCATACAAGGCAATAGTGGCACGATTTACCTGAATGAACTTCAAAGTGCTTAAATCAAAAACCATCATTGGTTGAGGACTTAAATGAAAAAGATTACTATACCTTTTCTCTGATTCGTGTAAAAGCGATATTGTTTTTTTTCGTTCTATGGAATAAATAATACTCTTGAATAAAATCGCTGAATTCAATTCATCCTTCAATAAATAATCAGAAACCCCTTGTGATATTGATAATTTACTAAAATCAACATCTTGATAGCCTGTCAAAACTACAACAGGACACTCATTTGCAATTCCAAGTACTGAAGTAATAAGCTTTTGACCACTTAAATCCGGCAATGTAAGATCTAAAAGAATTACATCATATTTATTACCTTTCTTCAAATCTTTTTCAGCCTCCCTGAAATTATCAAAGTGAATGATTTCTAAATTAATCATTTTCTCTCGAAGAAAATCCTCTACAATTAAAAGATCACCCGGATTATCTTCGATAATTAGAATTTTATACTTTCGACTATCTTTCATCCTGCTTTTCCATTTGTATTTGTTGGCAACGTAACTATTGAAATCCAAAAATTCTCAATGCTCTTGACTACTTTAAGAAAATTATCTACCTCAACCGGCTTAGTAATAAAACAGTTCGCTTGATTCGTATAAGACTGAACAATATCTTTTTCCGAAGAAGAGGTTGTTAAAATAATTACCGGTATATGTTTTAGGTTTTGATTTGTTTTTATAAATTGTAATACTTCTTGTCCATTTCTTTTAGGGAGATTTACATCGAGCAATATCAAATCGGGTAATTCGGAAATACCAACCTTTACTTTCTTCAGCAAGAAATCTATTGCTTCTTCTCCATCTCTGGCAACACTTACCTTATTTACAATCTTGCCTTCTTCTAAAGCTTCTGTAGTAAGGAAGATATCGCCTTCATTATCTTCGACAAGTAAAATGTGAACTTCATTCATGTCTTTTAATTTTTTGGAATTGTAAAATAAAAACTACTCCCACTTCCTTCCAAGGAATCAACCCAAATTTCTCCTCCAAGTTTATTTACTATACGCTTACAAATTGCCAAACCAAATCCAGATCCTTCAATTTCATCTCCATTGCCTAGTCTTTTGAAAGTATCAAACACTGAAATTAATTCGCTTTTAGGGATTCCGATACCATTGTCTTGAACTTCAAATTGCCAATGACTTTCCATTTCATTTGAACGAAGCAATATTTTTAATTGCCTCTGTTTATTTGAATATTTTATAGAATTTGAAATCAAATTTCGAACAACTATCTTCAGTGGAACTATGAATGAATCTATAATTGGTAATTCGGTAAAAGTAATTACTCCTTTTTCACCAATTAAAGTAGGATCGTTTAACTCAATTATCTCCTTCACCAGATCATTCATATTCACTTTTCCCTTCAATTCTGACCCGATTCCTACGTTCGCATAATTTAATAATTCATCGACTAACTTATTAATTTTAAATGAACCTTCCTGTGCAAATCTGATATACTTTAATGCTTTTGAATCGAGTTGATGACCATAATTTTTTTCAAGTAAATTCATAAAAGAGTTGATCATCCTCAATGGTTGTTTGAAATCATGGGAAGCAATATATGCAAACTCTTCCATTTGTTGTGCGTGAAATGCTATTGCAACTTGTGCCTCTGTTAGTAATTTGTTTTTCTTTCTTAAATCCAATAGTCGAACAACTTGCGATGCCAAGGCGACCAACGCGTCCTTTTTGTCCTGATCCAATTCATTGGGCTTATTATCGATTACACAAAGCGTCCCTAATGGGTAACCTTCTGAAGAAACTAAAGGCATGCCTGCATAAAAAATTACATGTGGCTCTCCGGTTACTAATGGGTTATCATGAAATCTTAAATCCATTCTCGAATCTGGAACTATAAACATTTCGTTGGGAGTGTTTAATGCATGCGAACAAAAAGAATATTCTTTAGGTGTTTCACTTATTTCTAACCCAATTTTCGATTTAAAAAATTGCCTCTTTGAATCAATGAGTGACATCAAGACAATCGGCATCCCCGTAATCATTCCTGCAATTCGAAGAAGAGAATCATATTCATGCTCGGGAACCGTATCTAAAATTTCATAACTCTCAAGATTCTTCAATCTCTCTTTTTCGTTGTTTGGTAATGAAGCTTCTTCCATAATATTATTTTGGAATGGTAAAATAAAACGTACTTCCTACTCCCTCTTCAGATTCAATCCAAATAGAACCCCCTATTTGTTCAACTACTTTTTTCGCGACAGCTAATCCAACACCTGTTCCTGAATATTCATTCTTATTATGTAACCGCTGAAAAATTACGAATATTTTTTCAAAATACTCCTTATTAATCCCGATGCCATTATCACTAATTTTGAATCTCCAAACGTTTGGTAAACTAATAACTGAAACATGAACATGAGGAGCAACATCACCTTTGCTATATTTAAGTGCATTACCAATTAAATTTTGAAATATTTGCTGGACAGCAGAACGCCGAGTCGTTAACTCCGGCAAATTATCAACATCAATCTGTCCATTCTTTTCTTCAATTTGCTCTCTGAAAAGAAATTTCACATCGTCAATTACTTGATTTAAATTTACAATCTCCAGCTCTTCCACCCCTCTTCCAACTTTTGAATATTCAAGTAGGTCTAAAATAATTTGACGCATCCTTGATGCGCCATCCACTGCAAAATGAATATATTTTCTTCCCTTAGCATCCAACAATTCTTTGTACTTGTTTTCCAGTTGAGTTAGAAAACTACTAACCATCCTCAACGGCTCTTGCAAATCATGAGAAGCTATGTAAGCAAATTGTTCCAACTCTTGATTTGAGATAGCTAATTCATGTGAATGCTTATGCAATTGTTCATTCAATTTTTCTAATCTTAATTCAGCCATCTTCCGTTCTGTAACATCTCGCTCAATGGCTATCCAGTGTGTATACCACCCTTTTTCATCAGCAACAGGACTTACAGATAACTCAATCCAAAATTCATCACCATTTTTTTTATAATTGATCAATGTAATTTCGCATCGTTCCCATCTCTTCAATGCTTTACTCAATTTCGATAAAGCAACTTTATCAGACTTTGCACCTTGTAATAATTTTGGTGTTTTTCCAATCACTTCCTGGTCACTATAACCGGTCATTTTTGTGAAGGCTTCATTTACATATATAATTCTATGTCCATTTTCATCAAACGGATCTGCTTCAGTAATCACAACAGAATCAGATGTATTTACAACTACAGATTCCATCAATTTTAATTGTACCTCTGTTTTTATTTTTTCAGTAACATCGTTTAAAAGGGCTAGCGCATAAGTCCGTTCGTTGTCTTCAATTAAATGTGAACTAATATCCAGAAACATTATTTCACCATTCTTTTTAATATGCCGCCAAACTTTCTTATTGGTAGAAATATAAATCTCCTTTGATTTTGTAATTGCTTCAATCATTAGAACATCTTCTCTTGGACGCAATTCTCGTATTGAAAGTGAAAGAAACTGCTGTCTAGTATAACCATATTTCTGAAGCGCCTCTTCATTTGTATCCAATATTTGTAATGTATCGAAATCCCAGATAAACATTGGACAAGGATTATTTTCAAAAAGTTTTTTGTATTTATTCTCAGACTCAATCAAAGCAATCTCTTTTAACTTAACTTCCTTTACATCTCTTCCTATACAATATACAAGGTGATCAACATAGTCCAACCTAGCTGACCAAACTACAGGCACAGCAACTCCTTCACTATTTAGTACTAAATTTTCAAAATTAGTTATATCCAAACTTTTGACAATTTCCTCAGCAACCTTAATCGTTTTTAGATGATCATTCTCATGTATAAAATTTAAAATATTTTTTCCAATTAACATATCTATACTTGATCCTAGCATTGCTTCCATCGAGGCACTTACATTCACAAAATTCATGTCACTATCAATTGTACAAATCAAATCAATGGAAGAATTCATAATGTTAACTAAATCCGTCTTTACCTTTTCTAGTTCCTTTAAATTTAAAGTATCTTCAGTAACATCCTTCGAAAAGCAAGCAACTCCGAATATTGTGCCATCAGAATTGAAGATAGGATTGAAAGCTATCTTCCCATAACTCATTCTTTTAGATGTTGGATCATAATATTGTTCATTGATAGAATATGACTCGCCACTTAGTGCTCGAGAATAATATCCTCTCCATTTCTCCAGAAGCTCAACCCCAAACTCAGGCAATAACACAGAGTCGCCTTCATTAGGTACACGATTAACCAAATTACAGATGGAATCAATATACGCACGGTTAGCTGTAATGATTCTCATTGATGAATCAATCGACCAAATTAAATCACTTGTTCCATTAATTAGCGTTTCATAATTTGTTTTTGCCAAATAAATTTCTGCCGCTTGTTGCGATTCTTTTGTAACATCAACTATAGTGGAGATAACTAATTCTTGTTCTTGCAAAGTCATTGATTTAACATTTACAATTTTCTGTCCTCCTTCTTCTGCTCCTACTTCCAGTTCATTCCATTTTACAATTCCATCGCCTGCAAGATCAATTACCGAATCTATTCTTCTTAAGATTTCTGCCGGGCCCTGTACAATGTTCAACTGTTTTGTTTTGTCGATTTCTCCATTACTCAGCTGAGCCCTATCCAATTTGAACATTTCACGAAACCTTTCATTTACAAAGGTAACGTCTTTACTTTTCAGATTATTCACAACAATGCCAATAGGCAAATTGTATAGAACAGATTCAATAAAAATATTTCTTCTTTTTAATTCTTCTGCCAATTCATTTCTTTTATTCTCTAAATCTACTGCTTCAGATACATCCTTAAAATTATTCACTACTCCTCCAACAGCAGGGTCATCACAAAAATTTGTAAATGTACTTTCTATCCAAACCAATTTATTTGCACTGTTTATGATTCGATATCTGATATTATAAATTGGCTTTGATGGAGATCTCAAAGATTCAGTGAACTTTGCTTTGACAAATTTTAAATCTTCTTCATAAATTAATTCATAAATACTGCAATTTGAGATTGGACGTAATACATTTCCAAAAGTTAAATTCACACCTTGAGAAATAAAAATTGGAATCGCTTTTCTATCTAATATAATTATTGCCTCTCCTCCATTTTCTACAATCGCTTTAAATCTTCGTTCATTGGCTAGTAGCACTTCTTTTGCCTTAAGAATTTCAGTAATATCTGTCCCTGTTAAAACAACACCAATTATTTCATTTTTATCGTTTCGTGCCGGATTAAACTTTATCTGAAAATAACCCTTCTCTCCATTCTTATACTCGATTTGAAATTCCGTTTGCCTATTATTTCCCTTAAGACTCTCTAAACAACTCTTCAACAAAACTGACCGCCTATTGGGAATTGAATATTCCAGAATAGATGCGCCTATTTTCATAAATAATCCGAATACACTTTCATAAAGTTTCTCAACGACGGAATTATATGCAATAATTTTTAATTCTCTATCTATAAGAATAAAAGATTCCTGCGTATTACTCATAAGCAACCTTCTATTTAATTCAGAATTTCTTTGCTCTGAGATATCATTCAAAGTATTACATACATTTATTTCACCATTGCTTCCACTAAAAAATTTAGATGTAAATTCCAACAGAAACTGAGTGCCATTCTTTCTTATCCCTATCAACTCCCCTTTAACAAAACCACTTTCACTCCTTTCCTTCATCTTTAACTTTAAATCCTCATTCATTAAAATAATCTCATTTCTTTTTTTCTTGATAAGCTCCGCCTTTGAATACCCGAATAATTCGCAAGCGGCTTTGTTTACCTCAAGCAATACACCATTGGGCTTACTGATAATAAATGGCAAGATGGTGTTCTCAATTATGTCAGAATAATTACCATACAATGGTCCATGATTTTTGACAATCACTTTTTTATTCGCCTTCTTTGCCTTTAACTCAACACCTAAATATTCATTTATTCGAATGCCCATTTTATTTATGGGTAAAATAAATTCTTGCTGATTAGCTTTGTTTAGTTTTGAACGAATGCTTTTCTTATATACCGTATCTTGAATGATAAGCTTGTATCCTCTTTTTAAAAATGGAGCAATGCTTTTTTCATCTAACTCCTTATTTCCTTTCAAGATTACCCCAACAAAATTTTTAAAATTACTTTGACAATCCTTTAAAAAATCAAGCTCCTCATTCGTTTTAACAAGTTGCTTTTTGCTACCTTTTGAATTTGACCCCGATAATTTCAACCTCCCACTTTCTGCAAGTATCGAAACAGAACCTGATAAATATTTTTTGCTTGACCTACTGCCTATTGCTTCTATTCCTGTAGTCTTTTTTACGATCTCAATTAACTCTTTCCTGCTTTTTTCATTCAACTGAGTATTGATAAGTATGCATGCGTCCTCTAAATGAGGTAGCTGTTTGAAAAAATTATTTATTGCAGCTATTGAACTTCCGCTTGCTTCAACTGCAATTACAGCAGATGATATCTTTCTAATTACGTTAACTTTCACCTTCTCGCGACTTTTTTTTTCTGTAGAGTTATTTTTCATTTCCGTAAAAAATTAGAAAGAGTTTTTATAAGTGAATATAGTCTGTCCTTTTTCTAGGATAACCGATTTACTTATTTGTATTGAATTTATGTAAACAACGCAACTTGAATATGAGAACATATCAAGTCGAGCAACACGAATGTTACTTCATTAAACATACTAAAAATAATGATTCATTTTATCTCAAAAAAATTCGGAATATCACTCAAATTGAGAATATTAAATTAGCAATTCGAATTGTTAAAAATCTTGATTGACATAAAACGTCGGCTGCTCAAACTTACTCAAGTGTTTGAATATAAGATATTTAAATAAATTCACTTGTCTAGATTGCAAATGGATAATATTGAATAACTAGAATATACAGCAATGCATCAGTTGAAAACTTCAAAGAGGCATTAGTAGGAAGCACCAAATCGCTACTAAAATGAAACAAAATTTAATCTATGATCAATATTACATAATACCAAATCCAGGAGTATCTATTGAGTATTGCCCGTAAGTGTGCTTATAGCTTAAAACCGGAATCAACGAATGATTTACAATTTGCTGAGAAAAAGCTCCCATGAAGACTCCGGTAATCTTTGATTCATGTCCGGTATTTATCACAATTAAATCACACTTACTTTTCGTTGCATACTTGATTGCTGTATCTGCCAAATTTTCACCATAAGCAATCTTAGTTTCATATTCAAGACCATCTGACTCCATCAACCTTTCAACAGATGCCAGCTTAATTTTAAATTTGGCAACCACAACTTTATCACGTGAATCAGGCAATCCTAACAAATGAATTTTTGAATTGTATAATTTTGCAATCACTATTGCAATATTCACCTTTTCTCGACTGTGGATTGAATTGTCTAAGGGAATCAATATATTTTTAAACCCGGTTTTATTGGATTTCCGTTGTGTAGTTAATACCGGAATATCAGACAATGTTATTACACGTTGCGAATTGCTACCAATAAAGTATTCTTTAAAACCGGAAGCTCCATGCGTTCCCATCACGATCAAATCCACTTTTTTCTTATTCGCAAAACTATTAATCTCAGTGTGGATATGGCCGGACATTACAAAAGTGGAGCACTTTAATCCAAACTTCTTTACGATCTGCCCTTTGATTCCATCCATCTTCTCTATTATTCTACTTTCAAGATCATTCAATGATGGCGGAATTGTTTCAGTTGCTGCAAATACTGAGTAATTATAACCCGTAGATTCAACAACGTTCAACAACAAAAGATCTGCCTTCAATAATAGCGCTAATGATGTAGCCTCAGCTAAAGCTACATCAGCCGTTTCTGTAAAATCAATAGGAACAAGAATTTTCCTGATATTTATTTTTTTCATAACCATTATCTTAAAAATTAAAATTTTTAATTAATTTATTTCTATAATCAATATACTACCTTGTATCTTTTGTATTTTCCAATTAATGTTTTTCACTCAACTATTTTTTGACTTTAATCATTAATTTTAATATCCAATTTACAATTTAAATTGATACAATACAAGAAAATGAACATTTATTCAACTATCGTTAAAATAAAACCTAATTTGAATTATGCTCGTTTGCTTGAGCTAGAATAAAAATAAAATGAGCTAACATAACATTAGACGCAATTCGCCTCCATTCATAAAGCCGACTTAACAATTTTGTTCAAGTAATTATGGCTATTCTCGTTTAGACTTTACCAATTTACTCATAGCGCGTATCACATCAGCCAAAACATAAATAACTGCTAATAATATGACAATTATCAGTATTGATACCCAGGGAACAAAACTGATTATTTGCAGAATATTTGATTTGTTTTGCTTCTCAACTACATCATTGTGCTCTGTTGAAGGCAGTTTTTCGGCTACTACCATAGCACTCGCTTCCGGTTGAATCGTTGCTCCTTTTTCCTTTATAAAGGCAATCAAACTTTCTATTTCCTTCCCTGATAACTTTTGATCAGGCATTATCATTCCATTGTTTTGCTTAAAAAGATTTACTGCTGAAGTATCCCCTTTTTTAATCATGGATTGTGATGATGTAACGAACAATTTTAGCCAACTCATCGTGTGTCTAGTTTCTACTCCTTTCAAATCGGGGCCAACTATTTTTCCTTGTCCAATTGAATGACATGCAATACAAGTTTGATTAAATAATTTTTCTCCTTCCGACTGACTGTAAAGGTCGATTGAAAATAGAATAGCGATAAACAAGAACAATCGTTTCATAATTTTAATTTGCAGATTTTAGAAATTCAACAATTTTGCTTTGTTCATCATCCGTAATATTTGCTCTAACTTTCATGTGCTCCCCGATTATAGCCCACTGATCATCGTTATAGTCTGTAGGTGATGGAGCATTATGGCAACGTACACAATTCTCGCCCCAAAGTGTTGCACCACTCTTTTCAGCTATTAAAGTTGAAGTAGTTGAACATCCAATATTTATTACAATTACTGAAATTGTGGCTGCCACAACAAGTAAAATATTTTTTTTATTTTTCATAATTTCCGTTTTTTGAATGATTAAAATCCTGTAGCAAATCGAACTAGGAATATATCGCTCGTTGAACCATCCGGCGACTTTTGATTTTCATAGGCAAATCTTATTCCTGATTTCCAACTTAACCAATAACAAAGGCCAATATCATATCGTGTAGAAGTTCCGCCGCCCCAGAATGCCTCCTTTGGCAATGTAACAGAATTGTATCGTCCAAGAATTTCAAGATTCTTGAAAAAATTATTTTCAACAAATGCCGGATGAATACCAAATTGTAAATAATATACATTACTTTGATTATTGAAAGTATAAGTTCCCACACCTGTGCTATCGCTCGCATCCGCATAACTTGCATCATCTACTTTCACAGAATTATATTGCCCTTTAATATTTATTATGCTCTTTAATTCACTGATAGATTTAACATAGGACACATCAACAGCAAATGCAGTTGCAGCTGTCTTTTCATAAATAGAATTTACTGAACCAACTTTTCCTCTATTGCCTGAAAAACCAATTTCTAAAGAAGAATTTGAAAATGGTAGAAACCCAATTCTTCCACCGATTGCTTTGTTATTATTGTTGTCGTAAAAATTTTCATACTCCAATGTACCTTCCGGATTAGACCCTACTTCATCCCCATTTAATTTTGGACCATTAGAAACATATATTGCATAATTCATTTTTGCTGCTCCTAATTGAAACCCTCCGCGAAGGTCAACACCCATCTCTGCGCCATTGGGCCCTATAGAATGCATTCCATCCTCATGATGAATCATGAGTGGTGCATTTGGAAATCGCTCAATGAATGTTGGGTGTAACCGTTCTAAGTAAGTACCAAATGGAGTTAACATTCGCCCTGCTCCTAATCTCATGTACTTGTTGATCCTATAAGAAAACTTAGCATATTCTAAATCAACTCCCGTCTCTCCCCCGTCAATTGCAATTTCAACTTCACTTTCAAAAAACAATCGGTCAGATAATTTCCATAAAAATATTGGACTAAATCCAACACTATTAAAATTACCTTTCACAGCTGCTTTATCATCATATGAGAAATCAAAACTTGCACTGCCGGTTAATAGACTTTTAGTATTGCCTTGCAGCGATAAAATCTTCAACTCGTTTCTTTGCGTTTGTGTTGAAGAAGTGTCCTGTGCTATTGTGATATTAATTAATCCAATAAAAAGAAGTAACACCAAAGGCAAAATTCTACTTTTCAATTTCACCGTTTTCAGTTTTAAGATTTTCATACTATTTTTTTTTAGGTTTATTTAGAATTCCAAAAGTTCTGATATAATTGACCAATTGCCATCTTTGGGTCTCAGACAACGATTGCTGATATGCAGCCATAGGTGGTCTTCCATTTGTAATTTTCCAATATAGCGCTCCATCAATTTGCGATTGCACTTTAGATATTGTGAAATTCGCCGGACGAGGGGTTAATGCCATTCCTGCCAATCCATCGCCTCTTCCTTTATCACCATGACAAACAACGCAAAGATGGACGTATGTTTTTTTCCCTTCTGCTATTGCACCTACATCATTTTTAAGTGGATTAATTAAACTACTAGAGGAAGCCGGTGCAAGCCAATCGCCTGCGACTGTTTTTAGAGTCGAACTAATAAAAATAATAAAAGAAAAAAACACAATTCCAAAAAAATAATCATTTTCTCTTTTTAAATTTTTCATAATAAATAGATTTGAATAATTACAATCTTTAGACTGATTGTTAAGAACGATAATTCATTGCTTAAATGTAATCCTGTTTCACCTTGTTGGTTATGACAATACTCAAAGCAGAAAAACAATTTAGATGACATATATCACTTTTTTCATCAACCCAAAAAATCCGGAACTCATTTGGCAAGAATTTACTTTAGACTAAAAAGCATTCTATCGCGCAAAAAAAAATCTCATTTACATATTATCTAAACACGATAAAAAATAAAAATACAGTTCGTAACAGAAGCTGATTCCAACATTCATTCGCCAAAATCCATTGACTATTTAGATGGCCAATTGTCTAAAAAAAATAAAAAAAAGCAAACCTGTTATTTTTTTAATACAATAAATGCCCATTTTATTTATAAAATAGCTATTCCTCGCTTTTCATTGTTGTTGTTTTTCAAAATATATTTTGTGAAAATAACATTTTAAAATTTATACATATAAAAAAGAGCAACGATTTCTCATTGCTCTTCTGTATAGGTCTTATTCTATTATTTAACCAGGTCTTTTATCTTAAAAAATACTTTTTTTGTAAAAGTCATCTTGCCATTGGTCATCCAAGTAATCATTGAATGTGGCAATATCGATTTCCAAGTATAAAACTCTTTAAAAAACATTCCGTCGCGCGTATCTTCTTTCATTTTTTGGAATAAAGAAAAATTTCTTAAAGGAGTAGACACATACTTATAATTTGTTTTATTACTTTTAATAAACTTCTCCACCAAACGAGTACTACGCATCCACGTGTCGTGCAAAAGCACGTATCCATTCACCTCTAACAAAAGATCTGCATAGTAAAAGTCAACTAGTATTCCATCAAATTTATGATCGCCATCAATAAAAATAAAATCGAATTTTCTATTTTCCTTATGCAACACAGGCAAAACATTATGAGAGAAGTCAGGTCTGAAATCCAATTTTTCACTTAGATGTAATTTCTCAATATTCTTCAATCCCATATCACCATAATTGTTTTGAAAAGGATCGCATGCAATGTGTTTTGCTTGAGTTGCAGACATAATATGCGATGCAGAACGAGCAAAAGCAAAGCCAATCTCGAGTGTACTCTTTAAATTATTTTCGACTATAAAATCATAAATGAATTTAGCTTCCTCTTTCTTAACTGCGGAATAGGTGTCCCATTCCGGAATCTCAATAATTTTATTTATTTCTTCCGGTATCATTTTCGTTCTAACAGATTTTGGTTCCCAATTATAATTATCCAAGATTGAAGGATTTGATTGATTGTGTTTGGGGGCACAAAGCTAAAAAAAAGACCTAAATTAACAACCAAGTACTATGGTCTATCTATCGCCTATCTCACTCACGTTCTACGCTCATTTTCAGCTATTAAACTCAAACAACCGCCATTGACTGTATGTGATTCATTACTCTTTCTTCTATAATGCTCAATGGCGATGCAATGGCATTTACATATTGATAATTGCCCTCACGCTTATTTTCAATGGAAAGTTGGATCGGACAGGCTTCACTCTGCACACCATTTGCTTTAAACTTTCCCGAAGTCCTGTCATAAAATACATAGGGAGCACCTGAAGAACCAAATCGAAAATATCCTTTAATCAGATATCTAAATCCCTCTATCCGATAATTACCTCCTATCGGATCGTTGAACATATTAAAGTGATCTATATAACCTTCTATTTGTGCTTTGCTTACCATTCGGCCTATTTCATTGGTGGTTGAACTTTGTAAACAATAGAAATCTTTTTTATCATCGGTAAACACAGAAAAATCAGGCTCAAGAAAAGGTATGCATGCAATAACCTCTGGCGGAGTGTTTACAATTTTATACAACGCCATGTCATCTGCGTAAAAAGCTTCTACTAATTCTACATCCAACAAAAAAGTATGCTTATTAATTATCTCCTCATAAAACGAGTTACTTTCATTGAAATAATTTGTCAAATTCTCATTCATGTAGAAACTCGGAAAACTAAATTGAACCAATAATTGAGTTTTTACAATCTCTTTTTCCATCAGTGTAATCCATCTTAAATCGTAATTGATTTGCTTCAATATTTCTCTTATTATCGTAACATCATTCTGATTTGTAAATCGCTCGTGTCTTTTGTTTGTAAGTTCATCTAATGGATAACAATTATCAAACATCTGAACCTGTGCAGGATTTAAACGTGGATAAACCTCTTTCATAAAAATCGCATTGTCGATCGATTTAAAAAGTGGTGCCATCGTACGTAGATTATGCGCCACTGAAAGAACAAAGCCATTACCAATATGAAATGCACAAATGTTATTTTCGAATTTTCTTCTTTTCGGATCTTTAGGATCGTGAACACTCATGATCCTAAAGAGTGGAGAAAACTGCTCGTTGATTAATTCAAATTGTTTATTCTGCATACTGTTTGTTTAAAAAAAAAATACGAATTGTAATATGTTCAATCGTTATTTCAATTACGATTTTCTAGTTCGCAACCATTCATTCTTTGTCATTTCAAATTTTATTTCACGGTTACCATGCAAACCTATTGCACGCCAACCTTGCAATTGATAAAACACCTCCGCTCGTGTACCTGGATCTGTTCCTAACCAAACAGGATTATCAGTCATTGCAAAATACCACTCTAACATTAAAAAATGCAGCTTCTTTCCTATCCCTTTATTTTCGTATTCTGGAAGAATAAACAATGCCCACACATTATTATCGACTAAATCAATTATGGAAAACCCTACGATCAAATCGTCAATCTCACAAACCCAACCTTTTCCTCTCTCTTTCAAATACAACTCGCAATCTTTAACAGTCACTTTACTCAGATCGGATAAACGATTTTCTTTCACCGCAAATCGCACTATGAAAATCTGTTCGATGTCTGTGAGCAATGCTTCACGAAATTTCATAGCCACTTAATCAGTTTAATAAAATTCAAATCGAAATTATAATACTTCTGTTTTAGCATTTTTAAATTCAGATGTAGTGTGAAAATGAATTGCCGGAAAACTTGTTTTTATCATCTTTAGCATCCACTCGCTTTCCGACAAATAAACAGGGTTACCTTCTTTGTCATAAGCAATTTGACTATTCCGATTACTAATAAACTGGTCGAGTTGCACATCGCTATCGCCGGTTATCCAATAAGCTTTTGTAAAACTTAATGGACGGAAATCACATTTTGCTCCATACTCATGTTCCAATCGAAACTTGATTACATCAAATTGAAGCTCACCAACCGTACCTACTAATTTTCTGTTTCCAGGCTGCTGAGTAAATAACTGAGCAACTCCTTCTTCAGTTAATTGTTGAATACCTTTCTCTAATTGTTTCGCCTTAAATGGATCTCGGTTTTCCACTTCTTTAAATATTTCAGGCGAAAAACTAGGGATGCCCTTGTAGTGGAGCATTTCTCCTTCTGTTAAAGTATCACCAATCTTAAAAATTCCATTGTCGTACAATCCAATTACATCACCTGGATATGCTTCTTCAATTAATGTTTTTTCATTGGCCATAAAAGATGTCGGATTCGTAAATCGAACTTTCTTATCGATGCGCGTATGAAAATAAAATTTGTTTCGTTCAAATCTGCCGGAACATATTCTAAGAAAAGCAATTCGGTCACGGTGATTTGGATCAAGATTGGCGTGGATCTTAAATACAAATCCACTAAACTTATTTTCTGTAGCTACGACTTCACGTTCCTCTGCTTCTCGTGATGCCGGCTCGGGTGCTATTTCCAAAAATGTTTTCAGCAATTCTAAAACTCCAAAATTATTAACAGCACTTCCAAAGAATACGGGGGCAATTAATCCATCTCTATAAAGTTCTTTACTGAATGGCTCAAATACGCCTTCGACCAAATCAATATCTTCGCGCAATTTATTGGCAAATTTATCTCCAATAAACTTAGCAAGCGAAGGGTCGTCTAACTCAACTATCTTTGCCTTATTTTCTGAAATTCCTGTCTTGTTAGCCTCAAATAAATTTAATTCCTGGTGATACATATTATAAACACCTTGAAACGATTCACCCTGACTTATAGGCCATGTCAACGGGCGAACATGAATTTTTAATTTGTCTTGCAGTTCATCAAGTAGGTCGAAAGGGTCTTTCCCTTCTCTATCCATTTTATTTATAAAAATTATTACAGGCGTACTTCTCATTCTACAAACAGCCATTAATTTTTCTGTTTGCTCTTCTACTCCTTTTATACAATCTACTACAAGAATAACAGAGTCAACAGCAGTTAAAGTTCTGTAAGTATCTTCAGCAAAGTCTTTGTGACCGGGAGTATCTAAAATATTTACTCGTTTTCCGGCATAATCAAAACCCATTACGGAAGTGGCTACAGAAATTCCTCTCTGTTTCTCTATCTCCATAAAATCAGATGTGGCAGACTTTCTAATCTTATTGCTCTTCACCGCACCTGCCGTATTGATGGCCCCACCAAAAAGAAGAAACTTCTCGGTTAAAGTCGTTTTCCCGGCATCGGGGTGAGAAATAATGGCAAATGTTCTTCTCTTTGCTATTTCCTTTTCTAAATCCATATAATCAGCATCTTTTAATGGCGGCGAAGGTACAAAAACCACTGCGGTAAATGTGATTTGAAACCAATGTATCTTGAAATTCTCATTGAAAAATATTGATTGAAATCCCTCCCATTTTAAGCTTCGCCTTTCAAATTTGGCTACTAATTTCACTTTTCCGCAATAACCACTTTCCATTTTTGTCAAACTATGATTCCTCCTCTGCCATAATTCTAGTCAACGGCTCAAGATCTCAAACGATAATCGACGAAAAAGGCTGATTCAACTTATGATAAATCCTGAATAATTCTAAAAACTCCCATTTATTTGGATTATAGCACCGGAATTAGCCCTGATCATGCCAATAAACACCTGCACTTTCGTACCTTTGCAGCTAAATAAAACAAGAATGGAAATTGGTCAGTACAATGAATTAGAGGTAAAGTCAAAAGCAATGATTGGAGTGTATTTAACAGATGGTCAGGACGATGTTCTACTACCTAAAAAATACATCGATGAAATGCCGGAGGTAGGTGACCATTTGCGCGTTTTTATTTATTTGGATAATGACAATCGTCCAATTGCTACTACGCTTACTCCAAATGCTGTAGTTGGCGATTTTGCCTTTATGCTGGTTAAAGAAGTGAATGAACATGGTGCTTTTTTAGATTGGGGAATAGCGAAAGATCTTTTCGTTCCCTTTGCTGAACAACGTATGGATATGAGAGTTGGTGGCAATTATCTCGTTTATGTTTTTATTGACGACCATTCTCAACGAATTGCCGGAACAACCAAGTGGCACAAACACATTTCTAAAGAACATACACTTCAAGAAGATGATGAAGTGCAATTATTAATAGCAGAAAAAACAGAATTAGGAATGCGTGCAATTATTAATAATTCGAATGAAGGATTAATATTTGCCAATGAGATTTTTGGTGAGCTTAAATTTGGTGACAAGCGAAGAGGATATATAAAAGCCATTCGCGAAGACGGAAAAATAGATTTGCGTCTTCAACCAAAAGGATACGAACAAGTAGAAGATAGCAAATTTCTTATTCTGCATTATTTGAAAACGAATAATGGAAAAATTTCGTTAGGCGATAAAAGTCCGGCCGAAGCAATTTATTCAGAATTGAAAATGAGTAAGAAAAATTTTAAGAAAACAATTGGTGGTCTTTACAGAGACCGATTGATACTCTTAGGTGATTATGAAATATCGTTGATCGAATCGGAATAATAATAGCTTCAGATTTTCTATCACAATAAATTGCCGAAATTAATACGATTTATTTTATTAAAGATCAAGTAATATTACCTTCCGTCTTAAATTTAAATCCAAGCCTTTTCCCTGTGGTAATTCTTGATTGCAATGAAGCATCAATTACTTCCCCAACTCTTATTTCACCTTGTTGCTCGAATGGCGGAGTAAATGGATCGAACTCCATGCTGTAAAGTACAGCGGCTTCAATAATTTCATAAAGCGCTTTGTCTGTAACTTCCAAGGTTGAAAAATCATTGTAAAGATTCCCAATCTGTTTCATCCCCTCAACAAAAAAATGATTGTCTTTATTAACAAATATTCTCCCGATCAAATAGCCAAGATCGTTGATCCGATTGTATTTAAAACTATCGCTTAGAAAATTATAAATAAATATTTTTCCGCAGTATGCCCGGTCTTTATCCTCTTGTACATACGACGACTTCCAAACCGAATGTGTGGAATCGAATGTGAAAATATTTGAATGTATTACAAATAATAATGTTTCATCGCCAATAATAAACTCTGTTTCGAATTCGCCATTGTCTTTGTAAGCAATTACCATTTCACCTGAAAAATCCTTTACTTTCAATGCTAGTTCGGAACTTAACTGGCTCAGCAGTCCACGCAAAGAATTAAAAACATTTTTTGTTTTTTCATAGACTTGCTGCTTCAGAATTACTTTCTGCCGCAACACGTCTATGATACTTTCTTTGCTTGTATTTGACATTTAGATCTAATATGCTCGGGCAAAAACGACTCTCCCAGTTGATGAGTTACCGCTGTAAATGCATTTTCCATTTTCCTTTGTTTGATCTAAAGGAATACAACGGATTGTTGCCTTTGTTTCTTCTTTGATTTTGTTCTCTGTTTCTGATGTTCCATCCCAATGAGCAAGAACAAAACCACCTTGATCGAGTCTTGATTTGAACTCATCGTAAGTATCCACTTTGTACGTATGGTTATCACGAAAATCGGATGCTCTACGATAAATATTATCTTGGATCTGCTCGAGCAAATGTTCTATCTTAATAGATAGATCTGTTAACTGCATAACAGACTTTTCTTTTGTGTCGCGCCGGGCTACTTCAACAGTACCGTTTTCTAAATCACGAGGACCTATGGCAATCCGAATTGGAACACCTTTTAGTTCATATTCTGCAAACTTCCATCCGGGTTTGTGAGTATCGCGACTATCAAATTTAACTGAAATATTTTTAGCTTTCAGTTCAATAATAAGTTTATTTACAACTTCAGTAATTTTTTGCAACTGTTCATCTCCTTTATAAATCGGAACTATTACAACCTGAATCGGTGCTAATTTTGGAGGCAAGACCAAACCATCATCATCGCTATGGGCCATTACCAGTGCTCCCATTAATCGAGTTGAAACACCCCACGATGTGGCCCAAACAAATTCTTGTTTCCCTTCTTTACTCATAAACTTTACATCAAAAGCTTTAGCAAAATTTTGACCGAGGAAATGTGATGTACCTGCTTGCAATGCTTTACCATCTTGCATCATTGCTTCGATACAATAGGTATCTAGTGCTCCGGCAAAACGTTCGTTCGCTGTTTTGAGACCTTTAATAACCGGAATGGCTAAAGTCTTTTCAGCAAATTCTGCATATACGTCTAGCATTTTTTTTGTTTCTTCTACCGCTTCTTCAGCAGTAGCATGAGCTGTATGTCCTTCTTGCCAAAGGAATTCGGCAGTACGTAAAAACAAACGCGTTCGCATTTCCCAACGCACTACGTTCGCCCATTGATTGACAAGGATTGGAAGATCGCGGTACGATTCTATCCAACCACGATACGTATGCCAAATGATTGTTTCGGAAGTAGGGCGGACAATTAACTCTTCCTCCAATTTTGCATCCGGATCAACCATAATTCCACCTTTACCATCATTTTTTAATCTATAATGTGTTACAACGGCACATTCTTTGGCAAAGCCTTCAACATGCGAAGCTTCCTTAGCAAAAAATGATTTAGGAATAAAGAGCGGGAAGTATGCATTTGAATGACCGGTTTCTTTGAATTTTGCATCTAGAATTGCCTGCATTTTTTCCCAAATCGCATAACCATAAGGTTTAATCACCATACAGCCGCGAACGGCAGAATTTTCTGCTAAATCAGCTTTAACAACAAGATCTTGATACCATTGAGAATAATTCTCGGCTCGTGAAGGAAGTTCTTTACTCATATTATGTTTTGGTACGGTGTTTGTAAATCGTCAGTAACAAAAGTAATAATTATAATAGGACGTTAAAATTACTACAGAAATATTACTCAAAAGATTGAAAGGGAACATCCAATGAAAAACCTAAGAACAGTCCTCGGAATTGCATTTATTTTTTCGCTATCTGCGTGTACATCAACATACCATGCAGGATCTTCGCCATCAGACGATGTTTACTATTCAAGTAAGGACAATTCCCCTAAACAACAAACCTCCACTACTACACCTGCCGCATCGGCTCAGGAATATAGTTCAGGAAATAATAATTACGATCAGACCAATTCTACCAATCAAAATTCTGATCAATCGCAATATAGTTCAAATCAAAATCAAGGAACTACTGATCAATATCAAAATAGCAGTTCTGACAACAATCAATCGACCGGAAATTCTTCCTCTTCAAAATATTCAGATGGTTCCGGAAATACGTATGTAACGAATAATTATTACGACGATTATTACGATTATCAATACTCTTCTAGAATCCGCCGTTTTTATTCACCTGCTATTGGATATAGCTACTACGACCCATATTACACTAATAGCTATTGGTATGATTACTCACCTGCATCGTATGGTGTAAGCATTTACTTAGGCTACAACTGGTGGGCACCTTCCTATTATTACTACCAACCTTTCTGTTATGGAAGTTTTGGATATGGTTACGGTTATTACCCACATTCTTATTGGGGTTATTCTCCCGGATACTACGGTGGTGGATACTACGGTGGCGGTTATTATGGTGGTGGATATTATAATGGATATAACCATGGCTACAATGATGGTTACTATGCCGGAAATTCAAACCCTTACTACTACAATTCATACGACAACAACAGTCATTACTATGGCCCACGAGGATCGGTCGGTGATAATGCACCACGAGGTGGAAGCGGTAGAACATCTACAGGTACTTTAGGACAAAAGTACGAGCAAGCAATTGCAGAAGGTCGTACTCCAAAATCGAGTATCCCTGCTTCTTTAGGTGGTGGCAGAAATTTAACATCACCTAACCTTACTTCTCCAAATACACCAAGGACTATTAGCAATGACCGTCCACAGGATGGAAAAAATAATGGTACACAGCAAAATGTAAATGGCCTTCAGAATACTTCACCATCAAGAGGAAATGTTCCTGATCACATTGATAATACTAACTCCAACCCCAATAGTGTTGGTGGTAAAAATTTGAATGATCGTGGTTTAATCCAGAACCCAACGAACAATCAGATGCAACAACAAAATTCAGGAACAGGAACAAAATCACCTAGATCAAATGATGGAAGAAATCAAAATACTTCTCCACAAATGAATACGCAGCCCGGTAAAAATAATATTGACACTCGACCAAGTCAACAACCGGAAACAAATCCGGCTCCAAGAAATAATAATTCGCGACCAGGTTTTACTCCTGCTCCTAGAGATAATAATTCAGAGCCAAGAAATAATAATTCGCGTCCAGATTTTACTCCGACTCCGAGAAACAATAACTCGAATGTTGAACCAAGAAATAATATCGATAATTCACGACCTGAAATAAATTCTAATCCTAGAAATAATAGTACACCGGTAATTACACAACCAAATAATAATTCAGAGCAACGGAATAATAATTATGATAATAACAATTCAAGACAAGAACCTCGAATTGAAAATAATAGACCACGTCAAGAACAACAAAGACAAGAAAGTATTGAGCAACCCCGTCAGGAGCAAGTAATGCCGCGCCAGGAAAATCGCACACCAATTTTCCAACCGAGGAATGAGCCAAAACAATTTAAACAAGAAAGTACTCCTCAACGGTCAGAGCCAACTTACTCTGCTCCACCAAGAAGTTCCGCACCATCATACTCTAGTCCTTCCCCTTCAAGAGGCGGATCGAACAACAATAGCGGTGGCGGAAGAAGAAAATAGGTTAATTGTTAGTGCTAAAGCCCGTACGTTTCAGAGAGAACAGCATCCGTGCGGGCTTTTTTTCAATTAAAAAGAAAATGAAAAAAAACATCCCTTCAATTATTTTACTTTGTTGTTTACTCTTCATATCTGAATTGAGTAAAGCACAAACCGACGCCGATGCTTTTCGCTATTCCGGGACCAACATTACAGGAAGCGCTCGCTTTACAGCAATGTCAGGAGCCTTTGGTGCCTTAGGGGCTGAATTCTCAGGCTTGTCGGTTAACCCCGCAGGCATCGGACTTTATCGCCGATCAGAACTTACCTTCACTCCTTCTGTTTACGCCGGTGCCACATCATCTACCTTTCAAGGAAATAAAAGTGATGAGTCAAAATTCAATTTCAATTTTGGAAATGCAGGATTGGTCTTTACCAATATTATTAGTAAAGATGATTCTCAAAACGGCTGGAAGAGTTGGAGTTTCGGATTTGGTTATAATCGCCTAGACAACTATCATAACCGAAGCAGCTATGAAGGAAAAAATGCTAATAATTCGCTTCTCGATTATTTTTCACAAACTGCCGGTAATACAAACTACTCTGACTTGGATAATTTTTATGAATATCAAGCTTATGCAGCATTCCTGATTAACCCTGACAATCCAATTACCCAATACATTCCAGCTATCACTGAATATGGTGAAACACAACGAAGGAATGTTGAAAGTCGCGGGGCCAAAGGAGAAACATTGTTTTCATTTGGAGGAAACTACAGCAATAAACTATACTTAGGCGCAACACTCGGATTTGAGTCTATTCGTTACTCTGAGGAATCAACTTACGAAGAAATTACAGCTACGCATGTTTACGATACTCTTCAGAGTTATAAGTTCAATCAGAATTTAACGACAGACGGAAACGGAATCAATTTAAAATTTGGATTTATCTATAAGGTGAACGACATCTTCCGTTTTGGTTTTGCTGTTCATACGCCTAGCTGGTACACAATGCATGATGAATACAAAACTATTGTAAGCAGTAAATTTACAACGGGTCAAAAATATACTTCAGAATCGAAAGACGGAAGTTTTGATTATGACATGACTACACCTTTCAAGGCAGTTGGAAGTTTAGGTTTTGTATTCGGGAAAAATGGAATACTAGGAGTTGATTATGAGTTGACAGATTACGGAACTGCTCGATTCAGTTCTTCCACTTCATCTTTTTTCGAAACAAATAAATTAATTGAGAACAAGTACACTGCTATGCATACATTGAAAGTGGGTACTGAATGGAGACTTGACAATATTAGTCTTAGAGGTGGTGTAGCTTACTCCAGCTCTCCCCTTGAAAGCAAATTTAGCTCTTCGAGTACAGACTATAGCAAAATAGGATATTCAGCAGGATTAGGAATTCGTGACGAGGATTTTTTTATTGATTTTGGATACTTGTTTAATCAGAGCAACCAATATTATCAACCATATACATTGGCAACTTCCGATGTTCCCGGAGTAAAGCAAAACGTTTCTACTCATAATTTCACAATTACGTTTGGAATAAAATTTTAGGTGAATGTTTATTAATAAAGTAAGCAGTAAGATCAATTGATCTTACTGCTTTTCTATTTCTAGCTTCAACCGATCTATTCCCGCTTGTGCTTTTTGATCGATACTATTCTGGTATTCATGATTATTCAATGAGAGGCATATTTTAAAATAGTATTCTGCTTTAACAAACTCATTTCTGTTTTCATAAATCCCGCCCAAAATTAAAGCGCTGTTAGCTGCATAATAATAAGTTGCGGAGGATCCATTTTTGATTGTCTGCTCAAAAAGTAATATGGCCTTTTCACTCTTACCTAATTTATCATAGATCCTTGCCAAACGGTAAGACACCTCCAATTGATCACGATAAGAAGGAAAACTATCAATTGGTTTGCCTACGAGTTCTGCCAGTGCTTTTTCAAAATAACCACCATCATATAACAATCGTGCACGAAGTAAGATTTTATTGATAACAAATCCACTTGAAGCCTCTTTCATTGCTTCTTTATCTTCATCGATAAAAGAAATCCCATTCATCCGGCATTTTTCAAGTGCTAATTGATAATTCGAAAGATCATTATTTAGATAACTCAACCAAGCTAATTTCTGATAGCATGATTTAATATAATTTTTACCTTTAAATGTTGAAAGAAAAAAATTGAAATCATTTTCTGCTTGATGTTCGAGTTTTCGTAATTTACATAATCCTAGTTTGTAAGAGAGGAAATAAAATGGAAACTTATTGGTAAAATCGAGTGAGTTTGTAAGACACTGAATAGCTTCATCGTTTCTATCTAGTTTTATATAAATTGAAGCTGCGCAATATTTCATTAATGGCCCGGATGATGAATATTTTTTAAGCAATTCCAAGCATGAGTTTAAGGCAACGTCCTTATAATTAAAAATGGTATAAATATTAGACAAGTAAAAAAGGATCTCTTCTTGATAACATTCAAAATCTGTTCCGTTGATGTCTGAATATAGCTTTATAAGCTCATCTGTTCCTGTTGCCATCGAGCCATCCATTCCTGCAATCTCAACCAACCAATGGTATTCACGAGGCACTGAGCCAATGATCACATTGAGTAGTCCTGAGAGTTTATTGTTAAGTGGAAATTCCGGAAACGCTACTTTATTTTTTTCTATGAGCCGATAAGCTTTTCGGATTTCATTGGCAGCGGAGACATATTCTCTAAACTTTACTTTTACAATAGCTTCCTGTATCATCACTTCTGCTTTAGCATACGAATGCCATGGCGATGAAAAATTTTCTTGCCGCTCATCTAATTTTTTCAAAGTTAAAGCCGAATTTTTTTTGAATGCTTCAAAATAATTTTGCTCTTCCGAAATAAATGCTTTCATAAAAAAAACATTATTCACATACAGAACAACAAGATCATTTCCCGGTTTTTCAATATTCTCTCGTTTTAAAAGTAGATCGGCTCGGTCTAATTCCAGACTAAGGGTATTGGCATAAACAGATTTTAAAGTAGGATCCAACTCATAATAAGCCAAAGCCTTTGAGCTTACTATCGTTAAAACAAGTATAAGTAATAAACGCAACATCCGTAAAAAATTAAGCCGACACAAAGTAAAAAATATAAATCACAAAAAAATGGGATCACAACAAATGTGATCCCATTTCTAAATTCATTGAACGTTTAATTATTCTGCGTCAGCAGGAGCAACTTCCTCATCTGCAATCTTTGGATCGACAAGGATTCTTCCACAATGCTCACAAACGATTACTTTTTTGTGTTGACGAATGTCTAATTGACGTTGTGGAGGTATTTTATTGAAACAACCACCACAAGCATCACGCTGAATCGCAACAACTCCAAAACCATTACGAGAATTATTACGAACTCGTGTATAAGCTGTTAAAAGTCGTTCATCGATAATTGTTCTTGCTTTCACACCTATTTTTATTAGATGATCTTCCTCCTTTTGAGTTTCTTCAACAATTGTTGCAAGTTCTGCTTGTTTTAATTTAAGAACCGACTCACGATCGTTTAAAATATTCTGAGTTTCTTCGAGTATCGTGTTCTTATTTGCCACTTCAAAAGCAAATTCTTTCGAACGTTTTTCTGATAATTGTATTTCCAAATTTTGAAACTCAATTTCCTTATTCAACGAATCAAATTCACGATTGTTTTTTACTTTATCTTGTTGGCCTTCGTACTTCTTTATTTGTTCTTTTGCATCTTTCGCAGCTTGTTTCTTTTTGTTTACCTGATCTTCAAGGTTTGCAATTTCTGCATTGATATTGGTGATGCGTGTATTCAACCCTACGATCTCATCTTCAAGATCTGCCACTTCCATTGGAAGTTCTCCACGAATGGTACGAATCTTATCGATGTTAGAATCGATTTCCTGAAGTACATACAATGCTTTTAATCTTTCCTCAACAGAAAATTCAGTATGATCCATTGCCATAATTTCTTCCAACTTTTTCTCTAGTCGGTTTACATCAATGATCTTTTCAACCTTACGAGGTTTGAATGCAACTTGCTCTTTTGTTTTAATTTTCGCTTTGGCAATTTTTGATAAGCTCACGTTGTTGTTGTTTTGAGTTATTGTTTTCCGAAAATAATCCGGGTCAATCAATCTTCACTTAATGAAATGTATCCCAATTATAAATAATTCACTGGATTGGTATTCACCTCAGTTAAACGGACGGCAAATTTAGAAAAATTTTTCAGAATTAACGACTTAAACAAATCCATTGTGTACTGTTCGCTCTCAAAATGTCCGATATCGGCAATAACCAAGCTATCTTCGGCATCAAAAAACTGATGATATTTGAAATCTGAGGTGATAAAGACCTGAGCACCAGCAGCTTTTGCCTCATTTAAAAGAAAGCTTCCTGACCCTCCACAAAGAGCTACTTTTGCAACCTTTTGCCCAATTAATGGTGTAAATCGCAACGATCCTACCTTCATTACCTTTTTCACATGGTCTAAAAAAGGCATTTCTTCCATTTCGGAGCTCAACTCTGCAATCATTCCACTTCCAATATTCTGATGATAATTTTCCAGAGGGATAAGATCATAAGCTACTTCTTCATAGGGATGACTTTTGAAAAGTGCAGCTAAAATTTTGTTCTGTAAATGTGACTCAATAATTACTTCTATTTTAGTTTCTTCAGCAAATGAAGTAATTCCTTCGTTGCCGCTAAAAGGTTTGGCTTGCGTTCCAGGTCGAAAAGTTCCGGTTCCGTCACTATTAAAACTACATTCATCATAGTTTCCTATACTCCCTGCTCCTGCTTCGAATAAAGCTTGCCTTACTTTGGAGGCATGATCGAATGGACAAAACACAATTAGTTTTTTCAACAGCTGTTTCTTGGGCGCTAATATTTTTGCATTGATTAACCCTAATTTATCTGCTATCATTTTGTTTACTCCGTTGGCTATATTATCCAGATTAGTATGCGCTGCATAAATTGCAATGTCGTTTTTTATCGCAGCTATAATGGTCCGTTCTACATAATTGCTTCCTGTAAATCTTTTCAAACCGGAAAATACAATTGGATGGTGAGCAATGATCAAATTACAACCTGTAAGAATGGCTTCTTTTACCACCGCTTCTGTACTATCTAAACATATCAATATACCGGTGAGCTCAGCATCGCTATCACCAACTATAAGACCGGAGTTGTCATAGCTTTCTTGAAGAGATAACGGAGCAATTTCTTCTAAATACTGAAGTACTTCTTTGATCTTTGTCATATATGAATTTCAAACTTCAATACTACAAAAAAGTAACGATGTTGGATAGTTCATTTGAAAACAATTTTCATTGTCAGTGCAACTTCATTTACCATTTCGACAGATAAAACTTTCGCATTAACTTGATCTTATAAGCATTTCAACCATTATGCACTTCAATCAATATGAATATTTGAATGTTCGGAATCAATTTTACTGCTGAGGTTAACTGTTTTTTTGTAATTTGCCACGGTGCAAAATTGGCGAAAACTTTTATTACCCTTTTCCCCGCTCTACAACATTGTTGTAAGAGTAAGAAATATCTTGTTCGATAAGGCAATAATCAAATCGAATGAATATGATGTTCCAATTATATCTATTGGAAATCTAACTACCGGTGGCACAGGAAAAACTCCGCACATTGAATACCTCATCAGATTATTGAAAAACAATTTTAAGCTAGCAACAATCAGCCGAGGTTATGGTCGAAAAACAACAGGATACCTTTTAGCTAAAAAAGGATTTACCACCAATGAAATTGGCGATGAACCAATGCAGTATCTAAGTAAATTTGATAACATCATCGTAACTGTTGCTGAAAAAAGAACTGAAGCAATTGATCAGTTGATGCAAGGACTGAATCGTCCGCAAGTAATTTTAATGGATGATGCATATCAACATCGCTATGTAAAAGCAGGAATGAATATTTTACTTCTAGAATACGATACTATTTTTAAAAAAGATTATGTGTTGCCCGGAGGTAATTTACGCGAGCCCCTTTCATCGAAAAAAAGAGCCGATGTAATTATCATTTCTAAATCTCCATCGATTTTAGTTCCGATAGAAAAAAAACGGATACTAGAAGAAATCAAACCGGAAACAAATCAATCAGTTTTTTTTTCGTTTCTTAAATATGGTGAATTCAATAAAGTATTTGGACCAACTTCACCTATGCAAATGGGTGCAAGCTATTATATGGAAAAACGATTTACAATCATGCTGGTAACCGGAATTGCAAATCCTTCCGGAATGATCGAATATTTGCGCCGCTTAACAGACAAGCTTGAGATACTGACTTTCCCTGACCATCATGAATTCAATACCAAAGACCTAGATAAAATAACGGAGACTTTCAATAATATCGCTAACAAAAGCAAGATCATTGTGACTACCGAAAAAGATGCGATGCGATTGAGAAATCCTAGTATCGATCCTGCTATTCAAAAATTACCATTTTTCTTTCTTCCAATTCAAGTTCATATTCATCATGAAGAAGAAAAGTATAATCAAATTATCCAAGAGTATGTTAGAAAAAATTAAAGAAACAACTGATTTCATTTTTTTAAAAACAAATTTCATACCTGAGTTCGGAATTGTATTAGGCAGCGGACTTGGTGGACTTGTAAATGAAATCCAAATTGAACATTCAATAGAATATACCGAGATACCAAATTTTCCAATTTCAACAGTAAAGGGTCACGGAGGAAAATTAATTTTCGGTAAACTTGGCGGTAAAAATGTTGTAGCTCTGCAAGGTCGATTTCATTACTACGAAGGTTATAGCATGCAGGAAACAACTTTTCCAATCAGAGTAATGATTGCTCTTGGCATCAAGAAATTACTTTTGAGTAATGCAAGTGGCGGAATGAATCCTGATTATCAAACTGGAGACATTGTTATCATTCAAGATCACATTAACTTGCTCCCATCAAATCCTTTGATAGGAAAAAATTATGATGAGTTAGGGCCGCGGTTTCCAGACATGAGTGAACCATACGACTCAAAAATGATAACCGATGCGAAATCAATTGCAGACCAACTTGGATTTCGTTCGCATATTGGTGTATATACAGCAGTAAGTGGACCTTGTTTTGAAACGCCTGCCGAATATCGTTACTTAAGAACAATTGGTGCAGACATTGTTGGAATGTCTACGATCCCCGAGGTAATTGTAGGTCGCCATGCAAATATTCCTTGCTTTGCAATTTCTATTGTTACCGATCTTGGAGGATTTGCCATTGTCCAAAAAGTGAGTCACGAAGAAGTTTTACATGTGGCCATTTCATCTGAGAAAAAAATGACTGCTATCATAAAAGAATTACTAGCTAAAAGTTAAATAAAAATGAAATCGAAAAAATTTTACATGTTTGCCATCATTATGTTCATGAGCTCATTTGCTCATTCGCAATTCAGCCATCAGAACATTTCATTGCTTGGACAATTCAACGATACAACAGTTGTAGCCGAGTCGGTTTATGGAATTCGATATCAATCGTGTTGGGGATGGCAGAATCCGCTTGATCAAAAAGAATATGCTATTATTGGATCAACAGCCGGCACATATATCATCGACGTTTCTATTCCTACTGCGCCTACACAAATCAATTACATTCCACACCGCCAAACAGATTGCATTTGGCATGAATATAAAACGTATGGGAACTACTTATATATAATTAGCGATGATGCAGGAAATAATAGTTTGCAAATAGTTGATCTAAGCACACTGCCAATTTCTGCTACAGTAATTTACGATAGTAACTCAATTTTTACGCATGCGCATGCGCAATATGTAGATGGGAACAAATTATATGTTTCATCGGTAAATGCCAGTGGAAACTATTCAAGTATGAATGTGTATTCCTTGAATGACCCTACAGTTCCTACTTTGTTGAGAAGATTAGACAGCGACTTCCCTTCAATCAATTCTGTACATGACATGTATGTTGTGAATGACACTGTTTACGCAAGTTGTGGTAATTCGGGACTTTATATTTTTCATTACGACACCATTGCCAATCATTTTATTTTACTTGGATCACTTACTAACTTTCCGACACAACGATACAATCACAGTAGTTTTTTATCGCCTGATCATGGATATTTATATATGTGTGATGAGGTACCATCAGGAATGCCTTTCAGTGTAGTTGACGTGCGTGACATTTCTAATCCAACTGTAATTGGCACCTACAATACAAATGTTGGAGCAACACCCCACAATCCGTATGTGAAAGATAATTTGCTTTTTGTTGCAGCTTATCAAGATGGGCTTTACATTTATGATATTTCCAATCCAATTACTCCTGTATTGTCAGGATACTTTGATACACATCCCCAGAATCCACCCGGTACTTATCCTTCACCCGCTTACGCTGGTTGCTGGGCAGCATACACAGACTTACCTAGCGGAATCATTCTTGCAAGTGATATGCAGTTAGGATTATTTATTCTTGACGTTTCAGTAATCACGTCGTCAAAAACTTTTACACAAAACAGCAACGATAAATTTATCGTTTACCCAAACCCCTCTAATAATCAATTTTCTATTCGTATAAAAAACGAGAACGAGAGTGGCACTATGACTTTGTATGATCTTAATGGAAGGACAATTTTACTGAAAAAGTTTAGCAATCAATCTGAATTAACTTTTGAGACAAATAACATTTCGAATGGCGTGTATTCTCTCAACATTCAAACCGAAAAAATAAATTTTACAAATCGAATTAATATAGTTCATTAAAAATGAAAACCGGAAACATTCTAAGCATTCTTGCTCTCAGTGTAATTGTACTTTCTTGCTCCAATCAAAACAAAAGCGGAACCATTAAAGGTAAATTAGAAAACTTCAATGGCACTTATATCTATTTGGAAAAAATTACTGAAAATGGCGATGAAGTAATCGACTCTGTAAAAGTGAACACTAAAGGAGAATTTAAACTATCGAATCCTGCTAAAGAGATAGATTATTTTATCTTGAAAGCTGACAGTACAAATTCACTCTTCCTTGTATTGAATGTTGGTGAGAATGTAGATCTAACAGGAGATGCACAAAGTCTTGAAAACTCGTATAAAGTAAAAGGTTCTAAAGATTCTGAATTATTGAAAAAGCTACGTTCGTACGACAGACTACTTGGCGATTCTTTGAATACTGTTTATGCATCGGTGAGAAATTCAGATCGTATGGTTGCAGATTCAATAGGCATGGAACTTCAAGGATACTATACTCGTACGATGGAAGAGTTCAGTAAAAATCTAATTAAAAATAATTTAACAAGTATCGTTTCACTCTCTGCTACAAAATTTTTAAATCAGCAGGCGGAACTTGGATTGATGCAAGAATTAGAAAAAAAACTTTCCGAATTACTTCCTAAAAATAGATATGTTCAAGATTTCAAATCGTTAGTAGCGGGACTATCTAAATTGCCAAATGGAAGTTTGGCTCCTGAAATTTCTTTGAATACACCTGAAGGAACAACTATTAAACTTTCATCGCTCAAAGGCAAAGTTGTTCTTATTGATTTTTGGGCAAGTTGGTGTGCTCCATGCCGTAGAGAAAATCCTACGATAGTCGAAGCTTACAATCAGTTAAAAGGAAAAGACTTTGAAATTTATGGTGTATCGTTGGATAACAATATTGAAGCTTGGAAGAATGCAATTAAACAAGACAAAATAAGTTGGATACAAGTGAGTGACCTGAAAAGATGGGATAGTGAAGTTGCAAAGGCATATCAGATAGAAGCTATCCCTACAAACGTACTCATAGATCGTGAAGGAAGAATACTTGAAAAAGGAATACGAGGAGAAGATCTTATTTCAAAAATATCGGAAGCAATAAAACAAAATTGATCATTTGAAACTGGTTTATGTATAAGATTCACTTACTGCTTGCTTTTGTTTTGCTTTCTATACAATCTACAGCACAAAATTACTTTCAGCAAAAAGTGGATTACAAGATCCATGTTTCGCTCGACGATGTTCGTCATACGCTCTCGGCAGATGAAACAATTATTTATACAAATAACTCACCAGTTCCGTTAAACGAAATCTACATTCATCTTTATCCAAACGCATACAAAAACACCAATACACCGCTAGCACAAGAATATTTTAATACCGGATCTGATCAATTGTTAACTGCAGCTGAAAATGATTTGGGGTTCATTGATTCACTTTCATTTTCAGTGGATGGAACATTGGCAAATTGGAATTTGCTACCGGACACTATAGATATTGGAAAAATAAAACTTTCATCGCCGTTATTGCCCGGGAAAAGTATTACTATAAGCACTCCCTTCAAAATAAAAATTCCCTCCGATCAATTATCACGTCTTGGACATAATGGACAAGCATATTTTATTACACAATGGTTTCCAAAACCGGCGGTATTTGATAAAAATGGATGGAATTATTTTAGCTATTTAGACAAAGGAGAATACTATAGCGAGTTTGGGAGTTTCGACGTTATAATTAATTTACCTGCAAATTATGTAGTAGGTTCAACCGGCGAATTAGTAGATGGTATTGCCGAGTTGCAATGGCTAAATGAGAAAGCGAAAGCGACCGCTTCAATTACTACATTTCCTACGTCAATGGAATTTCCGGCGTCAGAAAAAGAACGGAAAACATTGCATTATTATCAAGACAATATTCACGACTTTGCGTGGTTTGCCGATAAAAGATGGAATGTATTAAAAGGAGAAGTAGAATTACCGGCGAGTAAACGAATAGTAACCACATGGTCGATGTTCACAAATGCAGAAGCAGCTATGTGGAAAATGAGTCCGGAATACATTTCGCGAACTCTGAAATTTATGTCACAGTGGGTGGGAGAATATCCTTATGCTACTTGTACTGCTGTTGATGTAACTGATGCTTCCGGTGATGGGATGGAATATCCGATGATCACAACTATTGGAAGTTATGGCGATCCGTTTGAGTTAGACGTTACCATTGTTCATGAAGTTGCTCACAATTGGTTCTACGGAATCTTGGGAAGTAATGAACGGTATCACCCATGGATGGATGAAGGCTTTACTAATTTTTGCGAGACAAGATATGTTTATACTCAGTATAAAAATGATTCGCTCTTACAACTTGAAAACATCTCGACATTTAAAAAGCTAAAAAATATTCTTTCATTATCGGCTTTGAACCATAAGGAGATTCAATACCTTGGTTATTTAGCAGGAGCACGGAAGCACAGTGATGTGTCGCAAGATCAACCCTCACAAAATTTATCGAGAGCCAATTACAGAGGTGATGTCTATTATAAGACTAGTGTTGCTGTCGACTATTTGAAAAGTTATTTAGGTGATTCATTATTTGACAAGTGCATGAATAACTATTTTGATAAGTGGAAATTTAAACATCCGGATCCGGATGACATTAAAAATGAATTTGAAAAAACATCCGGAAAAGATCTGGCTTGGTTTTTTAATGACTTAATGCGGTCAAATAAAAAAATAGATTATTCATTTACGAAAACAACTCACAGTCGAGATTCAGCAACTGTAATAGTAAAAAATCAAGGACAAATAATTTCGCCACTCTGGATCACAACTTACTCTAACGGCAATAAATTAGGCAATAACTTAATTGAAGGCTTTGCCGGGCTGAAAAAAATTGAAGTTCCATTTTCAAAAGGATATAGTTATAAAATCGATGGGAATAAAGAAATTCCTGAACTAGACAGAAGCAATAATACGATTAAAGCAGCCGGATTATTTAAAAAAACAGAAAAGATCAACTTCAAGTTTTTATCAGGAAATGAAAATCCCGAAAGAACTTCTTTATATTATATACCTGTAGTAGGTTATAATTTATACAATTCAATTATGCCGGGAATTGTTTTGCATAATATTAATTTCTTTGAAAAGAAATTCGAATACGCATTAATGCCAATGTATGGCACCAGAACAAAAGACATTGCGGGCGGATTAGATCTTCAATATCATGTTTACCTTAACAACAATACAATTAAGAAAATAACATTCGAAGAAACTATTGGGCATTATGCTTATGCGGAAGACTTTTATACACCGTTTAACAATTCATACAACTATCATCACATTCAAAAATTTACTAAGTTCGACACCCGTGCTATCATTCAACTCAAGCGACCACATCCACAAAAAAACATTCGAAAAGAAATTGAAATTAGAGATGTATTTGTAAAACGCGATATTCCTTTCAATGCTTTTTATGCTCCGCAACAGATAGATTACAATTATTTGAAATTAGAATATCGTCGAGAGAATGGCAATCCATTGGACGCAAGTAGCCAGAAAGTGTTTGCTGTAATGAATAAAGATTTTATACAATTGAATGCAGAGTTAAAACAATTCTTTTGTTATGGACAGATGAACAAAGGAGCAAGCATCCGCTTTTTTGCAGGCTTCACAAAAATCAACAATGAGATACAACGCGATGTTGATTATCGTTATAATCTAAGTGGAACAACGGGCGCAACAGATTATTTATATGACGATATATATTTAGGCCGAACAGAAACTAACGGAATCTGGTCGCAGCAATTTAGCAGAACCGGTGCAGGATTTACTGCGCCAACTTTATTTTATAGAAAAGCGGAGAAGTGGATAACAGGATTTAACGCCTCCACTACACTCCCCGGGCTCATTCCTTTTAAATTGTATGCAAATGTTGGGACTTTCGACAATGCAAAGTTGAGCTTTATCGATTTCTCAGGCATCACTTGGGAACTTGGAGTAGAATTTCCGGTAATAAAGAACGTTCTTACAATCTACTTCCCATTTGCTTATAGTAAAGACATCAAATATGCAATTGACTCTCAAAATTTGAATTTTGGAAATACTATTCGATTTGAATTACATTTGCAGAACCTAAATCCATTAACATACATCCGTAATATTTATAAATAGTGATTCCCGGTAAAAAAATTTATTTTGCTTCAGACTTTCACCTCGGTGTTCCAACATATGAGAAGAGTTTAGAACGTGAAAAGAAAATCGTCAAATGGCTTGACTCGATCAAAGCTGATGCAGAAGAATTGTATTTGATGGGCGATGTTTTTGATTTTTGGTTCGAATACAAAACCGTTGCTCCTAGAGGGTATGTTCGACTATTGGGAAAACTAGCTGAACTTTCGGATGCGGGAATAAAACTATTTTATTTTACCGGAAATCATGACATGTGGACATTCGATTATCTGAAAAAAGAATTGAACGCTACCATTTATCGTAAACCAATTGAGCAGGAATACAACGGAAAAAAATTTTATATCGGACATGGAGATGGATTAGGACCGGGAGATCATGGTTACAAATTCATTAAAAAAATATTCGCCAGTTCTATCTCTCAGTGGTTATTTGCACGTCTTCATCCGAATTTTGGAATTGGACTGGCGAATTATTTTTCTAAAAAAAGTAGAGTTGCTACAGGCACAACCGATGAAAAATTTTTAGGCGAAGAAAAAGAATGGCTCGTTATTTATTCAAAAGAAATTATTGCGAAAAAACATTTCGATTATTTAATATTTGGCCATCGCCACTTGCCATTAGATATTACACTGAATGAAAATAGCAGATATGTCAATTTGGGTGACTGGATCCAGTATTTTACGTATGGTGTGTTTGACGGAAATGATTTTCATCTTCTTAAATACGAAGATTGAAAACGAACAATATTATCTAATGACTCATGTAAGTTGGCGCTCCCCTTAAAGCAACTGTTCGAAGAAGCCACCAATTTTTCGAACTCTATCGACCAAATGTATTTCAAGAATCCAATCTCTTTGATTACCGTTTTTATCGGGTAAAGACAGAAGGTCGTTATTTTCCGGATGAATGTATAGTTCAATCATATTTTTTCCGATACGCTCATGAGGAAACTGACCAACTATGTGGCCGGCTATTTCACCACCAAATTCCCATCCTAACTGCCGAGCCCTTTTAAAACAATGCACATATAATTGACTACAAGAAAGATCCTTTTGCTGGTGAGTCCAATCCCTCACTTCAAACCATAATCGTTCAACATCTTCTTTCAATTTTATTTTCACAGGATCATTACCTAAGACATAAGTTCTACCAAAGTCAGCTTCCCATTCATCGAATACCGGACCGAAGTCGAAAAATAAAATATCGTCGGCCTGAATGATACGGTCAGGAGGATTTTCATCGTATGGATGCAAGGTGTTTTCTCCGGCACGAACAATTCTCTTATGCCAAAATTTTTCGATACCAAAAATTTCATACGCAAGTTCAAATATTTCCTCGTTGAGTTGTTTCTCAGATTTTCCTGCAACGATCAACGATTTATCTTCGATGGTATGAAATAATTCTTCCGCTTTTTTTTCAGCATCTGCAAGCGCTTGTTTACTTTCCATCTTTATGTCCATAATAATTGTAAGGAAATGAATTTTATTGCTCTTCAGCACAAGTTTTAATTTTAAGCAAAATCGGATTCCACCCTTCTCCCCCATTGAAAGCTTCTGTATATCTCCGCACACCATCTTCTACCAGATTAAAATCACCTTGAGTTACAATCAGAGTTACCTCATCGTCAACCTCAATAAGATCATACGTTACGGTTAAATAATTTTGAGGCAAGTCAGGAATAGAAGAATGAGGATCAAAAACGGTATAGGACAGATGTTTCATAGGTGAAATTGAAACAACATACCCTTTCACAGCAATGAATGGTTTACCACCGTAAATCATTTCCCAAGTAAGTGGATCACCGAGGCGCCAAGTAGATATTGCTTCGCAACCGAACATGTATTCTTTTGATAAAGTTGGGTCAGTTAACGTTTTCCAAACTCTAGCTCGATCAGCTTTAATAGCGATCTTATTTGTAATAAATAATTTTTCCATATAAAATAATAAGAATAAAAGTCATTATAATCTAAACCAACTTTTCTAATAAGCCAAGAGATCACAAGGTACAAAAACTCATTAATTAAATTCCTTCCGCCAAAAATATTCAGCCAAATTTCCAATTGGATGCTGAATTATTTTATCTACTTGAGCTTTCTTTTCCTTTCCTACACTTCGTACAATTTCTTCAAAATAAAAAGCGATACTTCCAACAAAATGAATTTTATATTTTTCGAAATTATCGTAACCACAAACAGACAATTCAAAAAATTCATTTATACCATTGGTAACAACTTTGATTACCCATGGATCATTTTTATTTTCAATATAGAATTTTGCAAAAGAGGCCAACCAAACATTCGCATTCGGATTATTGTAAACATTGGCAATCATAATCTCTTTATTCACCACAAATTGCTCTTCAAATTTTTGCTTTAACTGAAGAGGTAAAATATTATATAGATAATGAGAGATTAATTTTTTGCCGAAATAAGATCCACTCCCTTCATCGCCCATAATAAAACCAAGACCATAATTATTTTTGTAAATCTTTGTACCGTCGAAAAAACACGAATTACTACCAGTTCCCAAAATACATGAAATTCCCGGATCATCGCCACAGGTTGAAAGTACTGCTGCAAGTACATCGTGGTCGATTGAAATATTAGCTTTTGTAAAAAATTTATTGAGCGCTTTATTTACAATTTCATTTCTTTCATTGCTAGAACAACCAGCGCCAAAAAAGAATACCTTTTCAATGTTTGCTGCAATTACAGAAAGCTCTTTACTATTTTGAAGCGCATTGAGCATAAAAACTTCATCATGGAAGTACGGATTAAATCCGACTGTACTTACCTTTTCTTTAGGCCCCGAACGGTCGATAATTACCCAATCAGCTTTTGTAGATCCGCTATCGGCTACCAATATCATAGAACAATTTTTAAAATTAGAAATGATTTATGGAGTATGACTAAAGAATAAAGTCTGTACTTAAGAATGAAGATTTCCTTTCATCTAATATCTCCGTTAGAATACTTTTGTTAAGATCATTCTCTTTTGTAGCTACCAGCGTACGAATACTAAAAACACGAAGAGCATCACTCACACTTAATGTTCCTTCAGCCGAATCTTTTCTTCCATTAAAAGGAAATACATCTGGCCCACGTTGACATTGGCTATTTATATTCACTCTACAAACTTGATTTACGAGCGGATCGATAAGATGAGCAATTTCATCGGAATTAGATCCGAAAATACTTACCTGCTGACCATAATTTGAATTTACAATGTAATCGATGGGTTCTTGTACATCGGTAAATTCTATTATGGGAACTACAGGGCCAAATTGTTCTTCAGTATATATACGCATAGAAGGAAGTACACCGGTAAGTACAGCAGGATACATAAAACTTTCGTTTACCTCGCCACCATTTTTATTTATTACAGTCGCACCTTTAGAAACTGCATCATCAATCAGTTCTTTCAAATAGTTAGTTTTTCCTTTTTCAGGTAAAGGGGTGAGCATTACATTTTCTTCCCAAGGCATACCTGCTTTTAAAGTATCCAACTTTTGACAAAATTTTTCCAAGAATGACTTAGCAACCGATTTGTGGACAAAAATCATTTTCAACGCCGTGCATCGCTGGCCGTTAAAAGATAATGATCCTGTGATACATTCACTAACTGTCATTTCAAGTTCGGCATCGGGCAAAATGATTGCCGGGTTTTTAGCTTCAAGACCGAGCGCACCTCTCAACCGATTTGGAAAAGGATGTTGCTTCTTTAAAATATTTGCAACACGACTAGTACCAATAAATGCAAGACAATCTATTTTTCCGGAAGCCATTAAAGTTCCGCTCGTCTCAGCACCTTCACCATAAATAATATTGATGACTCCTTTAGGAAAAGAATCACGAAATATTTCTAACAAAGGCTTGTGAAGCAAAACACCATACTTTGCAGGTTTAAAAATAACAGAATTGCCCATAATAAGAGCAGGGATCAAATTACAATACGTTTCATTCAAAGGATAATTGTATGGTCCCATACAAAGTACAATACCCAATGGGCCTCGACGAATTTGAGCATACACACCTTGTACTTTTTGAATGCGTGAACTATCACGATCCAACGTTTTCAAAGCATCAATTGTATCTTGAATGTAATCAATTGTACGATCAAACTCTTTTTGTGAGTCAGAAAAACTTTTACCAATTTCCCACATAATCATTTTCACAACTTCATCGCGCTTCTCTTTCATCCGCTTTGTGAAATTAACCATGTGTTCAATTCTTTTTCTGATACTCATTGTAGCCCATTCACCTCTGCCGTTGTTATAGGAAGCAACAGCAGCATCAAGTGCTCTTAAAGCAGCTTCCTTATTCAAAATCGGCTGTGAGCCTAACCGTACTTGTTTCGAAACACCATTTTCATTTACAAAAATAGGAGAGTAAACATCTTTTATAGGTCCGTTCCATTTCAATATTTCTCCATTCACTAAATATTCCGTCTGTTCGATTTGACTGTTGACCTTTAAACTTTCAGGTATATCATTCAGGCTTGGAAAAATTTTATCTGTTTTCGTATTGCTAGTTGTGTTCGTTATCATTCTAATAATTTAAGTAAAAATAAATTAATTCAATATCTGCAATTTTACATTGCCAATATAGATGCTAATCTAATAAGATTATTATCCAATTCAAATTGATTTGTTGTTGCCAGCTTCAGATCAGTCAATTTAATTTTGTTATCCATTAAGCCCACCATTTTATTTGATTCACCTGCAATAAGCGACTCTACTGCTTGAGCGCCCAATCGACTTGCAAGTACGCGATCGAAGCAAGAGGGACTGCCTCCGCGTTGCAGATGGCCCAGTATCGTCACTTTTGTATCATAGAAATTAAATTTCTTTTTAACTTTCTCTGCGATCTTCAATGCTCCTCCGCTTTTATCACCTTCTGCAATAATCACGATGCTCGATGCTTTTTTATTTTTGGCACCTGTCTTTAGAATTTTTATAAGGTCTTCAAAATTGGTTTGACGTTCAGGCAAAAGAATTGCTTCTGATCCACCTGCTATACCCGACCAAAGTGCAATGCAACCGGAATCACGACCCATTACTTCAATAAAAAATAATCGATTATGTGATGCAGCAGTGTCTCTTATTTTATCGATTGCTTCTATGGTAGTATTTGTTGCCGTGTCGAAACCGATCGTATAATCTGTTCCATAAAGATCGTTATCAATTGTACCAGGAACGCCAATCACCGGTACATCGTAGCGATTCGAAAACTCTTCTGCACCTTTGAAAGTTCCATCACCACCTATCACTACTAAACCATCCAGTTTATTTGCTTTAAAATTTCGATATGCTTTGGCCATACCTTTCTCGGTTTTAAACTCAAGACACCGAGCGGTTTTAAGAATCGTACCTCCGCGGTGAATAATATTACTCACCGACCTAGAATTCATGGGCTTAATGGCATTCAAGATCAACCCTTCGTATCCTCGTGTAATGCCAATTATCTGCTTATTGTAAAAGATGCCGGTTCTTACTACTGCACGAATTGCAGCGTTCATGCCAGGAGCATCTCCACCGGAAGTAAGTAATCCAATTCGTTTTATTTTTGATTTAGCCATTTAATATTAACTTTGATAGTGTAAATATTACACTAAGGTAATTATATACTACCCATTTGCAAATTTAAGTAGAATAAATTAATGTTTCCTTCTATTTAATGAGAGTTATTCCCAATTTCGGCATTAATAATTAAAAATATTTCTAATTTAGTATCTAATAGAAATCAATTTTTCTAATTTGCACATCCAATGACTAAAAGCAAACTACCTAAACTTCACTCCGACTTCTCAGTTGACTGTGTAATTTTTGGTTTCGATGAAGGCGAATTAAAAATTTTACTCATTGAAAGGAATAAAGCTCCATTCAACGGATGGAAAGCAATACCCGGAAATTTGGTTCAAGACAATGAAGACCTCGACGAGGCGGCTCAACGAATATTGTACGAATTAACAGGTCTTAAAAACATATTCATGGAGCAGTTTCACACATTTGGAAAAACTGATCGTCATCCTCAAGGCCGGGTAATTACTGTTGCTTACTACTCAATTATTAAACGTACCGATGAAGGACTACATCCGATAACATCATTTGCAAAAAAAGCACTTTGGTGGCCGGCAAATTCATTGCCAAAACTTGCTTTCGATCACCATGAAATAGCAAGCAAAGCATTGGAACTTATTAGGCATAAGATCAATTTTGAACCTTTAGTATTTGAATTATTACCTTCAAAATTCACTTTAACTGAACTGCAACATGTGTATGAAGCTATTTGTGAGAAGAATATTGATAAACGGAATTTTAGAAAAAAAATATTGAGCTATGGCTTCTTGCAAGAGTTCGCAAAAAAACAAAGCGGCGTTTCTCATCGTGCCGCAAAACTGTATAGATTCAATTTAAAAAAATATAATAAACTAAAGAAAAAAGGCTTCAGCTTTGAAGTATAATCTAATGTTGCATTTACAAGCATCGACTTTTATCATTGATCATTTTCTTTCAAATGATTTAGTTTCGAAAACATAAAATGGATTTTAAAAAAAAATGGAATCACCATAGAGTGATCCCATTCGAAAATAAATTGTATTAATGAATTACCGGTTGATATTAATTTTTCCGAAAACTTTTTCAGAACCTGTAGATAACGAATAGTAGTAAATTCCTCCACTCAAACTATTGCCTTTAGAATCATCACCCATCCAATAATAATAATGCTTACCCGATGATTGCATATCATTAAATAAAGTATTTACTATGCGACCGGTAGCGTCATAGATGGAAAGGTTTACGCTCTGATTGCTTTCTAAATTATATTCAAATATTGTATGAGTCGAAAGTGGATTAGGATAGTTTTTAATTGATGCTTTACTGTTCGACAAAGCTTGAATTCCTACCGAAGAAATGCCGGCTGTAACTCCAAAAAATTGACTACCGTCTGAATTAAATATTTCAGGATTGCCCGAACTAAGATTCATGTAGATTTCGCTATTGTTTACATCTTTCCCAAAATTTGCTCCTGTTGCATCTCTGAAAACCATTCCAATTCGATAGATCTGAGGGCCACTTACTGGTCCATTTACAGATTGACTATAATACACGATCGGATCAAAAGTTATTGTCCAAACATTATTGAGTAGATCTGTCATTTGTCCGATACCGTCATCGGCACCCCAATTTCCTACATTGTAATTCCATGCAGAATTGTCTAAAGGTCCTATGACATCACTAGCTCCCGAATGAAAATAAACTTTTTGAGCACCTTGAAGTGTAGAAGCCCCTTGTGTGGCGTCATACGTGATGGTTAGATTATATTGTGCATAACCAACTATTGCCATTAAATTTAAAAATACGATAAGAAGTAGACTTTTTTTCATGTTAACTGATTGAGGTTTGACTTAAAACTGATTTAGTAAAAGTAGCTAATTGTTCTTGTTCCTCAAACAGTTAATTTCCCTACACAATTAGAAATTATTGAAATTACAACCTATAACATGATTTCCAATCTTCAATGGTTTCGCTTTTTTTGACGAGAACGTTTGGAATCGATAAATTACCCTGAAAGTTCAATTGACATCAAAATCTTTATTCAAGCAAAGATTATTTGGCCTCCATATTACTTCAAAAATTTCCTAAGAAAAATCTTGGAACGCTTTCTTTACCCCAAAACCAACATAAATAAAAGGCGTAAAGTAGCAAGGCAAAATGATGATAAAATGGTTGACAAGATAAATTTATGTCATGTAATGCTAATTGTAAATTAAAAGTATATTGTCACACTAAATTGTAATCGAATAATAACAAGTCTACTCTCACTAATCACCTCAAAAAAATATGGAAAAAAGTTCTCAAGCTATCAGTAAAGGAGCATTACCAACTTTGGTCACAGTCTTCTTCTTCTGGGGATTTGTAGCTGCATCTAACGGTATATTTATTCCATTTTGCAAAACTCATTTCAACCTAAATCAATTTCAGTCGCAGTTAATCGACACTTCGTTCTATGGCGCCTACTTTTTCGGCTCTTTAATTCTGTATTTGCTTTCTTCTTTTTCCGGTGTCGATATCCTAAATCGTATCGGTTATAAAAACGGAATTATTCTTGGGTTAATGATGTCTGTTGTCGGAGCTGTTTCATTAGCTTTTGTTGCCTCCGGAACAGGTGCTACTTTCGGAATGGTATTGGCTTGTTTTTTTATTATCGCTCTCGGCTTTTCACTTCAACAAACCGCCGCACAACCTTTTGCCATTGCTCTGGGAAATCCGGCTACAGGTGCGCATCGACTGAATTTAGCTGGAGGAATTAATTCATTAGGGACTCTGCTTGGACCTATTGCAGTAAGTGTTGTATTGTTCGGAGACCTCAACAATGCCGGTGTCGCAACTATTCAATCAATAAAAACTTTATATCTCATACTTGGTGGGCTTTTTTTCCTAGTTGCATTTTTCTTTTTCACAAGCAAAAAACTTCCTACGATAAAAATGGAAGAGCATGTAGAAAACAGTAGTAAAGCTATGCGCACTCTATTTCTTATTTCAATTCCAACCATCATCTTACTATTTTTTAACACAATGTTTGGCGACGAACAAAGAGTTTATTTAGTGATTGGATCGCTTGTAATCATCCTCGGATTATTATTTTATGCACTTTATGCTGCACAAAAAAATAAAGAAGGATGGGGTGCTATGCAATATCCACAATTGGTAATGGGCATGATCGCCATTTTTATTTATGTAGGAATGGAAGTGACTGTTCAAAGTAACATGGGAGCACTTTTAAAACAAGCAGAGTTTGGCGGACTCGATGAAAAATTTATTTCGCAATTTATTTCATTGTACTGGGGAAGTTTAATGATTGGCCGATGGACGGGTGCTATTGCAGTTTTTGATCTGAAAAAATCGACGAAACAACTCTTGACAGTTATTGTTCCTATTATTGCTTTTGCAGTTATATTACTTGTAAATCATCTGCGTGGAAACGATGTTAGCGATATGTATGTTTATATTATAGCAGTACTATTTTTCGTTATTGCATTTTTCTTCGCAAACGAACGACCTGCGAAAATGCTTTTCACCGTAGCAATGATGGGATCAATTGCAATGCTCGTTGGACTAATGACCACAGGGCGTATCAGTACTTTCGCTTTTATAAGTGGCGGACTAGCATGTTCAGTAATGTGGCCATGCATCTTTGCACTTGCAGTTACAGGCTTAGGAAAATATACAAGTCAAGGTTCTGCGTTTTTAATTATGATGATACTTGGCGGAGCAATCATTCCTCCTACTCAAGGAGTAATTTGCGACTTTGATAAAATTAGCACAAGCGGAATTGGCGGATTAACATTTACTCACTTCTCTTACATTGTTCCTTTTATTTGTTTTGTTTACATGGTTTGGCATGCATTGAAAACAAAAAACATTTTAAAAACACAAGGACTCGATTACGACCAACAAATGGCCGGACATTAATTGAATTAAAGATGAAGGAAACAGGACAGAAGAAATTCTTAGTCCTGTTTTCTTTGTTTTTCAAATACTTAGTTATGCCATATGGTAATGAGTTACAGTAAGTCTGGTTTTCACTTTGAAATAACGGCATATTTTTGTAAATTAGCTTTGTGAAAAGAACCAAAGGGCTTGACTTCATCATTGACAAGCTAACAAATTCAATAGAAAATGTTGTAACTGGCGACAGTTTTCAAACGGAGACATCTGTTTTGACAAAGTCAGATATCAGAGTTATTACTAAATCAAACGGTTGGACATTTAATTGGATGGCTGAATTTACTGATCCAGCTAGAGATGTTTATAAATTGACCATCGTTAATAATTCAACTATCATTCAGGGATTAATTAGTTTAGAAGTTAAGGCAGACCATATTTATATGCATCTTGTTGAGAATGCGCCATTCAATAAAGGGAAATCAAAAATGTAATCGGGAGTTGCTGGGAATTTGGTAGCGTTTGCGTGTAAATTATCTTTTCAAAGAGGTCATGAAGGCAATATAGCTTTTATTTCAAAGACACAGTTAATAGACCACTGTGTAAAAAAACTCGGTGCGTTTCATATTGGCGGGAGAGTTTTAATTATAGAATCAAAGGCAGCTCAAAATTTAATTGATAAATATTTTCAAATCTAATGACAATGAAGACAAAGAAAATAGAACTAGACATTGACTTTATTGGCAGTCAAACTCAACTGACAAAGGCTGAAGAAAATTTAATAGCCGAATATTTTAGGAAAAGAAAATGCAAAACAAAGAATTCTCGTTCGATAAAAAAGCCCTCTGATAGAAGAACAACAAAAGTTTCTGTTTAATTTTTACGCTAAAGTAGGAAAAGGTATAACACCGGTTTGCAGCTAGTCAAAGAAAGCACTATTTTCATTTGAAGTGAGCGTTGCGCACGGCAGCCAGCCTTATATGAAAAGCGCAAATCCCCTTTTCAGCCCAATTCTACTTCAAATTAATGCCTCATTTCTTTGATTTCCAAAATCTTTTATCGTTTCTTTGCCGCGGATAAATACTCCAAAAATTTCAGACAAAACTATATTATGAAAAAACTAATTACTGCACTTAGCATTGCCTGCTTATTATTCAACACGCAGTCGAATGCTCAAAATGTTGATCACCCTTGGTTATTCGGAATCGGATTTCATGGTGTTGATTATTCTTCGGTTGATCCTATGTTCAAAGGATTATACGACATCGACCATTATCAAACTATTCCTGCATTCTCAAAATTTGATGTCGCAAAAAATATTAATCGCTCGTTTGCTGTCGGTTTATCATTTGCCGCTTCAAAGACAAACAATACAGGTTTGAAGAATGTCGACAAGAAATTTTTTGGTGACTTCGATGTTTTAGGAAAATATCTTTTCGCAAACGATTACTTATTAAAATCTGATTGCTGGTTCGATCCTTATATTGCTGCTGGTCCGGGATTAAGTATGTATGGTAGCGATAAATCTATTGCTCTAAACGTAGGTGTCGGAATAAATTTATGGTTTAGCGAAAATGTTGGCTTCAATGTTCAAACATTGCTAAACACTGCAACTTCTGAGGCTGTGGGCGATTACTTCCACCACTCAATTGGTGTGGTTATTCGTCTTGGCGGAAAAGACACTGACAAAGATGGTGTACTTGATCGCGTTGACAAATGTCCTACAGTATTCGGCTTAGCTGAATTGGATGGCTGTCCGGATAAAGATGGTGATGGTATTGCTGACAATGTTGATGCATGTCCTGATGTAAAAGGATTGAAATCGTTAAATGGTTGCCCTGATTCTGATGGTGATGGTATTGCTGATAAAGATGATCAGTGTCCGAATGATAAAGGCACAAAAGAATTACATGGTTGTCCTGATAAAGACGGTGACGGTATTGCTGACAAAGACGATAAATGTCCTGATGTAAAAGGTCTAGCTAAATTTGATGGCTGTCCTGATACAGATGGCGATGGAATTGCTGATAAAGACGATGCTTGTCCTGAAGTAAAAGGTACTATTGAAACAAAAGGTTGTCCTGATAGAGATGGCGATGGTGTTGCAGACAAAGACGATAAATGTCCTGATGTAAAAGGATTGAAATCGAATAGTGGTTGTCCTGCTATCGACGAATCGAAAAAGAAAGAAGTATTACAAAAAATCTCTTTCGCTGCTAAATCAATTCAGTTTGAAACAGGAAAAGATGTAATCAAGTCGGTGTCGTTTGTGAAACTTGATACTGTGGTAAACATCATGAAACAATACGAAGCAACTACATGGTCAATCGAAGGTCATACGGATAATGTTGGAAATGCTGCTTCAAACTTAGAGCTTTCTAAGCGCAGAGCTGCTGCGGTGAAAACATATTTCATCAACAAAGGAATCAATTCTTCTCGTCTTTCATCAGAAGGATATGGAGATACAAAACCTGCTGCTGACAATAAAACAGCTGCCGGTCGCACTATCAACCGCAGAGTAGAAATTAAATTGAACGAGTAGTTCAACTTTCAGTAAAAATTAGAATGGCCGGATAAATTTATCCGGCCATTTTTTTTGGCAATCAAAAAGGCAAATCGAATTCATCGTCTTCCGGATAATATTCCGAATACGTAAAATGAGTGATCATATTACTGTTTGGAATATGAAGTAGATGTTCCATAAATAGTTTTTCAGTTATGAATTTGTAAATTTCAAATTCGGAGAGAGCGCTGATGCAATCAACAATTATATTGTGCTTTTCGAGTAATGCTGTCAGCTTTTTTAGTTCCGACCTCAGCATTTTAGGATTCATTGTTTCAGCCGGAGCAAAATCAGGACGGCCGATCAGATCATAACATAGAATGGTGTTGTTCTCCGCATACGCTTTCTCAAAACGCTGTACCGATTTCAACCAAGCACGTTCAATCTCTACAGGGAGATCGCACATACTATCATTAAAAGTCATTCCGAACTGTGCATTCAGTTGCATCTTCAGAATTTCATTGCCTATTTTTATTTCTTCGTGTGTTAACTTAGATGTTCTTTTCATAATATTATTTTTTCTCAAAAATAAACTGACATTTGCTTTTCTGTATCGTTGAAAAGTTGTTTACCGTATTGATTAACCATCATTTATGCTAGAAATAATACACCAATTAATAAAAGAGTAATGTTTTGACCTGATTGGTTTTCTTACTATCTTGATCTGGTCAATAAATTTTGAAGTTTCAAACATCACACAATTATTTTTAATTTCTCTCCATGAATATACTCATCACCTCTGCCGGAAATTTTAACGCAAGCGCGTTGATAAAAGAACTTGAAATAATCAACGATGTACATATTTTTGTTTCCGACGAATTTGAACTGATAGCATCCAAATTTTTATCGCCAAGTTTTATTAAACTTCCAGATGCTAATGAAGAAAACTACAAAGCAGAACTGAAGGCAGCATGTATTAAAAATAAGATTGACGTAGTAATTCCTTCGTCAGAGATTGATACCATAACATTAGCAGAATTAAAAAGCGAAGTAAATTTTAAAATTGCTATTTCAGAATTATCGTTAGCACAAACACTTCAGACACGCAGGCCGGCAGAATTATTTTTGGCTAACAACGGATTTACAACAAACACCGACGACGACATAGTAGAGATTATGGAATCGGGCGTATTAGATATTGATCATTATATAGCAGAATTTGCAATAGACTTTTCAGGAAATGCAAGTACAGTAGTGACTAGAAAAATTATTTCAATCGAAGAAGCTACGATTGCTGTGAGTGAGAAATACGATAATGAAAAAATTAGAGAAACAATAAAAAATCTGATCGCACTATTTATTAAAAATAATGGCTGCGGATTTTTCAGTGTACATTTATTGGAGATGCATGGGAAATTGCTGGTGAATAGAGTTCAACAGCATTTAACATCAACGGCTCATTTAGGAAATAGCATTGGCGACAATCTTTGCAAGTGGATGATTACAGGTAAGAGTAATAGTGCAAGCACAGTGTTGCCGAATGGGACACGTTCGTTTGTGTATTTGAAAGATCGAATTGTTCCTGCAAAAATTCCTTCGTTGAAAGCAATTGTATTTGACCTTGACGAAACATTGTTTCCGCAGAAGCCGTGGATCTTGAAGAAGCTGGCGATGTTACATGAGACATTAAATTTTGAAAAAGTAACAATCGATAAATTTGTTGACACAGGATTACGATTGTTAGAAGAAGGTCATCGGAGTGATTTGTTAGATCGATTAGCAGAGTTGTTTAAGTTACCTTCCGATAAGATGATACAGACCTATAGAAATTTAATTCCCGATACAACAGAATACCCCGATGTAAAACCGGTATTAAATGAATTACGAACGCAAGGGTATTTGATAGGCTTACTTACAGACAATCCGCCAAATTCTCAGAAGCAGAAATTGGAGTCGACAGGTTTGGGCGATTATTTCGACGCCATTCATTTTACTAAAGAGAGCGGTTTTGAAAAACCCGATCCGCAGGGTTTTTTACAGATTAGGAAGAAGCTGAATGTAGAGGCGAATGAGTGTTGTATGGTGGGCGATCATTTGTATAAAGACATCATAGGAGGCCATGCATCCGGTTTTGCGGCATTGTGTTGGTTGCAGCGGAGCGGCGGCATTTTCAATTTCGATGTTACACAGTTTAGGAGGCTACATCCGGAGATTCATTTTCATCGGTTTGCCGACATGGTACATTTAAAAGGATTTTTGGATCGGGAACGATAAGGCAGGGAGTAAGCGAGCAGAATAGAGAGGAGAAAAGAGGAATCAGCACAATTGTTCCTGCCGTTCATTCTAATATCCTAACAATGAAGCACAAACAATTCCAAATAAAAAGAGCGTAAAATTTGGGGTTTTGAATGATTTATCTATTTTTGCAGTCCTCATAAAAAAGGAAAACGGTTCGGTAGTTCAGTTGGTTAGAATACATGCCTGTCACGCATGGGGTCGCGGGTTCGAGTCCCGTCCGGACCGCAAAAATGCTTTTAAGCCCTTGATTTTCAAGGGCTTAACTTTTGAAAGGGGTCAGATGAGCGGTCAGATTTATTTCTTAACTTGACTAAAATGGGATATTCTAAGCACGTTTATGACATCGATTTGATCGGGATTTTGAATGCGATCAGAAGCCCAAAATGCACACTAAAATTTTTCAGTGAAGAGAAAAAAAATGAGTTCTACCGGCAAACTAAAGTGGCAGTTGAAGACGCTTTAGACCTCGATGAAGCTGCAGTTGATAGTTTGCTTATTAATAATGTACCTAAGGTTATCCATCCTTCTTCAATTGGTACTATTTACCAGTATTGGCTTGGACTTCAGCTTTCATTTTCTAATCCCGAAAATATATTCCTTATTTTAGATTACCATTGGGAAACAATAAACAATAAAAAATGGTTTTTAGGACACGTGGAGTTTAGAGTTCTAAAATCGATTACTTCAAACAGTTTTTTTAATACTGAAACAATACAAATACAAATCAATCAGTGGATACGGGAGAATAAAAAACACATAAGAGATTTTGAAAATACGCCATCAGTCAAAATAGATGAAAAAGTAATCAACGAAATATATCAAACATTAAAAATTTATATTGAAAGTCCCGATGATCAAAGCAGATTTTTAAAACTTCTTAATGAAGGTAAGATAGAGGAACCGGTCTCCTTTAAATGTAATTGTAATTTTATTGTTCTTGCATTTGATAAAATTCGCGATCAACATAAAATGTCTATTTCAAAAAAACAACTACAAATTTGGCTTGCAAACAACTTTTCATTTTATAAACCAAAAGAAAAAAGATACCGTAAAAATAGTGCTGCTTATTTGGCTAAGATCTTATATGGCCAAAAAGAATTTAGTGTGGAATTAAAGCAAAGTATCAAGAAAATATTCAATTTTCAGTAAGTTAAATGTGCCAAATTTTAATATTTACGCCTTTTCATGGTCCTTTTTAGGTCCCTCTGACCACAATCTTCAAAAGATCCTCCCGAACTTGCATCTGAATTAATCTAACAACGATGCCAAGTATAAAACGATACACAAGTGAACTGACTGTAGAGGAATTCCAGTCGATCATCAGAGAAACATTTGAATTATTCATTGTGCAAAGACTCAATATGCTGCCAATTCCTTCGAATGATCTCATCACCATGAAAGAAGTCTCAGCCCTCTACCACGTCAGTCTGGTCACCATCCACAAATGGCGCAAGCACAAGATCCTCCCTCCTACTATCAAAAAAGGTGGCCGAGTATTCTTCCGCCGTGATGAAATTTTAAAATCCCTTGAACAATGAGAAAAGAAAAACAAACACGATTCTGTGATTATTGTGGAAAGCCAATTCCGCTTGATTCCAGAAGTACAAGAAAATATTGCCGGCCGGTAATTCGAGATGGTAAGACAAAGACTTGCAGATATTATTTTAATAATGAAAAGAAGCGACCGGGCTATCATTTAACGAAAGGAATTAAGAAGTATTTCTTAGCTACATATGAGAGAGTAGACGCACTCTACAAATCAGGTAAAAGAGTTCTGACAGTAGCAGAGCTCGATGCCGAAAATATACAACTAAGTCAGTTCCCAAAATATTTAAATACTACAACAGGAAACTATTGTTTCGAAATATTAGAATATGTAATTGAAAAAATGAATGATCAAACCTACCAAATAAAACCAAAAAATGATGTTAAATATTAGGCCTCTTACGAATACAGAGTTGTTTGAAATGAGTACTCCTGTCCAAGGTATGCAAGCAGCATCCGATACCACCATGTGGAATATGATCGCAGGAGTGCTCCTTACGCTAGCGATTGCTGCTGCAGTATGGATCATAATGAACGTTAATCATGACCCCGACAAAAAGATCTTTGATTATTGAATAAAACCCCGCTCGGTGAGTGTTAAGCGGAATTACGGACAAACAATAAACCTGTATCCCCTCAACCGTCATTCCGCCGAGAGTTAGCAACATTGTTTCTTATTTTTATGCAACAAGAGACACACCAATGCTAATTCCCGGTGGAATGACGTTTGAGTGTTTAGATAATTTATAATTTTACCGGTAATTTCCACTAAACATTCTTACAATCCGGAGTTTTATGAAACTTGATCTCAGATCATTGAGGCTTAAAAGTTAAATGATTCGAAAGGCCAAGCATTTAAATGATTCGTTGTATTGATGTGAATTTATTATTGTTTAACAATCTTGCCACGCTTGATATTGCCTCCACTACAATGGAGCTCATAAATATAAACGCCCTTGGGAATGTTATTTAATGAAATATTTATTTCGGTGTCGAATTCCGTTGTAATAAATTTGTGAGATAGGATGTCATATAAGGATATTTCACTCTTCCCTTCTTCTGTTCTTATATTTAATTCATTTGTAAATGGATTTGGATAAATAATGCTGCTACATAAATTATCAATAACGGTAGTACGAGAAGGAGCGAACAATTTCGCTACAAATGGACACTCCCATGATAGAAGGTTCATTGTGTCATTTCCAACTATAAAAGGATTAGTTGCAAAATAACCTGTTATGAAAATGTTTTCATCTCGATATATTGCCACTGAACTGAAATAATCTCCTCCACTAGCCAATGTCTTTGCCCATTTTATTTTTCCGGAATTACTAAATTCAGCAATAAACATTGGATCAAAAGAGCCGGGCAATGCATGAACTATTAATGTGTCAATCATAGTTGCCGCTGTATCTATGTGTCCTGTTATAACGATATCGTTATCCGACTTGATTGCCATTGAATACGGAATGGCATTATAGGCCGGCAAATTCTTAGCCCAAATTACATTGCCATTAGTATCATAATTACATAAAAACATTACTTTATGAGAAGGGTTAGAGCTGGTGTCATTCAGTATGACCGAATCAAAACTTACTTGTTTGGATGTAGAAGTACCTGAAATATAAATCCCCGAAGAGTTCCCTGTAATACTGCGTGGAAATTCATCAAAATCACCAACAGAGCTTTTCGCCCAAATAAAATTTCCGCTTGCATCGTATTTAGCCAAAAAGAAATCCATTCCACCGGAATTTACTAATGAATCTGAATCAAAATAAAGTGTGGGTGATTTAAAATAACCTGTTACATAAATATTTCCAGACCCATCTGAAGTCAAACCTGAGATCCAATCGGTTGACGTTCCTCCTATTTTTCTTGCCCAAATTTCATTTCCTGATTGATCATATTTTGTGACGAAGCTATTGCGACTTCCTGAATTATTCAGAGTGTCACCACCAAATATTATTAATGGCGAACTAAATCCTCCGGAAAAATATATATTATTATTTATATCACTGATAAGTCCGGATGGATTTGGAAGCGGCCCACAACCTATTGCTTTTGCCCAAAGTACGGTTCCACTTGAATCGTACTTCGCAATAAAATAATTCGGATCTGCTGTAATATTATTTCTCAATGTAATCTGATCGAAGGAAATTGAGTCTCCAAAATAAACACCGGCGAGATATAGGCTGCCATTTTTATCCGTACAAATTACATTTCCTGAGGCTAAATTTCCTCTTGCAGATTTTGCCCATAAAGCTGATCCTGAAGAATCAAATTTTGTTACATAAGCCTGAAATCCATTATTGATATTATCATTTAGAAAGCAAGTATCAAATGAAAGAGGGCTGTAATAGGATCCACTTATGTATAAATTACAAGACTCATCTAAAGCCGAGCACACAGCAGATCCTTGACCGAAACCGGAACGAGCCCACTTCCATTCGGGTATTTGAGATTGAGCGGTAGTTTGAGTTAAAATAAAAATGATTATTAAAAATGATTTCAAATTATCTTAAATTTAGCAATTGCAATATATTAAACGTTGGGCTTTAAACTTTATTCTAAACCAAATAATTTCTTGAAATCCCGTTGGGCGATTGATAAGCGGAATTACAGACAAAGACTCAAACCTGCATCCACTCAAGCTATATTCCCTCAGTTGGATGTTATTGAACAATTAGCCGGAATGTATAATTTGAACTATTTAAAAATATTTTTAAGAAATACAATCCATCAGTAATTGAAGCAGGTATTTTTATAGTTGGTTCAGAATAAGAATCTGAAATTGAAATTACACCTTCTGATATTACTTTTCCAAGAGAGCTATAAATTGTGTACTTCGATTGCTTGGAAAATTTATCTACGACATGAAAATATATTTGTTCACCAGAAGTGCACATTGTTGGATACACATAATTATTATAATTTCTTTGAAGGTCATTTGACGAAACAAGTGAAGTGTCAGTTAATTGAACCAGAAAACCTGAAGAATGAATCCTAGTTTGCCATGTTTGTACAGTGCCGGAAACAAATATCTGTTGGTTATCTACGAAAGAATTGACAACATATTCATCACTTACATTAGGCAGGGTTAAAGGGAATGTTTGGCGTTGCATAAAAGTACCCGTACTATCATACCAATACAAATCAACAACATCCTCAATAACAAGTATCCTCGAATTACCAGGACTTAAAACCGAAGAACTAAGATATGAAATCGGAGTGTCCCAAATGATTGAACCGCCTGAATCAATTCTTAAAATATTAGCACCAGGTGACAAAGTAACGACTTTAAAGACGTACCCATCAGAATAGCGAATTAGCTCAGATCCTGTACTTCCGGAATATTGAGGATAATCAACTTTCCATACTACGTTACCACTTGTATCAAACTTTTCAATAGAAGGATAGGTGACTGAAGAGTCAATAGATGTACCTGCGACTACAAAATTTCTACCGTCAAAACAGACTGAATTGTTATGATTAGAGATGAGAAATGTTGTATCGATATGGCAATTCATACTATCTCCAGCCAAATCAGTTTTTATTAAATAAGTTCCTAAACTACTGCGATCTTGACCTAAAAGAAATAGATTGCCATTTGATTCACTGATATTTGTAATATATAAATCTCCGTTTCCAGTAAAACGATTCGAAGAAAGTATGTTGCCGGTTGAATCATAAATCACAAGCCATAGTCTTGCGTTAAATTCTGTACACAACACTGCATAGTTACCATTCGAAAGCTCTTTAATAGTTTTACCACTAGAAAAACCGCCAGCTGGAGCAAATTTGACCCACAAAGTATCTCCAAATTCATTCATTTTCATAAGGAAATAATCGTTCAGAAATCCAAAAGTATTTCCTGTCATAAGAAAGCCATTGTCCGATGTTTTAATTACATCGTAATTCTCGAGATCAAGGTTACCGAAATAATACTTTTCAAAATCTAATTGCTGCCCTTTAGCAGAACTCAAACCAAGAAATAAGTATAAAAGGAATGAAAAATTCAATCCGCGATTTGCATTCGATTTCATTGATAGATATTTCATAAAATGAAATTTAAAATTAGCAATAAACTTCGAACAACTTAATACTTTGCTTCAAATCACCCTATTGTTCGTTAGATGCCTTTAGAATTTTTTTATTAACAACATACCCTTTTACCAGATAATCTTTCAAACGCTGCGTAGCCCATTGGTTGAATTGAGTTGCTCAGGCCGAATTGACTCTAAATCCAACCGATATTATAGCATCTAGATTATAGTACTTACTCTTAACTTTTGCGTTTTCCCTTTTAATGCACCATGTTGAGTGGTATGTTCCAAGATGGAACACACCAATTTTTCTTTAAGTTCTTGTAAATCTCACTCCTTCAGCCCCCATTTGACCAAAAAATAATAGCCCCCTGACAATTTATCCTTTAAGCCCAATGGTAGCAATTGTTTCAGTAGATTCTTGCTGGGCCTGAAAATGGCAATGAAGGGGGGGATCTGCTGGCAGAATTTCCAATTAAATCACACTATACTGTGATTTTGTTCGTTTAATTCAAAAAATAAATTACTTTTACTGGTAAAATCACATTATAATGTTAGTGAAAGTCCTTGGTGAAAGTATAAGAAACAGAAGAAAGGAATTGAATATAACTCAACCACACTTGGCTGAAATAGCTAATGTGAGTACGAACACTTTGTACAAATTGGAAAGGGGACAAGGAAATCCTTCATTGGAAGTCTTGAACAAATTAGCAGAAGTTTTGGGAATGGAACTGATCATTGAAGTGAAAAAGAAATTTTAAATAAATGAGAATAGTCGAAGTATATCGCAACGGCACTTTCGCCGGAACGCTGACAGAAGAAAATCAGCAGCAATATGTATTTAGCTATGATGATCTTTATTTTAATGATGCAACTAAACCGGCAATCAGCTTAACGCTTCAAAAAACTCAAAAGGAATACCGCAGCAATTTTTTATTTCCATTTTTCTTCAACATGTTAAGTGAAGGTGTGAATAGAAAATTACAATGCACACAATTGAGAATTGATGAAGGTGACAATTTTGGTTTACTTATGGCCACAGCGCAATATGATACTATAGGAGCAGTAACCGTAAAACGAATTGCAGAACAGAAATGAATTCAGATGAACTAAAATATTGTCCGGGAACTTTGGCCGAAGGATTTACAACGTATAGTCCAAGTTGTATAAGAAATTTGTTTAACGGAAAAAAAGTAAGTCATGTCTTGTCTTATGATGCACCACAACTTAATGAAGAAGTTGCGGAACAATTTATAGAAAATCGCAAACGTATATCTATATCAGGCGTCCAGGAAAAACTGAGTTTACTACTCGATAAAAATGTGCTGCGTTTGACAAAAGAAGGTGAACAGGGTACTTATATTTTAAAACCAATACCAAGAGATTTAAAGAAAGTCGATCAAGTACCGGCAAACGAGCATCTCACGATGCAAATTGCAAAACAAGTATATAATTTAAGCACTGCTGAATGTGCAATGATATTTTTTAAAAATGGTTCTCCCGCATATATCACAAAACGTTTTGATGTTAAAGATGACGGTGAGAAGTTGGGCAAGGAGGATTTTGCAACATTAGCACGTAAAACAAAAGATAATGCCGGAGCAAATTTCAAATACGAATACAGCTATGAAGAAATAGGCATGTTGATTCACGAATATGTTCCTGCTTGGAGAGTAGAAATAGAAAAATATTTTTCATTGGTGGCATTTAACTTTTTGTTTTCAAACGGTGACGCGCACCTGAAAAACTTTTCAATACTTGAATCATCCAAAGGTGATTATTTGCTCAGTCCTGCATATGACTTAATAAATACTCAACTGCATGTCGATGATACAGATTTCGCCTTAGATAAGGGACTATTTGCTGATAGCTTCAAAAGTGAAGAATATAAAAAAAACAATCATCCTTCTAAAAACGATTTTATAGAATTTGGAAAGAGAATTGGCATTTCTGAAAATAGAGTTGAAAAATTATTAGATCCATTTTTACAAAAACAATCTTTCATTGAAGAACTGGTCAAACGATCTTTTTTAAAAGAGGAAAATAAAAGGGGGTATTTACTCACCTACAGCACCAAACGAAATTATTTAATCGCAAAATGATTTTCTTTAAGCTGAATCTACCAATAATTCAAACCGAAGCCCAAATGCGTTAACGCTAAAAAGCGTATACCAAATTGAATGCGGTTGCCTTGATCGGAATGTCAAGGTGAAACTAAGACACCAGATCATTTGCGTTACCTGGAAATCTCACTCCTTCAGCTCCCATTTGACCGAAAAAAATAGCCCCCTGACAATTTAACCTTTAAGCCCAATACTAGCAATTGTTTCAGAAGATTCTTGCTGGGGGCTGAAAATTGCGATGAAATGGGGGCGCTACTGGCAGAATTTTCAATATAATGCCATTTACAAAAAATAAAAATCGACCGCTTTGCGGTAATATTTAAATAGTTAAATAGATAAATTGTTAAAAAGCCCTTACTCCACGCACGGTGTACGTATTTGTCTTACTATTGTAGTAGGCGTAACCAAAGAAGAAGTAGAAGGAGTACGCAATGGGGGCGTCATACTCGGTACTGCTCCAATAGGTAGCTGTATTTGAAAGTAGCGTGTTGCCACCTGTACGTAAGCCTTTTTGGACATCGTATCGATTATCCCAAAGTTTATTAAGTTCGTCAATACTTGGTAGATACCAACCTGCTCCTAATCCTGCAATGTATGTAGCCGCTGGGCTACCTGTCATTAATGCTGTATTGTAAGCTCCGTCTTCGCTACGGTTTGCATTTACTAATGTACCTGTTGTTTGCCATTGGGCTGTGCTTTCGGTAAGTGCTACAATTAAGCCATGTTCTAAACCATCGCTGCCTTTGTATAGGTAAAATATTCTACCACCGCCAAAGGCTTCGCCAAGGTAGTGTGTAAAACCGCCTACTCCTGCGTTAGCACTAAACAAAGCATAAGGAACACTCATTAATTCGTTTGTACCTGCTATGGTGTAAGCGGTGCCGCCTGTTGGGTCGGTTTCTGTTTTTATAAAATAAGGTCCAGTTGCCCAATTAATGCCTGCAAAAGTACCTGTAACAATTGTACCTGTTCCAATTTCTAAACTTACTAAACCATTGGCGTTGGTGCTTACTGTTTGTGTTTCTACATAAACGGCTGTGCCTGTTGAAGAACCTTGCAAAATACTTATTTGCATACCAACCGGAACTGATGTTATTAATGCATTACTAATGTTGCGAATTACGGCTTGGTAACTCATTTTTTGTGGGGCTTGGGCAAATACGCTTACCGTTAATAAAAGCCCTGCTACGATTGAATAAATTTTTGTTTTCATAATTTTTAGTTTTTAATGATTTTAAATGTTTTTACTTCGTTGTTATTGTTGGTTACTTTTAAAAAATAGGTGGCAGTAGGTAAGTTTTCCATTGCAATGGTTTCGCTACTGCTTATTATTTTTCGGCTTTCAATTAATTTTCCGCTAATGTCGTAAAGCTGAAAATTCAAAGTAGAAAGTTCAGCGTTACCTACATTAAGTGTTAAAAAATTGGTAGTAGGGTTTGGGTAAGCGGTTAATTCTAAATTAATAGAATGATTATCGATACCCAATACAACAGAAATTTCGAAGGGTTGCTGCACGCCTTGTGCTACCGAACCTGTGGTTCCTGTGTTGGTGGTATAAACAATTTGCCCTACCGAATAAGCAACGGTTCCTCCGCTACCCGAAGCATTACCGCCTGTGGCGGTGGTTGCTTGTTGTGCTTGTGCTGTTAGTCCCAGACCTAACAACAAAACACTGAGTTTTACTTTTTTGTGTTTCATTTTTTTTGTTTTAATTGTTATTTATTTACTTGAATTTAGGTTTGTTTTAATTGTTGTTTTGTTTTGCAATAATACGCTTTTTTTTCTGTCGGGTTGTCTGTCGGGTTACAGTGTCTTTTTACAATGAGGCATAACGGAAGGCATTGCCGAAGCATTATTTTTTTACCGAAATATAAAAATAAAAAGAGTCAAAAAATAATGTTTTGGCAATGCGATGTTAGGCGTTCGTGCTATTTTTTACTTAGTTTGAAGAGTTTATTGAATCGCAGCTATCTAATTTGAAATATATTGATCAATTCCATCTAGTCAATAATGAAGTCAATAGACAACGATAGTGTCCCTATAATACAATGTGTCAGATACGTGAATTGATATGATTGAATGTCCAGGAGAACTTGGAGCCTTATAATGAAAAATAGGAGTTTGCAAATCAAAATCGTCAAAGCAATTACAACTGTCAATTTGGGTTTGTAATGCAATTGTTACTGTGCTGTCAACAAAAATCGAACTGAATGAATTGAAATGTTGACAATGTTTCTGATTATCATAATAAACCAAAATGGTTATTGTTGAATCTGTTTTTACTGAGTCAGGCGCCAACATATATCGCGGCGGGGCCTCCTCAGTATAAGCGCAACTTGTGTTTTTAGTTTCCTCTTTTTTACAACTTTGCACAATAAATGTTATTAGTAAAAGCCAAAATATATTGATGAGAAATTTGTTCATTATTTTTTAGGGCTAAAATATTTAAATTGTTTAAACTTAATTTTCGTGTTCAGTTTTTCGTTCGCGATTAATAGCATGACGCCTAACGGAAGGCAAATTCATGAAGTGCACGCTGAATCTTATCTATGAAAGAAACTGTTTGTTTGCATTTCTTGAATTTGCCTGTTAGTCGTTGTTGTATTGAGTCTTGTGCATGCTGCTTCAAACTATTTCGGTTTTAATAAAAAGCGATGGCGTTAATACTCGTATTGACGACGTCGCTT